>NZ_JBPJZO010000010.1:0-195149 GCF_051216545.1 Variovorax nitratireducens
GGAGCACAGGGTTTACCGGACGGGCTCCCTTCAGCGCTTCGGGAGCGGGAGGAACAATATCAGGAGGAGGCCGCAGGCCGGGGGACATTCGCGGAGCAGCGTGCCCCGCCGCCCTGATCTCGTCCCGGAACCAAAGCGCTCAACGCTCACACCTCAGAACGGCTCTGATCCCACATCAGAACCTCGCCGCCCTGAGCCTGCCCCGGAACCTCAGCGCTCAGATCAACGTCCGACGCTGTGAATGCGAGCCCGTATCAAGCCGGCACCAGACGCCACCAGCCGGTGCGCAGTGCCTCGCCCTCTTCTTCGACCCAGCCGATCAACAGCCCGTCGGAGCCCGCGCCCTGCAGTGCCAGGCGTTGCAGCGCCTGCGGGTCGCGGCTGACCACGAAGCTCGCGTCACCCTGCCAGGCCAGCGCCTGGCCGAGCGCGGCGAGCATCAGGGCCGGTTGGCTTTGCATGAAGCTGAAAGGCATCGGCAGGCCGCTGCGCAACTGGCCGACGCCCGCGCGCGTGGCGCTCAGCGCACCGCTCAGGCTGGCTACGCGCACGCGGGCACCGGCCGGCAATGCGTGCTCGCCGGCCGCATCAAGGCAGCGGCAGGCACCGTAGAGCGCGAGTTCGGCCCAGAGGCCGAGGCGGCGGGGTCGCTGGCCGAGGCGCGTGGCGAGATCGTCGCGCCAGGCCGAAGGCGGCGGATCGGCTTCGGCATGCGCGGCCACGCGCCAACCCGGGATCGCTTCGAGCGCGAAGTTCATGCGCCGCAATCTTCCAGCACCAGCGCCGCATGCCCGCCCCCGAAACCGATCGCATTGAGAAGAACGTAGCGCAGCCGATCCGGCGCCTGCGAGGCCAGCGCGAGTTCCAGCGCAGGGTCGATTTCGTGCGTTGCGCCAGGCCACGCGCCGCGTTCGATGCAGGCGGTGAGGAGCACCAGCTCGGCCGCACCAGAGGCGCCGAGCGTGTGGCCGATCAGTTGCTTCAGCGCCACCAGCGGCGGCAGCACGCCGAACACCTGCTTCAAGGCAGCGGCTTCGATCGCGTCATTGGCCGGACTGCCGGCGGCCTGCGGTTTGACGAGATCGATGTCCTCCGGGCGCAAGCCGCCCTGGCGCAGGGCTGCGCGGCACATCGCGATCACCGCGCCCGCTTCGGCGCCGGTGGGGTTGCTGCCGTCCACCACGTTGGCACCGCCTGCAATGCGCCAGCGTGCGGGCGCGGCGCCGAGCCAGAGCGCGGCCACGGCTTCGCCCAGCACCAGGCCGTCGCGCTGCGCACCGAACGGGCGGGCGCGCTCGGGCGACAGCAGTTGCATGCCGCCGAAGCCCGCTACCGTAAAGGCGTTGCTGAACTCGATGCCCAGCACCAGGGCCTGAGTCACTTCGCCGCCGCGGATGAGATCGGCTGCGGCCAGCACCGCGTTGACGGCCGAGGTGCAGGCGGTCGACACCGTGAACACCGGGCCCTGCCAGCCGATCGCTGCGGCGACGACGTCGGCGAAGGTCTGCACGTCGCCGGCGAACAGGTGGTCGCTCTCTTCATAACCCACGTCGAGCGAGGACGAGGCCACGAACAGCGGTATGCCGGGCGCTGCAAGCGCGCCGCTCTGCGCGACCACGCTGCGCACGGTGCGGCCCAGGCGCTCGCGCCAACTGCCCCCCTCGTCCGGCAGCGTGTGCACGGGCCAGCTGAAGCCCTCGGCTACGGTGACCGGCGTGGCCGCCACGCCGCCGCTGCGCAGAGCGGCCAGCGAACTGGCCAGGTCAGCACCCAGCGCGCAGGCCACCCCGCGGCCGGTCAGGTAGACCTTCTTCATGGGCCGCGTGCTTGCAGGTGTTGCGCCAGGTGCGCGATGGACGTGAGTGCACGGCGCGTGTCCTTGCTGTCGGGCATGCGCACGCCGTAGCGTTGCTGGATCGCCATCGACACCTGCAATGCGTCAAGCGAATCGAGGTCGAGCCGGGCCTCGGGGCCGAACAGCGGTTCGTCGTCGGTCAAGCCGCCTTCCGGCGCCTCTTTTTCCACGGCTTCGAGCACCATGGCCTTCAGCTCGGCAATCAGGTCGGACAAATCGTTCATGCCGTCGGCTTCCGGAACAGCCATGCGGCCAGAAACAGCATGGTGGCCGCAAATGCGACGAGGCGGCCCACGTCGGGCAAGGTGGCGGCCACACCGCCGCCGCGCAGCAGCACGGTCAGAAGCGCTTCGAGGCCCCAGTTCATCGGCGACAGCTCGGCGACGCGCTGCATGAACGGCGGCATCACGAACTTGGGCACCATGATGCCGCCGGCCGCCGCCATCAGCACATTGACGATGGGCCCGACCGTGGCGGCCTGCGCGTGGCTGCGCACGGCGCAAGCCAGCGCCAGCGACAAGCTCACGGCGGCCAGGCTGATGGCACCCAGCGCCAGCGCCAAAGCACCCCAGCGGATGCCGACCAGCGACAGCGCATCGCCTCCCAGCAACGGCATGAGCCACACGCCGACCGCCAGCATCAACAACGCCTGCAGCGCATTGACACCGAGGTAGGGCAGCGCCTTGGACGCCAGCAGCATCGCGCGCGACACGCCCAGGCTGCGCAGCCGCCCCAGCGTGCCGGATGCCCGCTCCTGAATGAACAGGCTGGACAGCGACGCCACCACGAAGAACATGCCGAACACCAGCCACGCAGGCACGTTCTGCTGAACCGCGGTCGGCCGCGTGCCGCCGCCAGTGAAGCGCTCGGCCTGCACCAGCGCCGCGATCGACGCGCCGGGCGGTGGCGGCGGCCCTCCCGCCACCTGAGACTCCAACCGGCCCTTGACCTCGCCCGCGGCACCGATCAGCTCGGCGCGCAGCGCATTGAACAGGTTGCCGTCGATGCCCGGCTCGGCCAGCAACTGCACCCGCGGCGCGGTCGGCAGCGCGGGCGCATGGAGCGCGTCCGACAAGCCGGCCTGCAGCACGATCACGTACTTGAGCTGCCCGTTGCGCAACGCTGCCTGCCAGTCGGCCGGCAAGGCTTGCGGCACGCCGTGCGCGCGCCGCCAGCCGGCCAGCATCAGTTGCGCGGGCTCATCGGTGTCGCGCTGATCGACCGCATAGGGCAGCGCGGCCAGCGGCGGGTTGTAGTAGTCCTTGAGCGCGAGCGACATCAGCACGATGAAGATCACCGGCATCAGGAACAGCGCGGCCAGCCCATGCACGTCGCGCGTGAGTGCGAGCAGTTCTTTCTTGACGAGTGCTGGCAACATCGTCATTCCGCGTCGCGCAACGGGCGCCGGGTGAGCGCCATGAACAGCTGCTCGAGGTTGTAGCGGCCGAACTCGGCCTGCCGCACGGTCACGCCCGCAGCGTCGAGCGCCGCCAGCACCTCGGCCGGGCGGCGGTGGGTGCCGAGGCGCACGCGCCAGTGGTCGACGCCCTGCTCGACCGTGCCGAAGCGCTGCAGCAGCGCCGCATCGATGCCATCGGCACGCAGCGTGAGCACCATGGCGCCTTCGGACAGCAGCTGGTCGAGCGTGCCATCGCGCAGCAGGCGGCCCTGGTCGAGGATCGCAACGCGATCGGCGATCGCCTCGATCTCTTCCATGTAGTGCGTGGCGTAGATGACTGCGGCCCCGCCGGCCGCCAGCGTCTTGATGGCATCGAGCACGAACGCGCGCGATTGGGGGTCGACGCCGACCGTCGGCTCGTCGAACAGCAGCAGCTCGGGCTCCGGCAGCAAGGCGATCGCCAGGTTGAGCCGGCGCTTCAGGCCGCCCGACAGACGCTCTGCCCTCTTGCCGGCAAAGGCCTCGAGCTGCGCGAACTGCAGGCAGGCGACCATGCGTGCCTTCTTGCGGGCGCCGCCGAGTCCGCCGGCCGCCGCAAAGCAGGCCAGGTTTTCGGCCACAGTGAGCATCGGATAGAACGCGTACTCCTGCGGCGCCACGGCGATGCGCGTGGGGGTGCGCGCGCGCACCGCCTGCAGCGGTTCGCCATCGATCAGCACCCGGCCGCCCTGCACCGCCAGCGCGCCCGACAGGTGCGAGATCAGCGTGGTCTTGCCGGCACCGTTGGGGCCGAGCAGTCCCAGCACGCTGCCGCGCTGCGCCGTCAGCGACACATCGTCCAGCGCGGCGTTGGCAGCGCCGGGGTAGCGGTGGCTGACGTGTTCGAGCGCGAGCATCTGCGCCTTATGCGACGGCGCGTTTCAGGTCGCGAAAAAAGGCTTCTTCCTGGTCGGCCTGGGCACGCAGCAGTTTCGCCAATGCAGGCGGATCCACCGCTTCGCGGCCCTTCACCATGCGCGCCGCCTTCAGCGCGAAGCCGCGCCAGTTGTCGCCGATGGCAGTGAGCCGGTCGGAGAACGCTACCAGCTGCGGCATGGCTGCGAGTTGCGCGGCTTCCTGCAGGAACGCGGCGTAGATGAACCGGAAACCCGCGCCGCCCGTACCGATTTCTTCCTGCATGCGCACCATGTGGCCGACGAAGTCGACGGTGTGCGCATCGCCCGCGGGCAGCCGCTCGAGCTTGTTGGCCAGCATGCGCATGCCGCGCACGCCGACGATGGGAATCGGCGCCAGCATCGTGCGGATGTTCTTGCGGATGGCCTGGACGATGGCGGCCGGCTCGACGACCTTGTGCCCGATCGCCTGCGGGTAGTACATCAGCCCCTTCGGCGCCAGCACGCCCTTGGCAAAGCGCGCGCGCGACAGGTCGGCGCTGGCACAGCGCATCGGCGTCTCGAACACCGGATCGCTGATGAGGTAGTCGTCACCCTCCTTGCCGTAGACCAGCAGGTTGTGCGCATTGAAGTGAAAGCGCATGTTGGGCGGGAAGTACGGCAGCCAGTACACCGAGGTCTGCAGGCCCACGAGCTGGCCCTCGGCGAGCAGCGCGTCGAGCCGCCGTTGACCCGCCTCCGGCGTGCGGAACGTCTCGAAGCGAAAGCGCGCCGCCAGCGGCGCCAGCAAGCCCTTGATGATGGACTTGGGCGGCATGCGGTACGAAATCAGCGGCAGGCCCGAAAGCTTGATGAATGGCAGGTAGGCGAACGACAGCGCCGACGAGAGGCCGAACGCCAGGCTCTCGGTCATCGGCACGCCATGGTGGCGCAGCAGGTTGGAGATGACGCCGCTCTCGCAGTGCGCCGCATGCTGGTGTTCGAAGGTCATGGCAGGTGTTGGAGGGCTGGCACTGACAGGCCCAGCGCGTCGGCATAGCGTGCCAGTTGCCTGGGCGACAGCGCGGCGAAGTTGCGAGGTTGCAGATGACGTCGCACGCGCCACTGCCAGAAGCCGCTGGTCTGCGACAGGAGCGCCACGTCCATGCGGCGCTGGTACATCCAGTATTCGAGCGGCGATGCCGTGCCGGCGGCCACGCGGTCGCGCGCGGCCTGCGCCTGTTCGACCAGCGCATCGACCGCATGGGTCGTGCAGATTTCTTCGGCCTCCCAGCCGCGCGAGCCGACCGTGACGCTGCGACCTTGCGCATCGCGCGCGTACATCAGCTTGCGATGCCCGTCGAGCGTGGCGTTGCCTTCCTGTGGAACGGCTTCGATGTCCATGGCTATACCGCCTCCAAGTGGATGAAGCCGCTCGAGAAGCGGCCGCTTTCGGGTATGAACATCAGCAGCTTGTGGCCCTTCTGGATGCGCCCCGAACGAAACAGCTCGTCGAGCAGGATGAAGGGCGAGGCCGAACCGGTGTTGCCTTTTTGCGCGAGATTGCTGAACCAGCGCTCGCGCGGAATTGGCAACCCGACCGCCTTCAGGCATTGCTGCACTGGCGCCACGAAATAGTGCGAAGACAGGTGTGGGAGGAACCAGTCGATCTCGCTCGCCTCCAGGCCGCGCCGCGCGATCAGTTCCTGCAGCGGCTCGCCGAGCGTGGCGCGCACGATGTTCTCGTTGAGCAGCCGCACGTCCTGCTTGATCGCGAAGGTCGACTTCGCCTGCCACTGGTCGGGTGGGGTCTGCATCCAGCCTTGCAGCGCGCCGCCGGCATCGCGGTCGCCACCCGCGTACATGCAGACCGGCAGTTCGTGCGCGGCCGATGAAAGATCGATCCAGTCGATGCGCAGCGACAGCGGCCCGCGCGGCGCGCGCTCCAGCAGCACGGCACCGGCGCCATCGGACAGCATCCAGCGCAAGAAATCTTTCTCGAAAGCGATTTCAGGCCGCTCTTCGAGCGCTTTGAGCTTGTGCTCGAGCTCGGCCTCGAAGTGGGAAGCCATGAGAAACGGCGACACCAGTTCCGACCCGGTGGCCACGGCGCGCCGTGCATCGCCGGCACGCACCGACAACCACGCGTGCTTGAGGGCAGCCGTGCCGGCCAGGCAGACACCGGCGCACGACACCACCTCGAGCCGCGGCCAGCCGAGTTCGCCATGCACCATCACCGCGTGATTGGGCAGCAACTGGTCCGGCAGCGAGGTGCCGGTGGCCAGGCAATCGACGGCACCGATGTCGCCCAGCGCGCGGACGGCCTGCGCCGTCAGTTGCGCGTTGCTCATCGCCGCCTTGCCGGTGGCGCGGTCGACCGCGTAGTGGCGCGACAGGATGCCGTTGCTGCGCAGGATGAGCCGGCGCGCGCGCGACGCCTTGCCGCCGATGCGGCCGAGAACGTCTTCGATTTCTTCATTGCTGACCGGGGAAAAAGGCAGGAAGGCGGCGGTACGGGTCAGGAAGACATCAATCGTCATAGAGGTGGCTGCGGTCGGTGGCCGAGCCGGATGGATGCTCGAATCGGGCTTTCATTTTAGTCAGCCATCCCCTGAACAAAGGCCGAAACAGGGCCTGCAGGCTCAAACTCACGGGAACGACCGTGACAATGAGCGCAAACAGGAAGAGCACATACAGTGCCAACAACGGCTTGCGCTGCCAGCTGCCCGGCTTGCCGGCCGCCATGATCAGCTTGCCCCAGAGAAAGAAGCTGCGGGTGCCTGCCTTCTCGCTGATGTAGAGCCGTGGCTGCGCCACCACCGCACCGAGGCCGGCCAGCAACGGGTGCGACCCGCGCTCGGCGTCGCTGCGCAACCCGTCGCGCAGCGCCAGCCCGAAGCGGCGCGCGCCAGTGATCTGCGCCGCACTCAGGCCCGCATCCGGCATGCCCCAGAAGCCACGCTTGCGCCCGAATAGCAGCCAGGCCGGTGTGGTGATGAAGGTGGCGAAGGTGTTGCCGGGATCGATCAGCACCACGTTGTCGATCAGCCGCGCGCCGGTGGCTGCGAGCAAGCCTTTCAGCTTTTCGTGCGCCAGCAGCCACATGTTGCGGCAGGCGATCACGGTGACCACCGGCTTCCCTTTCAACAGCCGTGCCGCCACCGGATGCTGCAGGAACGCGGTGATCGGCAGCGAGGGCGCCAGAAACCAGACCTGGTACGGCAGGATCACGAGATCGAAGTTTTCGTCGCCCTTGAGCGAAAGCGGCGCGAGCGGCGGGGGCCGCATGTGGGCCGATTCGGGAAAAGCGTCAAAAAAGGTCAGGATCGGCCAGGGAAACGGATGCGGCTGCAGCGGGCGCAGCGTTTCCACATGGACGTGGATGCCCGGATCGGCACGCAGCGGGGCCAGGATCTGTTCGGCGACCGCGTCGAGCTGCCCGGTCTGTGAGTAGCGGATCGCCAGTACGCGCTTGGGCGGCGGCACGGATGTGCTCGATGAAAGGGAAGTCACGGCAGCGCAGAAAGAAGGAAGAGGAAAGTCTGCAAATGTAGGTGAGCGCAAAAAAAAGGCTGCCGCACTCGCATGCGGCAGCCTCCGTGGGCAGGCAAAAGGCTGGCAGGCCTCAGCGCACCTTGCCTTCCTTCCAGGCGGTCAGCAGCTTGTCGTAGTCGATGGTTTCACCCTTCGGCTTTTCGTTGGCCAACTTCTTCCACGGCGCCTGCTGGTCGCTCAGCCACTTGTTGGGATCGCTCTTGGCGTTGAGCTTGGGCGGGCACTTGGCCATGCCGGCGCGTTCCAGACGGCCCATGACGTTGTCCATCTCGTCGGCCAGGTTGTCCATGGCTTTCTGCGGCGTCTTCTCCCCGGTCACGGCTTCGGCCACGTTCTTCCACCAGAGCTGCGCGAGCTTGGGGTAGTCGGGCACGTTGGTGCCAGTCGGCGTCCACGCCACGCGCGCGGGGCTGCGGTAGAACTCGACAAGGCCACCAAGCTTGGGCGCCATGTCGGTCATGGCTTGCGACTGGATGTCGGATTCGCGGATCGGTGTCAGGCCCACGATGGTCTTCTTCAGCGAGATGCTCTTCGAAGTCACGAACTGCGCGTAGAGCCAGGCAGCTGCCGTCTTGTTGGCATCGTGGCCACTGAAGAAGGTCCACGAACCAACGTCCTGGTAGCCGTTCTGCATGCCCTGCTTCCAGTACGGGCCGTTCGGGCCGGGCGCCATGCGCCACTTGGGCGTGCCGTCCTCGTTCACGACTGGCAGGCCCTTCTTGGTCATGTCTGCGGTGAAGGCCGTGTACCAGAAGATCTGCTGCGCAATCTGGCCCTGCGCGGGCACCGGGCCGGCCTCGCCGAAAGTCATGCCCGTGGCCTCTTTGGGCGCGTACTTCTTCATCCAGTCGATGTACTTGGTGAGCGCGTAGACGGCGGCCGGCGAGTTGGTCGCTCCGCCGCGCGAAACCGATGCGCCGACCGGCGTGCACTTGTCGTCTCCAACGCGGATGCCCCATTCGTCGATCGGCATGCCGTTCGGAATGCCCACGTCGGCGGTACCGGCCATTGACAGCCAGGCATCGGTGAAGCGCCAGCCCAACGACGGGTCCTTCTTGCCGTAGTCCATGTGGCCGTAGATCGGCTTGCCGTCGATGGTCTTCACGTCGACGCTGAAGAACTGGGCGATGTCTTCATAGGCGCTCCAGTTCAGCGGCACGCCCAGGTCGTAGCCGTACTTGGCCTTGAACTTCTCCCTCAGATCGGGGCGCGCGAACAGGTCGGCGCGGAACCAGTAGAGGTTGGCGAATTGCTGATCGGGCAACTGGTAGAGCTTCTTGTCGGGCGCCGTTGTGAAGCTCGTGCCGATGAAGTCCTTGACGTCCAGGCCGGGATTGGTCCACTCCTTCCCCGCCCCTTCCATGTAATCGGTCAGGTTCATGATCTTGCCGTAGCGGTAGTGCGTACCGATCAGGTCGGAGTCGGAGATCCAGCCGTCGTAGATCGACTTGCCCGACTGCATCGAGGTCTGCAGCTTCTCGACCACGTCGCCTTCCTGAATCAGGTCGTGCTTGACCTTGATGCCGGTGATCTCCTCGAAGGCCTTGGCCAGCGTCTTCGACTCGTACTCATGCGTGGTGATGGTCTCTGAGACGACCGAGATCTCGCTCACGCCCGCAGTCTTGAGCTTGGCGGCTGCATCGGCGAACCACTTCAGTTCGGCACCCTGCTGATCCTTCGACAGCGTGGAGGGCTGGAACTCGTTGTCGATCCATTTCTTGGCCGCTTCGGACGTGACAGATCCGGCAGCCACCGGTGCAGTTGCGGCCGGCGGCGGCGCGGCAGGTGCCGGCGCCGGCGCCGGCGCCGTGGCCGCGGGTGGCGTGGCAGGTGCGGCAGGTGCCGCGGATTCTTCCTTCTTGCCACAAGCCACCAGCGTCAATGCGACAGCGGCTGCGAGTGCGGTGTAGCGCATATTCATGAACTCGTCTCCTCGGTTGTTGCGTCCCCGGTTTGTCAGATCTCGGCTCCGGGGATGCGGAGAGCCGGACAGCTTGGAACCTTCGTTCAGCCCTTGCGCATAGTCAAGGCCAAAACGACCATCGACAGCACGAAACTCACCCAGATCGACGGCTCTGCCGCCAGGCCCATCCACTCCTGGAACTTGCCCGCGAGGCCGATGAAGACCAGATTTACGTAAGCGGCCGCGAGCAGCCCGATGAAGAGGCGGTCGCCACGCGTGGTTTCTATCGGCAGCCAGCCCTTTCGCATCACGGTGGGCGACTTGAACTCCCACACCGTCATGCCGACCAGCATCAGGCCGATGCACGTGAAGAACACGGCCACCGGCGTCGTCCAGACCATCCATTCGAACATGTTCAACTTGCTCCTATTTGGATTGCTCGGGGAATACCGCGGAACCGGCTTTGCCGGGCCGCTGGTGTTGCCCCCTGCAAGGGGGTTGGCGAAGCGACACGAAGTGCGCGAAGACTGGGGGTGTTCATCAGACTCTGCCCATCGCGAAACCCTTCGCGATGTAGTGCCGCACAAACCAGATCACGATCGCGCCCGGCACGATGGTCAGCACCCCGGCCGCCGCCAGCGTCGCCCAGTCCATGCCCGAGGCACTCACGGTGCGCGTCATCGTGGCAACGATCGGCTTGGCGTTGACGCTGGTGAGCGTGCGTGCCAGCAGCAGCTCGACCCAGCTGAACATGAAGCAGAAGAACGCCGCCACGCCGACGCCGGCCTTGATCAGCGGCAGGAAGATCGTGAGGAAGAAACGCGGGAACGAATAGCCGTCGATGTATGCCGTCTCGTCGATCTCGCGCGGGATGCCGCTCATGAAGCCTTCCAGGATCCACACCGCCAGTGGCACGTTGAACAGCAGGTGCGCCAACGCCACGCCGAGGTGCGTGTCCATCAGGCCCACGGTCGTGTAGAGCTGGAAGAACGGCAGCAAAAACACCGCGGGCGGCGTCATGCGGTTGGTCAGCAACCAGAAGAACACATGCTTGTCGCCAAGGAACGAGTAGCGCGAAAACGCATATGCCGCGGGCAGCGCCACGGTGAGCGAGATCACCGTGTTGATGCCGACATAGATCAGGCTGTTGATGTAGCCCGAATACCAGCTCTCGTCGGTGAAGATGCGTGCGTAGTTCGCCCAGGTGAAGTGCTGCGGAAAGAACGAGAAGCTCGACAGGATCTCCTCGTTGGTCTTGAAGCTCATGTTGATCATCCAGTAGATGGGCAACAGAGCAAACAGGATGTAGAGCAGCAGGAAGATGCTGCGCTTCTGGAAGCGTTTGTCGTTCATTGCTCCACCTCCACTTCTTGGGTGCCCACGCGCTGCATCCAGTTGTAGAGGATGAAGCACAGCAGCAGGATGATCAGGAAATAAATCAGCGAGAAGGCGGCAGCCGGGCCCAGGTCGAACTGCCCGACTGCCTTCTGCGTGAGGTACTGGCTCAGGAAGGTGGTGGCGTTGCCGGGGCCGCCGCCGGTCAGCACGAAAGGCTCGGTGTAGATCATGAAGCTGTCCATGAAGCGCAGCAGCACCGCGATCATCAGCACGCCACGCATCTTGGGCAGCTGGATGAAGCGGAACACCGCGAGCTTGCTCGCGCCATCGATACGCGCGGCCTGGTAGTAGGCGTCGGGAATCGAGCGCAGGCCGGCGTAGCACAGCAGCGCCACCAGTGGTGTCCAGTGCCACACATCCATCACAAGCACCGTCAGCCAGGCGTCGGTGGCATTGCCGGTGTAGCTGTACTCGATGCCCATTTTCTGCAGCGTGTAGCCCAGCAGGCCGATGTCGGCGCGGCCGTAGATCTGCCAGATCGTGCCGACCACGTTCCACGGTATGAGCAGCGAGAGCGCGACGATCACGAGCACCGCCGATGCCTTCCAGCCTGCGGCCGGCATCGACAGCGCGAGCATGATGCCGAGCGGAATCTCCACCGCCAGCACCGCAAACGAGAAGCCTAGCTGGCGATACAGCGCCGAATGCAGCTCTCCGTCGCGCATCACCGCCGCGAACCATTCGGTGCCGACGAACACGCGCCGTTCGGGCGAGATGATGTCCTGCACCGAATAGTTGACCACCGTCATCAGCGGCACGATGGCCGAGAAAGCGACGCAGATCAGCACCGGCAGAACGAGAAACCAGGCTTTCTGGTTGATGGGTTTGGTTGTCGTGCTCATGCGACCAGCTCCTCGTTTTGGTAGTAGCAGGTGTGCGTGTCCAGCACCTGCAGCCACACCGTCTCGCCGACAGCGGGCACCACCACGTCGGAATGCAGTCGAACCTTGAGCACGCCGTCACCGGCCTTGGCGCTCAGCATCTGGTGCGTGCCGACGTCCTGCAGCAGCGTCACCGTGGCCGGCACCGCGCCCGCCGAATGGGGCGCAGCGAGCCTGACGTATTCGGGCCGGATGCCGAGCTTGAGCGCGCCTTCGGGCAGGCTGCGCGCCAGCCGCAGTTGGGTGCCCGCCACTTCCAGGCTGCCGGCATGGCTTTGCGCCGCCATGAAGTTCATGCCCGGCGAGCCGATGAAATGGCCGACGAAGGTGTGGGCCGGCCGCTCGAACAGCGCTTCGGCACTGCCGACCTGCACCGCCTTGCCGCGCGTCATGACCACGACCTCTTCGGCAAAGGTGAGCGCCTCGACCTGGTCGTGCGTGACGTAGATCAGCGTGAGCTTGAGTTCGCGGTGGATCTGCTTGAGCTTGCGCCGCAGTTGCCACTTGAGGTGCGGGTCGATCACCGTGAGCGGCTCGTCGAACAGTACCGCCGACACGTCGCTGCGCACCAACCCACGGCCCAGGGAAATCTTCTGCTTGGCATCGGCCGCGAGGCCGGCTGCACGCTGGTTGAGCTGGCCGCTCATGTCGAGCATCTCGGCGATCTCGCCGACACGCTTCTTGATCTGGTCGGCCGGCACCTTGCGGTTGCGCAGCGGAAACGCCAGGTTCTCGGCCACCGTCATGGTGTCGTAGATCACTGGAAACTGGAACACCTGGGCGATGTTGCGCTCCTGCGGCGTGGCGTGCGTCATGTCGCGGCCGTCGAAGGTCACCGTGCCCTGCGACGGCACCAGCAAGCCCGAAATGATGTTGAGCATGGTGGTCTTGCCGCAGCCCGAGGGCCCGAGCAGCGCGTAGGCGCCGCCGTCGCGGAAGCTCATCTTCAGCGGCAGCAACGCGTAGTCGCTTTCCTGCGTGGGGTTGGCACGGTAGGCGTGCGCGAGATCGAGGTCAATGCGTGACATGGCGTTCCTCAGGGCGTCTTGCGCCAGGCGGGCGCGACGGCCAGCTGGTCGCTCGCGTCGAACACATAGGCCTGTGTGGCGCTGAAGTAAAGGGTGATCGCCTCGCCGAGCTCCAGCCGGTGCACGCCGGTGAGTTGCGCCACCAGTTCGCCGACCACCGTGTGCACGTGCACGAACGTGTCGGAGCCGGAGATCTCGGCCAGTTCCACCTTGCCGGACAGCGCGACGTCGCCCTGCCCCGCGTCGACGTTCAGCGCGCTCGCACGCAGGCCGACCGTGAGCTTGCCGTCGTTGCCGGCCGGCAGCGCCAGCGGCAGCATCGGCCCGCCTTCGAGCTGCACGCCGCCGGCCACGGCGCGGCCTGCCAGCAGGTTCATCGGCGGATCGCTGAAGGCTCGCGCCACGCGCAACGATTGCGGCGCATGGAAGACCTCGGCGGTCGGGCCGTACTGCAGCAGTTCGCCGGCATCCATTACGGCGGTGTAGCCGCCGAGCAGCAACGCCTCGCCAGGCTCGGTAGTGGCGTAGATCACGGTCGAGTCGCCACTGGCAAACAGTTGCGTCAGTTCTTCGCGCAAGCCTTCGCGCAGCTTGTAGTCGAGGTTGACCAGGGGTTCGTCCAGCAGCATCAGCGGTGCGTTCTTGGCCAGCGCCCGCGCAAGCGCCACGCGCTGCTGCTGGCCGCCCGACAGTTCCTGCGGATAGCGGTCGAGAAACATGCCGATGTGCAGCTTGTCGGCGAGCGCCTTGACGCGCGCATCAATATTCGGCTCGCCGCGCAGCTTGAGCGGCGAGGCAATGTTGTCAGCCACCTTGAGCGAGGGATAGTTGATGAACTGCTGGTAAACCATGGCCACGTTGCGCTCGCGCACCGCCATGCCGGTGACATCCTTGCCGTTGACCACGACCCGGCCCGTGCTCGGCGTGTCGAGCCCGGCCATCAGGCGCATCAGGCTGGTTTTGCCGGCCTGCGTGGCGCCGAGCAGCACCGTGACCGCACCGGTCTTCGGCGCGATGCTCTGCTCGTAGAGCCAGGTCTGCGCGCCGACCTTCTTGGTGACGCGCTCCAGTGTCAGTTGCATGCACTCCCCTCCGCCTGAAACCAGGCCTCGACCTGCGCGCGTTCCGCCGCGCTGCAGTGCAACCCGAGCTTGGACCGGCGCCACAGCACATCGTGCGCCGTCATCGCCCATTCACCGGATTGCAAATAGCGCAGTTCGCGCTCGAAAAGACCCGGCGCCACCTCGGCGCCGAGATCGGCCATTGATGCCGCGTCGCCGAGCACGAGTTCGACCCGTGCACCATAGCCGCGCGCCAGCCGGCGCACCAGCGCGGCAGGCAGCCAGACGTACCGTTTCTGTACGGCGACGACGAAGCGCTCGAAATCCTCATCGGGCCGCCTGGCTGCGCCGATCCACGCCGACAGGTCGCCGCCGGCCAGGAAAGCGCCGTCGGTCCAGGCTGCACGGGTCTCGCCCAGCATGCGACCCACCTCGTCGGCCGCGTCTTCCGCCAGCTTGCGGAAGGTGGTGATCTTGCCCCCCCATACCGACATCAGCGGTGCGGCTTCGGTATTGGGTTCGAGCAGGTAGTCGCGCGTGACGGCTGAAGGGTCGCCCGAGGCGTCGTCGAGCAGCGGCCGCACGCCGGAATATGTCCACACCACGTCGGCCGGCATGATCGGTTTCTCGAAATAGCGGCTGGCCTGGGTGCAGAGGTAGGCGATCTCGTCGTCGCCGATGCGCGCCGCGCCGGGCTCGTCGCCCGCGATCTCGATGTCGGTGGTGCCGATCAGCGTGAACGCGTCCTGGTACGGAATCGCGAAGATGATCCGCTTATCGGGGTTCTGGAAAATGTAGGCGTGGTCGTGCTCGAACAGGCGCGGCACCACGATGTGGCTGCCCTTGACCAGTCGCAGGCTCTTCTTGGCCAGCATCTCGCCATGCGCCGAGCGCGCCACGCTGCGCAGGAACGATTCGGCCCAGGGGCCCGCCGCGTTGACCACAGCGCGTGCGCGCACGGTGCGCATGCCCTGCGGCCCTTCGAGCGTGGCGACCCATCCCTCGCTGCCGCGCTGCGCGGCAACGCACCGGGTGCGCGTGAAAACCTGCGCGCCGCGCTCGCGCGCATCGAGCGCGTTCAGCACCACCAGGCGCGCATCGTCCACCCAGCCGTCGGAATACACGAAGCCGCGCCGGTAGCTTTTCTTGAGCGGCGCGCCGGCCGCATGCCGGTGCAGGTCGACCGTGCGCGAACCCGGCAGTACTTCGCGCCTGGCAAGGTGGTCGTACATGAACAGGCCGATGCGGATCATCCAGGCCGGGCGCATCGAGGGGTCGTGCGGCATCACGAACCGCAGCGGCCACATGATGTGCGGCGCGCTCCGCAGCAGGACCTCGCGCTCCTGCAAGGCCTTGCGCACCAGCGAGAACTCGTAGTACTCGAGGTAGCGCAGGCCGCCATGGATCAGCTTGGTCGAAGACGACGAAGTGTGCGAGGCAAGATCGTCCTTCTCGCACAGCACCACCCGCCAGCCGCGCCCGGCCAGGTCGCGCGCAATGCCGCAGCCATTGATGCCGCCGCCGACGATCAGCACGTCGCAGTCGATCTCGGAAACAGGCTCGGGGGACAGGATGGCGCTCACGGCAGGGGTAATCAAGGGGACTGTGACTTTGTTCACGATGGACAAGCGCGACACTTTCGTGTGTGTTCATTTTGGTTCCTTACTGCGCGATTTTCCTCGGAGTTAACCCTTAGTCATGTTCGTTTACTTTCGCCCTAAAGTGCCTCCTCCGCTCTTTCCATCCGTTTCCGTGAACTCCAATCCCCGCCAGATCAACCTGCTCGATACGGTGCGCGCACGCGGCGCGGTCACGGTCGAGCAGCTGGCGGAGATGCTGGGCGTGACGCTGCAGACTGTGCGCCGTGACGTCCAGCGACTGGCCGACGAGGGCTTGCTGACGCGCTTTCACGGCGGCGTGCGCGTGCCGACTTCCACCACCGAGAACATCGGCTACCAGCAGCGCGAAACGCTGAACGCGGAGGGCAAGGCGCGCATCGCGCGCGCCGTGGCGGCGCAGGTGCCGAACAACTGCTCGCTGATCCTCAACATCGGCACCACGACCGAGGCCATTGCGAAGGCGCTACTGCGCCACACCGGCTTGCGCATCATCACCAACAACCTCAATGTCGCGGCGATCCTCAGCGACAACCCCCACTGCGAAGTGATCGTGGCCGGCGGCTCGGTGCGGCCGCGCGACCGCGCCATCGTGGGCGAAGCAACGATCGACTTCATCCGCCAGTTCAAGGTCGACATCGCGCTCATCGGCGTCTCGAGCATCGAGTCCGATGGCTCGCTGCGCGACTTCGACCTGCGTGAAGTGAAGGTGGCGCAGACCATCATTGCGCAGGCGCGCGAGGTCTGGCTCGCGGCCGACGCGAGCAAGTTCAACCGGCCGGCCATGATCGAGCTCGGCAACCTCTCGCAGATCGACCGGCTCTTCACCGACGCGCCGCCACCGCCGCCCTTCCCCGAGTTGCTCGCCCGCGCACAGGTGCGTTGCGACATCGCTCCCGACAATCCCTTGTGACGAGGTCCCAATGACCTATCTGCTGGCCCTGGACCAGGGCACTTCGAGTTCGCGCAGCATCGTGTTCGACCGCGAGGGCCGCATCGTCGCGATGGCCCAGCGCGAGCTGACGCAGATCTATCCGCAACCGGGCTGGGTCGAGCACGACCCGCGCGAGATCTGGAAGAGCCAGTTGGCCACTGCGCGCGAAGTGCTTCAGAAGGCGAAGCTCGAAGCCCGGGACATCCATGCCATCGGCATCACCAACCAGCGCGAGACCACCGTGCTGTGGAACCGCAAGACCGGCGAGCCAGTGCACAACGCGATCGTCTGGCAGGACCGGCGCGCCGAACCGATGTGTGCGCAACTGCGCGAAGAGGGCATGGCCGACATCATCCGCGACAAGACCGGCCTCGTCATCGACGCCTACTTCTCCGGCACCAAGCTGCGCTGGCTGCTCGACAACGTGCCGGGCGCGCGTGCCGCGGCCGAAGGCGGCGAGCTCGCGTTCGGCACGATCGACAGCTGGCTCATCTGGCAGTTGACCGGCGGCAAGGTGCATGTCACCGACGTGAGCAATGCGTCGCGCACGATGCTGTTCAACGTGCACGACAACGCCTGGGATGCCAAC
Source organism: Variovorax nitratireducens (assembly GCF_051216545.1). Classification (NCBI taxonomy): domain Bacteria; kingdom Pseudomonadati; phylum Pseudomonadota; class Betaproteobacteria; order Burkholderiales; family Comamonadaceae; genus Variovorax; species Variovorax nitratireducens. Next base: position 17,092 of record NZ_JBPJZO010000010.1, read on the forward strand.
CTGCTGAAGGCGCTCGACATTCCCGCCGCGCTGATGCCCGACGTGAAGCCCTCGAGCGCACATTTCGCCGACGTCGATGCGCAACTGCTCGGCCGCGCCATCCCGATCGGCGGCGTCGCGGGCGACCAGCAAAGCGCCCTGTTCGGCCAGGCCTGCTTCCAGGCTGGCATGGCCAAGAACACCTACGGCACTGGCTGCTTTCTCCTGATGCACACCGGCGACGCGTTCCAGCCTTCGCACAACGGTCTGCTCGTGACCAGCGCCGCACAAACCAGCGCCCAGCCGCAGTACGCAATGGAGGGCAGCGTGTTCGTCGGTGGCGCCGTGGTGCAGTGGTTGCGCGACGGCCTCAAGGCGATCCAGGGCAGCGCCCAGGTGCAGGGGCTGGCCGAGAGCGTGCCCGATGCCGGTGGCGTGATGATGGTGCCCGCCTTCACCGGCCTGGGTGCGCCCTACTGGAATGCCGATGCGCGCGGCACCATCACCGGCCTCACGCGTGGCACCACGGTCGCGCACATCGCACGGGCCGCGCTGGAAAGCATCGCCTACCAGAGTGCCGCATTGCTGCAGGCCATGAGCCGCGACGCCGTAGCGGCCGGCGGCAAGCCCGTGGCCGAACTGCGCGTCGACGGTGGCGCCTGCGTCAACGACCTGCTCATGCAGTTCCAGGCCGACCTGCTGGGCATCCCGGTGGTGCGGCCCGAAGTGATCGAAACCACCGCGCTCGGTGCCGCCTATCTCGCAGGCCTATCGAGCGGCATCTACGAAAGCACGGAACAGTTGTCGAAACAGTGGCGGGTGCAGCGCCGCTTCATTCCGACCATGGGCCGCGCCCAGGCGGAGGAGTCGATGGCGCGATGGGAGCGGGCCGTCCGCCAAGCCACGACTGCTTGATACGGTCTTGCGTTCGCAGCGTCCGACGTTTGATTTGAGCGCTGAGGTTCCGGGGTGGGATCAGGGGCGCCGAGGTTCCGGGCGGGCTCAGGGCGGCGGGGCACGCTGCTCCGCGAATGTCCCCCGGGCTTCGCCCTCCTCCTTTATTTCGCTGCGCAGCGTGCCCCACCGCCCTGACCCTGGACGCGGCGTGACCGTTTCGCGCTGATCAAGCAGAGCGCGCCCAAGGCCGCTGGCGGCGGGTGGCCCCTGCAGCGAAATAAAGGAGGAGGCCGCAGGCCGCGGGACATTCGCGGAAGGGACCACCCGCCGCCAGCGGCCTACCCCGAACCGTCAAGAGAAGTGCGCGAAGACTGGAGGCGAAACCCTAATGCGCCGGCACCAGGAAGTCCTGGCTGATGCGTCCACCGATTTCATTCACCCTGTCGAGGAACTGCGTCAGATAGGCATGCAGCCCGGTCGCGAGGATCTCGTCGACGCGTGCGTACTGCAGGTCGGCCAGCAGCTTGCCGGCGCGGCGTTGCGTTTCGGCGCTCTGGTCGTTGGCAACCTTGGCCAGGTTGCTGACCACTTCGTGCAGGCTCGCATGCAGCGAACGCGGCATGTCGGCGCGCAGGATCAGCAGTTCGGCCACGCGCTCAGGCTTGATCACGTCGCGGTAGACCTTGCGATAGACCTCGAAGGCCGAGACGCTGCGCAGGATCGCGCTCCAGTGATAGAAGTCGTATTCCTGGTCTTCCTCGGTGGCGGCGCCGAAGAACTCGCTGTTGAGCGCATGGAACTTCACGTCGACCAGCCGCGCGGTGTTGTCGGCGCGTTCCAGGAAAGTGCCGAGGCGCGAGAAATAGAACGCCTCGTCCTGCAGCATGGTGCCGAGCGTGACGCCGCGCGACAGGTGCGAGCGGAACTTGACCCACTCGAAGAACTGCGCCGGGTCGCGCTCGAACTCACCGGCGCGCAGCATGCGGTTGACTTCGAGCCAGGTGGTGTTCTGCGTTTCCCAGGCCTCGGTGGTGAGCGCGCCGCGCACCGCGCGTGCGTTCTCACGTGCGGCCCGCAGGCACGACAGGATCGACGAGGGGTTATCCTCGTCCTTCACCATGAACTCCATCACCTCGTTGGGCAGGATCTGGTCGTGCTTCTTGTTGTACGACGGTAGCAGTTCGCTGATCGACAGCAGGCCCTGCCAGCCGTACTTGGCCACTTCGGCCGATTGCGGCAGCAGCGACGTCTGGTAGTTGACGTCGAGCATGCGCGCCGTGTTTTCCGCGCGCTCGGTGTAGCGCGACATCCAGTAGAGGTGGTCGGCGGTGCGTGACAGCATCTCGGTGGCTCCCTGTTGTTATGCCGATTGGGTTTGCGACTGCGATGAAGTGGCTGCGGTCGGCTTGATCGCCGAGCGCCGGTCGGCTTCGAGCACCCAGGTGTCCTTGGTGCCGCCACCTTGCGACGAGTTGACGATCAGCGAGCCTTCCTTCAGCGCCACGCGCGTGAGGCCGCCCGGCACCATCTGCACCTCCTTGCCGGACAGCACGAAGGGCCGCAGGTCGATGTGGCGCGGCGCGATGCCGGCATCGACGAAGGTCGGCGAAGTCGACAGGCTCAGCGTCGGCTGCGCGATGTAGCCGTCGGGCTTGGCCAGCACGGCCTTCTTGAAATCCTCGATCTCGGCCTGGGTCGAGGCCGGGCCGATCAGCATGCCGTAGCCGCCGGCACCATGCACCTCCTTGACGACCAGATCCTTCATGTTGGCAACGACGTAATCGAGCTCGTCCTTGTTGCGGCACATGTGGGTCGGCACGTTCTTCAGGATCGGCTTCTCGCCGAGGTAGAACTCGATCATTTTGGGCACATAGGGGTAGATCGACTTGTCGTCGGCCACGCCGGTGCCGACCGCGTTCGAGATCGCGACATTGCCGGCGCGGTAGGCGCGCATCAGGCCGGCGCAACCGAGTGTCGAGGTCGGGCGGAACACCTCGGGGTCGAGGAAGTCGTCGTCCACGCGGCGGTAGATCACGTCGACGCGCTTCGGGCCGCGCGTGGTGCGCATGTAAACGAAGTCGTCCTTGACGAACAAGTCCTGGCCCTCGACCAGTTCCACGCCCATCTGCTGCGCGAGGAAGGCATGCTCGAAGTAGGCGCTGTTGTACATGCCGGGCGTGAGCACCACCACGGTGGGCTCGGCCGTGGCCGGCGGCGCGATGGCGCGCAGCGTTTCGAGCAGCAGGTCGGGGTAGTGCGCGACCGGCGCCACCCGGTTCTGGTTGAACAGGTCGGGGAACAACCGCATCATCATCTTGCGGTTTTCGAGCATGTAGCTCACGCCGCTCGGCACCCGCAGGTTGTCTTCGAGCACGTAGTACTCGCCATTGCCGTTGCTGTCCGGGGCACGGATGATGTCGATGCCCGCGATGCTGGAATAGACGTTGTTCGGCACGCTCACGCCGATCATCTCGGGGCGGAACTGCGCGTTGTTGTTGATCTGCTCGGCCGGAATGATGCCGGCCTTGACGATGTCCTGGTCGTGATAGACGTCGTAGATGAAGCGGTTGAGCGCATTCACGCGCTGCACCAGGCCTTTTTCCATCTCGGCCCACTCGTGCGCGGGAATGATCCGCGGCAGCAGGTCGAACGGGATGAGGCGCTCGGTGCCCGAGCCGTCCTCGTCCTTGGCGCCATACACCGCGAAGGTGATGCCAACCCGGCGAAAGATCATTTCCGCCTCTTCGCGCCGCGCACGCATCACCTCGCCGGGTTGCTTCGCGAGCCATTGGTCGTAGCGCTGGTAGTGGCTCCGGATCGCCGCGCCTGCGTAGGGCAGCTTCTCGTACATCTCGTCGAATTTATGCATAGAACGACCAATCTCCTTCGCCATAGCTTAGCAAGTTCGAGGCCAATCCTCGTCCCGACCCGCCCTGAATTTCGCGCTCACGGCGCCCGGTGGTGCCAATAGCGCAGCGCCGCCGAACGCTCGCACCGCCACGCGTCCGGCGCCCTACTGTGCCACCACATGGCACCGCAATGCGCCGAATCGACCACCGGGATGCCACGCTCGCGATAGCGTTGAGTGACCTCGTCGGCCGGGTGGCCGAACCGGTTGCGATAGCCGGCTTGCACGACCGCGATGCGCGGCTTGACCGCATCGATCAGCGCTGCGGTCGACGAGGTCTTGCTGCCGTGGTGTGGACTCAGTTGGCGGAATTGAGTGGAAAGAGCGCCATTCCTGCCACTGGTTGACGCTGTGTGCGACAAAGCGGGATACAGTAGCTCCCCGCACAGTTCCCGCACACGAATCCCGCACACATGGCCTACATCAGGAAGTTCCGCAACGGATGGAGGGCCGAGGTTCAGAAGCATGGAGCCCGAACCAGCAAGGTTTTCGAGACGAAGCGGGAGGCTCAGAAGTGGGCCAGGGATGCCGAACTGGATCTGGATGCGGCCAAGGGTTCGGGCGGGATGACCTTCGGTCGGGCGATCACCAAGTATCTCTCGACAGCGGCCAAAGAGAAGGCGCCTGGGGCCGCGGAGTGGGAAGAACGCAGGCTGGACGAGATGGCGCTGTACTTCGGCGAGCACACGCCGCTGGTGGCGTTCACGAGCGTAAAGCTTGGGGAGTGGCGGGACGCTCGGCTGAAGGAGGTCAGCGGCTCCACGGTCATCCGTCAGTTCAGCGTCTTGCGCTGCCTGTTCCGCGTGGCCGTGGAAGAGTGGAAGGTGGTGGCCGTCAATCCATGCAAGGGCGTGCGGATGCCGGCGCACAACGCGGCCCGGCATCAGGTCTGGACATGGCAGTTGATCAAGCGGGTGCTGCGCGCCGAGAACCGGAACGAGCGCGAGGTGGAGACCATCAGGGCTTTCCACATCGCTCTGCACACGAGCATGCGGCTGAACGAGATCCTGCGCGCCCGGCTGGTCGGCAAGGTGGCGGTACTCGATCGGGACAAGGGCAGCGGGAAAGCGTCCGCGCCCGTCAAGGTTCCGCTCCCGCGCAAGGGCGCGGCTCTATTGGCAAAGTACCCGGCTTTCACGATCCAGCCGGACATCGCCAGTGCGACGTTCTCCGACCTGACTGACGAGTTGCTGATAGACGGGCTGACGTTCCACGACGCCAGGGCAAGCGCGCTGACTTGGTTGTCGCGGCGAATGGATGTCATGACGCTGGCCCGCATCAGCCGGCACAAGAACATGAAGACGCTCATGGAAAGCTATTACCGCGAGACTGCCGAGCAGATTGCCGCGCGAATCTAAGGCCTGACTCCCCTCCCCCTACCTGATATGGAGAATGAAATGACAATCCAGTGCATTTTCTGCAAGACAACCGTTCCTTCATTGCAGGCCGCTGAGCGTGCTGGGTGGGATTGGTTTACCGGGCACAACAAGGCTACGTCACACGCATGCGGGCTGTGCTTGCGCCGCTGCCGGGGTTCGTTCGATAGCTTGCGTGAGGTCGCCCACACGAAGCCGGAATTGCGGCGCAGCGTCCCCGCCTGACAGCCTCAGGTAAACGCCTCCCGCGGAGAGCACGCCACCGCTACCGCACGAACGCCAGCGACCCGACGATCACGATGCCGAGCAGTATCCCGATCACCAGCAGGACGTTGCCGAATATCACGCAGAGGCGGGCGATCATTGCGGCACCTGACCGGCGAGAGCGGCCTCGCGGCATTCGCGGTATTGCCCGGCGATCTCCACGAGTTTCAGCGTAGTTGCGCCGAAAGTGTCATCGCTTAACGGGCTCAGGCGCGGGCAGCTTGCCACCACCAGCGGGCTCGGCTGTGTCTCCCGTGAGAGCGGCATTGATGGCGCGCACGCTGTCAGGAGCATGCCTGCAATCCCGGTACACAACATTCTCGCGAACGATGGTTTCGGTCTTGCCGCGAACTGTGGTGTTGGTGACCTTGATTTGAGCGATGGCATCTGCGGCCCCTTGTTGCGCCGCAGCGCGTGTATCTCGAATGGCTTGGTCTACGGCTACCTGCTTTGCAATGACACGATCAGCGCCGGCAGACTGGCCGCGAACGTAGCCCGTGACCCCGGTGAAAACGGAAAAGGCGAGCGCGCCTAGCAGGAGCCACGGATTCATGCGAGCCTCCCGCCAGCCGTCAGGTAGACCGCGCGCAGCTTCGCCAAGTCGTTCTCGTGCTGACCGTAGCCGGCGCCCGGCAGAGACGCCCACAGATTGCGCACGCGTGCCACAGCCTCATCAAACCGGCCGCCATCGATCAGCGGCAACGCAGCACGCTCGCGAATCAACTGGATTGCCCACAGATCTTGCGACTCGGGGCCGAAGTCGGGCAGGTTCAGGATGTCGCGGTAGTGCGGCCAATGCACCTTCATGAACTGGTAGCGGCCCGAAGCGGTCGAGTACAGGCCCTTGCTGTTGATCTGCTTGGGCTTGCGACCACTGGCGAAGGGGTGCTCGCTGTAGTCGGTGAAGATCTCTGGGCCATCGACGCCGGTCACGATCACGTCATAGCCGTTGTTCTGTGTGATCGAGCTGGTGCTGGTGCCCTCCGACACGCCGAGCATGTCGAGGAAGGCTTTGCGGTTCTCGTTCATCATTTGCTCTCCAGTGGCGCCGTGATGGACGGCGGATCCTCGGCCGCGCCGCCGCGCATCTTCTGGCGGGCGTTGGCGATGGCATCAGTGGCGAAGCGGTCGACCACGCCGAGCCAGCGGCCACGGGAGGCGCCAGCCACGACGATGACAAGGATTCGGAAGTCTCGAGCGATCGCCGGGAGCGAGACAATGGTCACGGCGCCTGCGACGCTGTTGTATCCCTGGATGGCGATATAGGCGAAGCCGCCCCCTATCATCGCGACCACCAGATCCTTCATCAGCACGAGGCGGATGTTGCCAACGATCTCCTTCTCGCCGACGAGCGTGAGGATCGTCCGTCCGGCACCGCCGAGCAGCCCTGCAGCCAGAGCGCACAGGAGCGATGCCCAGTCGTATTGAGCGACGTCATCTACCAGCGTAGAGGCCGCGTAGCTCAATGCGCTGTAGCAAAGCAGCCACGCGACCAGGAGGCAGCTAGTCGTTCGTTGCATGAAGTTTCTCTCTACCCATTTGGGCGTTTACCGAAAAGCCGTAGCTGAAGGAAAGCATCAGCGAACAGAAGGCGCGGAAGAAGTAGGCCCACTCGATGGCGCCGAGATCCATGGGCATCGCCAGATTGCCGAGGTAGAGCCACGTCACGGCCGCGCCGAATGCTGCGCGCGCCGCTATGCCGCGAGGCCATGTGGTGCTGAGACTGGAAGGTCTGAAGATCAAAGCCAAGAGGTGAGGCACCATGCACAGAAGGCAGATCAGGAACGCGACGATGACGCACCAGATTGAAGGTGCGAGGGCCGCCACTTTGAACAGTGGAGACTGAGGAACCGTGAGCAGCACGAAGATTGGCTCGGCGACTAAGAAGTACCCGGCAACGGCGGTCAGCAACGCTGCGTAGATCCGAACCTCCGACTTGTCCTGGTCCAGCGGGATGCTTCGCGCGCGCAGGATGTAGTGGCGCAGGTTGGCAACGAAGTGGCTCATGTCTTGCCTCCGGTCGATCGCTCGCGCAGGCGCTTCCACTTGGCAATGATCCAGTTCAGGATGAAGGTGTAGATGGTTTTCATCGGGATCTCTTGTGGGGTTAGAGGCCGGTGGCCGCGAATAGGTCTGCGTGGACAGTTGGGCCAAGCACCTTGTCGAATACAACGTTCTCGCAGGTCCTGCCCTCCAAAGTAGCGACCGGGCCAGCGGCAAATCCAATTCTGTAGACATCGCCAGCGCCACCGTAATCAGTGCCGGCCATCGTCCCCGTCTGTACGGAAACCCCGTCCCGGTACATCGCGTAGTTGCCTGCTGCGTCAACTTCGAACGCAAGCAAGTAGGTCGTGTTGATCGCCAGCATGGACGCCTGCGAAAGGGTTGTAACCCCTCCGACGATCTTGACGAACTCCATCGCAGCGCCGTTAGATCGCCATTGATATTTCCGCCCCCCAAGGTCTTGATCGCGCTGAACACCGATCAGCCTCACTCCAGTAAGGTCCGTGGGGCGAATAATGGTGATAAGCGTCATCGCGGTCAAAGACGCAGGAAATGAGGAAGACTGGCCCCAGGTTCCGCCGGCAAAGTTTCCACCCGCTGTTGTCAGAGCGCCTGAACCTGGATACAGCGCAGCGTTTCCCAGCGAAACTGTCCCGCTGTAATTGCCGCTCGCCGCGACCTCATCCACCATCACCGTACCGCTTGCTTCGGCGTTTCGCCAATAGTTAACCGGCCCTTCAGCCATGACGAGGCTGTAGAAATCCGCCCCCCCTGGAGCGCCGCCGAAGCGGTAGGCATCGATGAGCATGCTCATGTCGGCGTGTACTCCACACAGACTTGCAAGCCCTTGGCGTCGGTTCCAGCGTCATCTATGTCAAAGGTGAATTTGTCGCCGCGGGAAAAGGAAACGGTCCCATCTAGCACTGCAGCAGTTCCCGTGATGCTGGTCGCCTCGGTCGCATCGATTGCCGGCCTGGTGGTGAAAACAGACCCGCCCGAGTCGTTCATGTCGACGCGTACCACGCCAGAAGAAGATGGGTCGTGCACGCCGATATAGACCGAAGCCAGGTCGCCATCTTCAGGGGCGAACCATTGCGCCTTGGCCGTTCCGGTCGTGAGATCCGTCGACATGTCCGACAGAGCGATGTTCACGAACTTCGTCGCTCCGCTCAAGCCGGCGAGCTCATCAACCGCTGCCTGCACGTCGGTGGCCACGAGGCCGCTGGTCGCGTTGTCGTAGGTGACGTCTTCGGCGGCCACCGAGCCCGCGCCGCCCACCGCCGCCCACCCGCTGGCCGTCGTCCATTGCTCTTGCGACCCATCGAAGTTGACGACAACGCCCTCGCTCGGCGCGAAGGCATACCACGTCCCGCCCATGAAAATCGCGATGTCGTCTTCGTCGAACGTCGCCCACTGCGCACCCGTTGCCGCGGCCGGGATGATGTAGATATCCCCATCGGTCGGGCTACCAGGCTGCGCGGTGGTTGCCTTGCTCAGGAGAAGGCCGTTCAGGATCTGGTGGCGCAAGGAGTTGTCGTTGGCCGGGATGCTGTTCTGGTTGGTGCCAGAGGCCCAGACGGCGAAGGGAAGGATGGGAGTGCTCATATTGATCCTGAAGTCGCCGGACCTGCGCCCGTGATCCGGTTGAGGGCAGAGACGCGCACCGTGAGAGGCGCGCCGAGTGCAGAGGCGTCGTAGGCGAAGCTCGCCGTCGCCGAGTCGAACGTGACTACCGGCAGCACGCCGTCATCCAGAGCGATGCGGTAGCCCTGGAAGTTGGTCGAGGCGACTGGAGCGTCATCCGTGCCGAAGCGATGCCGCGGCGCCCAGGACCCGGCAACGATGTCCGACACATCCCGCGCGAGCGACAACGAGGCGACGGTCCACTCCAGCTGCGACCGGCCGAAGTAGGTGTTGGTCTGCGGGGTGGCGTCTTCGGGCAACTGGTCGAAGCTCAGGGGGCGGTGCGTCAGGTTCTGCCCGATCCACCCCGATTGCGCCGGGATGTGCTGTGCGCGGCTGAGCATCACGAATATGGCCCCAACCGAATGCGAGCTCGAGCCCGAGTTCAGCTGCCCCCGGTGCAGCATCGTCAGCGCGAAGATGCCGTCGCCCTCGTCGGTCGCATCAAGGTACTGCATGACCTCATAGGAGCCGTCAGGCTTGGCGAGCGCGAAGGCCCCGCCTTCGGACAGGAACTGCGCATCCGTGAGGCTGTCGATCGTCTGCGTGTCGCGGTACAGCTGCACGCGCACCACGTTGGTCGTGTCGGTGTAGAACTCCGAAGCGACGGTAATCGCGTCCAGCAGCGAGCCCATGACTGCCGCGGTGTTGCTACTGGCGACCTTGGTGTAGTTCGCCCCCGCATCAAGACTGCGCTGAAGCGTCCAGCCATACCATGCCGGCATGCCGCCGGAGCCGGCCACCAGGTAGTGCAGGTCATCTTCCGAATCCGCCCGGCTGCCGATGTCCATGAACGCGAACGCGGTCTGCCCCACGATGGTCGGCGGTGGCGGCGTTGGGTCGGGGATCGGAACGCCCGTGCGGCTCGAGGTGTACGCGCTTTGGCGGTCGCGTCGCAGCTTCCACGAGATGACGCCGTCCGCATGCTCTGCCGACTCGATGCGCAGACGGTTGACCCGCCCACGAAGCGACAGGCCGATCGGGTCGGATGGCGTGTACTTGATGAAGCTCTCCGGCACGGACAGAGTGACCTCGCCATCGGCCTCGGCCCATGCGACCTTGTGCAGCTTCGCAGCCATCTGTGCGGCCTGGTCCTCGTTCAGCACCACAGGGACCTGAACGCTGATCTCACCCACCACGCGCGCGTCCGGGCTGCTGCGCGTGCTGGTGGCCTTGGGCACTTTGTACCCGCTCGCCGCGTGCTTGTAGAACAGGTGCGACTTCTTCGGATATTCGATCGCCTGTTGTCGCAGGGAGTCGTCGGGCTCCTCGACCAGGTCGTCGATGGTGAGCGTGGTGACGACGGCAGCGCCTCGCTTGGGATACCACAGCTTCTTGTCGTGTTCGCTCTTGTCGAAGAAGTAGGGAACCCTCAGCGTGTTGATCGCGTCGGCGCCCGTGTAGTCGCCGGCGAGCAGAAGGCCGGCGACCATGTCAGAGAGATCGGACACGTCGTACTTGCTGGCCGGCACGCTACAGCGGTCATGAAGGTCGGAAACGATGATGCCGAGCGACACAGGAAGACCCGCGAGCGTCGACGTGCCAGAGGCATATGAAGAAACCACAACGGGGTAGACCACAACGTCGGGATCCATGGTCCCCTCGAGCACCGCGGCGTCGCGCGCATCCTCCCAGAAGGCTGAATCGTCGTAGTTGGAGTCACCCGGGAGAAGCACGGGGCCAAGCGCGTTCTGGAACAGCACGCCGTCTCGATACTCCACGGCGCACAGCTGCTTGGCAGTGCCGACGACTGTTTCGAACCCCACCGGCGGCGACGGGATGCGCGTCACCCACAGCTTCAGGTTTGGCGTTCCCCTGGCCTGTGGAAAATTGCCGCCGATCGTTGGATAGTTCGTGCAGTTGTTGAAAAAGTAGGAATAGGGCCCGGTGGGCGACGACTCATAGTGAACGAGCTTCGAAAGGACAATGTCGGATGCGCCTCCAGGATCCATGCCATACAGAAGGCCGTCATCGACAACTGTCCCCTCGTTAGCGAACATGCCGCAAACGAAAGACCCGTAATCTGCGAAGTCCTGAAGCCACACGTCCGGCTCCCGCGCGGCGAGTCGATATACAACTATCTGTGGGTTGTCAGCGATCGTCGCTCCGCCGTCGAACACATTGCATGTATCGTTCGTATTGGTGTCGAACGCAATGAAGGTAGTGGCATCGGATGCGCTTGGTGTGCTTCCGATGTTCGCCGCCACCTGTGCTGCTGCGGCCTCGGTGAAACTGGTGTACCCGTCATCAATACCAGAAGTGAGACGGAATAGAGTATCCCCCTGCAGATGCTCAGGCCGACCGGTTGTCCAGTCATTGACGATCAGCGGGCCAATGACTTCCGTCGCAGTTGTAGAACCGGCAACCTCGAATCGATACTGAGGAATCGAGCCGCGGCGGTCGGTCAGGTCAACGAAGACCCGCACCATGTACGCGGTGCCGCGGTACGCCGGATGCCCACCCGGAACCGGGATGTTGTAGTCAAGGAAGAAGTCGGGCAGCTGGTCTTCGGTACCCAGGTAGATGCCAGATCCGAACAGCCATTGCTGCGACTCCGCGATCATCAGCGAGCCAGGCCGCACGTCGTAGACGAGCTTTTCGTCTTCCCAGATCCGCGTCACGCCCCCGATGGGGCCTTCGCAGATGCGGATGGCAAAGGTGCGGTAGCAGTGCTCCGTCGATGTGATCGTGCCGCCACCCTTGCCCTGCTCCGTTTCTACGTCCGCCTTGATCAGCGGCCCGCACGCCATGACGTTCCCGGTCACATCGACCGTGCCGTACACGATCCCTCGAGGAGCGCCCTCCGCGGATGTCTGGGCGCCCGTCTCGCCGATCCGCGGGCCCTGGACGCGCGTTGGCCCTTCGGCAATGCCGCCGACCACGTTGCCGACCATGTAGCCGAGCTGCGGCGCCCCGAAGAACGCACCTACGACGCCGCCGACGATGCCCCATGCAGAGCGACCCATTACAAAGGCCTCCGGAAGACCGCGGCGATCATCGCCAGGAAGTGATCGGTCAACCCGTGCTCAACCACCTTGCCTGGCAGCATGCGGCCATGCGGGCCGGCCTGCGGGGTACCGTCTGCATGAATGAGCGAAAGCCCGTGCCAAGCGTCGTCTCCGACGATGGCCAGGTGGTGCGGCTCCTTGACAAATCGCATTGCGACGACGTCGCCGACCTGGAGCAAGGCGCGCGAGACGACCCGGCCAACCGAACCCACCCACACAGGCGCGCCCAGCGCGTCTTCCACCGCACGCATGAGGCCATCGTCGAACGGCGTTCTTCCGTATTTCTTGAGATCGGGCAGCGCGACCCCCTCTTCCGCATAGCTGAGCCACGGCAGACCGGCGCAGTCGAGATGCTGCGCGGTGCGCCCAAGGTGGCGGTAGGGCACGCCGATGTGCGTGCGGGCGCGGGCTACGAGGCGGCTCATGTCGTGCTTCCACCGAGCCCTGCGCCAACCGTGGCGCCAGGCGTGTTGATCTGGTCTGCATCGGCCACCGGGATGTAGGGCTCGCCGCGGTAGTGGAGCTTCCACTCCGGCTCGCCGAAGTGGTCCTTGCAGCCGTTGTCGCCTTCCACCCACTTCGTGCAGTCACGGCGGATCTGGAAGGTGTCGCCCACCTGGATAGGAAACATGGTTTCAAAAGCCAGGTCGACCGTTGCGCCAGCCGTGAACTCCTCGACTTCAGACTGCCGGCCGGCGTTCGCGCCTTCGACCCACTTCACCATGCCAGGCGTGTAGGTGCCGGTCGCTCCGGAGATCGACGCAGTGAAGGTGCGGTTCGACTCCGCGCCCACCGTGAGAACTTCGCCGTCGACCCAGGTGTAGTCCTTGCCGCAGGGAAAGCGCTCCACGATGTCTGCGTCTGGCGTGCCGATCGGCTTGCTGCCGAAGGTGGCGCGGCAGGTCAAGGAATCCTTCTCGACGATCGACTGCTTGAGAAGCTTCGACAGGGAGGTCATTTCCGAGGTGAACGTCATGCCCTGAAGGTTTCGCATCTCTCCGCATTGGCCGTGCTCGACCACGACGTGGCCCATGGTCAGATCTTCGTAGTTGACGAGGTAGCGCGAGTACCAGGCGAAGTCGAGGATGCCGGCAGTGAGCTCGGCGTCGCTGAATGGAATGTCGAACTCCGGGATCAGATGCTCGGCGGTCGAGTTGTCGACGCTCATGTCAGATGCGCTGGCGATCGCAGAAGGAACCATGCCGATCGCCGACAGGTAGGTGATCTCGCCATCGCCGTCGTCGTACACCACGTCCCGATCGAGGCTGGTGATGCCGAAGGCCGAATACCCAGCCGTGACGGGCTCGATGCGAACGAGGAACGCGGTGGTGCAAACACCGCCATCGAGGTGCGCCTGCAGCGCCACAGGAACGTCCCTCATACGACGAAGTCCTCGACCAGGTCGATGCTGACGGCCGCCGAGATCACGGTGTCCCGGTCGAACGGAATGAAGTCGGCAGCGAAGCGCACGCGGACATCGAATTCGAACGAAGACTTGATGACCTGGCCAGAGGGCCAGGGCGCGGCCGGCGTGGCAAGGCCGGTCAGCGGATCCGTGGTAACGGCAATCGGCGTGCCGTTGGCAGTGATCACGACCGTGCTGGCGATAGGGAGCGTGATCGTGCGGACGAATGACGTCGAGCCGAAGGTGTAGGTCTTGGTGAGCTGGCGGGCGGTGCTGGTGCCGTCGCCGACCGCCATGGTCTGGCTCGTGGCCCGAAAGTCATTCCAGTCCTTGAACCGAAACGAGTGCAGCTGCCCGCGACAGGCGATGAATGCCGCTAGAACGTCGTTCTGGTCGATCGGGTTGAGTAACGTCCAGTCGGCCGTGTACTTGTGGTGCGGAAGCGCCCAGTCCTGCCGGCGCCGGTTCTTTCCGTTCGCCATTTCCTTCACGAGCGTGTTCCAGGATGGTCCGCCGCGAAAACCGACATTCACCCGCCGGTTGAGTTGCGCGTCAATGAAGGTCATGCGTACCGCCCTGCGCGACGGATCTCGGCGCTGACATCGCCTGCGATCTGGAGGCGAGTCCTGCGATCGACCTGGCCGCTGACTGGAACGCTGATGTAGGTATCCCCGCGCCTGCTCTTGCCTTCCGAGATCGGCGTCACGTTGCCACCCTGGGAACCCATGAGCAACAGATTTCGATTTCCGACGTTCAGCATCTCCGGGCCGCGCTCGCCGACTTCATAGATTCCATTGGCGGCTACAGGTCCGCCGATGGCCCTGCCCGCGAAATTGCCGGTCAACTTAAAAAGGTTGTCCAACGAGTCGCCAGACATTGAGTTCGCAAGCGATGTTTCAGCCCCGGTGCCGCCAAAGAGGCCACCGAGCATTCCAAACAATCCGCCGCCGCCCGAGCTTCCACCCTCCCCTGCCACGGTATTGCTCAGCGCCAACGCCGCGTTGGAAGCAGCGATAGTCAACTTATCGAGCGCCGAAGTGCTCGCGGAGGCGCTGGTCGACAGCGCGCCATCTGTACCCTTCTTCTTGCCGCCTCCGAGCAGACTACCCAGGAGACCCCCGACATCGCCTCCAAGCGAGTCTTTCAGGAAGCCAGACAGCGGCCCCGTGATGTTCTCTTTGACAAAGCCGCGCGCCAGGTCGCCTTGGATGCCCTCTAGCAAGGACTTTGCATCGAACTTCTTTCCCGTGAATAGGTTGGTGAACTGATCCTCCAGCCCCTTGAGGCCGTTCGTCACGGTCTCCTCGAAGTGCTTGGCCTTGTTCTGGGCTTCGTCGTAGTAGTTCGACAGAGCCTCGCTCGCCCCGAAGGTCCAGTCCTTTTGCAGCTCGAGCTTCTTTTCCCAGTAGTCTTTGTCGGATGCCAGGGCGCGATCGTGCGCGTCCTTTTCAAGCTGCAGGTACTGGTCAAACTCCTCCGACGTGATCTGCCCAGCGCGTCGCTGTTGGTCGAGCGAGTCACGCCGGCCCTGCAATTGGTCTTCGCGCTGATTGCGCCGACTGTCTTGCTCGCGGCGTAGGTTTCCCTTGCCAAGCCCGTCCAGGTCGCGCGCGTTCTGCTTCGAGATGGTGTCGACGTAGGACTGCGCAGCGGCGGCGGCCTGTTCGTACTTAATACGAATTTGGTCGAGCGCGTCTGCCTCTTGGATCGCCAGAACCTTCAGGGCCGCGGCGGAGTTCTCGCGCAGCTTGGCGAGCTTCGCCTGTGCGTCGAGAATCTTGCGGTCGTTGTCGATCTTTTCCTTGCCGGTCAGTTTCTCTTGCTGCAGGCGTTCGATCTGTTTCTCAGCGGCGGCCTGTTCGACGCGGTCGTTCTCCTGGATGAACGAACGCTTTTTCGCGTAGTACTCGGCTTCGCTGACTAGGTTGGCAGAGCGTTCTGCCTGCAGGATCTTTTCGCCGTTCGAGATGGTGTTCGAAAGAGCCTCTTGGGCTTTGCGGATCTCTTCCAGGTCGAAGGCGAGTTGAGCCTTGGCCTCTTGGGCGGCGCTGTTGTCAACCTTTCCCTTCCCACCCTTGGCCGTCTTGTCTTGGCTCAGGCGGCCGATGTTGAGTTTCGGACGAAGCGCCGCCGCCTGCTCGGCGATGGTGCCCGTGCTGCCGAGGATGCGAGGGTCTACGAACTTGGACGACTGTTGACCGATCGCCATCACACGCGCTTGAAACTTGTCGAGTTCGGAGCGCGCCTTGACCGCGTCGTCCTTGACCGCGTCGCTGATGGCGCTGAAGCCGGCGAAGTCCAGCGATGCAAGAGCGACCAGTTGCGCGGCAATGGCGCCGATCTCGCGGCCGACCGCCTTGAACGTGAAGATGACGTCGGAGGCAACCACCGTGATCGCCTGAAACACCGTGACGGCGCCACCCAGAGCACCCTTCAGGATGTCTGTCGCCGCGCTGGTGCCGTCCTCTTCCTTAGCGATCGACTTCAGAAGGTCGGTGATGTCGTTCAGGATCGGAATCGCATCGACTGCGGCAACCTGCAGGAACTGCTGAACTTGAGATTGAAGGCGAGCCTGGGCGTCGCTGAAGTCGTCGGCAGCCTTGGCTTGCTGGTCGGTCACATAGGCAGCGTTCGTGCCTTCTACCGCGTACTCCTTGAGAAAGCTAAGGAGTTCGGCGCCGGACTTGCCGAAGAGAGCGACAGCATAGGCGGTCTTCTCGGAACCATCCGCAAAACCATCCATCGCGCGAGCGACGGCCTGAAGTTGCTCGACGGGAGACAGCGCCTTGAACTTCTGGAAGTCTAGGCCGAGGCCGCTGATGGCATCGCCGACAAGTTTGGATTCGTCGTCTGTCTTGGAGAGTGCGGAGGTCAGTTTGACCGACGCCGCAGCGATGGTGTCGATGGACGTGCCGGCGACATCCGATGCGGTCTTGAGCGAGGAGATGTTGACGGCGGTGTCGCCGATCTTCTCGGCTAGGTCTTGGTATTTGCCGACTTGCCCGATGAGAGCGTTTGCGCCTGCCGCGGTAGCGACCAAGGCAGCACCAGCAGCAGCGGCCAGTGCGATGAAGCCGACGCGAAGACGGTTGCCCATCTCGATTCCACGCTCGTAGCCTTCGGACAGCTTTAGAGCCGAATCAGCGGCGTCTAGTTGCGCTTTGGACGCACCGCGCAGCGCCAGCGAATAGAGTTCGGTTTCGCGAGCGGACTTGCCGTTGGTCGCGGCTGCAGTCTGGAGCTTCTTTACGTAGTTGTCGATCGACCGCGACGCGCGTGCCGACGCCGTGCCCATCGAGTCGCCGATGTCCTTGCCAAGGCTCTTGATGGAGCGCTTTGCGTCATAGACCACCGCCTTCAGCTTGGTAGCGTCGGCAGAGACTTCGATTACTCCGCGTCCGATTACATCAGCCATGTATTTGTGCTTTCGGTTTCGAGCGCATTTGTTCCAGCGCGGCGAGTTCCATCACCTGAAGGCAATCGAAAACCTCGTCTCGCGTGTCGATGGGTGTCTTGGTGCGCCGCCAGATCTCAGGCAGCACGCCGTAGTCGAACCCGGTCGGGCCATTGCTGCCCCGCCACTGGGTGGACATCGTCGTGAAGACGATCAGCGCCTGCCAGTTGTCCGGCCAGACTTCCGTGGGGGCGCGGTCGCACGCCTCCTCCACGGTCAACCCGAAATAGGCAGCCTCTTCGGGCGTAGGCGGCTCAGGGTCGGGCGTGTAGAAAGCGCGTGCGACCGCCCTCAGTTTTTTAGCTTGCTCTGCGTCAGTTCTTCGAGGTAGGCGCGGTAGACCGCGAGCGCCACGCCGATGTGGTTCTCCAGCAGCATGGAAACGTTTTCCTTGTTGAATTCGTCGTCCAGGCTCCAGCCGACGACCATCTCGGCAAAGATCTCGTCGTCACCCTTGCCCTGGCGCCACTCGATGAACTCGGAGAGCGCCTTCTTCGTCCGGTGCTTGAACGTGACCAGCACATCGACCGTCTCGCCGCCAGCGGTCGGAAAGCCGACCTTGGCGGCGAAGGTCGGGCTGGCCTTCAGTGCGAACTTCGCCATTACGCGGCGTACCGAACTGGTTCAGACAGGAATGACAGCGTCACTTCGACGGCCATGATCTCGTTCACAGTGAGCGTTGGCGTCTTGTTGAGCGAGATGTAGGCGTTGTAGAAGATCGTCGCGCCGCTCGGCAGCGTGACGCGCACGGCGCGCGGCAGGCGGTCATCGTTGGCGACAGAGGCCAGGATGTAGCCGGCCAGCGTCGGATCGTCCGCGACTTGCAGGGTCAAGCCACCCGCAGACTTCACGGTCGGGATGCGCTTCTGTGCGTCCGCTTCAAGCAATTGGTATTCGAGGAACTGCTGTTCGCCACCTTGCGAGCTGGAGCCGAGGATCTGGGCGAGCTGCGTCCAGCCGGTGATCTCGCGAACCGTACCCACGCCGCCGCCGATCGGGTAGATGCTAGTCAGGCTCGTGTCGATGCCCAGGAGCGGAACGTCGTTCGTCGCGACAGTGCCAGCCTTGACGATTTTCTCGGTCAGGCGCGACCAGCCGCTGGTGACTTCCATGATGTCGCCGGTCGCAACGCCGTGCGCGGCTTCCAGCGTTGCGACGCCGGGGTTGGCGTTGGTGATGGCCGACACAGCCTTGGAGACGCCGTAGCCGGAAGCGATGGCGATAAGGGCGCCATTGGGGAGGGAAATTGCCATGATGAGCCTTTCGGAGAACGAAAAAAAGCCGCTCAAAGGCGGCTTGGTTGATGTGCCCGGAAAGGGCGGGAGGGGAAAGAAGGTCTAGCGGTTAGACCAGATGGAAAAATCTTGACGAGTACCGAACAGGTTGGTCTCGTCTTCCTTGTCAGAAACGAACGCGACCAGGGGCTTGGCTTGAAACACAGTTGCCGCGACGAGAGCCGCTTCGACCTGCAGCGCCAGAGAATTTGCTTCTCCGCGGGTGGTCGACCAGACATTGATCTGCATACGCCCATTGCGCTTGCTCGGGACCGCCGCCTCCAAGAAGGTCGGGGCATCGCCTCCAACCTGCTGGTATGTCATGTATGGCTTCACCACGCCGAGCGGCGCCACGTCTGGATAAACGCGGTTGCTCACAAGCGTTTTTAGCGTGTTGAAAAGATCGGACTCGAGGCTCATGTTTCATTCGCCAGGCGCTGGGCCATGCGTTCACGCCCTACCTTGATGGCCTCGCCGACGCGGCTGAATGCCGGCCGCAGGAAGGGATGTGCTGGCATCTTGGAAGTGCCGAACTCGAGTAAGTGCCCGTGCGGCGCCTTGGTCTTGTTCCAACTGATACGGTAGGTCTTCTGCGAGTCGGTCGATTTCTCTGGCGAGTAGGCCCAGTAGATCGCTTCGAACAGGTTGCCGGTCTTGCGGCCCAGGCGCGGAGGTGAGGCGTTCAGCTTCACCTCGTCATAGATCACTCGACCCATCGCCGCGGCGCCAGAGAACAGAACCTTCTCTTGAATCACTTTCTCGAACTTCGAAAGTGCTCCTTCAAAGTCGCCAGTCAACTTGCCTTCGACAAAGTTAGCCAAGATTCGCCCCTTGCTCGCACGCGAGGTCGACGTACTGCCGGTTCTGCTTGTTCGGCAAGACGGTCTGAATGTTGTAGACCGCGCCGTCAGCATCCACGACACGCATTCCAGCGGTCACATCAGTGCGCTTTCGGATTCGGATACTCACCTTGGCGACGCTCACCGGAGCATCAGCGCGAACAGCCTCAAGACCCGACAAGTAGCGAATATCAGCCCACACAGCAGCAAGTTCGGGCCAGCCCGGGATCATCTGTCCAAGCGCATCCTGCACAAGCCCAGCCTGCTGAATGCTGACCTTGTTGTTGATCTGCTGGGCGAACATCAGACCCCCATCAGCCGACGATAGGGTTGCCAAAGATCTTCTGCAGCGGCCCGAAACCTTGGGCGATCAGCCGGACTCGCGTCGAAGTCGGCATGAATCATGACCATGACGCCTTGGCACGCATCCGCAGCAACCGGGTCTTCACTCGATTCGATGTCCTCGCTGCTGCTCTCATCCGGGTAGTCCAGCGGCAGGGTCGGCAGTTCGGTTCGATTGGTGAAGCGCAAGCATTCCTGAATCGCCGATGCGAGCAGACGAGTCAGAAGCGCGTCGCTGTTGGTGTCGGTGACGCGCAGCGCCTCCTTGACCTGTGCGAGTGTGATCGTGCTCATAGATAGAGTTCCGCGTCCTTGCCAACCCATCCGCGCAGCATCGCGCCATCTGGGTCATGTGTTCCGTTGAATTCCTTGCTGTGTCCGATGCCGATGCCGCCGCGCCCTGGCAACCCTTTGATGCCGACAACATGCTTCGTCTCGTACAGCCCGCGCGTACCGTGGAAGTTTCGCCATAGGTTCAAGTCGATGAACGAGACGCCCGGTTTGCATTCCTTGCGGAACTGCTCCAGCGCCGCGCCGCGCATCGCCGTACTGCACAGGCTTGCGTGCCTGCTGTTGATCAGTTGCCGCCCCTTCCTTTGGGCGACGTTGTAGTAGCGCGCGTGGCTTTCTCCGACGAGCTCGCTACGGTCAAGCCACCCATGGACGGCCGACAGATACCCCGGGCTGTAGTGGTCGTCATCCTCGATTGCGACCACGTATGCATCTCTCTCAATCCGCGCCAGCCCAGCGGCGAGGTTTCGCGCCTGGCTGTTCATGCCGGGCTTCCACCGAGGCGCCGGTCGGGCAACCTCCAAGGACCAGCCGGCACGCGCGAAGCTGATCGGCTGCGCCTCCTCGCCGTCATCCACGATCACCCAGCGCACGGCGCGGTCGTAATCCTGTGCGGCCATCCAAAGCTCGCACAGCGCCCAGGCTTTTGGCCGGCAGCCCGTCGCCGTTAGCAGGGTCAACACTGCGCGATTCCGAAGACGTGCAGCGGAAGATCGCGCTGAGACCATTCCTGTCCGTGGTTGTTCAGGCGGATCCTGATGGACCCCTCGTTGACAGTCTCCACGTTTTTGAACCCTGCATCCTCGAGCAGAGACTTCAGGCCGTTCGGCGTGTAGCGGAAGTAGTCATCCGGGAAGCCGTGGATCGGGAAACTGGTAAGCGTTGTTACAACCAGCCAGCCACCAGGGCGAAGTACTCGCTTTAGTTCCGGCAGCGCGATCCATGGCCGCTTGACGTGCTCCAGAACCTCACTGCACAGCACGCCAGAGAACCGGCCTTCCCATTCCTTCGGAAGTTCGTGAATGTCGGCAACCTGGTCGACGCCTTCGCCGGCCTGCATGTCAACGCCCATCCACTTTCCGCGTGCAAGATCTCGATTGACGAGCCACCAGATCCCGGGCCGGTGGATCCGGCTGCCGGTCTCGAGCACGTCATCGCCGAGTTTTTCGGCGTGGCGCTCGATCCATCCACGGATCCGACCTCGCACTGTGTCAGGCGGCAACTTGTTCAAGCGCTTCTTCCAAACTCATGCACGGGAACACCTCTAGGGCGGTCTCGCGGCTGCAATTGATGATCTCTACGCCCTCGCAATCGTTCGCGAGAGACTGAAAACGCGCCGGCCATTTGTCGATCGATCCGGCATTGCCCAACTTGGCATAGTCCGCGTGCCAGTGGGCCTTCCCGTCTGTCTTCTGGCAGTCGTAGCCAAGCATCAAAACCCGGTCTGCGCCACCTTGGACTGCCAATGCGATCGCCCCGCAACCCGAGTTGTGGTGCGCCTTGAAATGAGCGGGCATCAGGTGCTTCACCTGAAACTCTTCAGGAAGCTTGTTGCTGCTGAACCGATGGCCTCGAAAGTCCCGCTTCACTTCTTCGATATAGGTGCGCCACCAGTCAACATCCATCGCGAACAGGGCATCAGCCCATGGCGCCATGCGAAAGGAGGTGTTGGCGACGACTACGCCCCGGCCTTCTTCGGCCTGCCGCCACGCTTTGACGGCTTCGGCGTCTGCTCGGGTGAGGCTTGGCCCGCTTGCGATGCAGACTGCTTGTCGCCAGCGGGCACGGAGGGGCGCTCACGGATCACTTTCGTGTCGTAGGGTTCGACCCAGCCTTTGGCGCGCCACTGCTCAGCGAGTTTGTCGGGGAGTTCTGCGGTGTCGCCCTGCTTCAGACGACCCAATTGGTCATGCAGCAGAACTTTGGAGAGGATGGAAACTTTCATTTCAACCTTTCGTGCGCGAAAAGACGGGGCCGAAGCCCCGCCGTTCCATTACGCGTCGAACTGACCGTACATGATGCCGCCAGGGAGTTCCACGCCCAGGCCGAGGCGCTCTTCCGCGCGGATCGTCACCAGGTTGTTCGTGAAGTCGGAGCCGACATAGCCCATTTCCACCACCGCGCCAGTGCGGTTGTAGACCGTGGTCGAGCGGTTGAACGCGCCGACCGCGAAGTAGCCCGCGGCCATGTTGGTCGAGAGCACGATGCGCAGGCCGAACGGGTTCATGCCGGCAGCAACGCCCGGGGCGCCGTACATGTACGCACCATCAGTCAACTTGGTGCGCTCTAGAGCGCCCCAGTCGGCCGGGTTCACGATCACGGCATCCGGCGTGTAGCCGTTGGCCCAGAGCAGGTACTTCGCCTTGTTGATCGCGTCGACCAGGTTGTCGGTCGAAGTGCTCGTGTAGGCGGTGAAGTTGCCCGAGTCGGTGATGCCCGAGATGTTCGGCGAAGTGCCGTTGCCGTTCAGCAGTTGCAGGTCGATGCGCTGGGCAAGGCCGTCACGCAGGCGACCGTCGATGCGAGCCATGACGGCCGGTGCATCTTCCATCAACTGCTTCGACACCTTGATCCAGTGCGCCACCGTGGTGATCGGCACGTTGTAGGCTTCGAAGGTCAGGTCTGATTCCGGCTTGGCAGCCCCTTGCGAGACTTCCGCCGCATCGTTAGTCCACGACAGTTCGCGCAGGCTGTTCACCATGTTGGTCGAGACCGGCACGGACGGGAGCAGATCGCGAATCGAGAGCGGCTTGAACGGCGGCAGGATCAGGGCCTGATTTTGCTGCGGGAACGTGGTCGTGCCCGAAATGGCGGTGACCGTGTTCTTCACTTCCATGCGAACCTTTTCGCGCTGGCCGGTCTGGAACTGCTTGAAGCCTTCGCTCTTGATGAACTCGGCGCCGGCAGAGAGCTTTTCGTCTTCGTGCTTGATGCCAGCTTCCTGCTTTTGCGACAGGTCGGTCACCGAAGCGGCGAGGCTCTTGAACTGTTCGGACAGTTCTTTGACCTCGCTCTTCACTTCGGTATCGACCTTGCCCTTTTCGGCGAGCTGGCCTTCGAATTTGGTGATTGCCTGGTCGAGTTTCTCGCCCACGCTCTTGAGGCCGGATTCGACCATCGACTTGACTTCATCGGACATGATTTGCCTTTCGGAAATGAAAAAGCCGCCTCAAGGGCGGCTGGATTGCGGAGGGTTGGCGGTGGCTACGTGCGGAAGCTCGCGAACAAGTCGCGCACCTCCATGGCAGCCTTCACTTCGGCGTCGTGATCACCACGCGCCAGGGTCTTGATGCGCCCCACCAGGGACGTTGCATCAGCCCTCGAGAACCCGCCAGCCTCACGCAGTAGGGTTTCGATTTCCTTGAGGGAAGCGCATTCGTCAAGAGCGCACTTCACATCGATGATTCGGGCCGATTCGTCGGCCGGGTAGTCCACGATCGAAACCTCTTTCAGGTACTCAATCTCGTGGATCTCGCGCCCTGTGGCGCTTTTCTTGTAGCCGGTCGGACGAAGGCCGTAGCCGATAGAAAGCCCGTCGATGGTGCCGTGACGCACTGCGGCGAGCACGTCTTCGGCCATCTTCAGCCCGGGCGTGAACTCTGCGTGTTTGACCAGCAACCCGTGGTCATCCTGCTCAAGAAACATCTTTCCGATCGGCAGTTCTCGGCGCTGGTGCAGATGGTTGAAATACATCTTGACCTCACCACCGTTCGCCGAGATTGCCTTGGTAAACGCGCCCGGCCGCATGGTGTCTCCATAGTCGTCTACGCCACCAAAGACCGACGCATAACCAGTGAAGGTCGGTTTGTCCGACGCAAACTTGATCTGTGCGTCAGTCAGTTTGAGGGTCTTGAATTCCATCGTTATTCCCTTGCGGCGCGGGCGCCGGTTGCTTCGTCCCTGCCAATTCGATAGGCACCATTGCGCCTTGGATGTACAACTTCCCGCCGCCAGGCATGGATGCGCGGCTCTCACTTTCGCGGGCCTCGTCGGGGGTCAGGAACCCGCCAGCAATACCGATGCGATAGGACTCATAGCGCGACTTCTGGTCAGCGCGAAGCAGAGCGTCGAAGTCAAACTCCGCGGAATAGCGCAGACGCTCGGCCGGCGTGAGCAGGTTGCACAGAATGCTAGCCTCGATCTTTTCGCAGATCGGGCGCAGCGTGACCTTGTAGAAGCCGGCGACGATCTCGCTGATACCGGATCCCCAGACCGTCGAGCCGCTGTTGTCGTTGACCATTACCGAAGGGACGCCATACCAACGGCAGATCTCGGCGAGTTGCCACTTGCGCGAAGCTAGGAGCTCGATGTCTTGCGGCGTCAAACTGACTGCCTGAAACTTCATCCCGGCTTCCAGTGTGAGCATCCGGTCGTCAGTGCCTTCACTCAACGTGCTGAAGTTGCTCTTGATTTCTGCGCGCTGGTTCGGCGTGAGGATGCGGTCGACGGTCAGAACACCGGAAGGCTTCGCGCCGTTTCGGTAGATCTTCGTCACCGCGCCTTCGGCAGCCTGCGCAATGCCCAGCGTGTTGCGCTGGTAGGCCAGCGGCGACATCCCGATGATCCCGTTGCCCATCAACTTCAGATGCCAGATGCTTTCCGCCGCGTACACCGAGACATCCGCCCCGTTCGTGTACTGATAGACGACAGCCCCGCCCTGCAGGAGCGTGACTTCCATCTGTGCCGACATCAGAGGCAGGAGGCTTGTTATCCGGTCTCCCGCTCGAGTGATTCGGCAATACGCATTGCCGTGCATCACCAGGTTGAGCATTACCGTCTCGAAGAATTCGACTTTCGTCTGATATCGGTTCGGTTTCCCGGAAAAAATGATAGAAAGTGCGTGCGATTCAGCAACTTTTCGGCCGTTTTCGGTCGTTTTGTAGAGCGTCAGAGGCAGGCTCGCGACCGTCTCTGCAAGCAGTTTCACGCAGGCCCAGACGCCCGACAACTGCATTGCCGAATCCCACGTCACCTCCGCAGCGGCTTCTTGCGCGTAGCTCCCGGGCGAGGCGAATTGCAGGCCGAAAACACGGCGCAACCCCCCCATCACCCAGTTGCCGAGAGCGTAGAAAGGGTTCATCGGAGGATCAAGGGGTTGCGAATGAAGTCATCGAAATTGCCCTTCGATTCAGGATTCAGGGCCATCAATGACACAGCGTTGAAAGTAGCCATCAGCGGATCGATCTTTGCCGTGCCCGATGCTTGCTTCGTGATGAGAATCGAATTGCCGCGGGGCTCAACCTTCGCGTTGCCCACGCACCAGTTCATGAGACGCTGGCCGCCGTGGATCAATCCACCTTCGGCCAGCCGGCGCTCGGTTGTTTTGATGGCACCGCCGAGCTTCCATCCCTGCGAGATGCCGATTACTTTTTCCTGCGGGATCTCCGCTTCCATGAGCGCGTCAAGGATGCCGCCGATGCCGGCAGGGTCGACGCCAACCATGTCTAGCAACCCGGATTCCTGCACCTGGGCGACGATTTCCGTCACCTCTGTGATGTCGTCGCCGATCACCTTGGACAGCGTTAGGTCGCGGTCTTTGGCGAAGTCGTAGAACCTAGCCGCCTCGCTCTTGCGGCGCTCCAAAACAGAGGGATGCGCCCATGCATGAGTCCAGAGCAACCAGTCGCGCGTTACCTTGTCGCGGCCCAGCACCGCCAGGCCGAGCAAGTCGTCCAGACCGCCGCCGTCAATCCCGATGTCCACCACTTCGGAGCGCTCGAGCAACTGCTTCAGAGTCATTCCCGCAGGCCGCGCTTGACGCTCCCAGTAGTCCGCGCCGGCCCAGCGATCAGAGCGCAGGGCAAGCCCGATTTCGACGTTGGCGTGCTTACTCAGAAAGCCGCGCATCGACTCTTCGCCATCGTTCTCGGCTTTGTGGAACTCGCGCTCCAGGAACTCGCGATCGACGGAATAGCCCATGTTCGGGTTCACCATCGGGAAGTTCTCGGGCTTCAGATGCTCCTTCGCCTCGATCATTTCCTGAGGAAACTCGTAGAGGATTGGAACGAACCGCGGATCGAGAACCTTGCCGTCCCTCACATCGCGTGCGTACTGCAACTTCTGCCGAAACACCCCTGCAGGAGGGTCGTCTGACTGCGTTGTAAGCCAGATGATGAACCCCTCAGGGCGTGAAGCCAGGCCACCAGTCGCCTCGCGCAGCATGTTTTCGGCGTTCGCCACCTTGCCGAACAGCCAAGCCTCATCAATCAGGATTCCGACCGCCTTCTTGCCGCCGACCGTGTTGTTGTCGGCCGCGACGATCTTCAGATTTGCGCCGCTTTCCCGGTGCGTGATGGTCTTGACGTGCGTCTGAACATGCATCATCGCGTCCAAATCCTCGTCCTTGAGGCACATGTCACGCGCTGGCGCGTAGCTGTTGTTCGCGATTTCCACCGTGGGCGCCAACGAAATGAACTCCGCCGACTGCCGCCAGTTCCGAATCAGCGCCGTCAGCATGATCGCCGCGGCTACCGTCGACTTCGAATTCTTCTTTGGGATCAGGACGAACCACTCAGTGATGAGTCGCCGGCCAGAATCCACGTCGTATGCGCCGAAGATGGACCGAGCCAGGTCGAACACCCAGGGCGCGCACGCCTCGCCGATGGTCGGGCTACCAGGCGCATCGACAATCTTCAACTCGCGCATTACCGCAAGACCGCGCTCCGCCTCCTCCGGGAAGATCGGCGGCGGGATGATCGAACCACCCGCGCGCAGCCGATCCGCCCAATCAGGGCAGGCGGTAGACCATTCCGGCATTTATCGGCCAACCAACTTCAGCGGAGGGGCCGCAGCAGCAAATTTTCCAGCGCCAGCCTTCTTCGCTGCATCGCCTTGCGCGTCCTTTTTCCCGCCGTCGCCCTTCTTGGTGTGAACGTAGGGAAGAAGTGCGGTCAGCGCCTTGAACTGTTGCGCGCTCACTTCCATATGGCCGAGCGCGACCAACTCCAGGGTCGGACGCGGGTCAAGCGGCTCGCCATCGACTGCCATAGCGACTTCCGGCGCAATGAAAACAGGCTCTGCCGGCTTCCGACCGGCGCCAGGACGCCTACCGCCGCTCTTGCCTGCTACGCCAGCCATTTGATTGCCATTTGAATAGCCCCAGAGGGAGATTTATTGTCTGCGTGCGGAACCGAGCGGTTTCCCGGCGATCGGCCCTGCCGACTTCGTCCCCACCCCCTCCCCCTCGATCGGGTCAGGGCGCTTCAGGACTGCGCAGGAGCGTCGATCTCGGCCGCCTTGAGGATTCGGATGACCTTGATGAGTTCGCCTATCCCAGCCGGATCGGACATATAGGTGGCAGTAGCGACCACATGGTGAGGGTGGATCTCCAGGTTGAGCGACATGCAACGGGTTGCCGACATGCCAAGCGCCTCGAGCATCTGGACACCTACGTTCTTATGCGCCATCAGTAACCTCTCGCCCGTTGGACTGCTTCAGCATCCGTCTTCGCCTTGTGACACTCGTTGCACAAGGCCTGCAGGTTGCTCTCGTTGTTGCTGCCGCCCTGCTCCCTTGGGATGCGGTGGTCTATCTGGTCTCGGGTTGGCACCCATAGGCGCTTGCAGGTAGCGCACTTGTAGCCATGGGCGAGGGCTACTCGCTGCCTCTTGGCCATCCATGCACGCCCGCGCTCCATTTCTGTTGCGCCTGCTTTGGTGTCCATGGTGCGCACCCTGCTTGTGGTTGCTGTGCCGAGCCTTGGCTTCAGCGTAGTGAGGGCCATAGGACTTCCCTTGTGGGTGGCCGTCTGCCTGTACACCTCACCCGCCATTGCCTTGAGGCAGGGGCCGGAGTGCGCTGGCGTTGCGCTAAGCGATGTGTTGCCGGGTGCGGCCCTGGTGGCAATCAGCCTGTCAGGAGTGTGGCCGCCCGGCGAACGCGAAAAAGCCGCCAGTCTTTCGAAGGGCGGCTCATAAATCTGTGGAGGTGGCTACGCCATCAAAGGCGGCCCGCTATTATTTTTACCGAAACACTCGGTATTTGTACGGCGCGCGAATCGTATCATGATGTCAATGTCGCCGCAAGGGGAATGCATCCAGTGCATGCGAAGTCGTCTATTCGTCTATCGCGAGCCGGAACTGCGTCCCCTTCTTCGGGAAGGCGGAATCGAGCAGGCTCTTGAACATCTCCCATGTCTTACTCGCTCGCATAAGACCCATGACAGCGTGGATGTGGTTCGTGAGGGCCGGATGGCCGACATCGTCGGTGAGCCACTGGTGATGCTTTGTCTTGCGATACCCGGCTTCGGACTTGGGGTTGCGCTCCTTCAGCTCATCCACCAGCCCTGGGGCAAGCCGCTCGTAGACGATGTCTAGGGTGTACTTGCCGACAACGCCAGGTCGGGCGCCTCCCGGCGTCGGGAAGTCCCAGTTCTTCAAGCGGAACATCTGCCTATAGAACTCGTCGGGGAAGCGCTTGGCCCAGGCTGCATGCTCCTGCAGTAGATATTTGTCGAGCAATGCCTGCAGGGCGTCACGGTCGCGAACCTCTTGGTAGCCGGTCGCCTCGTCGATCAAGGCGGTGATGCCGACCTTGGCGAGCGATCGGACGAGCATTTCGCAGCGCTGGGCGACGGGCAGCTGCGATGCGGCCAGCAGTCCGGCCTGCCGCGCCTCCAGATGCACCTCGCACACCATAGGGAGCAACGCCGCTTCGAAGCCCTCCGCTTTACTGCCCTTGTCGGTCACGAAATCGACCTGCCTTAGTACCGGATCTAAGTTGTTGATTATTAAAGGGAAAAGGTTCTTTGCCTCTAGGAAAACGGGCAATTCGGTCCCAGAGTACTTTCGACCTCGCCATGTGCGGCCAAGCGCAGCCATCATCCCGCGCGTAGTGAGCACGCGCCGCCCATCCTCAAGTACATAGCAGGGCAAGACGACATCGCCAAAGCGAACCTCGCCGGCATGCGTCGCAGACGGAACCCCAGCCTTCTTGTAGGCCCCCTTGCGGGCGATTGCGCTGCGCTCTTCAGGTGAAAGAGCGAGCGCTCTTGCAATACCTCCCGCGGCCTTCGGCTTGGTCTTCGCTTGCATATTTACCTTTCAAGCATCTCTGCTTGCTTGATCATAATGCAAGCACATTCACGTTGCAAGGGTCAGAGATCGAGCCTTGGCGCCAATGCCTTCATCGCGGCGGGGCCCGCCCTGCTCTGCTCACGCTCCATTTGCGCCACAAGCCAGCCAGCCAATTCCCGCTGCTCTAGATTGAATTGACGCTCGAAAGGCACCTTTCCATCGCCTCTGCAGGGTTTGCAATCGTGAGGGCCGAGCGTCGTGGATCCGGGGATCACCAACGTTCCATGACCACCGCAGGCTTTGCACACGCCGTCTCTGTGCCATGCAAGGCAGGCTTTCGCCATGTCTGATGCTCCCATGCGGTTGAGCCTGACTTTCGTTGTGCGGGCTCGGCGCCAAGCCATGTCACTCAACACCTGGACGATGATCATGGAAGCGCCGTTGTCCCCTGCGAACAGGCGCTCGAGCGCGACGGCCAGAGGATGGCCCTCCTGATCCAGCGTTCGGGAAGCCAACCCCATAGCTCCCAGCACATCGGTATCGCTGAAGGTTGTCCGCTCATCGACCGTGAGGCAACTCGAACGGATGGCGGATGCGTAGCGGTCGGCGATCTTCATGCCGTCTCCTTTGTCGCTTCTTCAGCAATGAGCAGCCACTGTTCCGGCGTCTTGTCGGATGGGTCGCAGTCGAGGAAGTCGCGCAGTTCGTCGCACTGGTGCATCGCGGCGAAGTAGCCGTTCTGCGTGGGCTTGCAGCGGGCGTGCTGCCGCATCAGGGGCAGGAGTTCGACCAGGCGGTAGCGCTGCTCTGGTTTCATAACGCGCCACCTGTAAACTTCCTGAGCATCTCGTCAATCGGGCTTCCCGCCGCTCCTGGCATCTGCTTCGCCTTCGCAAGAGCGACTTTTGCGTTGCGAACCAGAGCGATGAGGACTATCTGGTTGCGGGCCATTACTTCCAGGTTCACCTTCATACCGTCGAGCGCCCGCTGGGCTTGAACTTCCATTTCTTCGAGCGTCATGCGATTTCCTTTGCTTCCACCACATCCGGCGTCAGCCGCCCGTCGAACGTCGCTTCCCACAGAAGCCACGTCTCCCACTGCTTGAACGTCCACAGGTTCCAGTAGCTCGGGCACCACGCCATGTCGTCCTGAGGCGGCAGGAGGTCAACCAGGCCGGCAAGGAACGGGTCGGCGTTCATGCGCACGAGGATCCGAGGCGCTGCGTTCATTCGGATGCGCGCCAAGATGCAGAGGACAAGGGCGATGGACAGGAAGGTCAGCATGCGTGCCTTTCAGTCGGAGCTACTGCTCGACGACGAACTGCCCCATACCAAACGAACACCAGCGCCAACAGGGCAGCTGCAGATGGAAGGATGAGGATCAGGCCGGCGATCGGCTTGAGGATGTCGTGGATGGTCTTTTCGTTGTTCATGCGTCAAAACTCCTGATGTCTGGAATCGGTACGTTGGAAGGCCACAGGCCGCGCTTCACGAGCTCGCGGACGGTGGAAACATGCGCTGCCCACCACATAGAGCGGCGCTCGTCGCGAGCGAGCCGGCTGCCTTGATCGAGCATTGCGTGCGCGGCGTAGCTCAATGCCGCAACTCGGTTGTCATCCGCTTTGAGGCTTTTGCCCTTGCCGTGCTCTGCCCAATTCGAATGAGCGGCGCAGACTGTGCCGTCACTGACTCCGGTGTGCTGGCACGGAATCTGCCGGCAGGCTTCTAGCAATGCCTTGCTTCGGATGGCGACTCGCTTCGGGTAGGAGACGATCGTCATGCAACAACCCCCAAAGCTCTCAGCGCCTGCTCTGGCGTCTCCACCACGAACAGCGGGCCTCCATATGGCACCCAAGCCATATGCCAATCGATCTGAGACGGCCGAAGCCTTCCCCTGACGTGCGGCTCCTTGACTTCCATGAGTACCGTCCTGCCGGCATGTCCTACAAGGAGGTCAGGGCACCCACCACCTACAGCCCCCAAGCTCTGCACCGAAGCGCCGGCCGCACGTAGCGCCGAAACGATCTGCGTCTGGCTGGCGTCGATCTTTGCGGCGCGTCTCATGCTGCCTCCACAACGCCGTGCATCGCCATGAATGCCAGCGTGTACTCGATGAGGCTCGAGCTGCGGCGAATCGACATCAGAGCAGTCGATTCACGCAGGTTGACAAACTCCCCCTCGATGCCCGGCACCATGTCTGAGCCCTCTTTCGTGGCCTGAGCATGGCCAGACACGAGCAGCACCTTCCATTGGTCGAGCGTTCGGGGCTTCCCGGCCCACGGCAGGCCAGACTTCGCCAGTTCGCCACACATGCTGTGGAACTTGGCGTTCTGGTCGGCGTTGCGGGTTGGCTCGGCCACAGTGACTGTGTGGCCGTCTGGCGCTTCGGCCACGCATGCCATCGCACGGCGTCGGGCTTCCTGGTGCACCAGGCGGAAGATGGCTTTACTCATAGCGACCCACCAGCCAACAGAAACACCGCAGTCCAATGGATGCCAGCCGGCGATCCGTAGGGGTGCGGACAGGCATCGCGGCGCGTCAATCCGTCCTTGGCGGCGCGTCGGGCTTCCCGTTCGATTCCGTGCTTGTCATAGCTGCCGCGAGCGCTGCGGAGAGGCCCGGATGCTCCGGCTCCAATTCCTTCGCCCGCCTCCAGCAATGCAGCTTCCACCCGTTCGTGTACGGCGGCTCCAGCAGCTTCAAGAGCCACGCCAGATGTTGTGCGGTCGTCATTCATCGTGCCGCCAGATCGAAAACGCTGTTAGGGACATGCCACACCGCACGCAGCACCAGGGGGATAGCCTTGCGGCGTGCCGGCTGCCTGCGCTCCACGCCGCCGATCCAGTCGTAGACCGTGCTCAGAGCAACGCCGCAATCCTTTGCGATGTTGCGAGCCGCTTCGCCGGACTGGTAGCGGGCAACCGCCGCGGCTTTGATTTCGTTGTCGATCGTCTTTTGCATTGCGTCCTCTGTTATCTGTATGAAGGCTGTAAGTCCCTATTCATGAACCCGAGTCGGACAGACTCAGCCCTTCCTGGGTGAGCCTTCACATGAACCGTCGCCGTGTTTCATGACCCGTCAGCCGTTCGATGCAAGGGCGCTAACTTCGCCACCCTTTCCCCTGTTTCAGCACCTATCCAACAGTAGGGGACTCACCCTGCGCCGCTGTTGTTAACCTGATCCAACCAGCGCAGTGAGAAAGCAGTTCGTCGCTATGGCACAGCGAACTCCTGACGGCGCGCTTCCATCAACAGTCCACACACCGGCAGCAATCCGCCGCGCTTGTGCACATCGTTGGCGTCTTCGCCTTCTTTGGCGCTCATGCAATAGGGAAGGCCGGTTTCGCGCGCTGCGCGTTCACCAGCGCCGGACGTGTCGTTGTCGGCGAATACGAGGCGCCTACCCTTGGTGAGCAGGCTGGCGACGTGCACCATGTTCGAGTCGCTGAAGCAAACGAGCACAGCCGCGTTCAGGCGCATCTGGCGCACCGCAAGCTCGATGGATAGGCCAGTGGCATACCCTTCGCAGAAAATCGTCTCTGCGGCCGTTCTGGCGCCAAGGCGAAGCACTGCGCCCTTGGCCCTCATGCCGGGAACCATCTTCTTTTCCCACTTCATTTCCGATTCGATCCAACGGATGATCTGGGCGCCCTGCAATTCGTTCGTCGCGAGGTTGCGCATCGGCACCAGCAACTCGCCCTGTGGCAGAACCAGCCCATCGATGTGGGACAACCCTTTGCGAATCAAGTAGTCGTGCGAGCCTGGAACCGTGGAGCGCAACAACATCGCGGCATGCAATGCGGCGTTCTCATGCTTGCGGTCGGCTTCAGCGGCAGAGGCACGGCGCTTCATTGCCCATGCGCGTTTTTCTTCTTCCGTCCATGCCTTGGCGCTCGGATCTTCAAACCATTGCACCCGCGCCTCTGCCGACCAATTGAAGACCCATCCGCGGCCACCATCCCAGAAGTACGCGCCGTTCGTGCTGCGCGGCTTGTCGGTCGTCGGGCAGCGCTTGATCTTGTCGCTCGCATAGAGCCTCGAAGGGTCGATCTCGACACCGTGCGCCCGTGCAAACGTGATGAAGTCGGTCATGCTGGAACCGCCCGATCAGCCGCTTGCTTGGCCTTGACCCATGCAATCGTCTTGGCCTTGATCTTGTTCAACACCGGCCGGCTGATCTCAGCGCCTGGCGTGTTGTCGATGTGCCAGCCCCGCGGAGGGAATTGCCCCACGATGTCGTTGAAGATGTGCGCCGCCCTGCCCTGCATCGTCGCCGGGTTTCCGTGCGAGCGGGCATAGGAACAGGCTTGCTGCCAGAGGTGTTCGTGGTTGTCCGCGGCGCGCGCCTTGCCGATGGTCACCTCGCGCATGTGGCCGGGAATCTGTTCGACCAATGACGTGTTGACGATCTCGAAACCACAGGACATGCAGCGCTTGGCGAACGGCTGATACCCACATGCAGGGCACCCCTTGCGCTCGCCCTCTTCCGGCTCCTTGCGCACCGCCTTGTCGAGCGTCTCGCCCATGTCCAGCACGTCCAGGCCGTCGAAGAAAATCGTGGTGTAGTCCTCGGCGAACCGTAGGATGTTGCCTGAGTGGTCGAGCAGGATGCAATCCTTCTTGCCCGTCTCAGGCGATGCCCGAAGGCCGCGGCCCCACATCTGGATTGCGGTGGACAAGGATTTGCGCAGCGGCCGGCAATCGACCACACAACCCACGTCCGGAACGTCGAAGCCCTTCGCCAGAGCTTCCACGCTGATCAGCACGCGCAGGGTCGAATCGGGCTTCCGGTATTCCTTCAGCAAGTCGAGGCGCTCGGCCTCCTTGGTGTCGGACGTGAACACCGACGCCATGATTCCAGCATTCACGAACTGGCGGCAGAGTTCTTCGCAGTGGGCAATGGTGGCGCCGAAGACGATCGTCTTGCGACCTTCGCCGTACTTGATCCATTCGGCCACCACGTCGCCGATGATCTCCATGCCGCGTTCTTCCGCCGCGCTGTCGGCCCATTCGCCGCTGCTCTTGACCTTCGCGCCCTCCATGTTCGGGCGGGTGCACGAAAAGACACGCATGGGAACCAGCACGCCGGCTTGCGTCAACTCGTTCATGGTTGTTGCATTGACAAGGCGCGAGAAGATTTTTCCCAATCCGGTCGAGAACGGCGTAGCGGACAAGCCGATGACCGCAGCCTTGCAAGTCGCAACGTGCTCCGTCCATGCGTCGTGCTTCGTGTGCGCTTCGTCAACGATGATCACGTCAGCTTCGGGCCACTGACGGCGAGCCAGGGTCTGCGCGCTGGCGATCTGGAACGGCTTGCTGTAGTCGGTGCGCCAGTGGTCGGCCTGGATGATCCCGTGCGCACTCAGGCCGTAGCGGTCGGCCGTGGCGCTGGTCTGGTCGATCAGCGTGCGACGGTCGCAAACGAACAGCGCGCGTTTGCCCTTGGCCAGGGCTTCATGCGCGATCCGCAACCCGAGATAGGTTTTCCCGGAGCCGGTCGGGCTCATCAGGATCTGGTTCTTGTGACCTTCGCGCAAACCCTGCCGCAACGCTTCGTGCGCGGCGGTCTGAAACAGGCGCGGATCAGGAAAACGAGCGTTGCCGTAGTTCGGCGCGAAGAGATCAGACATTCGCTTCGGCCTTTTCAAGCTTCCGCTTGAGCGTCTTGATCCGCGTGATCAACTCGTTCGAGCGGTTCATGTAGCCGTCGCGCGAAATCTTCACTACCGCCAACTCGGCGCGAAGCTGATCGTTCTCAGCCTTCAGCGCGGCGAGCTTGTCGTCAGACTCCAGCAACTTGTGAAGCGTCTCGATGTCTTGGTTTGCGTCCTCAAGCGCCGCGTCGATTTCCTCCTGCGACGGGCCGAAATACTCTGCGTCTTCGGGTTCCTGCTTCACCTTCGGCGCGGGCTTGGGCGCGCTCGCTGCGGCGACCGGAGTGGAATCCGATTCCACCTTGGCAACCTTTTTGGCGATGCTGGTGTCGCGGTTCGCCTTTTGCTTTTCAGCCACGACAGGATTGCGGATGGCTGCCACGAATGGGTGACTGACGCCGCAATGTTCGGCGATCTTCCGGTCGCTCCAGCCGGCCCACTCGCAGTCATTGAGCAGCGTTTCAACCGCCTTCCGCTTGTCCGCGTTGCTGGCCTTGAGGCCGTGCGTGCCGTTTGCCGTGAGGCTGAACAGCACGGCGTCACGCAGCGTCCCTGGGATGATCGATTCGAGAATGGTCTTCTTCCCCGCAGCCTTCGCGGCGAAGAAGCGATGGAAGCCATCGGCCAGCCAACGGTCGGTGCCATCAAAGAAGACTGTCACCGCGGGGAACTGTGCGCCTGCTTTGTAGGCTTCGGCGTACTCGGCGACAGTCTCTTGATTGAGAGAGACGCGCGATTGAGTTCCCCCGTCGATGCGGATCAGTTTCAAGTCAAGCATGTGCGGCCCTCGTCGCGAATGCGGCGCGTACGCCGTCTTGGAAGCGCTTCGTCATGGCCTTCATGTCCTCGAAACCCTCTGCATCCATTTCGAACCACTCGCGGTGCTTTGGGATGGCGTAAGGCTTTAGGTAGCGGCAGATTTCCGTTTCGACGATGCGGGCGAAGTGCTTGGGTTGCGCTCGGCCGACCGACATGGTCACGTAGCCAAGGGCGTGCCGCGTGGCTTCTTGCTTGTAGTACCCGACGCGTTTGCGCGGGTTGCCGGTGACGCCAACCTTCACGCGGTTTGTCTGCGGGAAGAAAACGACATAGTTGAAGTGCGTTGCCGCGGGCGCGTTGTCGTAACTCATTTCCATGCTCCAGACCTACGAACGAGCCAGCCGCCGCACACGCGGAACCAGCGTTGATTGAGAAGGCCGCGCATGGCGAGCCACATGACGATGGTTTTCAACCTGCTACCCCCGCCGCTTTCAATAGGGCTTGCAGTTGCGGCGCTAGGTTCGCCAAGGCGCTCAGCGCGGCGCGCTGCTTCTCGTCATTGCCCACGCAGAATTTCTGCGCCAGGTACAGGATGGGCGTCGTGTCGCCCGTGATCTGGACGTAGCTTTCGAGATCGCTGATTGAGAATCGGCGCGGGTCATCGGGGTTGCCCGACAACTTGCGCGAGAGGTCGGACGGGCTGATGTCCATGTTTGCGGCGATGGTCTTCAGCGGCTTCTCGTTGCTGTAGATGCAGGACTTCACGCACTCAAGCGCGGTGTCATATCGCTCTGCCAGACCGGGACGAAAGTCCAGCGTCATTTGGCTATTGGCGGCTACCGGATTCATTTGGTGCGGTACTTTCCTTAAGGAAAATCAGGCAAAAAAATAGAGTGGACGCATGAAAAACATCCACTCACTGGCGCTCGAACTTCTTCAAATCCTGCTGATGCAGCA
Source organism: Variovorax nitratireducens (assembly GCF_051216545.1). Lineage (NCBI taxonomy): Bacteria > Pseudomonadati > Pseudomonadota > Betaproteobacteria > Burkholderiales > Comamonadaceae > Variovorax > Variovorax nitratireducens. The sequence goes on from NZ_JBPJZO010000010.1 coordinate 53,198, forward strand.
CGGTGGCGCGGTACTCGTAGACACCAGCGACAGCAGCAAAGGCGAAGATGAAGGTGAGCGTCACGTCGTCGAAGATCCAACTGAGAACTGCTCCGCAGATGCCGATCACGATCAGCAACGCGGGTTCGATCAAGTGATTGGCGAACACGAATCAGGTCGCCTTGGCTTCAGAAGCAGCGAGCGCCTTGCGCAGTCGTTCGACCTTGCTGGCCTTGGGCTCGGTGATGTGATTGAGCCGGAACTTCTCGACAGTCGAGCGCGCGACCTTCGCGGCGTCGGCGATGGCAAGAACTTCCTTTCGAGGAAGCTCCTGAAGCTTCGAGCGGAGGGCCTCAATGGCAGTAGTTTGCTTATCCATTTGCGGATCATAATCCATAAACGGATAGCACTGTGAGGATTTTTTATCCGTCTACGGATTTACCCTTAGGAGAATATCCATGCATGGACAAACCCGAAAAAGTCGCAGACACGGCGCTTCGAGCCATCGTCGGGGACAACCTCCGTCGTCTGATGGAAAAGCGCCCAAACCTGGACAGCAATCCGAAGTTGAGCGTTCGCTCGGGGATCGGGGTTGCCACCATTTCCCGGATCATCAACGGCGAGACTGCCGCCACGCTCGACACGCTGGGCATGCTGGCCCGGGCCTTCGAGTTGCAGCCGTGGCAACTGATGGTGCCAAACCTCGATTCGACCAACCCGCAGATACTCCAGTCGATCTCAGCGAAAGAAGCGGAGCTTTACACGCGGCTCCGGGAGAGCATCGCCAAAGAGGTCGCCACGAGCACGGCCAGCGATTCGGGGTTCGGCACGCTGCCGCCCTTCCACCCGGGCAAGCCTGCCGCGGGAAAGAAGCGGGAGAGTAAGTAGCCATGGAATACAAGCTCATCCCGGACACGATCAGCCACGATACGGTAGAGGCTCTTGCGACTTTGTTGGCACTTGCGCAGGAAGGCGAGATCACTGGAATCTCGTTTGTGTGCACACTGAAGAAAGCGCGCTACATCACCAACGTGGCCGGATGGTGCTACCGAAACCCCACGCATTCCCGGGGAATGGTCTCCTTCCTTGCCGATCAACTCGCTGGCATAGTGCACGCGCGTGATCAACTTGAAACTCGCTAGAGGACATATGAGAACGCTACTACTTGCACTCACCATGTTGTGCACCGGCCAAGTACTCGCACAGCAGGTCAACCTGAAATGCACCCTTACGTTTCTCAAGGACGGCACACAGTCAGAGACTTGGATCGTTGTCGACCCCGTTGCGAACTATATGCGCGTCAACGGCGTGGCGCGCCCCCTCACTATGTCCAATGACCGGTATTCGAGCAGCCAACAGATCGGCGCGTTCACCAAGATCACCGCCATCGATCGGAACACCGGTGAGATCAACGTCTCAAGCCTCTACGAAGGCCAGGTAGTGCTCCCGTACAGAGGAAGTTGCGAGAAAGCTGCACCACCGCCAGCAGCCAAGTTCTAACAACACCTTCGGTCAACCTGGCCCGCCTCGAGCGGGCTTTTTTATGGGCTAAGGGTTTTCACTACAAATATTTTGTGTTGCCCTATCCATTTATGGTTGACGTAGCTATCCGTTCATGGATAATTGACCCAAGCCGAACAAACACCCGGCAGGAGTCAAGAGATGAATCTGAACCGCACGACCCGCCAGCCCTCACAGGCACCGCACGAAGCACAAGCCGAGCGCGAAGCCTTCGAAGCTGCAGTTGAAGTCAAGGAAGCCACGGCCAGCGACTGGCTGATGGCGACGGTTGGAGCGCAGAACGAAGTGCCTCACTCGCGTGGCGAGAAGGTCGTTCAGTTGCGTGCTGCTCCTTCGGAAGACTGGAGCCTGTCGTGAGAACCGCGAAGAAAGCGCCCATCCAGCGCGCACCGGGGTTCTTTTGCTCCTGGCGCCTCCACTGCCGGCATGGCATGCGCCGACTGTGTATGGCTTCCGATCTGACGCAGCTGCGCGAGCGAGGTGCCGCATGAGCGCCCATGACAAGGCACTCGCTGCCTACGAAGCCGAGCTTCTGCAGTTCCGCGCTTTCCTCTCGTACATCGCATTGATTCGGAGGATCGCATGAGAAGCGCCCCCCGCCCAAGCCCAGCGCCCCCCGCCCAAGCCCAGCGCCCCCCGCCCAAGCCCAGCGCCCCCCGCCCAAGCCCAGCGCCTCGCGAACTTTCCTCGCAGGCTCGAGGCCATGCGCCGTCGCATCGTGCGGCATCAGGCTTCCATCGACCGGAACGCGCCGTTCCTCTACGCCGATCAAGCCGAAGCGCTGATGCCGAGCGAAGCCGAGTTGATGGCCCGTGACCGCACCTACTCGCTGATGAAGGCGAACGGCCAACTGGATCGGGATGCAGTGGATCGCGACCGGAAGGCTGAGATCTACCGGGACAGCTTCACGGCACCGAAGGATCTGTCATGACAAACCTCTTCCACCTCCCGTTCCGCTGGTTGATCGCTCTTGCTGTGGTGCTGGTGGTCAGTGGCTTTGGACTCGCTCACGATGACCGGGATTACTACTACGACAACCTCCGCATGACGGACAACACCAAGGAAAAACAATGAGCGCAACCATCATCCCAGAACGTCTCGCAGCCATCGAGGCAAAGAGCCTCAAGAACGGCAAGCACAAGAAGAATGCCGCGCTTAATGCATGTGTCATGGAGGCCGTTGCCTATGTGGCTGGCGAGCCGTGGAGTGACCATCCTGAATGCGCTTGCCCGGTCATCACCTCGTTCTGCGTCTCGTGGAACGACTCGCTGCCGAGCGATGAAGATCGCGACCGACTGCTCAAGCCGCTGATCCCGCTGATTGTCGGCACGCGCTCGACGCCCGAGGTCGAAGAAAAGCGCTCGTACATGGCGCTGGACTGGCTGATTCGCGTGCACACGCCGAAGTGGTTGGACATGGTTCCTGCGCTGCATGAGCGAGCCAAGGAGCTGCGCGAACTGGATGCCATCGTGGACATGGCCGGCGCAACCGCTGCGGGCGTGAAAGTCCGATTGGCAAACAAGGATGCGGCCGCTGCCAGGGCCGCTGCCTGGGACGCTGCCTGGGACGCTGCCTGGGACGCTGCCGGGGCCGCTGCCAGGGCCGCTGCCAGGGCCGCTGCCTGGGACGCTGCCTGGGACGCTGCCGGGGCCGCTGCCTGGGACGCTGCCGGGGCCGCTGCCAGGGCCGCTGCCAGGGCCGCTGCCTGGGACGCTGCCAGGGCCGCTGCCTGGGACGCTGCCTGGGACGCTGCCTGGGACGCTGCCGGGGCCGCTGCCAGGGCCGCTGCCGGGGCCGCTGCCGGGGACGCTGCCGGGGCCGCTGCCGGGGACGCGCTAAAGCCCACTACGGAGTGGCTGCAAGTCAGCGCGCAGAACCTCGTTCGCCAGATGTGCGAGGTGGCGCCGTGAGAGCAACCCGCCTCGATCTGTCGCCGGACAGCGACTACATGGGCTTGTCCAAGTCGGACAGCGACCGCGTATCTCTGCGCCAGGTGCTGCACCAAGACGAGCAGCCCGGCCCTCATGCGCGGTTCGGCTGGCCTCTGGTCTTGTCTCTTGCCTTCATTCTGCTGGCCTACAACGCGCCGGCAATCGTCACCGCCGTTCGGCACTACTTTGGAGTTTGAGCAATGGACCCCACTAACAACCGCTTCTACCGGGAGTCCGCGAGGCCGATGCCACTCAGCGCACCGCGCGCTCCAACGGGCGTTTACGTCTTTGGATGGGACACCGATTGCGACGAAACGATCGTCTGCCATTTGGACTACCAGCCCGAAGAACCGGCCGTGCACTACGGCGATGCGCCCTACCCGGGCTGCGACGAAACGATCACCCTCGTTGCCGCCTACGTCCGCGACGTGGATATCTACGGAATCCTGACCAGAGAGCAAATCGAGCACATCGAAGAACTTGCACTTATTGAAAAGCACGAGGATCTATGAACACCGCTACCGAAGAAATGACCATCGACATGCTGGACGCTTCGCCTGTCGTGCACAACACCCCGGCATTGCAAGGCTCGCGCGAACTGGCGCCAGCACCGGCCGGCCCGATGGGAAATGCCATTGCCTTCCTGCAAGGCGGCGGCGATCTGGCCATGTTGGAAAAGATGATGGATCTGCAAGAGCGTTTCGATGACAAGCAGAAAGAGAAAGACTTCAACCAAGCCTTTGCGGCATTCAAGGCCGAAGCTGTCCGCATCGTCAAGGGAACGCTGATCGCCGATGGCCCGCTCAAGGGCAAGAAGCACGCGAACCTGTTTGATGTGGTCGGCGCCGTCACCCCGGCGCTGTCGATGCATGGCCTGAGCGCGTCGTGGAAGATCACGAAGGACGAACCCCAATGGATGGAGGTGACTTGCACGCTGCGCCACGTTGGCGGGCATAGTGAATCGATCTCGATGGGTGGCGAACCAGATGCCGGCCCGGGCCGCAACAAGATTCAGGCACGCGCGAGCACGAACAGCTATCTTGAGCGCTACACGTTGCTCGCGATTCTCGGCATGGCCGCATCCGATGGCGACGATGACGGCGGTGGCGGGGGTGACTTTGTGCCGGAGCGTCGGGATGTTTGGGCCAAGAAAACGGCCGCAGCGCAGACCGCCAAGGAGCTGCAAGAGGTTCGTCGGGATGGCACGGCCGCGTTCCAGGCTGTCAAAGACCGAGACGGCTATGCCCTGTTCGCGAAACAGGTGAAAGACCGCGCCGCTCAACTGGAGCAGGCAGCATGAAGGACATCAAATTCCGCTGTTCATCCATCGGCAAGCTGATGACCGAGCCCAAGACGCAGAAGGAAGGCCCGCTGTCCGTGGGCGCCAAGACCTACATCCGCGAACTGGCCGCGCAGGAAATCTTCGGAGTGGACTTCGAGGTTTCCAGCAAGCAAATGGAGAAAGGCATTCTGGTCGAGCAGGACTCCATCGATCTGCTGAACCGCGTGCGCGGCCTGGCGCTGGTTAAGAACGTCGAGCGCCGATCGAACGACTTCATCACGGGCGAGTGCGACCTGTTCGACCCTGCCGCCCTCCGGGGCCATGACGTGAAGTCGTCGTGGTCGGTTGCCACCTTCCCCATCGCGACCGTGGACTGTGAGGACAAGCTCTACGAGTGGCAGATGCGCGGCTACATGGCCCTGTGGGACGCCGACGAATGGGAGGTGAACTACTGCCTTGTAGACACCCCCGAGAGGCTCGTCGGCTTTGAGCCGCTGGCAATGCACATGGTCGAGCACATCCCGGAGCACATGCGGCTCACCACCTGGACGGTGCAGCGCGACGAAGCCAAAGAAGCCGCCATGTTCCAGAAGGTCATGCATGCGCGCGAGTACTTCGCCCAAGTGATCGCGGAGTTCGATCGCACGCACGTCATGCTCGAAACGGAGCCCGCGTAATGATCAACACTCTCCCAAGCGGCATGCCCGCGTTGCCCGAGCCTTCGTTCAGGCTTCGATGGGATGGGATGCTCGGCCGCTACTCAGTCAACAAGCCAGAACTTGACGACACCGACTGCTACACGCCCGAGGCTGTCCGCGAGATTCAGGCGGCTGCATTCGCCGCTGGCCGAGCAGAGGCGAGGAAAGAACTGCTTCCGCTGCTGGTCGAGGCCCGCTGCGAGTTGCCTGTGGCCGCTGCAAGTTGGAACGACGATGACGACGACGCACTGGTCAAGTTTCACGTTCCTCGCGTGCTCAACATGATCGGGCGCTTCGACAAGGCTATCGCAGCTATCTCTCAGGAGCCGAAATGACCGCACCCACCAAGGAGGCGAACATCCTGACATCGTCCGATGTTGCCGACAGCATCTGCAAAAACGTCGCAGAACTGCCTGATCGCAACAGCCCTGAAGACTGGCCGGAAGCGATGTTGGTGACGCAAAGCGAGTTGCGCGAGATCGTGCTGGATGCGATTGCGGAATGGGTGGACTTCTCCACGCCTTCATCTGATGACACGCCCTACAACTTGGGCTGGGCATCAGGCTGGGATGCATGCATGCGCGCTTACCCTCCCGCGCAAGGAGATTGAAATGACCGCACCCAATACGCAAGGCCCAGGGCTGAGCGAGCGCGACCGCTTCGAGGCATGGGCGCGCGACAACGGCCATCGCGGGCACCTCGCGCGTTCTGCGAACGGCCCCTATGTCTACGATGATGTCGATGACCTTTGGGAAGCATGGCAAGCCGCCCTTGCTGCCCGCGCTCCAGAGCCCAGCCGCGCAGAGCAGGCGAGCGATGACTGGGTGAATAAGCTGCCGTTCGGCGAAGGAATGACGGCAATGAAAGCTGCCATTCGCGAAGCCCTCGCATCCACTCCGGCGAGCGAGCCCCGTGCAGAGCAGGCGAGCGATCCGATGCAGCCGCTTGTCGTTGATTCGGACGGAGTACTTCGCTTCAAAGAAAACCGCATCGTGTGGGCGATTCTTGAGCACAGCCGAAAGCACGGCTATGGATTGAACGAAATTGCGACGGGCGACTTCACAGCCGATGAGCGCATGCAAGTGGCGCAACTGATCGGCTACAGCTTGGATGGTTATGGGACGCTTTCTTACGTGACTGACGAAAGTTACGAGCGAGCAGTCGCAGCCTCTCCACCCCGAGCGCCGGGTGTTGGGGAACAGTCGTGAGCACGCCATGCCCAACTTGCAAAGCGCCTTGCAAGACAGAGGTACTGATGCGAGGCGGAGATCATGGCTGGGGCACGACCGATCTTGAACGAACGATCTACCAGTACGCGCCCGCTGCGGCTCACGAAACGCCGAATACGAGCCACAACGCAGCTTGTGGATCGCAGGCTGAACACAAGGCCACCGAACAAGCGCAGCCAGCGCAATGCGGTTGGATCGACGAATGGGGCAACCTATTCCCAATGGCAGCAAAGAGCGCGTCCAAGACAAGTTGGATGGACGCTCACAAGGCGAACTGGCGACCCGTCTATCTCTCCACCCCAACCGCCGCGAGCGCATCCGCACCTGCCAAAAGGAAGTGCGAGCCGCCCTGCTTTAACTATGGCACTGGCGTCGGATGCGAGTACTGCTCAGCCATGTCTACCACTCTGAAGGACGCGAAATGAAAACCTCAGCAACCTACATGTACGAAGCCTTGCAGTGGATGGGCATCGCCGTTGTCTTCTGGCTGGTCGCGGCCGGATTGATTCGGGGGCGGGAATGAGCGTCAGACCACGTTCAGCAAAAGAACGTTCAGCAGCGCTCGAAAAAGAAAACATGGCTCGCCAAGACTTGCTGAACCAGCAACGTAGAGCGAACCATCGCACTGTTCTTCAAAAGCAGCGTGACAAGAAGCTGGAAGACAAGGTAAGAGCCGATCAAGCCAAATGCAAAACGCCAGGCGCGCTCTATTCAATCAGCATCCTGAACCCGCCGCAAGTTGTGTCGGTGAGCGTTGAGTTGCCAGCCTCCGTTGATCGGATGAACCAACAGACAGCAATAGAGCTGGAAGAAAAGCTGCATAAAGCAGTTGAGCGCGTCCTCGCTGGCTTGTTCCATCGCCAAAGCCACCGGAGCACCCCATGACAAATCCTGATCTGCAACCGCTGGCCGGCGCGCTGGAGGCGGCACCGCACGACCACGAATGGCGGCAGCATCCCGTGACAAAGGAAATGATCTGCCGATACTGTGGCATCCCGCGCCCCGTCCGCTCCCTCGTCGGCCTGAGCACTCTGCGAAATGTCATCGAGACGCTACGGGCCACGGGCAGCTATTCGGACGAAGAAGGCGAGGCAACGAACCACCTTGCAGACTTGGCCGATTCGCTCAGTGCTCCGACTCCCCAGCAAGGCGCTCCAGAGGCCGTCCTGCCGCATGACGTGGTTGTCGGACACGCCACGTTCCGCAAGGGCGTGAAGCTGTCCACGTTCATTCTGGCTGCGCAGGGATGGCATCGCGTTGCCTATGCGGATGTGTACGCTCTGACCGCCGAACAGAAGGCCGAGAACTTCCGCCGACTCACCACCCCGCAGCCGTCAGAGGCCAGCGCAGCGCCAGTGCAGGGATGGATGAAATGCGCGAGAACTGTGATCGACGTTCATCGCTCCGGGCAGGTTAAAGACTACCGCGCTGCACATGAGGCGGCTGTCACCTTGCTGGAGACAATGCTCGCCGCCCCGCAGCCAGTAGAGGCACCCCGGGAGTGGACGCCCGGCGAACCTCCGCGCGATGGCGCCACCTACGAGATGCGATGCCTTTGCAAACTTGACGGCCATTCGTGGGTGGCTTGGCAATCGAATGGGTGGTGGAATGGAGAAAAGTTTGTCCGACGCAACCAGTTTCGCGGTGGCACCGACGCACTTTTGCTTTGCAGCCACTGGCGCCTCCCGGAGCAAGAGGCCGGGGGCATAGGAGCGGAGGTGCTGCATCGCATGAAGTACCACGCGAACATCGACGGCGAAGGCGATTGGGAGCTTTTCCCACTGGATGCCGACGAGTGCAAGGACTGCTTCGAAGTGCTCATCGTCCGTGCCACTCCCGCCACCGCCCCCATGCAGGCACATGAGCCGACCCCCGCAGCCCTGACCGACCCGCAACTGGTAGAGCACCTGCATGCCAGAGGCTGGCGCGTAGACCTGACCGATGCGCCCATGCTGCGCGAGGCTGCTGCGGCTCTGGGCGGTGCGCCTGCCGGGGATGTGAGCGATGCGGTGATTTCTGGCTACTCCCTGTTGGTCAGCGAAAAGCGGTTCGCCGATGAAATACTGATCCAGCGCGCACGGCAGATCGACGGGCCGGCATTGTGGGCGGTTCGCTTGAATGGCGACTGCCTGAACCGGAATGGTCTATGGGAATGGGAGCCAATGCCGAGCGGCCGAGACGACGAGTATCTGGCGCGCTGCCGCTTCGACTCCGCAACGGATGCAATCGCAGCGGCTCGGGCGGCTCTGCGCAATGGGGGCAGGCTGTGACTGCCTACTACAACGAAATCGACCCATACGCGGCCCAGTGGCTGCGGAACCTGATTGACGCCGGCCATATCGCACCGGGCATCGTTGACGAACGGAGTATCGAAGATGTTTTCCCCAGCGACCTCCGAGGTTTCGCGCAGTGTCACTTCTTCGCCGGGATTGGCGTCTGGAGCTACGCCCTTCGGTCTGCCGGATGGAGCGACGACCGACCTGTTTGGACTGGCTCCTGTCCGTGCCAACCTTTCTCCGCGGCAGGCAAAGGAGCTGGGTTTGATGACGAGCGGCACCTCTGGCCGGCTTGGCACCACCTCATCAAAGAGTGCGCGCCTGGCGTCATCTTGGGCGAACAGGTTGCAAGCCTTGACGGACTTGGCTGGCTCGACCTTGTTCAATCTGACTTGGAGGCATCGGGCTACGCCAGCGGGGCGACCGATCTTTGCGCTGCGGGCGTCGGTGCCCCGCACATCCGACAGAGGCTCTGGTTCGTGGCCCACTCCAACAACGCGAGACTGGAAGGACGGGCAGCAGTGCGACAACGTGCCGCTCAACGCCCTATTGGGTCGCGTGGCATGGCTGGCAAGCTGGCCGACACCAATGGCTGGCACGCCGGCGCAAAATGGGAACAACGCAGCCGGCAATACGGACAGCAGTCGGCAGACGGTGGATCTTGCATCTTGGGCGACTCCGAGTGCATCGGGCTTCGAGGCGAAGGATTTGGGGCGGATGTTGCAGCGCCGGCAGGAATGCAAGGAACGGACGGGCAACGGGAATGGGTTCGGCTTGAGCCTCGGTCAGCAGGTACTTCTGGTTTCTGGGCCGACTGCGACTGGATTGCATGCCGAGACGACAAGTGGCGGCCAGTTGAACCCGGCACATTCCCGCTGGCTCATGGGGCTACCGCCCGCGTGGGACGCCTGCGCGCCTACGGTAACGCGATCAACGCGGAAGCGGCCAAAGCTGTGATCGCCGCATACATGGAGGCAACCCCATGACCCCTCTCACCGACGCCCAGTGCGCCGACTTCCGCAGCCTTCCGACAGAGCGCGAGGTTTGCGTGTGGACTTACGACTGGGAGAGCAACTGGTGGACTGATTGCAAGAACGGCTTCACGTTCAACGACGATGGCCCCAAAGCAAACGGCTTCAAGTACTGCTGCTATTGCAGCAAGCCCATCGTGGAAAACATCCCTGCCGACCCTGACAGCGCACCGCTGGAGGGGGATGCACTGCCATGAGCAAGACGACGACAACGAAGCAGGCGCACGTCCTGGATGCGCTGATCGCCACCTACCCGCACCTCTTGCGGAAGGGGTGGCGCAAGCAAATCGCACTTTCCATCCCGCCTACGGAAGACTCCGATGGCGACGCGGAGGAGTTTGCCGCTTTCATCTCGGATCTTGAGTTGGAGCCAGATGCGGTTGCGCTGGAACCTGAGTTGCGAGAAGTGATCTTCTTTGAGGTCGAAGTTCACAACCTGATGAGCGACGCGAAGCTGCAGCGGTACGGGAAATTGGCGATCGATTTCTTGGCTTTCGAGATCCACTTCGGCGTGATGACGGTCAACAAGCACGGCCATATCAACGAAATCGACATGCTGCCGCACTACGGCGCATGGCTCAAGGAGGTTCAACGTGAACGACTTGCTCACCATTGAAGACATTGCCGCGATGCACCATTGCTCGATGCGGCACGCACGGGATGTGTTGGTCAAGATCCCCGGCTTTCCCGAGGAAGCGCCGACCAGCACCCCGCGGAATCGGCTCTGGCTGCGCAGCGAAGTCCGCGCATTCATTTCCAGAAAACCCGCACGAATCCCGCACATCAGGCTGCAAGCCGCATGAATACTAGAGACTGCTGCCGTGGTGTGGCACGAGCAACAGGTGCGCGGCGAGCGAGGTCTCGCGCCGGAGCAGCGCACTTTCCTGGTCGCGTTCGATGTCGCCGGCCAGGAGCGCGACCGCATGGCCGTTGGAAATGCGAAGCACGCACGAGACCGCATTCGGTTTTCCGGCCTTTTCGTAGTCGGCCGCCACGGGATGCAGGAACTCGAAATGCACGCCATCCCATTCCCACTGCTGGCCGGCCTCGCAGCGCTGCGAAGGCCGCAGCGCCTGCAACGGATGGGAGGGCTCGATCGAGCTGCGCAACCGGGCCTGCGGCTGCATGGCCAGCACCGCTGGGGCGCCGCCGGTGTGGTCGGCGTCGCGGTGGCTCAGCACCAGCGTATCGAGCCGCTCGTCGAGCGCCCGCAGCAACGGAACGAGGACGCGGTGGCCGGCGTCGCTTTCAAGGCTGTACTGCGGGCCGCTGTCGTAGAGCAGGCTGTGGCCCGCGGTGCGCACCAGCACCGCGTTGCCCTGCCCGATATCGGCTGCCAGCAACCCGAACTCGCCGGCAGGCGGCCGCGCGGGCTGCCACAGCAGCACCGGCAACAACAGCGGCAACCCAAGCGCGCGCACCGAAGGCGGCAGACGCATCGCCAGCAACACCCCACCGGCGACACCGCACAGGGCCAGCCAGCCTGGCGGCGCACCGCTCGATACGGTGGCGAAAGGCCAGCCCGCAAGCCATTGCAGCAGCAGCGCCAGCGCCTGCACGGCCCAGGCCGCCGCATGCCACAGCGACGGCACCAGCACGCCGAGCATGGCCAGCGGCGTCACTACCAGCGTCACCCACGGAATCGCAACTGCGTTGGCCGCGAGCCCGACCAGCGAGACCTGCTGGAACAGCAAAAGACCCAGCGGCGCCAGTGCCAGCGTGACCACCCATTGCTCCCGAAACATATGAAGCAATCGGGCTGTGGCACCTGTCCTGCCCTCGCGGGACGCGCCTGAATCCGTCGCAAACAGCACGCCGACCGCGACGAAGCTGAGCCAGAAGCCGGCCTGCATCAGCGCCCAGGGGTCGAGTGCCACCACCACCGCGCAGGCGGCCAGCCAGAGGTTGGGCAGGGGCCAGCGCCGCCCCGTCAACCGAAGCAGGGCGACCGTGGCCAGCATGCACACGGTGCGCTGCGACGGCACGCCCCAGCCGCTGAAGACCGCGTAGAGCGTGGCCAGCAGCACCCCGCCCACCAGCGCCGCATGCGGTGCCGGCCACCACAACATGCAACGTGCACTGCGTCGCCAGAGCACGCCCACGAACGCCGCCGCAAGCCAGGCGAACATGGTGATGTGGAGCCCCGAGATGCTCATCAGATGCGCCACGCCAGTGGCCCGGAAGATGTCCCAATCGGCCCGATCGATCGCGCTCTGGTCGCCCGTCACCAGCGCGGCGATCACGCCCGCAAGGCGACGGTCGGCGACGCGCGCGAACACCGCGTCCCGCACCGCTTCGCGGGCCCGCTCGACCGGGTGTTGCCAGGTGCCGCCCATGCGCTCGGGCGCCACATCGCGCGCACCAGTGCGCACATAGCCGGTGGCCTGCACACCCTGCTCCCACATCCACAGCTCCTGGTCGAAGCCGTGTGGATTGAAATTGCCATGCGGCGCCTTGAGCCGCACGGTCATGCGCCAGCGCTCTCCGGCGTGCAGGGCGGCCGGCGGGCGCGGCGTTTCAGGCGGCTTGTCGAGTTGCGTCGCGGACGGCGCCGGGCGACCCCAGAGCCCGGTGTTTTCCGCGTACCAGCCCAGTGAAATCGTGGCTGGCCAGCGCCGCAGTTCGCGGGGTTCGGCACCCTGCGCCTGCCCGGCCCAGCGGGCCGACTCGACCTCGAGCCGGAAGCGCAGCGCACCTTCACCGCGTTGCGGCATCTGGGCGACCACGCCGAGCACCTGCAAGTCGCGCCCTTCCAGCGCCGGGTCGAGCGCACCCTCCGCATAGACCGCGGCACGCGCACCCGCCAGCGCGAAGCCCATCAGCGCGCCCAGCATCAGCGCCAAGGGCCAGTTCGCGCGGCCGACTCGCTGGCGGTGCTGCCCAAGCAGCCACAGGCCCGATAGCGACACAGCCCCTGCGCAGGCATACACAGCGACCGGCCAGAGCGCCGGCTGCTGCAGTTGCAAGCCGGCGCCAAGCACCGAGCCGGCCATCGCCACGAAGGCCCAGGCCCGGCGCGCGGCAATGCTGGTGTCATTGCCGGCGCTCACGATCGGAGTCTCCCTCGCACGATGCCCATCCTCCCTGTTGACGCGCTGCGTGGCGCGTTAATTGCTTTGCTGGTGGGCTAGTATGCGTGTGTCACCGCGCCCTTTCACGACACCTCCAAAACATGTCCATTCACGCCGCGCTCCATCACGTTACCCACTACAAGTACGACCGCCCCGTGCAGCTGGGCCCGCAAGTCGTCCGCCTGCGCCCTGCGCCGCATTGCCGCAGCAACGTCATCTCGTATTCGCTGCAGGTCGAGCCCGCGGGCCATTTCGTCAACTGGATGCAGGATCCGTTCGCCAACTACCAGGCGCGGCTGGTATTCCCTGAAAAAGCCACCGAATTCAAGGTTACGGTCGACCTCGTGGTCGAGATGGCGGTCTACAACCCCTTCGACTTTTTCCTCGAACCTCAGGCCGAGAACTTCCCCTTCGAGTACACCGAATCGCAGGCCGATGAATTGGCGCCCTACCTCGTCACCGAGACGCCGACCCCGCTGTTGCAGGCCTACATCGACAAGGTGGATCGCAAGGCGCAGCGCACCATCGACTTTCTGGTGGGCATCAACCAGCAGGTGCAAAAGGACGTCAACTACCTGATCCGCATGGAGCCGGGCGTGCAGACGCCGGAAGAGACGCTCACCAACGGTAGCGGCTCCTGCCGCGACTCGGGCTGGTTGCTGGTGCAGTTGCTGCGCCATTGCGGCCTGGCGGCGCGCTTCGTCTCGGGCTACCTGATCCAGCTCACACCCGACGTGAAGGCCCTCGACGGCCCGAGCGGCACCACGGTCGACTTCACCGACCTCCATGCCTGGTGCGAAGTGTTCCTGCCGGGCGCCGGATGGGTCGGCCTCGACGCCACCTCGGGCCTGCTGGCCGGCGAAGGCCACATCCCGCTCGCCTGCACGCCGACACCCTCGAGCGCCGCGCCGATTGAAGGCGTGGTGGACGACGCCGAGGTCGAGTTCGCCCACGAAATGAAGGTGTCGCGCATCTACGAATCGCCGCGCGTCACCAAGCCCTACACCGAAGAGCAGTGGGCCGAAGTGCTGGCCCTCGGCGAAGCGGTCGACAAGCGCCTCAAGGCCGGCGACGTGCGCCTCACGATGGGCGGCGAGCCGACCTATGTGGCCACCAGCGACCGCGATGCGGCCGAATGGAACACCGATGCGCTCGGCCCCACGAAGCGCGGCTACGCCACCGAACTCGTGCAGAAGCTGCGCGCCGAATACGGCGATGGCGGCTTCCTGCATTTCGGTCAGGGCAAGTGGTATCCCGGTGAGCAATTGCCGCGTTGGGCGCTCTCGATCTTCTGGCGCGCCGACGGGCAAAGGCTGTGGCACGACCCCGAACTGTTCGCCGACGAGCGCCATCCCACGCACTACACGAGCGAAGACGCACGCCGCTTCACCACCGTGCTGGCCCACAAGCTCGGCCTGACCGAGCGCTACATCCAGCCCGGCTACGAAGACATCTACTACTACCTCTGGCGCGAACGCCGCCTGCCGGTCAACGTCGACCCGTTCGAATCCAATCTCGATGACGAGCTCGAACGCGTGCGCTTGCGCCGCGTTTTCACGCAGAAGCTCGATGCGGTGATCGGCTACATGCTGCCGATCGAGCCGGCCAGCGCCGAGGGCGATGCGCCCGCCCTCGAAGGCCCAGGCTGGAAAACCGGCCCCTGGTTCCTGCGCGACGACCGCCTGTTCCTTATTCCGGGCGATTCGCCGATGGGCTATCGCCTGCCGCTCGATTCGCAGCCCTGGGCCAACAAGAGCGACTACCCCTACCTCATCGACCGCGACCCGAGCGCGCCGCGCGACGTGCTGCCGAGCGCAGCCGTCTATCGGGCCCGCTACACCGGCATGGCGACGGCACCGGCCGCCAGCGGATTCGGCGATGGCACGGGTGGCGCCAACGGCGCGACCGGCGACCTCGGCGAAGTGCCCTACGCCTTCGGCACGCCGCCGGTGCTGGCCAGCCAGTTGCGCATGCAGGGCGCGGGCGGCCCCGCCGCGGTCGACACCAACAAGCACCCCGCCACGCGCCAGCCGCTGCGCGGCGAGTCGGCGCATTGGGTTACCCGCACCGCGCTCTGCGTCGAGGTGCGCGACCCGCGCCGGGCCAACGGCCCGGCCGCCGAAAAGCTCGGCAGTGCCTCGGGTGTGCTCTATGTGTTCATGCCACCGCTCAAGCGCCTCGAGGACTACCTCGACCTGGTCGCTGCGGTGGAAGCCACCGCCGCGCAGCTCGGCGTGAAGATCGTGATGGAAGGCTACCCGCCGCCGCGCGACCCACGTCTGAAGATGCTGGCCGTGACGCCCGATCCGGGCGTGATCGAAGTCAACATCCATCCGGCCAACAACTGGAAGGAATTGGTCGACCACACCGAGTTCCTCTACAACGCTGCGTTCGAGACGCGCCTGTCGGCCGAGAAGTTCATGACCGATGGCCGCCACACCGGCACTGGCGGCGGCAACCACTTCGTGATGGGCGGCGCCACGCCGGTCGACAGCCCGTTCCTGCGCCGGCCCGAACTGCTGGCCAGCCTGCTGCTCTACTGGCACAACCATCCCTCGCTGTCGTACCTGTTCTCGGGCATGTTCATTGGCCCGACCAGCCAGGCACCGCGCGTGGACGAAGCACGCAACGACCAGGTCTACGAACTGGAAATTGCGCTCAAGGAAATCGCGCGCAACCGCGAAATCTATGGTCAGAACATGCCGGCCTGGCTGGTCGACCGCACACTGCGCAACATCCTGATCGACGTCTCGGGCAACACGCACCGCAGCGAGTTCTGCATCGACAAGCTCTTCTCGCCCGATTCCAGCACCGGCCGTCTCGGCCTGCTGGAACTGCGCGCATTCGAGATGCCGCCCCATGCGCGCATGAGCATTGCGCAGCAACTGCTGATCCGCGCGCTGGTGGCCCGCTTCTGGGACGAGCCCTACAAGGCACCCGTCACGCGCTGGGGCACCGAGCTGCACGACCGCTTCCTGCTGCCGACGTTCGTGAAGATGGACTTCGACGACGTCATCAGCGAAATGCGGCAAGCTGGCTTCGCGTTCGACCCGGACTGGTTCGCGCCGCATTTCGAGTTCCGCTTCCCGCTGCTCGGCCAGGTGCAGGCGATGGGGGTCGAACTCTCGCTGCGCAACGCGCTCGAGCCGTGGCACGTGATGGGCGAGGAAGGCGCGGCCGGCGGCACGGTGCGCTACGTGGACTCGTCGCTGGAGCGCATCGAGGTGCGCGTGACCGGCCTCAACGAGAGCCGCTACGTGGTCACCGTCAACGGCAAGGTACTGCCGCTGCAGCCCACGGGCGTGGTGGGCGAGTTCGTGGCCGGCGTGCGCTACAAGGCCTGGAACCCGCCCTCGGCGCTGCATCCGAGCATCGGTGCCCACGCGCCGCTGACCTTCGACATCGTCGATACCTGGATGAAGCGTTCGCTCGGTGGCTGCCAGTACTTCGTGGCGCATCCGGGTGGTCGCAACTACGACACCTTCCCGGTCAACGCCTACGAGGCCGAAAGCCGTCGCCATTCGCGCTTTGCGCGCATGGGTCACACGCCCGGCCTGCTCAAGACACCGCCCGCGACGATCGAACTGCCGGGCAGCCGCGAGTTTCCGTTCACGCTGGATCTGCGTCGCTGAAGTGTGAGCCCAACGGCTCTTCACTTCGCCTCGCTGCGTGGCGACTCAGTCACACCGAGGGCAAAAAGATTGCCATACCCGCCATTTATCGCATCGCGCCAGCCACGGCACCGTGACGACGATGTGACAATCGGCGGGCTGTGGAACCCTTGAACGAATCCCTTTTCGGCAATAGCTCGCTCGAAGCCCCTGCGGCTTTGGCGTCCGCGCTTGCGCCGCCCGCCCAGGCGGGCCATTTCGACGAGTTGCGCGGCGTGGCAACGCCGCTCGCGGCACCCCGCCCCGGCGCGCCCGCGCCGCCCGGCGCCCCGTTGTACGACACAGCCGGCGAACCGCGACCGCCCGCAGCAGCCCCGGTCGACCCGACGGAGCCCGCCGCCAAATCGCCACTGGCGCCGCCCTGGACGCATTTCTTCGAGGAGATCGGCTCCGGCGGCTTCGACGATCTGCCTCGCCGCGCTGTCAGCCTGGCGCGCCAGATCCGCGACAACGGCGTCACCTACAACGTTTATGCCGATGGCGACGGTCCGCAGCGGCCCTGGTCGATCGATCTGTTTCCGCTGATCGTCTCGCCCGAGAGCTGGGCCCAGATCGAGGCCGGCGTGCTGCAACGCGTGCGCGTGCTCGACCGCGTGATGGCCGACGTCTACGGCCCGCAGCAGCTGCTGGCCGAAGGCTTGCTGCCGGCCGCGCTGGTGCGCGGCCATCCGGGCTACCTGCGCGCCCTGCATGGCGTGAAGCCTCCCGGCGACACCTGGCTGCACATCACGGCCTTCGACCTCGCACGCGGTCCCGACGGCAACTGGTGGGTGGTATCGCAGCGCACCCAGGCACCATCGGGCCTGGGCTACCTGCTGGAGAACCGGCTCGCCATCTCGCGCCAGTTTCCGCAAGCGTTCGAGGCGCTGCGTGTGCAGCGCCTGGCCGCCACCTACAACGCGATGATGGACGGGCTGCAGGCGATGTGCCCGGCCGGGGCGCCGCCGCACATCGCCCTGCTGACGCCCGGCCCGTACAACGAAACCTATTTCGAGCACGCCTACCTGGCGCGGTACCTCGGCATCACGCTGGTCGAGGGCAACGACCTCACGGTGCGCGACCAGCGGCTCTACCTCAAGACGCTGCAGGGCCTGCGCCCGGTGCACGGCCTCATCAAGCGGCTCGACGACCAGTACCTCGACCCGCTCGAGCTGCGCCCCGACTCCACGCTCGGCGTGCCGGGCCTGCTGCAGGCCATCCGCGCCGGCAACCTGCTGGTGGCGAACATGCCGGGCTCGGCCTTTCTCGAATCGCCGGCGCTGCTCGGCTTCCTGCCCGCGCTGGCGCGCCGACTGATCGGCGAAAAGCTGCGCCTGCCGGCACTGCCGACCTGGTGGTGCGGCGAGCGCGCCGCCCTGGAAGCCGTGCTGCCGCAGCTGGGCGACTGCGCCATCAAGCCCACCTACCCCGGCTCCGCTTCGCACACCAGCTTCGAAGCGGTGCTCGGCAGCCAGCTGGGGCGGCGCGAGCTCGACGAATGGGCCGGGCGCATCGTGCGCCAGGGCGATGCCCACACGGTACAGAGCTACCTGCCGCTGTCGCAGATGCCGACTTGGGCCCAGGACTTCGGCGCCGGCCATATCGCGCCGCGCGCCATGATGCTGCGCGTGTTCGCGGTGAGCGACGGCGCGCAGTCGTGGCGGGTGTTGCCAGGCGGGCTGGCGCGGCTGACCGGCACCAACGCGCAGATCGCCTCGATGCAGCGCGGCGGCAGCAGTGCCGACGTGTGGGTGCAGACGCGCGGCGAGGTCGACCGCACCACGCTGCTGCAGCCCCACGCGACGCCGGCTTCGCTGGCAAGGCACCGCGCACCGGTGACCAGCCGCGCGGCCGAAAACATGTTCTGGCTGGGCCGCTACACCGAGCGCGCCGAAAACGCCGTGCGGCTTTCGCGCCTCACGCTCGATCTGCTGAGCGGCGAAGACCAGTCTTCCCGTCCGCTGCTGGCCTGGCTGCACCGGTTGGCGCTGCGCAATGCCCTGGTGCCGCAAGAGGTTCCGAGTGCGCCGAAGTCGCGCCGTGTTTTCGAGCGCGCACTGATCGCCGAGCTGGGCGACGCCGACAAGGGCGGCAGCGTGGGCTTCAGCCTGCGCTGTATCCGCGAGACCGCTGCCGCGGTGCGCGAACGCCTGTCGCAAGACCACTGGAGCCAGATCGTGCGCGCCGAAGCCGAGTTCCTGCGGCGCGCCGCCGAGCAGGCCGGTGAGGTCAGCGAAGGCAGCTATGCCACCGGCGCCGCACTGCGCTCGCTCGAAGCCGCCAGCGCCGCACTGGCGGCCATGACCGGCGCCCAGACCGACCGCATGACGCGGGACGATGCCTGGCGCCTGCTGTCGATCGGCCGGCACATCGAGCGGCTGGCTTTTCTGTCGAGCGCGCTGGCCGCCGGTTTCGAAGACGGTGCGGTGCATGAAGTCAGCGGCTTCGAGGCCATGATCGCGCTGTTCGACAGCACCATCACCTTTCATGCGCGCTACCAGCAACGCCGCGATGTCGCGACCATGGTCGACCTGCTGGTGCTCGACGGCGACAACCCGCGTTCGCTGGCCTGGGTCACGCAGACGCTGCGCGGCCGCATCGCGCGGCTGGCCGGCAGCGCACCGGGCAAGCTCACCGCGCTCTCGTACGAACTGCCGGATCCGGCCAGCTGGACGCTCGAGAAACTCTGCGATGCCGGCGCCAAGGCCGACTACCCGGCACTCGTGCACCTGTTCGAAAGCTGCGAGACCGCCGCCTACCACGTGTCCGATGCCATCGGCACGCGCTACTTCACCCTGACGTCGGAATCGCTGCGGTCGGTGGGCGCCTGACTGTTGCGGGGGGCGAGTAAAGTCTCCTCATGCTTCTCCACGTCACCCATGAAACCCGCTACGACTACGTGCCGCCGGTCGAGACGGCACAGCACCTTGCGCACCTGAAACCGCTGGTGACCGCATCGCAGCGGCTGGTGAGCCACCAGCTGGTCATCACGCCCGAGCCGGTGCAGCGCAGCGAGTCGCCCGATGTCTACGGCAATGCGCGTGCCTTCTTTGCGCTCGACACGACGCACGACGAGCTCGTGGTCACGGCCGAGAGCGTGGTCGAGACCTCCCAGCCCCGGCTTGGGCCGAATGCGGAACGCGCACTGCCGTGGGAGCAGGTGCGAGAACGCTTCCGCTACCGCAAGGGCTCGCGCTACGACGCCGCCTCGGAGTTCGTCTATCCCTCGCCCTACGTGCCGCGGCACGACGACTTCGCGGCCTATGCGCGCCCCAGCTTCGCAACCGGCGAGCCCCTGTTCGACGTGGCGATGGACTTGTGCCTGCGCATCTACCGCGAATTCCAGTACGACGCCGACAGCACCGAGGTCAACACGCCTGCCGTCGACGCGCTGGCGCAGCGGCGCGGCGTGTGCCAGGACTTCGCCCACATCATGATCGCCTGCTTCCGCACCATGGGCTTGCCCGCACGCTACGTGAGCGGCTACCTGTTGACGCAGCCGCCACCGGGCCGGCCGCGCCTGGTCGGCGCCGATGCCTCGCATGCCTGGGTGTCGGTCTACCTGCCCGGGCTCGACGGGCCCGGCGACTGGGCCGACTTCGACCCGACCAATGGTCGCCAGCCCGGCGAGGACTACGTGGCGCTGGCGATCGGCCGCGACTACTCCGACGTGTCGCCGATGCGCGGCGTACTGCACGGAGGCGCACGCCACACGCTCAAGGTCGGCGTGACGGTGCGGCCGCTGGAAGAACTGCGCGAGGAAGCCGCCCGGATCGCGGCGCAAGGCCCGTCGCCATCCCAATCGAAGTCGCAGTCACAGTCACAGTCGCAGTCACAATTCCCGACTTCTTCCTGATTCCGGAGCATCTTTCCCATGAGCGTCTACGACAAGCTGTCCCAACTCGGCATCACCCTGCCGCCCGTTTCCGTTCCCGCCGCCGCCTACGTGCCGTTCGTGCAGACCGGCAAGCTGGTGTTCCTCTCCGGCCATATCGCAAAAAAAGATGGCAAGCCATGGGTCGGCCAGCTCGGCGCCGCGCTGACGACCGAAGACGGCAAGGCGGCTGCGCGCGCGGTCGCGATCGACCTGCTCGGTACGCTGCATGCGGCTGTCGGCGATCTCAACAAGGTCAAGCGCATCGTCAAGCTCATGAGCCTGGTGAACTCGGTCGGCACCTTCACCGAGCAACACCTCGTGACCAATGGTGCGAGCGAACTCATGGCCGAGGTGTTCGGCAGCGAAAAAGGCGCGCACGCGCGCAGCGCGTTCGGCGTGGCACAGATTCCGATGGGCGCCTGCGTCGAGATCGAGCTGATCGCAGAAATCGCCTGAGGCGGCCGGGCTTTCGCGCCTTCGCGTGCGCGGGAAAACACTCTGCGCCGTGCGGCGCTGCTGTTCCTACAGTCGTCCCACCGGTTACGCCGGTGAGGAGACAAGGAAATGGACTTCGACTACGTCATCGTGGGCGGTGGTTCGGGCGGCGCCACTCTGGCGTCGCGCCTCAGTGAAGACCCCTCCGTCGAAGTCTGCCTGATCGAGGCCGGCGGCGATGGCCGTGGCAGTCTGGTTCGGGCGCCGGCCGCCGTGGTGCTCATGCTGCCGGGCCGCCCGAAGATCAACAACTTCGCATTCCAGACGGTGCCGCAGCCCGGCCTGAACGGCCGGCGCGGTTACCAGCCGCGCGGCCGCTGCCTTGGCGGCTCCAGCGCGATCAACGCGATGCTCTATGTGCGCGGCCATCGCACCGACTACGACGACTGGGGCCGTCTCGGCTGCGAGGGCTGGTCGTTCGACGACGTGCTGCCCGGCTTCAGGCGTGCCGAAGCCAACCAGCGTGGCGAAAGCGCGCTGCACGGCGGCAGTGGCCCGCTGCAAGTGGCCGAGCAGCAATCGCCGCGGCCGATCACCGAGGCCTTCATCCAGGCCGGCATCGAATGCGGCCTGTCGCGCAACGATGATTTCAACGGGCCCGAACAGGAAGGCATCGGCCTCTACCAGGTCACGCAGTTCCACGGCGGGCCGAAGAACGGCGAGCGCTGCTCCGCCGCCGCGGCCTACCTGCACCCCGTGATGAACCAGCGACCCAACCTGCATGTCATGACCGGCACGCAGGCACAGCGCGTGCTGCTCGAAGGCCGCCGCGCCGTCGGTGTCGAGGTGATGCGTGCGGGCGTGGTCGAACGCATCGGCGCACGGCGCGAAGTGGCCTTGTGCGGCGGCGCTTTCAATTCGCCGCAACTGCTGATGCTGTCCGGCATCGGCGACCCCGGCGAGCTGGTGCGCCACGGCATCGCGGTGCAGCATGTGCTGCCCGGCGTGGGACAGAACCTGCAGGATCACACCGACTTCGTCCTCTCGTACAAATCCCGGGAAACAGACCTGTTCGGCATTGGCCTGGTCGGCACGGTGAATCTGGTCAAGGCCATTGCCGAGTGGCGCAAGACCGGCCGCGGCATGATCGCGACGCCGTTCGCCGAGGGCGGCGGCTTCATCAAGTCGTCCCCCGGCCTCGCACGGCCCGATCTGCAGTTGCACTTCGTGATCTCGATCGTCGACGACCACGCGCGCAAGGTGCATCCGGGCTACGGCTTCTCGTGCCACGTGTGCGTGTTGCGGCCCAAGGGTCGCGGCGAGGTTGGCCTCAACGACTCGAACGCCGCTTCGGCGCCACGCATCGATCCGCGCTTTCTGTCGCACCCCGACGACGTGGCATTGCTGCTGAAGGGCGTTCGCCGTGCGCGCGAGATCATGCGCGCACCGGCCCTGGCCAGATACCGGCGGCGCGAGCTCTACACCGAGGGTGTGGAAAGCGACGAAGACCTGATCCGGCACATCCGCTCGCGTGCCGACACGATCTACCACCCGGTCGGCACCTGCAGGATGGGCACCGACGCGATGGCCGTAGTCGATCCGCAATTGCGCGTGCATGGCATCGAGGGTCTGCGCGTGGTGGACGCCTCGGTGATGCCCACGCTGATCGGTGGCAACACCAACGCGCCGACGATCATGATCGCGGAGCGCGCAGCAGACTGGATCCGCGCGGCCGCCGGCGCAGGCGCTTCACAGCAAGCGCCTGCGACGAACCGCGTGCCACCGGTTGTTCCGGCAGCAGCAGTTGGCGCCGTGCCGGATCGAATCCCCGAAGTCGCCCGATCGGGCAGCTAGCCGCGGCGGCTCACAGCTTCGCCTGTTCAAGCTGCGCCCGCGTCGGCAGCCCTTCGGTATCGCCGAGCACCTGCACCGCGCGCGCACCGATCCAGGCGCCGCGGCGCACGGCGTCTGGCACGCTGCGGCCTTCGAGCAAGGCGCTCACCACACCGGCCGCGAAGCCATCGCCGGCGCCTACCGTGTCGATCACCTGCTCCACCGGAAAACCTTCGACACGGCCGGTTCCGGCCGTGTCGCTGTCGTAGTACGCACCGGCCGCGCCGAGCTTCACCACCACCAGCTTTGCGCCGCGCCCACGGTAGAAACGCGCAATGCCTTCGGGCGTGCTTTCGCCGGTGAGCAGCAGACCCTCTTCAATGCCGGGCAACACCCAGTCGGCGCGCCCCGCGAGTTCATTGAGCCAGTGGCGCATCGTGTCGGTCGACGACCAGAGCGTGGGCCGCAGATTGGGGTCGAACGAAATCGTGCGCCCGGCCGCGCGCATCACGTCCATGCACTTGAGCGCGGTCTGCAAGCTGGTGTCGGAGATCGCCGCGAACACGCCGGTGGCATGCAGGTGGCGTGCCGAGCACAACCAGGCTTCGTCGACATCGGCCGGTCCCATCTGGCTCGCGGCCGAGCCCTTGCGGTGGTACTCGACCGGCGGGTCGCTGCCGTCGGTCACGCGGCCCTTGAGCATGAAGCCGGTGCGTTGTGCCGGATCTGAGATCACGTGCGAGCAATCGATGCCCTCGGCCTTCATGCTGGCGATCAGCGAACGCCCCATCGAGTCGGTTCCGAGCCGGCTGGCCCAGCCGACCTTGAGGCCGAGCCGCGAAAGGCCGATCGCCACATTCGTCTCGGCACCGGCCGTACGCTTGTGGAAGCCAGTGGCCTCTTCGAGCGGGCCCGGCCGATCGGCCACCAGCAGCAGCATGGCCTCGCCGAACAGCGCCACGT
Source organism: Variovorax nitratireducens (assembly GCF_051216545.1). Classification (NCBI taxonomy): domain Bacteria; kingdom Pseudomonadati; phylum Pseudomonadota; class Betaproteobacteria; order Burkholderiales; family Comamonadaceae; genus Variovorax; species Variovorax nitratireducens. The sequence goes on from NZ_JBPJZO010000010.1 coordinate 76,974, forward strand.
CGAAAGCGGTGGGCGCACCCATCATGCGGCCCTCAGGGCGCGCAACTGCGCCACTTCGTTGCGGGTGACCGCCAGCAGGTCGTCCCCGGGGAGCGGGTACTCGATCGCGACCGGCACTTCGGCCGGCAGCGCACGCAGGATCGAACGCCAGGGCGCCACGGAATCGGCGAGCGGCACCGCAACCCATTTGGCGGGCAGCCGCTGCACGCCCTTGGCATGCACGTAGCGCACGCGCGAACCAAAAGCCTGTGCCGCCTGGAGCGGGCATTCGCCAAGCCAATGCCAGTTGCCCATGTCGAAGGTCATGCCGAGCTCGACACCGGCGCGATCGGCCACCTCGAAAAAATGCTGCAGCGCCGGCACGCTGCCGGCCGCCGCGGTCTGGTCGTTCTCGATCACGAGTTCGATGCGCGTTTCGGCCAGTTGCACCTTCAGGCCCCAGAGCGAACCTTGCGACGAGGCGCGAAAGTCGCCAAGCGACATCTTGAGGCGGCGCGCGCCGAGCGTGGTGGCGGCCGCGATGCCACGGTTCAAGGCCGCGCTGTCAAGCCAACCGCCCTCGGCCCAGAGCCCCTCCGGGCTGGAGTAGACGCTGGCGAGCCCGGCCAGCGTCGGTAACTCGCTGGCCGGGTCGCGCAGCAGTTCGCCGCGCACCTCGACCGAGTCGGCCCCGGCCGCACGCGCGAGCTGCGCGAAAAAGAGCTGGCCATGGCGGCCGACTTCGGCGGCGCCGAACGAAGAAAGGGAAATCAGCACATCGCTCATGGAAAAAAACGCTCAATGTGCGTCGTTGGAACGCAGGATCTGACCGGGAAAAACCGGGCGCAGTTTCTCATGCTTCGGATGGTCGAAGCCGAGCCCCTCGCTGACCTTTCAGAATCCGATCATGGATTCCCCTGATCGATCTCCCTGTCTACACTGGGGCCATGTCACACGTCGCCACGCCCCCCGCCGTTCAGCATTTCCGCCAGGCCCTGCTCTGGCCCCTGCGGCTGATGCCGACCGAGGCGGCACACGCACGCCAGCACGGCCCCTGGCAGGTGCTGCGCGACATGGGCGACAAGTCGCCGTGGCACGAAGTAGTCGACGAATACACCGGCGATGCGAACCGCTTCCACGAACGCCACTACAACGAGTTCGTGAGCTTTCTGCCCTACGTGCAGCGCTTCCTCTATGGCGAGGGCCGCGCGCGCGGCACCACGGGCAACGACGGCGACTCGCCGATGCGCGTGTTCCGCCGCAACGACATCGCGGCGGTGCGCCTGGTGGCACGGCCCGGCGATGCGCCGGTCACGCTGCAAGTGGTGCACACCGACCTCTACTTCTTCTTCGATATCGACGTCGTGATGCTCAACGTCGAAGTCGGCGCCGACAACCTGAGCCTGGCGCAGGCAGCAGAGCTGCTCTACCGCTTCGGCCGCGCCTACCCGGCCGGCTGGGATGCGAATGGTGCGGCGCTGCACTGCATGAGCAGCGTCGAATGGCTCGCGGCCGACGGCAGCGTGCTGTCGCGCTCGGACGCGCAGCAGCGCGAGGCCTTCCTGTCGCACGTGGCCGAGCACCGCGCGCCGCGCATCTCGGCGCATTGGGCCTATGTGATGCAGCCGCTGGTGAGCGACCATTCCGACGAGCCCGGCGCGCTGCGCTACCGGCAGATCGAGTACTACCGCATGCCGACCATGGCGTACCTGTCGCTCGACGATCCGAAGCAGCTCAGCCGCAATGATTTCATCCGCCTGGGGCTGGTCACCGGCGCGGGCGAAAGCGATGCCACCCTGCCCTATGCCGAGCGGCACCTGGCCGATTTCGAGCAGAAGTACTGCTACGACCGCTTCTGGGTCGATTCCGGCGCGGCGCCCTACACGCGCTACATCTGCAACGGCCATGCGCTGGTGGTGGTGGGGGATGCGCATTCCGAATTTTTCTGCTGCAGGGATCGCGGCGTGCTGGCCCAGTTCCGCCACCAGCACTTCCTGCTGTTCCTGATCGCGCACTTCCAGAAGGCCTCGCTGCTGATGTTCTCCGACCAGCTGGTCGAGGCGCTCAAGCAGATGAACATCCACAGCACGCCGAGCGTCAAGCGCTTCAAGCGCTCGATCCGCGGCAACTTCGAGCGTTTCCTGCGCTTCACGCACCGCTACTGGTTCCATGAGATCTCGGAGCAGGCCCAGGTGCGCGCGCTGTCGCACCTGTGCGCCACGCACCTCGGGCTCGACCCGCTCTACGACGAGGTGCGCGTGCGCATCGCCGACATGAACACCTACCTGGATGCCGACAGCCTGCGCCGCCAGGCCAACACCGTGGTGCGGCTCACCGTGGTCACGCTGTTCGGGCTGATCGGCACCGTCACCACCGGCTTCCTCGGCATGAACCTGTTGGCCGAGGCCGAGTCGCCGCTGCCGATCAAGCTGCTGTGGTTCGGCGTCGTGCTCATTGCCACCACCTGGCTCACGATCTACACGATGGTGAAGTCGCAGCGCCTGTCGGACTTCATCGACGCGCTTTCGAACGACAGGCTCACGCTGCGTGGCAAGCTGGCGGCGCTGGTGCGGGTGTGGAAGCGGGGATCGGACTGAGGCGCAGCACGAGAGTCAGGCTGCAGTCACCCGCCGGCCGTATCGTCCCGGCCATGCTGTCGTCGCGCCTGCGCAAACTGGTTTCAACACACTGCGTATGGTGGTGCCTCTGCGGCGTGCTGCTGACTTTGTGCCAGCCTTTTCTTGCTGTTCATTTCCGCTGCGACGGCTGGGAAGACGAGCCGGCCGTCCGCATACGGGTCGTCAGCGATACCACGCAATTTGAAGCGGACGGCCGCGCCGATCATCCGGATGACCGCGAGACCACGCTCTTTGCGCAAAGCGCGGCCAGCGTCGATTTGCCCAACGCGCTCGAGCACGGCCTTGATGGCCTGATGGCATTGGTGTTCCTGCTGCTGCCTTTGACGATCGCACTGGTGCGACTTGTCGAACCGGTCGAGCGCCACCTACAGGGGCGCGTCCCCACACGGAGCGGCGCGCCACCGCCGACTGCGCCCTGGCGGCGTCTGCCGCCCAAAACAGCCCCTCCCCTGACGACCTGACGATCAACGCCAGCCGGCGTTGATCGTCCTGCTGCGCCCCGCTGCGCGGATCCTCGTTCTTGGTCGAAAGGTTTTATCGTGAATCAAATTTCAAGGCACTCCGCGAGTGCCTCGGGCAGTCGTGCGTCGCAGGAGGCTGCATGCGTGATCTGAACCTCCAACTCTTTCACTGGATTGCCGCCGGATACACGCCAACGCCCTGGTTGCTCACGCTGGCGCGCGGCATTGCCATAGGAGGTGCCTGGGCCTCCGCGGCGACGATGGGCTGGCTCGGCTGGCAGCGGCCGTCCCAGCGCACCTATCTGATGGCTGTACTCGTCGCGGCAGCAGCAACATCCATCCTGGCGCATGCGATCGCCGGTGGGCTCCATTTACCGAGACCATTTGCGCTCGGCCTGAGCCCTGCCTACATCAGCCATGCGGACAGTGCAGCGCTACCAAGCGCGCATGCGGCTGTCATGTCGGTGGTCGCGCTGACTTTCATGCTGCGGTCGGGGTTGCGCGACTGGAGTGTCGCGATGATCGCGCTCGCTGCCGCCACCGGCTGGGCACGCGTCTACGTGGGCGTCCATTTTCCCGAAGACATTGCGGCCGGCGTGCTGCTGGCCTGTGCGGTCACAGTCGTCTTCGCGTTGCTGCAAGGTCTCATCGGCCGCTACATCCCGCAGGGTGAACCCGATACCCGGGCGCGGGCCGATCGGACGTGGAGGGCACCATGAACCATCGTTCTCCGGCGGCACGACGCAGCTTTGAGACCGGATCCGCGCGCAGAGCCCCCGTTGCGGCGCCGCACAGGATGGCCCCTGCCATTGCCGCCCACAGCATTTCCTGCGTGATCCCGTGCTTCAACGAGGCAGTCAATCTGCGCGAGCTGCTGCCCAGGCTCGAAGAGATTCTCTCGGCGACACACCTGAGCTGGGAGATCATCGTCGTGGACGACGGCAGCACGGACGACACGGTCGCCGTCGCCGCCGAATGGTGCCAGTTGTCGGGCTTTCGATGCATTTCGCTGTCTCGCAATTTCGGCAAGGAGGCCGCGCTCACGGCAGGATTGACGGCCGCGCGCGGCGATGCGGTAGTACTGCTCGACGGTGACCTGCAGCACTCTCCCTCCATGATCCATTCCATGGTGGCGCAATGGAACGAGGGCGCCGAGGTCGTCTATGCGGTTCGTCGCGAGCGCAGTGACGAAGGCACACTCAAGCGCTTCGGCGCGGGCCTGTTCTACAAGCTCGTCAACGCATCGGATCGATTCGCACTGCCCAGGAACGCCGGGGACTTCCGCCTGATGGATCGCAAGGTCGTGGACGCGCTCCTGAGCCTGCCCGAGCGAAGCCGCTTCATGAAGGGTCTCTACGCCTGGGTTGGTTTCAAGGCTGTCGCGCTGCCCTACACCCCGAGCCCTCGCGCAAGCGGTGTCAGCCGCTTCAACGCGATACGACTCTTCAATCTCGCCGTCGACGGACTCACATCGTTCACGACCTGGCCGCTTCGCATGGTGAGCGTTGTGGGGCTGCTGCTGGCGGTGCCTGCATTCGCCTACGGCACGTTTCTTGTCGCGGATCACCTTTTGGTGGGCAATGCGGTTTCGGGCTGGACGACCATCGTGGTCAGCCTGATGTTCTTCATCGGCATACAGATGATCTCGACCGGCATCGTCGGCGAATACGTCGCCCGCATCTTCGAAGAGGTCAAGGGGCGGCCTTTGTATGTGATCAGTGACGAGCGGGGCACGGGCCTCCACGCGGAGCGCCCATGAAGAGCCTTCGCACCCGCGCCGTCGACATGCAGTCCGTGTGGTTGGTGGCCGGGGTGTTCGCATGGCTCGCCGCCACGGCGTGGTTCAGGCCACTCATGGCACCCGACGAAGGGCGCTACGTCGGGGTTGCGGCCGCGATGTTGCGCTCCGGTGACTGGGTGGTGCCCCGCCTGGATGGCCTGCCCTTCTTCCACAAGCCGCCACTTTTCTACTGGATCAGCGCTGGCACGATGGCGCTGCTGGGTGGCTCCGAATGGGCCGCAAGAATGCCGTCGCTCATCGGCGCGGCGCTGGCGGCGGCCGCGCTCTTCATGTTCCTGCGCCGATGGTCGACATTGGCGCAGGCGGGTCTGTCGGTCGCCGTGCTCGTCACCACGCCCTTCTTCTACCTCGGCGCCCAGTTCGCCAACCTCGACATGCTCGTCGCAGGCTGCATCTCCGCAACCTTGCTGTCGGCCGCCTCGGCCGCCTTGGCCCGGGAGTCGCAAATGGCCTGGCGTGCGCCGCTGGCCGGCGCATTTCTGTTCGCCGCGCTGGGGGTGCTTGCAAAAGGACTGATCGGCCTCGTGCTGCCCGGAATGATCTACGTCGCATGGTGCGCCACGACGCACCACCGACGGGCGCTGCGCCTGATGGCCTGGCCGCCCGGCTGGGCCATCCTGCTCGCAGTGGCGGGGCCGTGGTTCGTCGTCATGCAGAGCCGGTATCCGGGCTTTTTCGACTACTTCGTCGTGACGCAGCATTTCAGGCGCTTCGCTGCCTCCGGGTCGTTCAACAACCAGCATGCGTTCTGGTTCTATCTGCCGGTGATCGCAGGCCTGACCTTGCCATGGTTCGGCTGGCTCCTTGCCGCGCGATGGCGCGGCCAGGAAGGACGACCCGCGCTGTCCGACGTCGACTGGCTCATGCTGCTCTGGTGCGCGGGCATCGTGGTGTTCTTCTCCTTGCCGCGCTCCAAACTCATTGGCTACGTACTGCCGGCGCTGCCACCGCTGGCCTACCTGATTGCTCGAGGGGCATCGGCTGCGACCGCGATCACGCGCCGCCGCTGGACGACCGTCGGCTCAGCCTTGCTGTGCGTCGCGTGTGTCGTGGTGACCGCGAAGGTCGCCAGCCCGCCCGGCGCCCGGCTGAAACTTCCGCAAGGGCAGGTGGTAGGTGCGGACGACCAGGTGCTGATGCTCGACGCCTACTACTACGAGATCCCTTTCTACTGGGGCCTGAACAAGCCCGTGATGGTGTCCGGCGACTGGACGCCCGCACTGGTCGAGGCGCACGACAACTGGCGCAAGGAGCTGTACGACGCGGCGCAGTTCGAACCCGGGCACGGGGCCGAACGGCTGGTCGACACCGCTGCACTGCCAGGGGTGTTGTGCCGGCCCCGCGCCACATGGCTGATCGGTCCTTCCAACGCGCAGCTCGCCAATCCGTGGCTGGTGCGGGCGCAACTCGTCACGTTCAATGACCAGGCCGCAGTCTGGCGATTCGCCGGCAGTGCGCAGGGCGACCCGCATTGCCTGAGCCTGCCGACGGCAAGGATCACTGCAGCGCCGACCGGGGAGTCATCCTGAGCGCCGCGTCTCGTCATCTCTGCATTTGCGCGGATGACTTCGGCCTGGATGCCGGTGTGAATGCGGCGGTGTTCGATCTGGCCGAGCACGGCAAGATTTCGGCGACCAGTTGCATGGTGCGTCGCAGCGCCTGGCGCGCCGGCGTTCCCGGGTTGCGCGGCATGGACGCAGAAAAGATTGATATCGGACTTCACCTGGATCTCACCCGCCCTGGCTTTGAACGCGGCGCTGAACCCGGCTTGTTGAGCCTCATGGCCCGCAGCTACATGGGTTTTGCCGAGGCAGAAGTCCTGCGCTCGGAGATTGGCGATCAGCTCAACCGCTTCGAAGATGCACTCGGGCGGCCCCCTGCGTTCGTCGACGGACACCGGCACGTCCATCAGCTCCCGGTCGTGCGCGATGTCCTGCTCGACGAGATCGCCCACAGATTCTCAAACGGGTCTCCCTGGGTTCGCTGCACCGTGCCGGGTGCGATGCGCGGCATGGGCCGCCTGAAAGCGAATCTGATCTTTGCATTGGGCGGACATGCGACCCGTGACGCGGCAGCCCGACGTGGAATTTCCATGAGCAACCGCCTTCTGGGCGTCTATGACTTCAAGGGCAATGCAGAAGGCTATCGAAACCGAATGGGCGTCTGGCTCGAAGAATGCAGAACCGGTGATGTCCTGATGTGCCACCCTTCCCTTGGCGCCGCGTCGGAGGATCCGATCAGCAAGGCACGGCGACAGGAATACGCCGTTCTTCGCACCATCAGATACCCGTTGCGGACGCGTTCGGGCGCAGTGACCCTGACCCCGCTGTCGCGACTGCTCGCCGGGGACCAGGCAGGCCATGGTTAGCGGCGCTGCGGTCAGGTTCGCCGTTCTGTTTTGGGGCCTTGTCGTCTTCATGCCGGTCGGCGCCAACTATCTGGGTCTGGCCATCGTCTTGCTCGGGCTGGCAGGCGCTGGCGGCTATCGAGAACGCTTCGACCGGTTCAAGGCCAACCCGCTGGCCTGGCCCATCGCAGTCTTCGCCGGCTGGACGATAGTCGTGCTGGCATGCGGGCCGCACTATCCCGAGACGACCTCCAATCTCTGGCATGGCATGCGCATCGCCATCACGCTCGCCGTGGCGACGATGCTGTCTGTGGAGGAGGCCGCTTTCGGTCTTCACGGGTACCTGGCAGGCGCGTTGCTGGCGATCGTCGCGATGGTGTTGACGCACGTTGCAGGACTGCCGGACTTCCTGCTCTGGCACAACGTGGCGGTCATGAAGGGCAACAAGTCCATCAACGATGCGCTGCTGTTCGCGACCCTGGGCGCCTCATCCGCAGTATGGGCACTCGACTGGAGCGGGTCATGGCGTCGTGACGGGTACCGGCCGCTGTTGGCAGCAACTCTCACCGTCGGCACGGCCGTGATCGTCACACTGGCGCTGCCCTCCCGCACTTCGCTGCTGGCGCTGCTCGCGGCGGTATGTGCCGCCTGCCTGCACAAATGGCGGGGGCGTTGGCGAACGCTGACAGTCGCGCTGTGCGCGACCGCAGTGATCTCCGCTGCGCTGCTGTCGCAGGCACCCTCCGTCGAGCGGAAATTCAGGCTCGGCGTGACCGAGCTCGAAGCTGCGCGCGAGGGAACGGTGTCGGAAGGAAGTTGGGTGGTTCGCTTCTACATGTACCGGGAGACCACGCGAATGATGCTCGACAGGCCCTGGTCCGGCTGGGGCATCGGTGGCTGGACGCATGAATGGAAGCAGCGTGCGCCGGAACTGCTGGCCGACTACAACATGCCCCACAACGATTTCCTCTGGATGGGGGCGCAGGCCGGCGTGCCCGGCATGCTAACGCTCGTGGCGATCTTCATGGCCGGCCTGCGGACGGCATGGCAGCGGCGCGATCACACAGGCCGAATGGCGCTGGCCGCGATGGTGATTCTTTTGACGGCGACCTGCGTCAACTCGGCCATGCGCGATGCCGCGATCGGACTCAGCCTGCCGTGGATCGTCTTTCTGTACCTTCGCCGGGTTCAGTAACCCTTCCTCCAACCGCGGCAGCCAGACCTCAACGATCACGGCACGAACACGTCGCCGGTGCGCGGCAGCCACACTTCGATCGCATCGGGCGCGCCCTGGATCGATTTGGGCAGGCGCTTGATCACCCAGGGCTGCCCGGTCGGCGACGCGGCCGAGCGTACCAACGCGTTGGCGCACGCGCGCGCGGTCTCTTCGCCGATCAGCACGGTCGGCTCGTAGTAGCCCGTGGGCGGCGAGCGGCCGGCCCGGCGCGAGGTGCTGAGCACATCCTCGGTCGGCGGCACCGATGCCCCCAATGCGCGCCACGGCTCCCGCCAGTTGCGCACCTTGTCGCGCAGCCCGCGCCCGTAGGTCTGGATGTAGACCACCCTGCCGGTGCACACCCCGTCCGTTGCGGGGGCGGTGCTCTGGTTGACGTTGTTGGGCAGCCCGAGCCCATAGGGCGGATTCGCCCCTGCATCGGTGCCTGCGGCGCTGCCAGGGGCCGGCGGTGGCGCGACAGTCACCACCGATGCAGGGGCATCCGGCCGTGCGATGAGGTCGCGCAGCCACACCACGACTGGCGACGGCACCGGCAAGGTGCCGCTGCAGTTTTCCTTGGAGGCCGTCTGGCCCGTGTAGTCGCGCGCCCAGTAGCGCGGCACGCAGGGCGGCGCGACCACGGGCTGCAGGCAGTCGATGCCGTTGCCCGCGTCGAGCAGTTGCCTGCAGGCCGGCGCGCGCTGGTCTTCCGCATCTTTGGCGCAGGCCGCCTTGGCATCGTCGACGATGCGCACCGAGAGCCTGAACTTGGCCATGAAGTTATCGCGGCCTTCGCGGCACAACAGGTCGCCGGTGCGCAACAGCTCGGCCGCCAGCAAGGCCGGTGCGTCGCTGCCCACGCTCGCGGCGGTGCCGACGCGAAGACGCGCCCACAGTTGCGAGAGATCCTTGAAAGCCGCGTTCTCCGAGCGTTCGGCCTCGGCCCGCTGCACCCGCCACGTGTCGATGCCCTGCCAGGCGGCGACACCGAAGGTGGCGGCGGTGCCGAGCCCGACCGTCGCGGTGACCGCGCCGGCCCGGATCACGCGTGCCTGCAGCCGGCTCACCGTGGCGACCACGGCGGTGGCCGTGCTGCCACTGCCATTGCCGTTGGCCGCGCCGGCCGGCGGCGACGCCACGGCATGGATCTGCCCGTCGTCCGGCACGAACAGCCCCGGCGCGCCGAGCGCCACCTTGTCGAGCAGTTCGCCCTCGAGCCGCGTGCCGATTTCGGCGCCGAGCCGGAAGTAGCTTTCCCACTGGGCTTCATCGAAAAACTGGTCGGTGGTCGGCTGCTGCGGAAACAGCGGGTTCGCGGCCTTGAAGTTCACCAGGTCCACCGGCAGCGAGGCCGACACATTGGGCTTGACCAGCACCAGCTGCCCGGTGGCGCCGCTCGCATAGCGCACCTGCGCGAGGGCCAGGCAAGCCTGGCTGCTGGGCGAGGCCAGATCGTTGAGCGAGCCGAAGGCTTCGAGCGGCTGCCAGTCGGCGCCGGGTCGCGGCTTCATGAAGGTGATCTCGGCGTTCAGGTCGATGCGGGCGCGGCGGATCAGGTTCTCGAGGTCGCAGAAGCGGTAGTCGGGATCGGCGCCGCAATCCGCAATCACGATCAGCGCGGCCTGTTGCCGCAGCAGCGCGTAGGCACCGGTGTTCTCGAAATGGCCGCCGTCGCTCAGGTACCAGTTGGCCGAGCTGCTGCCCGGAAACGCGCCGAAGCATTCCAGCAGCATGAAGCGCGTTTTCATCAACAGCTTGCTGCCGCGCACGGCTGCGCCGCGCTGCAGGATGCCGGCATCGGCGCTGTTCCACCAGTAGCCCAGGCGCAGCCCCGCGAACACCGTGAGCGCCGCAATGCCGCGCTTGGTGAGCCGGCCCAGCCCAGGTGCAAATGCGGCGCCTGAAATCGCCGTCCACGCCCCCAGCGTCATGGCACCGTCGCCATGCGCCTGCGCCCAATCGGCGCCGCCGGCCTGCATCCAGCCCAGCGGGCCGATGGTCAGCGGCTGGCTCTTGCGATCCCGGTTGAACAGCTTCTGCCGGGTGTCGTGCGTCTGGTTGATGCACACGTTGGCCAGGTGCACCGGCCCGCCATGCAGGTGCGGCGCATAGCGCAGTTGCGGGATGTCGTCGTGCGCGTCGACCTCGCCCACCGGCACCTGCGGCGGCTGCAGTCCCGAGACCTCGTCGGTCGGGCTCGCGCCGAGCCGCCGCGCATTGGCCGCGCCGAGGTAGCCGCGCACGATGCGGGCCTTGTAGAACATATGCAGCGACGAGATGTTGAGAAACGCGAAGTTGGATCCGGTGAGCACCGCATAGGCGCCGATGACCGTGCCGATGGCGCCGAACCAGGCCCAGCCGCGCCAGAACTCGAGCCCCTGGGGCTGAAACACCGGCAGCAGCACCGCCGCATACATCACCCCGATCCACCAGGCCGCCAGGCAGAAGGCCAGCGCCAGCCCGAGCAGGCTGGCGAGCGTGAGCATCAGGTTCTTGCCGATGCCGGGCGCCTGCTGCTTCTGCGACAACAGCATGGGCAGCACGGCGCGCAAGCCGGCTGCCGCGACCAGAAGCACCGCGCCGTAAGAGGCGCGCTGCCCCTGGTTCTCCGCGGCCAGCCACCAGGCACTGCGATCGAGCAGGCCGAGCAGCCCGATCAGCAGCGTGGTGTTGAGCACCGACGCCAGCGCCTCGGTCAGTTCGTTGCGCTGCTGCGCCGCGGTGCGACGGCGACTGCGCCAAAGCACCCAGAGCAGCGCCACCACCCAGCACAGCGCGAAGCCGACGAACAACGGCGTCAGCCAGCGCGGGCCGCTGGCCAGTTCGACCAGCATCGGGCCGAGCTGGCAGGCGCCGATGATCAGCACGCACCACATGCCGATCTGCCCCCACAGGAAGGCGCTTGACGGCTTGTCGCGCACCGACCAGTAGGCACAGGCCAGCACCATCGACGCAACGAACGGCCCCACGGCCGCAAACCACAGCGTGGGCAACTGCGTCGCCCCCTGCACCAGCAGGCTGATGGTGGCCTGCGCCGTGGTCGGCTGAATGTTGTTGAGATCCACCGCGCGAAACACCGCGTCCCACATCAGCAGGTTGGTTGCGGCCAGAGCCAGGCCGATCAGGCTGGCGGCGATCGCGATCTCGATGTGCGTGCCCAGCAGGTTGCGCAGGTAGAGCGCGGCCGCGAACAGCGTGTCGCGCAGGCCGCCAGGAATCAGGTAGCGCCCGTTGCCGCGCAGCCACCAGCCGAAGCGTGCGCGGTCGACGTCGCCCATCGCGCGCTCGATGTCGCGCACCTCGTCGGCCGACTTCGCGTCGCTGCACAGGCGGCCGAGCGTGGCGCCGGTGTAGCCGCCGCCCGAGACGGTCGAAACGATGTCGAACTTGAGCAACTGCCGCCGCGCCGCCAGCGACTTGAGCAGCCCCAGGCAGAAGGTCGCGCTGCGGATGCCGCCCCCCGACAGCGCCAGGCCCCAGGGGCGATGTCCGTCGTCGACCCCATGCAGCGCCTCGCGGCGCGTCCTGACCAGCTCTCGAAGCGTCTCGTCCATCCGGCTCCTCGGTGTCGAGTGTGAAATATTTCACGGTCGACAGAGGGTGGCAATTTGGCGGATGGTCTATGGCACAGGTAGGGGTGACAGGCCCTCTTGCGGGTCAGGCTCACCCGTCAACGCCACGCACTCACCTCCAGCCGCACCTTGCCCGAAATGCCGGGTGCGGCCGGCGCGGCGCCCAGGGTCGACAGCGGCACCACAAACTGCAGCTTGCCGTCGATCACTTCCTGGTAGCTGATCGGCAGGGTGGCGCGGCCGGCGGTGTCGGTTTGCCAGCCGTACTGCACCTGCCACTTTTTCGCCGGGTCGGCGGCCGTCGGCGGCGCGATCTCGATCACCAGGGTGTCGCGGAACAGCGAGCTGCCTTCGTAGTGGCCATCGACCCAGAACTTCTTGTTGACCTGGTAGTCGGGCACGCGCACGCCGAGTGTCATCGCGTAGGCCAGGGTCGGGCGATCCTGCTTCACGCGCGCCTTGTTGGCGAGGAACACGGTCGACAGATAGATCGAGCGCTTTTCCGGCGTCGCTGGGTTGGTCAGTTCCTTGTGGGTGCGGCAGGCAGGCGAATCTTCTTCGGCGATGCGCCGGCTGAGGTACCAGCGCTTGCCGCGCGGCGCGGCCAGCAGTTCGACCTGATAGAGCGCGTCGACATCGGCATCCTTCGGAATGTCGGGCGGCAGGCTGACGCCGTCGACGTCGAACCACAGGTCAACCCGAACGTCGCCGAACAGGAAGCGCACCAGGTTCTGGTAGGCCTCTTCCGAGTTCACGATGCCGAAGTAGCCAGAGTGCGAACGGTAGGTGTAGGCGGTGGCCACCGGGCGCGCCTGGCCGGCCTTGTCGCGCGACCAGAGCGATGCATTCTCGATGCGGACCAGCCCGTCGCTGCCGTGGCCCGCGAACATGCGCGACAGCCCCTTGGCCACCTCGTAGTCACCGCGGTTGGAGCCGACCATGCAGAAAAACCGCTCTGGTGGAAACGCGTTGGGGGGCAGATAGTCCATGCGGCCGTCGACCGCCGGCGTGGCCAGAAACTCGGCCATCTTGTCGCGGTTAAAGGTGTTCATCTCGTTCACCGTGAGCCAGCCAGGCACGTTGATGCCGCCCACCTCGATGCCGTTGTGGGGCGTGGCATAGGTGAACACCTTGTCGACACAGGCGCGCGCTGCGGCGTCGCCAAGCGCCGGGTTCTGCAAGAAGGCACGCACCACGAGCCCGCCCATCGAATGGGCGACCAGATAGCAGCGAAAGCCTTCGGGCCCCGGCGGGCCTTCGCGCGTGGCGACCAGTTCCTTCACGCGCAGGATCAGCTGGCTTAGCCCCTGCGCATAGAACTTGACGTCGCGTGCGCTGCCGTCGCCGAGCAGCCCGGAGCCGGCGTCGTAGTAGCGGTAGATGATCACCGAGGCTGCGGCAATGCCCTCCACGTCCCTGCCGGTTTCGTCGGGCGAGGGCTTCCAGTCTTCGTCGAGGATGTCGAGCCCGTTCTGGTAGACGCTGCGGTACTGGTAGTCGGCCAGGAGCCGCACCACCGGCGACTCGAACACGAACTTCTGCGCGGGCGCCTTTTTGTCAACCGTGGCGCGGTAGACGGTGGAGCCGACATTGAAGCCGCAGAACGGATCGGCCGCCGTTTCGTCGCGCTCCGACTCGGTCATCGCATAGCCGCGCACATAGATGATGGGGTAGCGCCTGTCGCTCATGGTGTCTGTCTCCTTCGACGGTGCCGCGCGCCTCGCGGCCGAGCCCGACTGTGCCGGCCATGCCCCAAGGCCGCCATAGCGCGCAAGGCTTAGGACGCCCGGCCAGTCGGCCGCGCTCCTACAGCGCACGACGCTCTGCACCGACGGTTGGCCGACGAGGCGCCAACTAGCGTCAGTTCGCCGCCCACGAAGAGACAAGAGACAACGACATGCTTGCCCCCACCACCGACGATCCGCTCGTCCGGCTGCAACAACAACACGGCCGCAGCCTCACGCTGGCGCACTTGGTTGCCGCCGGCCTCGATCAGCTGCCGCTGCCCGGATCGGGCCGCACCCTCGCCCGCTGGCAACGACTCGCTGCCGTGGCGGCACACGACCTGCCGCTGGTCAAGCTGTTCGAAGGCCACACCGACGCGATCGCGATCCTGGCCGAACTCGACGGCCCAACGCCTGCACCCGGCACCCGCTGGGGCACCTGGTGCGCCGAACCGCCTGACGCGCGGCTGGCGTTTGCGCCACTGGGCGACGGGCCTGAACTGCGCATCGACGGCACCAAGGCCTGGTGCTCGGGGGCGCCGAGCGTGACCCATGCGGTGGTCAGTGGCTGGAACCTGGAGGGCGAACCGTGCCTGGCGACGGTGGCGCTCGGCCAGCCCGGCGTGCGGGTCACCCACAACGGCTGGAAGGCGGTCGGCATGGCGGCGAGCGAAAGCGTCGACGTGCAGTTCGACAACGCACGCGGCCTGCAGGTCGGCGCGCCCGGCGACTACACGCGGCGCCCGGGCTTCTGGCAAGGCGGTGCCGGCATTGCGGCCTGCTGGTTCGGCGGCGCGCTGGGGATCGCGACCATGACACGCGACCTTTCGCGCGGCGCGAGCGACCCGCACCGTCTCGGCCATCTGGGCGCGATCGACGTGGCCATGGCAGGTGCAGCCGCGCTGTTGCGCGAGGCGGCTGCAGCCATCGACGCGCAACCCGGTGCCAACGTGCAGGCACTGACGCTGCGCACGCGCCTGGCGATCGAGGCGGCAGCCGAATCGGTGCTGCGCCATGCCGGCCGTGCGCTCGGCGCCGGCCCGCTGTGCCGCAACGAACGCTTCGCGCATGCGATGGCCGACCTCCCGGTGTTCATGCGCCAGAGCCATGCGGAGCGCGATCTCGCCGCCCTTGGTCAGTGCCTGACCAACACCACGCAGGCCCTGTCATGGCGGCTGTGATGGACAACGACCGCCTGATCGACAGCGGCGAAGGCACCCCCGAAACGGATTGGCTGGCCTGGCCGGGTTTGGCGAGCATGGCGTCGCTGACGGCAGCAGCACTCGTGCCCGATGGCGCGCGGGCCGTGGTCGTCGCGCCGCACCCGGACGACGAAGTGCTTTCCGTCGGCGGGTTGCTCGCGCAACTCGCCGCGCTCCACCGCGAGATCTGCATCGTTGCCGTGACCGATGGCAGCGCCAGCCATCCCGGCTCCAGCGAATGGCCGGCCGACCAGTTGGCACGCATCCGCCCGATCGAAAGCCGGCGTGCGCTGCAACGGCTCGGCGTACCCCAAGCACCCGTGCGGCTCGACCTGCCCGATGGCGGGCTGCAAGCGCTGCGCAGCCTGCTGGCCGATCGCCTGTTGCCGTTGCTGCGCCCGAGCGATGTGGTCTTCACCACCTGGCGCATGGACGGCCACCCCGACCACGAGGCGTGCGGCCACGCCTGCGCCTTCGGGGCGGCGCGCGTCGGTGCCCGGCTGGTCGAGGTGCCGGTATGGGCCTGGCATTGGGCCCGGCCCGGCGACGCCCGCATGCCCTGGCGGCGCGCGCGGCGCGTCGCGCTCGGCGCCGATGCGGTGCGTTGCAAGCGTCAGGCAGTTCAGGCCTTCACGAGCCAGTTGGCGTTCGACCCTTCCACCGGCGCCGGACCGATCCTGCGCAACAGCACGGTCGCGCGCGCGGTGCGGCCGTTCGAGGTGCTGTTCGCATGAGCGACAAGAAGGGCTACTTCGAAGGCATGTACGGCGCGGACGAAGACCCGTACGCGCTGCGCACCCGCTGGTACGAACAGCGCAAGCGCGCCGTGCTGATGGCCGCGCTGCCGCGCGCGCGCTATTCGCGGGCCTACGAGCCGGGCTGCGGCGCGGCCGAACTCACAGCGGAACTCGCGCAGCGCTGCGACACCGTGCTGGCGAGCGATTTTTCCGAACATGCCCTGGCGGTGGCCCGCCGTCGTACCGCCGGCCTGCTCAATGTGCAGATCGTGCAGCAGCAGTTGCCGGTCGACTGGCCGCGCGACGCTGCGCCGTTCGACCTGATCGTGCTCAGCGAGGTCGGCTACTTTCTGGATGCACAGGCGATGCAGCAACTTGCCGAAGAATGCGATGCGTCGCTCGCCGCCGACGGCACGCTGGTCGCCTGCGACTGGCGACCCGACTTCGCGGAACGCGCCTTGCCGACCGCGCAGGTGCATGCCGCACTGGCCGGGCTCGGCCTGGCCCGGCTCGTCCTCCACGACGAAGCCGACTTCCTGCTGCAGGTCTGGTGCCGCGCCCCGCACTCGGTCGCGCAGCGCGAGGGCGTCCGGTGATCGGCATCGTCATTCCGGCCCACAACGAGGCCGCGTACATCGGCGCCACGCTCGGCGCGGTGCGGCTGGCTGCGACGCATGCAGATCTCGGCGGCGAGCCGGTGCGCACGGTGGTGGTGCTCGACAGCTGCAGCGACGCCACCGCCAACGTTGCGAGGCAGCACGACGTATGCACGCTCGAAGTGTCTGCGCGCAACGTCGGCCGCGCGCGCGCGGCCGGCGCCCAATGGCTGCTGGACGAGGGCGCGCGTTGGCTGGCCTTCACCGATGCCGACACCATCGTCTCGCCGCAATGGCTGGTGCACCAGCTCGCGCTCGGCGCCGATGCGGTGTGCGGCTCCGTCAGCATCGATGACTGGTCACCGCACGCCGAACACGACGCGTTGATTCGCACGCACTTCGCGCGCACCTACACCGACGCGGACGGGCACCGTCACATCCATGGCGCCAACCTCGGCGTGTCGGCCGAGGCGTACCGCCGTGTCGGCGGCTTCGCGCCGCTGGCCTGCAGCGAAGACGTTGCGCTGGTGGCCGCGCTGGAGCAGGCCGGTGCGCGCATCGCGTGGAGCGCAGCGCCACGCGTGGCGACCAGCGCACGCAAGGACGCACGGGCGCGTGGCGGCTTTGGCGACGCACTGCTGGCCGCGATCGCGGCCGGCCTGGCTGCCACGGAACAACCGCTGGCAGCCTGAAACCATCGAAGAGGCGCTTTTGGGTAAGCTGCTGCGACCTGAGCCCATCCGCCACTTCCATGCTCCTTGCCCCACTCGCCGCACGCCTTCTCCTCATCGTCACGGCCGGCCTGCTCGTTGCAGGCTGCAGCAACACCAGCGGCTGCGAGGCACGCTACGCGGCGTCGCCGCAGTTCAAAGGCTGCACCTTCCAGAACCTGCCCAACCCGGAGGTCCTGCCCTCGGCCGGCAGCTGGAAGATCTGGTCGCGCTTTCTCTTTGCCGGCAAGGTCGACACGGTCCCGGTCGATCCGATCCCGGTGCAGCCGCTGACCACCGCGCAGCTCGAGGCGCTCGACCCCCAGGCCAACCATGTGGTGCGCCTGGGCCACTCGTCGCACCTGCTCAAGCTGCGCGGCAAGTTCTGGCTGATCGATCCGGTGTTCGGCGAGCGCGTCTCGCCCTTCAGCTTCGTCGGGCCTCGGCGCTTTCACAAGCCGCCGCTCAGGCTGGAACAGCTGCCGCCGATCGAGGGCCTGATCCTTTCGCACGACCACTACGACCACCTGGACGTGCCGACCATCGAGTACCTGGCGAAGCGGGTGCAGCGCTACTTCGTGCCTCTGGGCGTGAAAGCCCGGCTGCTCGAGATGGGCGTGCCGCCCGAGCGCATCGAGGAATTCGACTGGTGGCAAGCCGGCGCGCACGACGGCGTGCAGCTCACCGCCGCGCCGTCGCAGCATTTCTCCGGACGCACGCTGAACGACCGCGACCGCACGCTCTGGGCCTCGTGGGTGATCCAGAGCGGTACGCAGCGCATCTTCTACAGCGGCGACTCGGGCTACTTCGGCGGCTTCAAGCAGATCGGCGAGCGCTTCGGCAGCTTCGACCTGGCGCTGATGGAGAACGGCGCCTACGACGCCTACTGGCCCGCGGTGCACATGACGCCCGAGCAGACCGTGCAGGCCTTCCGGGACTTGCGCGGCAAGGTGCTGTATTCGGTGCACAACAGCACCTTCGACCTGGCCTTCCACACCTGGCACGACCCCCTGGACCGCATCGCGGATCTGTCGGCAGCGCAGCAGATCGAGCTGGCCACGCCGGTGATCGGCGAAGTCCTGACAGTGGGTGCGTCGCGCAAGAACGTGCGCTGGTGGGCAGGACTCAAATGACTCAGCGTTGCTGGCGCCGCTCGCGTGCACGCCGAACCTGGCGGCTCTGCACGGCTTCGGCCATCGCACGTTCGCGCGCGGCCTTTTTCTCGCGCCGGCCACGCGACAGCCAGCGGCCGACCAAGAAGCTGGCCAGGCCGCTGACCACGGCGATCACGATGGCGAGGGTTCCGACTTCCATCACTGCACCCGCACGATGCTGGCCGGCTTGAAGCCGAGGTCGGCCGCCTTGCCCTTGCGCGCGCGGGCGGCGCGTGCGTTGTTCAGCGTGCGGATCTCCAGCGCTTCTTCGCGCTCCTTGCCGCCGCGGCCGATGCCTTCGATCTTCACGCTGCGCGTGTAGGCCGCCGCGCCCGCGAGCGTGTCCTTGGCTTCAAGGTCGATCAGCGTCAAGCCGCGACCGCCCTTCGGCAGGCTTTTCAGTTCGCTGATGTCGAAGGTCAGGATGCGGCCGCCGGTCGAGGCGCAGGCCACGTGCGTCGCGGCCGGCAGCGGCTCGGCGCCGCCCGCGCCGCTGACCAGCGACGGCCGGCACAACTGCTCGCCTTCGCCCACGTCGATGAACGCCTTGCCCCCGCGCTGGCGCGAGATCATGTTCTCGACTGCGGCGATGAAGCCGTAGCCGCCGGTGTTGGACAGCAACAGGTTCGCGCCGAGCGGCCCAGCGAAGTAGTGCGCCACGTGCGTGCCGCTGTCGAGGTCGATCAGCGTGGTCACCGGCTGGCCATCGCCGCGGCCACCCGGCAGCGAGGCCACCGCCACGGTGTAGACGCGCACGCCCTTGTCCTTGGCAGTGCCGAACACCAGCAGCGTGTCGACCGTGCGGCATTCGAAAGCGCCGTACAGCGCATCGCCGGACTTGAAGCTGTATTCCGGCGCGGGCGCACCGGCGGCACGCTCGCTGGCCCAGCCCTTCTGCGCACGCACCCAGCCCTTCTGCGACACGATCACGGTGACCGGCTCGTCCACCACCTTGACCTCGGCCACGGCGCGCTTCTCGGCCTGGATCAGCGTGCGGCGCGGGTCTTCGAAGGTCTTGGCGTCTGACTCGATTTCCTTTACCAACAGGCGGCGCAATGTGGCCGGGCTGCCGAGAATGTCTTCGAGCTTCTTCTGGTCTTCGCGCAGGCCTTTGAGCTCCTGCTCGATCTTGATCGCTTCGAGCCGCGCGAGCTGGCGCAAGCGGATTTCAAGAATGTCTTCGGCCTGGCGATCGCTCAGGTTGAAGCGTGCGATCAACGCGGCCTTCGGGTCGTCCGCCGCGCGGATGATCGCGATCACCTCGTCGATGTTGAGCAGCACCAGCTGCCGCCCTTCGAGGATGTGGATGCGGTCCAGCACCTTGTCGAGCCGGTGACGCGAGCGCTTTTCGACGGTGATCTCGCGGAACGCGATCCACTCGTTGAGCATCTGGCGCAGCGACTTCTGCGTGGGCTTGCCGTCGATGCCGACCATCGTGAGGTTGATCGGCGACGAGGTCTCGAGCGAGGTCTGCGCCAGCAAGGTGGTGATGAAGTCCTCCTGGCTGATGCGCGAGGTCTTCGGCTCGAACACCAGGCGCACAGCCGCGTCCTTGCTGGACTCGTCGCGCACCACGTCGAGCATCGAGAGGATGGCGGCCTTGAGCTGGGTCTGCTCGGCCGAGAGCGCCTTCTTGCCTGCACGCACCTTCGGGTTCGTGAGCTCCTCGATTTCCTCGAGCACCTTCTGCGTGCTGACACCGGGCGGCAGTTCGTTGACCACGAGCTGCCATTGCCCGCGCGCGAGGTCTTCGATCTTCCAGCGTGCGCGCACCTTGAGCGAGCCGCGGCCGGTGCGGTATGCCTCGGCGATGTCGGAGGCCGCGCTGATGATCTGCGCGCCGCCCGGATAGTCGGGGCCAGGCACCATGGCAAAGAGTTCTTCTTCACTCAGCTTGCCATTGCTCTTGATGAGCGCGACGCAAGCGTCGGCGATCTCGCGCAGGTTGTGGCTCGGGATCTCGGTGGCCAGGCCGACCGCGATGCCGCTCGCGCCGTTGAGCAGCGTGAAAGGCAGGCGTGCCGGCAACAGGCGCGGCTCGATGGTCGAGCCGTCGTAGTTGGGAATGAAGTCGACCGTGCCTTCGTCGATCTCGTCGAGCAGCAGGCTGGTGATGCGGGCCAGCCGCGCCTCGGTGTAGCGCATGGCCGCAGCGCCGTCGCCGTCGCGGCTGCCGAAGTTGCCCTGGCCGTCGACCAGCGGATAGCGCTGCGAAAAATCCTGTGCCATGCGCACCAGCGCGTCGTAGGCGGCCTGGTCGCTGTGCGGGTGGAAGCGGCCCAGCACGTCGCCGACCACGCGTGCGCTCTTGACCGGCTTGGCACCGACCGTGCCGTTGGCGCCGCCGAAGCCCAGGCCCATGCGCGACATCGAATAGAGGATGCGGCGCTGCACCGGTTTCTGGCCATCCGACACGTCTGGCAGCGCACGGCCCTTGACCACGCTGAGCGCGTATTCGAGGTAAGCCTGCTGGGCGTAGTCGGCCAGCGTGATGCCGGTGCCGTCGTCGGGCGGCGGAAGGTCGAGCATCGGTCGGGAGGTATCGTCCATGGGTCTGTCTGTCGTCGGTTCTTCAAAAAATCGGGATCACTCGGCCGGCAGGCTCGGCAGGCTTGGCATGCGCGGCGCACCGTCGGGCGGCGGCAGATTGCCACGGCCCAGCGCGCCGCCCTGCGGCACCGCGAGCTCCATCCGGATGCGCCCCGGCAGCTTGCCGCCGCTGCGGCCCACGGCAATGCGCGCGCCGGGCTTGAGGTGGGCATAGAGCTGAAGCACCGTCTTCACGTAGTTCTGCGTCTCGCGGTAGTTCGGAATCTTGTTGCCGGCACGTTGCACCGCGCCCTCGCCCGCGTTGTATGCGGCCAATGCGAGTTCGATTTCGCCGGGAAACATCGCGATCAGGTCGCCCAGATAGCGGGAGCCGGCGGCGATGTTGATGCGCGGGTCGTAGAGCTTGCTCTCCAGCGAGCGCCGTTTGTCGGCCTGCACACCGTAGCGCTGCGCGGTCGCGGGCATCAGTTGCATGAGGCCGATCGCGCCCTTGGGCGACACGGCCTGGGCATCGAAACCCGACTCGGTGGCGATCAGGGCCTGCAGCAGTTCGTAGTCGATCGCATGGCGCTTCGAGGCGTCCTGCAGGGCGCTCTTGGCGCTCTTGTAGTTGGGTGACTTCTCGAACAGCGCGAGCAGCGTTTGCGATGCAGGCGGAAGCTTGCCGGTGCCGGCACCGAGCCCGCGGCCCGTCGGCGCCACGCCCTCGGCCGTGTCGAAGTTCTGGCCACCCCGAAAAAAGAGCTGGTAGCGCTCGTCGAGTTTTTCAGCCGCGAAATGCGCCACGCCCTTTTCGTCGACATAGCCGTAGATGTCGGCCGCCATCGCGCCTTGCTGCGAAATCAATAGCAGCAAGCCCAGGAACAGCGGACGGAAAAGGCCTGAAAGATTCACAAGATCGAGGGTCGCCTGATGGCGGGCTCAAACGTCGATTTCGACATCGTCGCCACGGAGCTCCATCAGATCACGTCTTGCGGCCGCTTCGCCTTTACCCATGAGCTTGGTGATCTCTCCCTGGGTCTGCGTGAAGTCGAGCCGGCCGAGCTGCACCTTGAGCAGGCGGCGCGTGTCGGGATTGAGCGTCGTTTCCCAGAGTTGTTCCGCACTCATTTCGCCCAGGCCCTTGAAGCGGCTGATGCTCCAGGCGCCTTCGCGCACGCCGTCCTTGCGCAATTTGTCGAGCGTGGCGACCAGTTCGCCCTCGTCCAGCGCATAGACCTTGGAGGCCGGCTTCTTGCCGCGCGCGGGCGCGTCGACGCGAAACAATGGCGGCTTTGCGACATAAACGTGGCCGGCTTCTATGAGTTTCGGAAAGTGCCGGAAGAACAGCGTGAGCAGCAGCACCTGGATGTGCGAGCCGTCCACGTCGGCATCGGAGAGGATGCAGACCTTGCCATAGCGCAGGCCGCTCATGTCGGGCTTGTCGTTCGGGCCGTGCGGGTCGACGCCTACGGCGACCGAAATGTCGTGGATTTCGGTGTTGGCAAACAGCCGGTCGCGCTCGACCTCCCAGGTGTTGAGCACCTTGCCGCGCAGCGGCAGGATCGCCTGCGACTCCTTGTCGCGGCCCATCTTGGCGCTACCGCCAGCCGAGTCGCCCTCGACCAGAAACACCTCGTTGTGGCTGATGTCCTTGCTCTCGCAATCGGTCAGTTTGCCCGGCAGCACGGCCACGCCAGAGCCCTTGCGCTTCTCGACCTTCTGGCCGGCCTTCTGGCGCGTCTGGGCCGCCTTGATGGCCAGCTCGGCGAGCTTCTTGCCGTAGTCGACGTGCTGGTTGAGCCACAGCTCGAGCGCGGGGCGCACGAAGCTCGACACCAGCCGCACCGCGTCGCGCGAATTCAGGCGTTCCTTGATCTGGCCCTGGAACTGCGGATCGAGCACCTTGGCGCTCAGCACATAGGAAGCGCGGGCAAACACGTCTTCGGGCAGCAGCTTCACGCCCTTGGGCAGCAGCGAGTGCAATTCGATGAAGCCCTTCACGGCCGTGAAGAGACCGTCGCGCAGGCCGCTTTCGTGCGTGCCGCCGGCGCTGGTTGGAATCAGGTTGACGTAGCTCTCGCGCACCGGCTGGCCGTCTTCGGTGAAGGCCACGCACCATTCGGCGCCCTCGCCTTCGGCAAAGTTGTCGGCGTTCTTGTCGGCATGGCCGGCGCCTTCGAACAGCGGGATCACCGGCTCGCCGTTGAGCGTCTGCATCAGGTAGTCGCGCAGGCCGCCCTTGTAGAGCCACTGCTGTGTCTCCATGGTCTTCTCGAACACGAGAGTGACGGTCACGCCCGGCATCAGCACCGCCTTGCTGCGCAGCAAGTGGGTCAGCTCGTTGATCGGCAGCGTCGGCGATTCGAAGTACTTGGCATCGGGCCAGGCGCGCACCGTGGTGCCCTGCTTGCGGTCGCGGGCGCCTTCGGCGTTGGCGCTGCCGCCGCTTTCCTGGGGCCGGATCTGCAGCGGCTCGATCACGTCGCCGGCCGAAAACGCGAGTTGCGCCACCGAGCCCTCGCGGTACGAGATCACTTCGAGCCGCTTCGACAGCGCATTGGTCACCGACACGCCCACGCCGTGCAGGCCGCCCGAAAAGCTGTAGGCGCCGCCCGAACCCTTGTCGAACTTGCCGCCCGCATGCAGCCGGGTGAACACCAGTTCGACCACCGGCGCCTTTTCTTCGGGGTGCAGGCCGAACGGAATGCCGCGGCCGTCGTCTTCGATGCTGACCGAGCCGTCGGTGTGCAGCGTCACCTTGATCTTCTTGCCGTAGCCCGCGAGCGCCTCGTCGGCCGCGTTGTCGAGCACTTCCTGGATGATGTGCAGCGGGTTGTCCGTGCGGGTGTACATGCCCGGGCGCTGCTTGACGGGCTCAAGGCCCTTGAGGACGCGGATCGAGCCTTCGGAATACGCTTGCGGAGTTGTCTTGCTGGGGGTTGCCATGGGGGCGGATTGTATGCGTCGCCCCATCGAAAACCTGTATGGGCATACAGATTCGACCCTGCCAGAAGGCCTTAGACGGGCATTGATGTGCTCCGGGCATCAATAGCGCGCAGATTCATCACCAATGACTGTCGCGCAGCCGTCGGCGCGCTGCGGCGCTTCCAGCTACATTGCCCGCATGACCGCCCCCGCCCGCCCCCTCCCGATCGCCCAGGTGCTGCTGTGCGGCGCCATGATCGTCACCCTCTCGATGGGCATCCGCCACGGCTTCGGGCTCTGGCTGCAGCCGATCACGCAGGCGCAGGACTGGAGCCGGCAAACCTTCTCGTTCGCGCTGGCCATCCAGAATCTTTCATGGGGCATCTTCGGCGTGTTCGCGGGCATGCTGGCCGACAAGTTCGGCGCATTCCGGGTGTTGATCGGCGGCGCGGTGTTCTACGCGCTGGGGCTGTTCGGCATGGCGCATTCGCCGACGCCGCTGCTCTTCACGCTGAGTGCGGGCGTGCTGATCGGCGCGGCGCAGGCAGGCTCGACCTATGCGGTGATCTACGGCGTGATAGGGCGGCAGATTCCGGCCGAGCGGCGCTCGTGGGCCATGGGCGTGGCGGCAGCGGCCGGCTCGTTCGGGCAGTTCCTGATGGCACCCATCGAGGGGTGGCTGATCGGCCACCTGGGCTGGCAGACGGCGCTCGCCGTGCTGGCGGTGCTGGTGCTGGTGATCATCCCGCTGGCCTTCGGCCTGCGCGAACCGAGGACAGCAGCGCTGGCCGGGCACCGCGACCAGTCGGTGCTGCAGGCGGTTGGCGAGGCCTTCCGCTATCCGAGCTTCGGCCTGCTGATGGCGGGGTACTTCGTCTGCGGCTTCCAGCTGGCGTTCATCGGCATCCACATGCCGACCTACCTGCGCGACCGCAGCCTGTCGGCCGACGTGGCGGGCTATGCGCTGGCGCTGATCGGGCTGTTCAACGTGTTCGGCACCTACACGGTCGGGTTGCTGGGACAGACGCTGGCCAAGCGCAAGATCCTCGCGGCGATCTACTTCGCACGGGCCGTGTCGATCGTGCTGTTCCTGCTGGTGCCTATCTCGCCGCTCAGCGTGTATGTCTTCTCGGCGGCAATGGGCTTCCTTTGGCTGTCCACCGTGCCCGCGACCAATGCGATCGTGGCCGGCATCTTCGGCGTGGCGCATCTGTCGATGCTCAGCGGTTTCGTGTTTCTGAGCCATCAGGTCGGCTCGTTCCTGGGCGTGTGGCTCGGCGGCTACCTGTACGACACCACGGGCAGCTACGACATCGTCTGGTACATCGCGATCGCGTTGGGCGTGTTCGCGGCGCTGATCAACCTGCCGGTGAAGGAAGGCGAGATCGTGCGCGGCGCACCGCAACCGGCCACGGCATGACGTTGCAGACCCGCCACCGCCTCCTGCACGCCGGCGCCTGGCTGGCGGCTGCCGCGGCGCTGGGCGGCGTCTTTGCGCTTTATACGCGGCCCGCTTTTCTGGTGCGGATGGTCGACCAGATCTGGGCCTGCTTTTGAGCGAGCTGCACGGTTCGGGCGCGCCGTCCGCCTGGGTGGAGCGCTGGTCGCACCTGGTGCCGCCCGGCGGCACGGTGCTCGATGTGGCCTGCGGCGCCGGGCGCCACATGCGCTGGTTTGCCGAGCGCGGGCACGCCGTCACGGGGGTCGACCGGGCGCCGGAAGCGGTGGCCGCCGCTTCGCACTTCGGCCAGGTGCTGCAGGCCGACATCGAGGCCGGCCCGTGGCCATTTGCCGGCCGGCAGTTCGATGCGGTGGTCGTCACCCATTACCTCTGGCGCGCGCGGCTGCCCGACATCGTGGCGGCCGTGGCGCCGGGTGGCGTGTTGTTGTACGAAACCTTCGCCGCCGGCAACGAAACGGTGGGCAAACCATCGCGTCCCGACTTCCTGCTGCAGCCGGGTGAACTGCTGAGCGCCAGCGCCGGGCTGCGCGTCGTCGCCTACGAGGACGGCTTTCTTCCGGATCCCGAGCGCTTCGTCCAGCGCATCGCTGCGGTACGGCTGGCCGGCGCCTCGCCGCGCCACCTGCTCGGGGTGCCGTCGGCCAGTCATTAGAATGTCTGCTTTTCGTCCCATAAAGAGACCCCCTTGGATCAACTGACTGGCAGCATCGTCGCGCTCGTCACGCCGATGCACGAAGACGGCAGTGTCGACTACCCCGCCCTGCGCCGGCTGATCGACTGGCATATCGACGAAGGCACCGACTGCCTTGGCGTCGTCGGCACGACCGGAGAATCTCCGACGGTCGACGTCGAGGAGCACTGCGAAATCATCCGTGTCTCGGTCGAGCAGGCCAAAGGCCGCGTGCCGGTGATGGCCGGCTGCGGCGCCAACTCGACCAAAGAGGCGATCGAGCTTGCCAAATTCGCGCGGGGCGTGGGCGCCGACTCGCAATTGCAGGTCGTGCCCTACTACAACAAGCCGACCCAGGAAGGCCAGTACCAGCACTTCAAGGCGATCGCCGAAGCCGTCGGCGACCTGCCCACCGTGCTTTACAACGTGCCCGGCCGCACCGTGGCCGATATGGCGCACGACACCGTGCTGCGCCTGGCGCAGGTGCCGGGCATCATCGGCATCAAGGAGGCGACCGGCAACATCGAGCGCGCCCAGTGGCTCATCCGCGACCTGCCGAAAAGCTTCGCCGTGTATTCGGGCGACGACCCGACCGCTGTGGCACTCATGCTGTGCGGCGGCCAGGGCAACATCAGCGTCACGGCCAACGTGGCGCCGCGCAAGATGCACGAGCTCTGCATGGCCGCGATTGCCGGCGACGTCAAGACCGCGATGCGCATCCAGTTCGAGCTGATGCCGCTGCACCGCAACCTGTTCGTCGAGCCCAACCCCATCCCGCTCAAGTGGGCGATGGCACGGCTGGCGCTGTGCGGTGGCACCCTGCGGCTGCCGTTGACCGAACTCGCCGAGGGCAGCCGACCGGCGGTCGAGGCGGCCCTGCGCGCCACCGGCCTGCTCAAGGATTGACCATCGAAATCCTGCCGACCGCCGAAGCCGGCAACCTTTTGCCGGCCTTCGACTCTGACGTGGCGGACGCCGCACGCGTTCATTGAAATTCAGACATTCCACAAGGAAGACGACGTTGAAAACCATTTCGCGACTTGCCCTGCTCGGCCTCGTGGCCAGCCTCGCCGCCTGCTCTGCACTGGAGCCCGACAAGATCGACTACAAGAGCGCCGGCAAAGCCCCGACGCTCGAAGTGCCACCGGATCTGACCCAGCTCTCGCGTGAAAACCGCTACGCGCTGCCCGGCGCGCCGGTGTCGGCCAATTCGTACCAGGCCGGGGTTGCCAACGCACCCGGCCAACCCACGGCAGTGTCGTCCGTCGGCGATGTCCGCATGGAACGCTCGGGCGCAGAACGCTGGATCGTGGTCAACCGTCCGGCCGACAAGCTCTGGGAACCGGTGCGCGACTTCTGGCAGGAAAGCGGATTCCTGCTGACCACCGACCAGCGCAACCTCGGCATCATGGAAACCGACTGGGCCGAGAACCGCGCCAAGCTGCCGCAGGACATCATCCGCAGCACGCTCGGCAAGCTGGTGGACACGGTCTACTCGACCGGCGAACTGGATCGCTTCCGCACGCGCATGGAACGCACGGCCAGCGGCGGCACCGAGATCTTCATCAGCCATCGCGGCATGGAAGAGGTCTACAGCACGTCGCGCAAGGATCAGACGATCTGGCAGCCGCGCAAGAGCGACCCCGAACTCGAAGCCGAATTCCTGCGCCGCCTGATGGTCAAGCTCGGCGTTTCGCAAGAGCAGTCGAAGGCCCTGATGGCCGCCGGCCCGGTGGTGCAAACCTCGCGCATCGGCAACGTGGCCGGTCAGCCGGTGGTGCAGATGAGCGAAGGCTTCGAGCGCGCCTGGCGCCGGGTCGGCCTGGCGCTGGACCGCACCGGCTTCACGGTGGAAGACCGCGACCGCGCCGCTGGCACCTACTTCGTGCGCTACATCCCGCCGAACCCCGACAAGAAAGAGCCCGGCTTCTTCGCCAAGCTGATCACCTTCGGCCAGGCCGGCAAGGCCGACGCACCGCTCAAGTTCCGCATCCAGGTCAAGAGCCAGGGCGAAGCCAGCACGGTGTCGGTGCAGAACGAAGCCGGCGCACCCGAGACCTCGGCGAACGCCCAGCGCATCGTCCAGGTCATTGCAGACGACCTCAAGTAGCCGGTTCGCCGATGCTTCGCTTTCGAAGCCTCGGTAGCGGCAGCACCGGCAACGCCACGCTGGTCGAGGCGACCAGCGGCGGCCGCACCACCCGCCTGCTGATCGACTGCGGCTTCGGGCTCAAACACCTCGATGCGCGGCTTGGCCGCGCCGGGCTGGTGGCGCGCCAGATCGATGCGGTGTTCATCACGCACGAGCATGGCGATCACATCGGCTGCGCCCATGCGTTATCGCGGCGCGACCGCATTCCCGTGTGGATGAGCGAAGGCACCTGGCTCGCGACCGGCGGGCGCGACTTCGAGGGACGCTTGAACCTTGCACGCGATGGCGCCGAGATCGCGGTCGGCGACCTGGCGCTGCAGCCTTTCACGGTGCCGCACGATGCACGCGAGCCCTTGCAGCTGGTCTGTACCGACGGTGCACGCCGGCTCGGCGTGCTGACCGATCTGGGCCACGCAACGCCCTACGTGCTGGCGCGGCTGGCCGGGCTCGACGCCCTGCTGCTCGAATGCAATCACGATGGCGATCTGCTCGCGCAGTCGGCCTACCCCGCCTTCCTCAAACAGCGCGTCGGCGGCAACTACGGGCACCTCTCGAACACGGCTGCTGCGGACATCGCGCGCGCCGTGCGCCATGGCGGACTGCGCCACGTGGTGGCAGCACATCTGAGCGAGCAGAACAACCGGCCCGACATCGTGCGGCGCGTGCTGGCCGAAGCACTGGGCGCCCAGGAGGACGAGATCCTGACCGCCAGCGCGGCAGACGGCTCGCCATGGCTCGATCTCTGACACCATGAAAAAAGCCGCCAACTGGCGGCTTCCTTGTCAGGTCCAGGTGCGCGGGCTTCGCGTCACTTTGGCGCGGCGGCAGCGTCCTTGGCAGCCTGCGTGGCCTTGTTGGCTTCTTCGAGGGCGGCGGCCGAGCCCGGCGCGGGCGTTGCAGCCGGCGGGGTGGCGGTGGTAGCCGGGGCGGCGGGCGCCGCAGCAGGCGGGGTCACGACCACGGGCGGCGGCGTCACGATGGCCGGTGCAGCCTCTTCCTTTTTGCCGCAGGCACTCAGTGCAGCAACGGCGATCAACGAGGCAAGCAGGACGGACTTTTTCATGGAGGCTCCTTTGGTGATTGCGAGAGCAAAAAATTCTAGCCCTCGATGCTGACTGGGAGCCCTTCCCACCCGTGATTCGCGGCATTGGCTGACAGCGGCTGTAACCCCATGTTTTCCGTGCGTACTAAAGCCCCAGCGTCGAAGCCGGAAAGGCAGGCCGGCCATGGTGCAGGCATTCGTCGATGGCTTCGCGCAATCCACGTCGACGCTCCGGTTCGGCGCTGCAAATGCCGCGGTCATGGTCGCGGTCGATGCGGCGCAGGCACCAGGTCGGCGTCCAGATCGCGCTCGGCACCGGCGGCAGGCCCGGGCCATGGCAAGCCCGCGCATCGATGATGTGGCTCCAGCTCTGGCGCCAACTCACGAAGCGTGCATGCTCGCGCTCGAACACCTTGAAATGCTGTGCCAGAAGCACGAGCTGGCGACCTGATGCGGCCCAGGCCTGCAGTGCTTCGATGGCGGCGCGCTCACCGAGCGGCCAGTCGGCAAAGTCGGGGTCGCTGAACACGATCTCACGCCAGTTCTGCTGCGCCGCTTCGGCCATCGCGGTCTTCAGATGGGCATGAAAAGCCTGCCGGCCGTCGAATGGCCCTTCCGGCAGCGGCGCGGACGCGCCTTCTTCAGGCGGCAGCATGCAGCCACCCCGCTTCGCACCAGTCTTCGAGCAGCGCCAGCGCGTCGTCGCTGGCGCGCACCAGTTCGCGTGCGGCCAGCCCGCGCTGATCTGCCAGGCGACGCATCAAGGTGGCATCGCGGCCGCCGGCGCGAAAGCTCTCCCCGTTGATGTAGAGATGCCGCGCGTCGTAGAGCATGCGGCTGCGCCGGTCGAGCGCAACGCCACGGGTGACGTCGCCCGCCCCACCGTTCTCGAACCACACATTGGACTTGGGCTCGGTCATCGATTCACCGAGCGCGCGGTCGATGGCATCGAGGTCGCGCAGGCCGGCAAGCACGGCCTCGCGCGCGAAGGCCTGCAGCGCGGCGGGCATGGCGGCCGGCGTTTCGACCGCGGGCTGGGCCGGATCGCGGTAGCGCGGCGGCGCAGCGATACCGGAGGATTCCCCCAGCTCGTCGGCCTGCGCTTCGGCGATGCGCACCAGCAGGTCGGCGGCCAGCGCATCGGCCGCCGGCGCACGCAGCCCGATCGAACAGGTCATGCAGTCACCCCCGACCGCCACGCCGTCGTGGGCATAGCGCGGCGGCAGGTACAGCATGTCGCCGGCCTCGAGCACAAAGCTTTGTTCAGGCACGAAGTGTTCGAGGATCTTGAGTGGCACGTCTTGCTGCAGGGTCAAATCCCGCTGCCGGCCGATCGACCAGCGGCGCCGACCCGATGCCTGCAGCAGGAACACGTCATAGCTGTCGAAATGGGCGCCGACGCCACCGCCGTCGCTCGCATAGCTGATCATGAGGTCGTCCAGCCGCGCGTCTGGCACGAAACGAAACTGCTGCAACAGCGCGTGCACCTTGTCGTCGTGCGTGTCGACGCCTTGCACTAGCAGCGTCCATCCGGGCTGCGCCACCGGTGGCAGCGCACGCCGCGGCAGCGGCCCATGGCGCAGCGTCCAGCCCTTGGCAGCATGCCGTATCAGGCGCGATTCGACATCGTCGCGCGCCGCCAGTTCAAACAATGCGCTGCGGGTGATCGGCGCCGCCATGGCGGGCACGGCCTGCCGCACCACCAGCGGTTTCTTCTGCCAGTAGCGCCGCATGAACTGCGCAGCGCTGAGGCCGCCAAGCAGGCTCAGGGGTTGTGTGGTCTCCATGGGAGAATTCTGCAATGGAAATCTCTGAACAATGCGTGGTCGGCCTGACCTGGACGCTGAAAGATACGCTCGGCGAAGTACTGGATGTGCTCGACGACCCGGTGGAATTTCTGGTGGGCGGCGACGACCTGTTCGACCCCATCGAAGCGGCGCTGCAGGGCCACGAGCCCGGCGCCAAGGTGCAGTTGCAACTCGAGCCTGAGCAGGGCTTCGGCGATTTCAACGACCAGCTGCTGTTTCTCGAGCCAAGATCACTCTTTCCTGAAGGCACCGCCGAAGGTATGACCTTCGACGGCGCCGCCCTGCCGCACGGCGTGAGCGAGCAGATGCCCAAGGACGCGATCTACACGGTGACCGAGGTGTATCCGGAGCATCTGGTGCTTGACGGCAACCATCCACTGGCCGGGATCGCGATCCGTCTCGAACTGACTGTGCGCTCGGTGCGCGAGGCGACCGAAGACGAAATCGGCCGGGGCACCGCCGGCACCGGATTCTTCAAGGTGCCGTCGATGGCTCCCGGCAACGACCTGCTGCACTGAGGCACTGGGCGCAGGCCGGGCCGGCGGGTCAGTAGCGGGAGATCTGCCCGTTGTCGATGCGCACCCGCTCGCCGATGCGCAAGTCGCCGGGATGCGGAACATCGAAGACGCGGTAGGCGCCGTTGTCGGTTTGCACCGAGACGCGATAGCTCTCATAGACGCGCGGTGCATTGTTCTGCGCCTCGATCGCATTGCCCAGCAAGGCGCCACCAACGACCCCGAGCGCGGTGGCAGCGCCGCGGCCGCCGCCACGGCCGAACTGGTTGCCCACCACGCCGCCGATCACTCCGCCCGCCACAGCGCCGCCGCCACTGGTGCCATAGCCCTGGCTTTGCGAGCGCAGCACCTCAATGTTGGCGATATGGCCGAACTCGGCATAGGCGCCCGGCTGCGCAGCATACGGATACGGCGCGGCCTGCGCCGGCTGGTACGGATAGCGGCTGGTGTGATAGATCGGCGCCGGCGCTACGCAGGCCGTCAAGGTGGCCAGCGCCAGCAGCGACGCGGCAAGAGGGATGAAACGCGGAATTTTTTTCATGATGGAGTGTTCCTCGAAGCTGTGCAGGTGTATCCAACGCGCCAGCGCTCGATCAGATGACCTGCACCGGTTCGAGCCATCGCGGCGCGCCGGGTTCCGCGCTTTACGCAGTGCTGGTGTTTTGGCCGTGGCTAGTGTTTGCCCGTGGAGCCGTAGCCGCCCTCGCCCCGCTCCGACGCGGCGAATTCGTTCACCACGTTGAACTGCGCCTGCACCACCGGAACGATCACCAACTGCGCGAGCCGCTCCATCGGCTGCAGCACGAAAGGCGTGTCGCTGCGGTTCCAGGCGCTGATCTTGAGTTCGCCCTGGTAATCGCTGTCGATCAGGCCCACGAGGTTGCCCAGCACGATGCCGTGCTTGTGGCCCAGCCCCGAGCGCGGCAGGATCAGCGCCGCATAGCCGGGGTCGGCCAGGTGGATCGCGATGCCTGTGCCGACCAGTTGCCAGGCGTTGGGCTCGAGCGTGATCGGCGCGTCGAGGCAGGCACGCAGATCGAGGCCTGCGCTGCCGGGCGTCGCATAGGCCGGAAGCTGATCCGCCATGCGCGCGTCGAGAATTCGTACATCCACTTTCACTTGCGAGGTCTTTCCTGTTGTTGTCGGGCGAGTTGTTCGAGCCATTCGCGCATGCTGCCGACGCCGGGCGGCAGCGCCTTGCGCCAGAGATTCCGGGCCAGCGCAATGCCGCCCACGAACACGGCAAACAGCACCACGGCAGGTGCGCCGCTGGCCATCAACACCAGCAGCAGAAAGACCCAGCCGATGGCGATGCCGAGCAAGACTTTTCGGGTCACCGCTGCGGCGTCGGGCGGCGGCACGCTGCCGGGAACCGCGACCGGCGCGGCGGAATGCATCACGCCGCTCTGTGGCGCCGACGACGGCGTCATGCCGACATCGAGCCCGTGTTCATTCGAGGTCGGCGCGCGCTTCGGGCGCGTGGCCTCGGCTGCGAGCTGCTCGACCAGCCTGGCGAAATCACCGTCCGGCGGCGTATTTCCTTGCGTGTTCATGGCGGACTCCGGGTTGGCAAACGCGCGGCGATTTCGGCCACCAGCTGGCGCGCGAGCGCCAGCTTGGTGGCACGCGGCAGCTCGCGCACGCCGTTCGCATCGACCAGCAACAGGCTGTTGTGGTCTTGCCCGAAAGTCAGCGGGCCGATGTTGCCCACCAGCAGCGGAATGCCCTTGCGCTCGCGCTTGGCGCTGGCATGGGCCACCAGGTTCTCGCTCTCGGCGGCAAAGCCCACACAGAACAGCGCGCCGCTCTGTGCGCGCGGGCTTTTGGCCAGCGTGGCCAGGATGTCGGGGTTCTCCACGAAGTGCAGCACCGGCGGCTGGCCGCTGCCGTCTTTCTTGATCTTCTGTTCGCTGTGGGAGGCCGGGCGCCAGTCGGCTACCGCGGCCGTTGCGACAAAAACCGTCGCACCCTGCGCCTGATCGACGGCGCTTTCAAGCATCTCCTGGGCCGAAAGCACGTTGATGCGGCCGACCCCGCGCGGGGTCGGCTGGCTGACGGGGCCGGCGATCAGGGTGACCTCGGCGCCCGCTTCGCGCGCCGCGCGCGCGATCGCAAAGCCCATCTTGCCGGACGAATGGTTGGTGATGCCGCGGATCGGATCGAGCGCCTCGAAGGTCGGCCCGGCCGTCACCAGCACATGGTGCCCGGCCAGCAGCTTGGGCTGGAAATGGGCCACGATGTCTTCCAGCAACTGAGCCGGTTCGAGCATGCGGCCGTCGCCGGTTTCGCCGCAAGCCTGGTCGCCGGTGCCCACGCCCAGCGCGATCGCGCCGTCGGCCTGCACCTGTGCAAGGTTGCGCTGCGTCGCCGGGTGCGACCACATCTCGCGGTTCATCGCGGGGGCAATCAGCAGGGGCACGCGTTCCGTCGGCCGCGCCAGGCACAGCAGGCTCAGAAGCTCGTCGGATCGCCCCTGCACCAGCCGCGCGATGAAGTCGGCGCTGCAGGGCGCCAGCACGATCGCATCGGCCTCGCGGCTCAGGTTGATGTGCGGCATGTTGTTGGGTTCGCGCGCGTCCCACTGCGAGCCGTAGACCGGGCGGCCCGACAGCGCCTGCATCGTGACCGGCGTGATGAACTGCTCCGCCGCCTCGGTCATCACCACCTGCACCGTGGCACCGGCCTTGGTCAGCAGCCGGCACAGTTCGGCCGACTTGTAGCACGCGATGCCGCCGGTGAGTCCGAGGACGATGTGTTTGCCTGAGAGGTCTTGCATGCCGGCAGTTTAAGTGGCCGCACCTATAATCAGCATTTCCCACTGCCCGGACTTGAACGTCTGGAACTGGCATGACCAAATTCGTCTTCGTCACTGGTGGTGTGGTGTCTTCCCTGGGCAAGGGAATCGCCTCCGCCTCGCTCGCCGCCATTCTCGAATCGCGCGGCCTCAAAGTCACCCTCATCAAGCTCGATCCGTACATAAATGTCGATCCCGGCACGATGTCGCCGTTCCAGCACGGCGAAGTGTTCGTCACCGACGACGGTGCCGAGACCGATCTCGACCTCGGCCACTACGAGCGCTTCATCAACACGCGCATGCGCCGTGCCAACAACTTCACGACCGGCCAGATCTACAAGTCGGTGCTCGAGAAGGAACGCCGCGGCGACTACCTCGGCAAGACGGTGCAGGTGATCCCGCACATCACCAACGAGATCCAGGAGTACGTGAAACGTGGCGCCGGCATCGGCACCGCGCACGAGGTCGACGTCGCGATCGTCGAGATCGGCGGCACCGTCGGCGACATCGAGTCGCTGCCCTTCCTCGAAGCGGTGCGCCAGATGAGCCTGCGCATGGGCCCGAACAACTCGGCCTTCGTGCACCTGTCGTACGTGCCGTGGATCGCCGCGGCCGGTGAACTCAAGACCAAGCCGACGCAGCACACCGCCAAGGAGCTGCGCGCCATCGGCATTCAGGCCGATGCGCTGGTCTGCCGCGCCGACCGCCCGATCCCGGATGACGAGCGCGCCAAGATCTCGCTGTTCTCGAACGTGCCCGAATGGGGCGTGATCTCGATGTGGGACGTCGACACCATCTACAAGGTGCCGCGCATGCTGCACGAGCAAGGCCTCGACGGCCTGATCTGCGACAAGCTGCGCATCAACACGCCGCCGGCCAAGCTCAAG
The DNA here is from genome assembly GCF_051216545.1 of Variovorax nitratireducens. Classification (NCBI taxonomy): domain Bacteria; kingdom Pseudomonadati; phylum Pseudomonadota; class Betaproteobacteria; order Burkholderiales; family Comamonadaceae; genus Variovorax; species Variovorax nitratireducens. Next base: position 111,899 of record NZ_JBPJZO010000010.1, read on the forward strand.
CGCTGGGACGACCTGGTGTACGAGGTCGAGCATCCGCAGAACGAGGTCAACATCGCAATGGTCGGCAAGTACGTCGACCTGTCGGACAGCTACAAGTCGCTGAACGAGGCGCTGCGCCACGCCGGCATGAAGAACCACTCGCGCGTCAAGATCGACTACATCGATTCGGAAACCATCACCCCGCAGGATGTGTCGCGTCTGGCCAAGTACGACGCGATCCTGGTGCCCGGCGGTTTCGGCCAGCGTGGCGTCGAGGGCAAGATCTCGGCCGCGAAATTCGCGCGCGAGACCAAGGTGCCCTACCTTGGCATCTGCCTCGGCATGCAGGTCGCGACCATCGAGTACGCGCGCAACGTGGCCGGCCTCAAGAATGCCAACAGCACCGAGTTCGAGCCCGACACCGCATGCCCCGTGATTGCGTTGATCACCGAGTGGAAAGACAACGACGGCACGGTCAAGACCCGTACCGAAAAGTCCGACCTTGGCGGCACCATGCGCCTGGGTGCGCAAAGCTCCGACGTCGCGCCTGGCACGCTCGCGCACAGCATCTACGGCGACGTGGTGACCGAGCGCCATCGCCATCGCTACGAAGCCAACGTCAACTACCTCGACGACCTGCGCCGTGCCGGCCTGGTGATTTCGGCGCTCACGCAGCGCGAGCATCTGACCGAAATCGTCGAACTGCCGCAGGAAGTGCACCCGTGGTTCATCGGCGTGCAGTTTCACCCCGAGTTCAAATCGACGCCCTGGGGCGGCCACCCGCTGTTCAACGCGTTCATCAAGGCCGCACTAGAACACCAGGCGCAGGGCGAAGGCGCCAAGCCGGTCATGAAGGTGGTGGCATGAAGCTTTGCGGTTTCGACATCGGCCTGGATAGGCCATTTTTCCTGATCGCCGGCCCTTGCGTGATCGAGTCCGAGCAGTTGCAGATGGACACGGCCGGCACGCTGAAGGAAATCACAGCGAGCCTCGGCATTCCGTTCATCTTCAAGAGCAGCTTCGACAAGGCCAACCGCTCGTCGGGCACCACCTTCCGCGGCCCTGGCCGCGAGAAGGGGCTGGAGATCCTGGCCAAGGTGAAGCGCGAACTCGGCGTTCCGGTGCTGACCGACGTGCACACCGAAGACGACATCACCGAAGCCGCCAAGGTGGTCGACGTGCTGCAGACGCCCGCCTTCCTGTGCCGCCAGACCGACTTCATCCGCGCGGTGGCGCAGTCGGGCAAGCCGGTCAACATCAAGAAGGGCCAGTTCCTTGCGCCGCACGACATGAAGAACGTGATCGACAAGGCGCGTGCCGCGGCAAAGGAAAAGGGTTTGCCCGAAGACAGCTTCCTGGCCTGCGAACGCGGCGCCAGCTTCGGCTACAACAACCTGGTGTCGGACATGCGTTCGCTCTCGATCATGCGCGAGACCGGTGCGCCGGTGGTGTTCGACGCCACGCATTCGGTGCAGTTGCCGGGCGGCCAGGGCACGAGCTCGGGCGGGCAGCGCGAGATGGTGCCGGTGCTGGCACGCGCGGCCATCGCAGTCGGTGTGGCCGGCGTCTTCATGGAGACGCACCCCGACCCGGCCAAGGCGATGAGCGACGGCCCCAATGCCGTGCCGCTCAAACACATGAAAGCCCTGCTCGAGACGCTGGTTGCGCTCGACGCAGTCACCAAGAAAAACGGCTATCTGGAAGACAGGTTTCAGGCATGAGCAGTGGCTACGTCATCGCGCACGTCGAGGTCACGAACCCGGCGCAGTACGAGGAATACAAGAAGTGGTCGACCGTGGCGATGCAGGCGCATGGTGCAGAGGTGTGCATCCGCGGCGGCCAGGTCGAGGTTCTCGAAGGCGACTGGGCACCCACGCGCGTGGTCATGCTCAAATTCCCGAGCTTCGAAAAAGCCAAGGCCTTCTACGACACGCCCGAGTACCTGAAGGCACGCGAGGCACGTGCCGGCGCTGCCATCATGCGCATGATCGCCGTCGAAGGCGTTTGACAAGAATTTTGTTCTGAGAAAGAAAAAACAATGAGTGCAATCGTTGACATCGTCGGCCGCGAAATTCTCGACAGCCGCGGCAATCCCACCGTCGAATGCGACGTTCTGCTGGAGTCCGGCACCATGGGCCGTGCGGCCGTGCCCTCGGGCGCATCGACCGGCTCGCGCGAAGCGATCGAGCTGCGCGACGGCGACAAGGGCCGCTACCTCGGCAAGGGCGTGCTGAAGGCCGTCGAGAACATCAACACCGAAATCTCCGAATCGGTGCTCGGACTCGATGCCAGCGAGCAGGCTTTCCTCGACCGCACGCTGTGCGACCTCGACGGCACCGACAACAAAGCCCGCCTGGGCGCCAACGCCACACTGGCGGTGTCGATGGCAGTGGCGCGTGCAGCGGCCGAAGAATCCGGCCTGCCGCTGTACCGCTACTTTGGCGGCATGGGCGGCATGCAACTGCCGGTGCCGATGATGAACGTCATCAACGGCGGCGCACATGCCAACAACAGCCTGGACATCCAGGAGTTCATGATCATCCCGGTGGGCGCCAAGAGCTTCCGCGAAGCGGTGCGCTACGGTGCCGAGACCTTCCATGCATTGAAGAAGATCCTGCACGACCGCGGCATCAGCACGGCGGTCGGCGACGAAGGCGGCTTCGCCCCCAGCGTCGAGAGCCACGAGGCAGCGATCCAGCTGATCCTCGAAGCGATCGACAAGGCCGGCTACGTGGCGGGCGAGCAGATCGCGCTCGGCCTCGACTGCGCCGCCAGCGAGTTCTACAAGGACGGCCACTATGTGCTGGGCGGCGAGAACCTCACCCTCTCGGCCGAGAACTGGACGGACATGCTCGCGACCTGGGTCGACAAATACCCGATCATCAGCATCGAGGACGGCATGCACGAAGGCGACTGGGACGGCTGGAAGCACCTGACCGAGCGCCTCGGCAAGCGCGTGCAACTGGTGGGCGACGACCTGTTCGTCACCAACACGAAGATCCTGCAGGAGGGCATCGACAAGGGCATCGCCAACTCGATCCTGATCAAGATCAACCAGATCGGCACCCTGACCGAAACCTTCGCCGCGATCGAGATGGCCAAGCGCGCGGGCTACACCGCCGTCATTTCGCACCGCTCGGGCGAGACCGAGGACAGCACCATCGCCGACATCGCGGTGGGCACCAATGCCGGCCAGATCAAGACCGGCTCGCTGTCCCGCTCGGACCGCATCGCCAAGTACAACCAGCTGCTGCGCATCGAGGAAGACCTCGGTGACATCGCCAGCTATCCCGGCCGCGCCGCGTTCTACAACCTTCGCTGACCCCCTCGCCCATGCGCTCCCGCGTCGTTGTCCCCATCGTGCTGGCACTGCTGCTGTTCGTTCTTCAGTGGCAGCTGTGGACCGGCCGGGGCAGCGTGCGCGACGTGGCAAAGCTCGAAGACAAGCTCGCGACCCAGAAAGAGGCCAACGTCAAGGCGGCCGTCAACAACGACCGGCTGGGCGCTGAGGTGCGCGATCTGCAGGAAGGCCTCGAGATGGTCGAAGAGCGCGCGCGCCAGGAGCTCGGCATGGTCAAGCCGAACGAAGTGTTCGTTCAGATCACGCGCTGACCACGGCTTTCGATGCCGGCGTTCTTCTCGGCCCCGGCCTTCGTGCTGTGGGGTGCACCGACCACCTGGCTTGAAGTGGTGGCGGCCGTGCTCGCGCTCCTCATGGTCGGCTGCAACATGCGCGAGATCCACTGGGGCTGGCCGCTGGCCATCGTGAGCTCGCTGCTCTACTTCGGCGTGTTCGCGCAGGCCGGCATCTATGGCGACGCCAGTCTGCAGATCTTTTTTGCGGTGATGGCGCTCTGGGGCTGGGCGCAATGGCTGCGCGGCCACCGGGCCGACGGCAGTGCCCTGCATGTTGCGCGTCTCTCTCCGCGCGGCATTGCCTTCACGCTGCTCGCCTGCGCCCTGGCATGGCCGGCGGTGGCCTTCTTTCTGATGCGCTTCACCGATTCGGATGTGCCCTGGTGGGACGGTTTCGCAACCGGCCTCAGCCTGGTCGGCCAGTTCCTGCTGGGCCGCAAGTTCATCGAGAACTGGATCGTGTGGCTTGCGGTCAACACGGTCAGCATCGGGCTCTTCGTCCACAAGGGCTTGTGGCTCACAGTCGGCCTGTATGCGGTATTTGCGGCACTCAGCGTGGCGGGCTACTTGGCGTGGCGGGGGCGGCTGCGCCCGGTCGCTGCATGACGCCCGCCCTCCAGTCCGGCTGCGTAATCGCGCTGCTCGGCGCCGAGAGTACCGGCAAGACCGAGCTCGCGCGCGCGCTCGCCGCGCGCCTGCAACAGCGCGGCGTGAAGACCACGCTGGTCGCCGAGTACCTGCGCGAGTGGTGCGAGCGCGAAGGCCGCACGCCGCGCCCGGACGAGCAGGCGGCCATCGCCGACGAGCAGACCCGGCGCATTGCCGACGCGGCGGCGCAGGGCGTGGTGGTGGCCGACACCACGTCACTGATGACCGCGGTCTACAGCGACCTGCTGTTCGACGACCACTCGCGCTATGCCAATGCACTTGCGGCCCAGCGCGGCTACGCGCTGACCCTGCTGACCGCGCTCGACCTGCCGTGGGTGGCCGACGGCCTGCAACGCGACGGCCCGCATGTGCGCGAGCCGGTCGATGCGCGCGTGCGAGCCGCGCTGGCCGGCGCCGGTCTCGGCTACGCCGTGGTACATGGAAGCGGCGACGAACGGCTCGCCAACGCGTGGAATGCCATCAATTCAATCGCATCGTCGGAAGACGCAGCGGGTGCCGCGGCCCGGTCTGGCGCAGGCGCCGGCTGGCGCTGGCCCTGCGACAAGTGCTCCGATCCGGCGTGCGAGCACAGGCTTTTCAGCGATCTGCTGGCGCGACGGCCCTAGCGCCGCGTACAGGGCCTACTGAACGATGGTCGTCCCGGGCGGTCGATCCCCGGGTGCCTTGAAGATCTGCGCGGCATCGACCGCATCGAAGCGGTACTGCTTGCCGCAGAAATCGCAACCCACCTCGATGTCGCCGCGCTCCGCCAGGATCTCCTCGGCTTCTTCCTCGCCGAGGCCGCGGATCATGCCGGCCACGCGTTCCCGGCTGCAGGTGCAGGCGAAATGCGGGCCGTGTGCGCCGGCTTGCGGCTCGAAGCGCAGCACCTTCTCTTCCCAGAACAGGCGGTGCAGGATGGTGTCGATGTCGAGCGTCAGCAACTCGTCGCGCGTCAGGCTCGATGCAAGGATCGAGATGCGGTTGTAGTCCTCGTTGCGGCCGATTTCATCTTCATTGGCTTCGGCCGCATTGCTGCCCGAAAGATTGGCCTCGCCCTTCACCGGCAGGCGCTGGATCAGCAGGCCGGCCGCCACCGTGTCGTCGGCGGCGAGCACCAGCGTGGTGTCGAGCTGCTCGCTTTGCAGCATGTAGTGCTCGAGCACGTCGCTGAGCTTGCCGAGCTTCTCGAACTGGTCGCCGAACAACGGCACCACGCCCTGGTAGGGCTGCTGGCCCGGCACCTTGTCCTTGGGGTCGAGCGTGATGGCGCAACGGCCCTTGTTGTGCACGTTGACCATGTCAGGCAGCCCCGCGTCGGCGGCAACCTCGCCCACCACCTTGGCCGTGGCGCGCAGGCTCAGGTCGGCCTGCACTTCCGCCACCGCCACCTTGACCGGCCCGTCGCCGAACACCTGCAGGATCAGCGCGCCGTTGTACTTGATGTTGGCCTGCATCAGCGCGGCCGCCGCAGTCATCTCGCCGAGCAACTCGACCACCGGCGGCGGATAGGCGCCGGTGGCTGTGTTGGCCGCGCGCCGGGCCAGGATTTCCGTCCACGGCTGGGTCAGGCGCACGATCATCCCGCGCACCGGCAGGCCGTCGAACAGAAACTTGTGCAACTCGCTCAAAACATTCCTTTGATGATCTGTCGCCCGTTCAGGCGATTTTCCGGAGACCCTTCGCAAAGCGGCGGCCGTTGTCCACATAGTGCTCGGCGCTCTGCCGGAGCCTGGCGGCAGCCGCATCGTCGAGCGTGCGCACCACCTTGGCGGGCGAACCAACGATGAGCGAGTTGTCGGGAAACTCCTTGCCCTCGGTCACCACGCTGCCAGCGCCAACGATGCAGTTGCGGCCTATCTTCGCGTTGTTCAAGACCACCGACTGAATGCCGATCAGCGAGTTGTCGCCGACCGTGCAGCCGTGCAGCATGACCTGGTGGCCGATGGTGACGTTTTCGCCGATGGTCAGGGGGCAACCGATGTCGGCATGCAGCACCGACAAGTCCTGCACATTCGAATTGCGCCCGATGGTCAGCGTTTCGGTGTCGCCACGCAGCACCGCGCCGAACCACACGCTCGCGTTCTCGCCAAGGATCACGTTGCCCATCACCTCGGCGCTGTCGGCGACCCAGGCGTCCTTGCCGAGTTGCGGCGCCACGCCGTCGAGTTCATAAATCGCCATCGTCGCAGTCTCCAGCGGGGTCAAAACTAGAATTGTAGGGATGCATCACCGATTGAGCGCGCTGGCCGCGCTGCGCATCACGGATCCCGGGCAGAAAGTGGCGGCAACGCGCGCCGCCGCTGCCGAGGCAGCTATGGCTTCCATAGCATCGGACGAGCTGGATCGGGCTGCAGAAGACGCCGGCGTGCCGGGCCGCCCGGAGCGCCCGATGCGCGTGGCCGCCACCGCCGTGCCGCAACGCTCGCCCTTCACCGACGAAGGCCGTGCGGCCCTGATCCATTCGATCTGCCACATCGAGTTCAACGCGATCAACCTCGCGCTCGATGCGGTCTGGCGCTTCGGCGGCATGCCCGAGGCCTATTACCGCGACTGGTGGCGCGTGGCCGACGAAGAGGCGCAGCACTTCACGCTGCTGCACGCGCACCTGCGCGGCATGGGCTGGCAGTACGGCGACTTCCCGGCCCACGACGGTCTGTGGACGATGTGCGAGAAGACGAAGCACGACGTGGTCGCCCGCATGGCGCTGGTGCCGCGCACGCTGGAGGCCCGCGGGCTCGACGCCACGCCGCAGATCCAGGCCAAGCTGGCGCGCATCGGCACGCCCGATGCCGCGGCGGCCAGCGCGATCCTGGACATCATCCTGCGCGACGAAGTCGGCCACGTGGCCATCGGCAACCGCTGGTACCGCTGGCTCTGCACGCGGGACGGGCTCGACCCGATCGCGCACTACCGTACGCTGTTCAGAAGGCACGAAGCGCCGCGGCCGCGCGCGCCGTTCAATCTCGAGGCGCGCGCACGCGCCGGCTTCACCGACGAGGAATTGGCCGCGTTGTCGCAGCCCGGCTAAGGCCGCCGCATCACCACCAGTTTCGGCAGGAAGTGCTGCAGCACCTCGCCGCGCTGGTTGCGCGTTTCGCAGCGCATCTGCACCGTGCCGCGATCGGGCTTGGAGCGCGACGGTGTGATCTCGACCACCTCGCTTTCGACGCGCAGCACATCGCCGGGCCGGGTCGGCTGCGGCCAGCTGATCTGGCCGCCGGAACCGATGATGCCGTCGGCCAGCGGAAGGCCGCTGTTCACCATTAGCCGCATCGTGATCGCGGCCGTGTGCCAGCCGCTCGCGGCGAGGCCGCCGAAAAAGGTGGCCTTGGCTGCCTCTTCGTCGGTGTGAAAGGGCTGCGGGTCGAACAACACTGCAAAGGCCTTGATCTGCTCGGCATCGAGCTCGTGGCCCTCGCTCATGAAGCGGTCGCCAACGTTCAGGTCTTCGAGGTACAAGGCGCGTTTTTCACTCGCGGGGTGTGTCATGGATGCTCCTTGGTCGGCTTGGATGTTCGTTCAGCCGCGCGGGTGGTGCTGTGCATGCAACTGCTTGAGGCGCTCCCGCGCCACATGGGTGTAGATCGTCGTGGTGGAGATGTCGGCGTGGCCGAGCAGCAACTGCACCGCGCGCAGGTCGGCGCCGTGGTTCAGCAGATGGGTCGCGAACGCGTGCCGCAGGGTGTGCGGCGACAGAGGCACATGGATGCCGGCGCGCAGCGCATGCTTCTTCACGATGATCCAGAACATCACGCGCGTCATGCCGGCGCCGCGCGCAGTCACGAACAGGTCGGGCGTTTGCTGTGCGTCGAGGATCTCGGGCCGCGCGTCTTTCAGGTAGCGCTCGATCCAGCGCCGCGCCTCGCCGCCGAACGGCACCAGGCGTTCCTTGTTGCCCTTGCCGAGGATGCGCAGCACGCCGTCATTCAGGCTCATGTCGAACACCTTGAGCGTGACCAGCTCGCTCACGCGCAACCCGCTGGCGTACATCAGCTCGAGCATCGCGCGGTCGCGCAGGCCGAGCGGCGTGTCGACCTCGGGCGCGGCGAGCAGGTCTTCCACCTGCTGTTCGGACAGTGTCTTGGGCACCCGCATGGCCTGCCGCGCGGGGCTCAGCCGCAAGGTGGGGTCGCCTGCGATGCGGCGCTCGCGCACGGCCCAGCGAAAGTAGCGTTTGAACACCGTGAGCCTGCGGTTCGCCGACGTGGCCTTGCCCTTGTCGGCTACCCGCGCGCCCATGTAGGCGTGCAAGTCGTGCTCCTGCGCGGCGTCGAGCGCGATGCCGCGCGCGACGAGCCATCGCTCGAACAGCTCGAGGTCGCGCCGGTAGGCCGCCAGCGTGTTGTTCGACAACCCGTGCTCGAGCCAGAGCGCATCGACGAACTCGTCGATCGCGGTGGATCCAGAAATGGGGGCGGCGGTCATTGGGCCCAACCATACCCAAAAAAGAAAAGCCGCCTTGCGGCGGCTTTTCGGAGCGCAAGGGCGGGCTCAATCCAGCTTGAGCTTCTGCTTGGCAACCACATCCTTGTAGACCGCGAACTCGGCCTTGATCTGCGCGGCAAACTGTTCGGGCGTGTTGGCGATGATGATCGAGCCGGTGTCTTCGATCCGCTTCTTGACAGCCGGATCTTCGAGCGCCTTCTTGACGCCGTTGCTGATAGTGGTGACCACGTCCTTGGGCAGGCCCTTGGGGCCGACGATGCCGTAGTAGGCCAGCCGGTTGACGGGTTCGAGGCCCAATTCCTTGAATGTCGGCACATCCGGCAGATCCTTCAGGCGCGCCGGCGCGGACACGACAATCGCGACCAACCGGCCGTTCTTGATGTACGGCAACGCAGACGGCAAGTTGTCGAAGATCATGGGCACCTGGCCGGCCACCGTGTCAACCAGCGCCGGACCGGCGCCGCGATACGGGATGTGCGTGATGAAGGTGTTGGTCAGGCTCTTGTACAGCTCCATCTGCAGGTGGCCGATGCCGCCGGTGCCGGACGATGCGAACGAATACTTGCCGGGGTTCTTCTTGATCTCGGCGACGAACTCCGCGTAATTCTTGGCCGGAAAGCTCGGGTGCACCGCAATCACGTTGGGCGTCGCCGCAATGTTGATGATCGGCGTGAAGTCGGTCAGCGGGTCGTACGGTGTCTTCGGGTTGATGGCCGGATTGGCCGCCGTGGTCGACACCGTCGCGACGCCGAGCTTGTAGCCGTCGGGGGTGGCGCGTGCCGTTTCGGCCGCGCCGACCGTGCCGCCGCCACCCGCCTTGTTGAGCACCACCACGCTCTGGCCCAACACCTTGCCGAGCGGATCGGCGATCACGCGCGCCACGATGTCGGTCGTGCCGCCCGCCGCGAACGGGACGCTCAGCTCGATCGGCTTGTTGGGATAGCCCTGTGCCCAGCTCGAGCCAGCGACCCCGGTCAGTGCGACCAACGCGGCGGCACCTGCGACCGCACTCCATCGACGACGTTGCATCATCAGCCAACTCCTTGTTTAGTAAGTCAAGAAACAAAAGCCCGCATGCTAGCGGGTCGAGCCCCGCCGCCGTGCTCTGGAATACCCACGGAAAGGCCCGGTTTATGCTCGAAGCGGTGAACTATGCGCAACTGCTCTTCCCCGATTTTTCCCTGATTGCCTGCGGCTGGCTGCTCTGCCGCTACTCGGCGCTCGACCGCCGCGTGTGGGATCAGGTCGAAAGCCTGGTCTACTATTTCTTGTTTCCGGTGCTGCTGTTCCACTCGATCGTGCGCAGCCCGCTCGACTTCGGCGCCACGTCGGGCATGCTCAGCGCCGGCGTGGGGATGAGCCTCTGCGGCATTGCGCTGGCCTATGCGTTGCCGCACCTGCCGTGGCTGCGCACGCACATCGACCGCAGCGACCATGCAGCCAGCGCGCAGGTTGCGTTTCGCTTCAACTCGTTCATATGCCTGGCGCTGGCCGACCGGCTTGCCGGTGCGCAGGGCCTGCTGCTGATCGCCGTGCTGATCGGTGTTTGCGTGCCGCTGCTGAACGTCGCCGCCGTCTGGCCGATGGCGCGCCATGCGCAGTCCGGCTTCGTGCGCCAGCTCGTGCGCAACCCGCTCATCATCGCCACCGCCTCGGGGCTGCTCGCCAACGTGCTCGGCTTCACCGTGCCGCCCTGGCTCGAACCCAGCCTGACGCGCATCGGCGCCGCATCGCTCGCGCTTGGCCTCATGGCAGCCGGCGCCGGTATGCAGTTTGCGTCGCTGGCGCGCGGCAAGGTGCTCGCTGTGGCGGTGCTGACCATCCGGCATCTGATCCTGCCCTTGGTGGCATTCGGCCTGGTGCGTTTGCTGCGGCTGGAGCCCACGCAGGCGACTGTGTTGATGGCCTTCTCGGCGGTGCCGACCGCGTCGAGCGCCTACGTGCTGGCCGCGCGCATGGGCTACAACGGGCCGTTCGTGGCGGGGCTGGTGACCTTGTCGACGTTGCTTGGGATGCTGAGCTTGCCGTTTGCGCTGGGGGTGTTGAGGTAGATCCCTGTGATGCGCGATAGCTGATGGTCTGGGGCGCGACAGCTGATGTTCGGGGCGCGTCGGCTGATGCTCGGGGGTGCGTCGGCTGATGCTCGGGGGTGCGTCGGCTGATGCTCGGGGGTGCGTCGGCTGATGCTCGGGGGTGCGTCGGCTGATGCTCGCGTTTGCGTCGGCGGGCGGTATGCGCTGGGCCGGCCGACGTCACCGGCCCTTCGGGCTGCCCTGCGCTGCTCGCGTCAGGCGGGGTCCGCGTGAACTCGCTTCGCTCAAACAGCACGCGGCCCTGATCCGCCTGCCGCTGTGCTGCTCGGCGGTGCCTCAACGGCCGCCCCAGCGCATACCACCCACCGACGTGGACATTTGGGGGTTGCATCCAGAAGGCCAGACCGTCGAACCACCCCCAAGCCCGGTGTGCGGTACGGGCTGGCCGATCCCTTCTGCGCCGCCGAGGAGCGCAGCGTTTTGCGGATCAGGGCTCGCAGCTGTTTGAGCCGCAGGCGAGTTCTGCGAGACCCCGCAAAACGCGAGCACCGCAGGGCAGCCGCGAAGCGGCCGGCGCAGCAGGGTCGGCCAGCCCGTACCGCTCACCGGGCGCTCCCACCACAGGGCAGGAACATGAGAGCCCCCACGGTCAGACGCAAGCAGCTGTCAACCCGGCAGCGAAGCCTGTGCCAGCGCCCATTCCACGTGCTCCCGAACCAATGGACTGGCATGTGAACGTCGCCCATCCAGAGCGGCAAGAAGCCCGACGTCATCCGGCGCCGTGCGCAGCGCATTGCCCAGCCCGACCGCCACGTTCCGCAGCCACCGCTCATGCCCGATGCGCCGGATCGGACTGCCTTCCGTGAGCCGCAGGAACTCTTCTTCGCTCCACGCGAACAGTTCCGTCAGATGCCGGCCCGTCAGGCCTTCGCGCGGATCGAAATCGGGCAAGGCGCTGCGTTGCGCGAACTTGTTCCAGGGGCAGATCAATTGGCAATCGTCGCAACCATAGATGCGATTGCCGATCAGCGCGCGCAACTCGACCGGAATCGGCCCCGCATGCTCGATCGTCAGGTACGAAATACAGCGCCGCGCGTCGAGCCGGTGCGGGCTCAGGATCGCCTGCGTCGGGCACACGTCGATGCAGGCGCTGCAACTGCCGCAATGCGGCGTCACCGGCTCGCTCGCGGGCAGCGCCATGTCGACATAGATCTCGCCCAGAAAAAACATCGAGCCCGCATCGCGGTCGAGCACCAGCGTGTGCTTGCCGCGCCAGCCCTGTCCGCTGCGCGAGGCCAGTTCCGCCTCGAGCACCGGGGCCGAATCGGTGAACACGCGATGGCCGAACGGCCCCACTTCCACGGCGATGCGGTCGGCCAGCTTCTGCAGCCGCGAGCGCAGCACCTTGTGATAGTCCCTGCCTCGCGCATAGAGCGACACGATGGCTTCGCCCGGCCGGGCGAGCCGGTCGAACTCGACCGCCTGCCAATCGTCCGGCGTGTCGCGCGGCAGGTAGTTCATGCGCGCGGTGATCACGCTCACCGTGCCCGGCACCAGTTCAGCCGGACGCGCGCGGCGTGCGCCGTGCGCGGCCATGTAGTGCATCTCGCCGTGGAAACCCTGGGCGAGCCACGCCATCAAGCCCGGCTCGGCGCTCGACAGATCGATGCCCGTCACGCCGATTTGGGAGAATCCGAGTTCCCGGGCCAGTGCCTGAATACGAATGACGAGTGGATGGCTGCCGATCACCTGCCGATTGTAGAAACGCAAGACCTGCCTCGTGTCTGGCACAGCGAACAAGACACCGCGGCCTTTGCCGGGGCGCTCGCGCAAGTGCCCGCGCTGCGCGATGCGTTTGTCGAACTGCATGGCGACCTGGGTGCGGGCAAGACTACATTCGTGCGCCACCTGCTGCGCGCGCTCGGCATCGCGGGGCGCATCAAAAGCCCGACCTACGCCGTGGTCGAGCCGCATGAGACGCCCGACGGCCTGGCGATCTTCCACTTCGACTTCTACCGGTTCAGCGATCCGCAGGAATGGGAAGATGCAGGCTTCCGTGACATTTTCGCGGGCCCGGGCCTCAAGCTGGCCGAATGGCCAGATAACGCTGCGGGCCGCACTCCACTTGCCGACCTTGCTATTAAAATTGAAGCAATGACCGATCAGTCCCGCACCGTTCATCTTCGTGCGAACACAGCGCGCGGCCGCCTCATGCTGGCCGCGCTCGACGCATGAGGCTCGAGCACCCCGCACGCCGCCGGCTGCTGAAAGCCGGCAGCCTGGTACTGCTTCTCGGCGTCCAGGAAATCGCGCGTGGCGCCACCATCGTGGCGGTGCGCGTCTGGCCGGCGGCCGACTACACGCGCGTCACGATCGAATCCGATGGGCGCCTGCAATCGCAGCAGCTTGTTGTCGGCAGTCCGCCCCGGCTCGCGGTCGACATCGAAGGCATCGAACTCAACCCCGCGCTGCGCGAGCTGGTCGGTAAGATCAAGCCCGGCGACCCATACATCAATGGCCTGCGCGTCGGTCAGAACGCGCCGAACGTGGTTCGCATCGTGTTCGACCTGAAGCAGGCCGTGGTGCCGCAAGTGTTCTCGCTGGCGCCGGTTGCGGCTTATCGGCACCGGCTGGTGCTCGACCTGTATCCGCAGCAGGCGGTCGATCCGATGGAAGCGCTCATCGCCGAGCGCCTGCGCGATGCACCCGCCTCCACCGCGAAAGGCAATGCCGACACCGGGGTCGCCGGCATTGCACCGCGCGAGCTGTCGCGCCCCGGCGAGGCCCAGAACGCAACACGTGCGGCGCCGTCCGCGGTCGATCCGCTCGGCGATTTGATGGCGCAGCAGTCGATACGGCCCGGCCCCGCACTCCCCCCGCCCAGCGCAGCGCCGGGCCGCAACAACCCATCGCCGACGCTGATCGCGCCACCGGCGCTACCCCCTGTCGTGGGCAACACGCCGATGCGGCCGCAGGCACCGCCGGCCACGCCCGCGGCCCCGAGCGTGGCCACCGCCAGCCGCACCGACCGCCTCATCATCGTGGCGCTCGACCCCGGCCACGGCGGTGAAGACCCGGGCGCCATCGGCCCCGCCGGCACGCGCGAAAAAGACATCGTGCTGCAGGTGGCGTACAAGCTGCGCGATCGCATCAACGCAAGCAGCATCGGCGGCAGCCCGATGCGTGCCTTTCTCACGCGCGACGCCGACTTCTTCGTGCCGCTGGGCGTGCGCGTGCAGAAGGCGCGCCGCGTGCAGGCCGACCTGTTCGTGAGCATTCATGCCGACGCGTTCACCACGCCGGCCGCGCGTGGTGCCAGCGTGTTTGCTCTGAGCCAGGGCGGCGCCTCGAGCAGCGCCGCACGCTGGCTGGCCAACAAGGAAAACGAAGCCGACAAGGTCGGCGGCATCAATGTGGGCAGCCACGAGGTGCAGGTCCAGCGTGCGCTGCTCGACATGAGCACCACGGCGCAGATCAATGACAGCCTGAAGCTCGGCAGCGCGATGCTCGGCGAGATTCGCAGCGTCGGACGGCTCCATAAGGCCCAGGTCGAGCAGGCCGGCTTCGCAGTGCTGAAGGCGCCCGACATTCCGAGCGTGCTGGTCGAAACCGCATTCATCAGCAATCCTGAGGAAGAAGCCAACCTGCGCAGCACCAGCTACCAGGACAATCTCGCCGATGCGCTGATGCGCGGCATTCATCGCTACTTTGCGCAGAATCCGCCGCTGGCACGCAGCCGACAGCTGTAGGCCCCACCAGCCCGCAAACGGCCCGCGCCGTGTCGCGCAGCGACCCGCGGCAAATGCCTACAAGCGCGCGCCACCGCCTTCGCATCATGGTTACATCCATTCAAAACGAAAGGTGGATCCCATGAAGACACGTCTCTGGATCACGACAGCCGCCGCTACATCGGTCATTGCGCTGGCAGGCTGCGCAGCTGGCCCGAATCAACAACTCGGTATCGGCGCCGGCGCGGTGGGCGGTGCACTGGTCGGCAATGCCATTGGCGGCAACACCGCAGCGACGGTGGGTGGCGCTGCCATCGGCGGGCTGATCGGCAACGAAGTCGGTCGGAGCGCCGACCAACGCAACTATGAAAACAGTCGCCGCGGCTACTACCCGAACAGCGGTTACTACCCGAACAACGGTTACTACCCGAACAACGGCCCGCGTTATTGAGCTTTCGGGAGCCGTTCCGGCTCCTACAAAAAAAAGGCGTGTCATTGACACGCCTTTTTCTATGGAAGAGAACGCTTGCAGCTCAGGCAGAGGGCCGCGCCGCCGCAGCAGCCATGACCAGAAAGGTTTGCGTCATCGCCATAGCGCGCGTCGACCACCCGTGGTTGGCCGGATGGTCGTCTTCCGGCACCGGCTGGGGTAGGCGAATGGCAGAGCCGACGTGCTCAAGCAGATCGGCGTATTCGGCGCTGTCGGTATGGGGTGATTGCATGGTGTTAATGCTACGCAATGGAAGCCGGCGCGCAACTGGCCGCACGGCATAGGAAGTCGCGTCCGCGGCAGTAAGTCACCGATTCAAGTGCGATCAGCGCACACGGATGCACGATTCGGGATTCAGGATGACGCTCCCGCGCTGCGCTCGGCCCGCCCCGCGCGCCAGGCGCCGAACAGCGCGATCAGCCCCGGCACGATGATCAGCGCCCAGATGATCTTGTCCAGGTGCTCACGTACAAAAGGCAGATTGCCGAAGAAATAGCCGGCGGTCGCGATGCCCAGCACCCAGATCAGTGCGCCGATCACGTTGTATGCAGTGAACCTGGGCCGGCTCATGTCGGCCACGCCCGCCACGAACGGCGCAAAGGTGCGAATGAACGGCATGAAGCGCGCAAGAATCACCGTGACGCCGCCGTACCGCTCGTAGAACGCGTGAGCCTGGTCGAATGCCTTGCGGTTGAAGAAGCGCGAGTTCTCCCACTGGAACACCTTGGGCCCGATGTAGCGGCCGATGCTGAAGTTGCACTGGTCCCCGAGAATCGCCGCGGCGATCAGCACCGCGCACGCAATCGGAAAACTCATCAGTCCCACGCCGCACAAAGCACCGACGATGAAGAGCAGCGAGTCGCCCGGCAGGAATGGCATCACCACCACACCGGTTTCGACGAACACGATAAGGAACAGCAGCGCATACACCCAGGGGCCATAGGCGGTCACGAAGGCTTCGAGGTGTTTGTCGACATGCAGGATGAAGTCGAAGAGAAAGCTGATGAGTTCCATGGGCGCCGATTATCCTTGCCCGCACGACGCCGATCGCCCGGCGGCGTGCCCGCTGCCCGGCCGCTCCTAAAATCGCGCCGTGAACGCCCCCCTGCCCCTCGCCTCCGCGCGCCGCCCGATCCGCGAACTGCCCGACGACCTGATCAGCCAGATCGCGGCCGGCGAAGTGGTCGAGCGGCCGGCCTCGGTGGTGCGCGAACTGCTCGACAACGCGCTCGATGCCGGCGCGCGCGAGATCACGGTGCGGCTCTCGGCCGGTGGCGTGCGGCTGATTTCGGTGGAAGACGACGGCCAGGGCATTCCGCGCGACGAGCTCACGGTGGCCCTGCGCCGCCATGCCACCAGCAAGATCGCGAGCCTCGGCGAACTCGAGACGGTCGGCACGATGGGCTTTCGCGGCGAGGCCCTGGCCGCCATCAATGCGATTGCCGACCTGTCGCTGCTTTCGCGCGCAGCCGGTGCCGAGGCGGCCTGGGCGCTCGACGGCCGCACCGGCGAACTGCGCCCGGTGGCGCGCGCCGTCGGCAGCACGCTCGAAGTGCGCGAGCTGTTCTACGCGACGCCAGCGCGCCGCAAGTTCCTGAAAACCGATGCGACCGAACTCGCGCACTGCGTCGAAGCGGTGCGCCGCCATGCGCTCGCGCGGCCCGACGTGGGCTTTGCGATCTGGCACGAAGGCAGACTGGTCGAGCAGTGGCGTGCCGCCGCTGGCGCCGACGTGCGGCTGCAGCGGCTGGCCGACGTGCTGGGCGACGAGTTCGTGGCGCAGAGCGTGGCGATCGAACACCAGGGCGGCGCTGTGCGCGTGCTCGGGCGCGCCGGCATTCCCGATGCCGCCCGGTCGCGCGCCGACCAGCAGTTTTTCTACGTCAATGGCCGCTTCGTGCGCGACAAGGTGCTGGCTCATGCAGTGCGCAGCGCCTACGAAGACGTGCTGCACGGGCACCGCCAGCCGGTTTACGCGCTGTACCTGGAAATCGACCCGGCGCGGGTGGACGTCAACGTGCACCCGACCAAGATCGAAGTCCGCTTTCGCGATGGACGCGAGATACACCAGGCCGTGCGCCATGCAATCGAGAACGCGCTGGCCGCGCCGCGCGCCGGCGACGCGGTCACCCCTGCTGCCACGCCCTTCGTCAAGCCGGATACGACTGCATTGCCCATGCCGTGGGCACAGCCCGCCATCCATTTCGCATCGGAGCGCGGCCTGGGCGATGCGGCCGCGATGTGGCCGGAACGCCGTGTCGACGGGGCTGCGCCGGTGGCGCTTCAGCCAGCGGCGCCTGCGCCATTGCCCACCCATGACGACGCCTGGCCGCTTGGCCGCGCCATCGCCCAGCTGCAGGGCATCTACGTGCTGGCCGAGAACAACCAGGGGCTGGTGATCGTCGACATGCATGCGGCGCACGAGCGCATCGTCTACGAACGGCTCAAGACCCAGCTCGACGGCGCGGCCATCACCAGCCAGCCCTTGCTGATTCCGGCCACCTTCGCTGCCACGCCACAGGAAGTGGCCACGGCGGAGGCATGCGCCGCAGTGCTGTCCACATTGGGGCTGGAAATCACGCCGTTTTCGCCGCGCACCTTGGCGGTGCGCGCGGTGCCCGGCACGCTGGCGGACAACGACCCGGTCGAGCTGGCGCGCAGCGTGCTGGCCGAACTGGCCCAGCACGACGCCAGCACAGTGGTGCAGCGCGCCCAGAACGAACTGCTGTCGACCATGGCCTGCCACGGCGCCGTGCGCGCCAATCGCCGGCTCACGCTCGACGAAATGAATGCCCTGTTGCGCCAGATGGAGGCCACCGAGCGCTCCGACCAGTGCAACCACGGCCGTCCGACCTGGCGGCAAGTGTCGATCCGCGACCTCGACACCTTGTTCCTGCGCGGCCGGTAACACCGGGAAACCCTTGTCAGCGAAAGGTCAGGCACGGGCGTTGCATGGCTTCGTTTGCGGCTTTTGCTGGCTGGCCGCAGGAACTTCCGAGCCAGCCTGCTCTCTTTCTGGCACCCATGAAACGTTGGTCCCTGTTCGCTTCGGCCACCGCTGCCCTCGCTTTGCTCGCGGGAGGTTGCTCCACCCTCGATGAGCGTCAGCGCGAGTGGATTTTCCAGCCGAGCGACATGAGCTGGGGCAACAGCGCCGACCAGACGGCCGGGATGGAAGACGTCTGGATCGACTTCAAGTCCTCCCTGACCGGCGAACGGGCCCGCCTGCACGGCCTCTGGCTCGGCGGCGCCCCGGAATCGGCCGACACCCCCGTGCTGCTCTACCTGCACGGCGCACGCTACAACGTGGCCGGCTCGGCCCCCCGCATCCGGCGCATGCACGAGCTCGGTTTCTCGGTGCTGGCGGTCGATTACCGCGGTTTCGGCAAGAGCACCAAGGAACTGCCGTCCGAGGAATCGGCCCGCGAAGACGCCCGGGCGGCCTGGAAATGGCTCGCCGCGCGGCACCCCGAGCAACGCCGTTACATCTTCGGACATTCGCTCGGCGGCGCCATCGGCATCGACCTCGCAGCCCATGTGAAGGACGAAAGCGGCACCATCGTCGAAGGCACTTTCACCTCCATCTCCGACGTGGTCAGCAGTTTCAAATGGGGCTGGTTGCCGTTCGGCCCGTTCATCACACAGCGCTTCGAGTCGCTGAACAAGGTCAAGGACATCGGCGCGCCGCTGCTGGTGGTGCATGGTGCGCTCGACAACCTGATCCGGCCCGAGCTCGGCCGCAAGCTCTACGACGCGGCCACCGTGCCCAAGCTGTTCGTGCTGGTGAAGGGTGGCTCGCACCACAGCACCAACACGGTGGGCGAGCTGCAGTACAAGGCCGCACTGGAGCAGTTCTTCCGCCTGAAGCCACCGGCCCTCGACCCGCCAACCCTTACGGCCCGCCAGCGCCTCTTGCGCACACGCCTCCCCGCGGGCTGAACCCTGGCGCCGACGGGCGCTGCCCGCCTACGCGCCGCCTTTGTTACGCTCGCGTGGATGCTCTCCACTGCCGCACCGGCCGCCCCCTCCCTGCGCCGCGCACGCTTCGGCGACGTCTGCGCCCAGCCGTGAACGCCTCCTGGCTCGGCATTGCAGGCCCGACCGCCTGCGGCAAGACGGCGGCTGCACTGGCCCTGGCACGCGTGCGTCCGGTCGAAATCGTCAGCGTCGATTCGGCGTTGGTCTATCGCGGCATGGACATCGGCACTGCCAAGCCGAGCGCGGCCGAGCTGTCCGAAGTGCCGCACCACCTGATCGACATCCGGGACCCGCGCGAGAGCTACAACGCCGCCGCCTTCGTGACCGATGCGACGCGGCTGATCGGCGAGATCCGCGCGCGCGGCCGGCTACCGCTGCTGGTGGGCGGCACCATGCTGTACTTCAAGGCGTTGATCGACGGCATCGACCCGATGCCCGCGGCCGACCCCACCGTGCGCGCGCGGCTCGATGCCGAAGGCGCCGCGCACGGCTGGCCGGCAATGCACGCCAGGCTGGCCGAGGTCGACCCCGTGACCGCGGCCCGGCTCGCGCCCAATGACAGCCAGCGCATCCAGCGTGCGCTCGAGGTGTGGCATGCGAGCGGCCAGCCGATCTCGCACTTTCACGCGGCAAGATCGATTGCAACCGACGCCCGTTCGGCAGGCGGTGCAGCCATTCTTTCCCTCGAGCCCACGGATCGCGCGTGGTTGCACTCGCGCATCGCGCAACGCTTCGACGCGATGCTCGCAGCCGGTTTCCTCGACGAGGTGCGCGCGCTGCGGGCGCGTGGCGACCTGCAACCCGACATGCCCTCGAGGCGCTGCGTCGGCTACCGCCAGGCACTGGAGTTTCTGGAGGGCCATGGTTCGATGGCCGAACTGCGCGAGCGCGGCATTGCGGCCACGCGCCAGCTGGCCAAGCGCCAGATCACCTGGCTGCGCAGCATGCCGGCTCGCCGCGTGATCGCGGCCGACGCACCCGATGCGGTCGCGCAACTCGTGCAGGCCGCGCTGGGCATCGAATGAGTCTTCAACTTCGCAACCTTGGCAAGCACTACGGCGAGGCCGCCGTGTTCGAACACGTGTCGCTCGAAGTCGCGGCGGGCGAGTTCGTCGCGATCGTCGGCGAGTCGGGAGTCGGCAAATCGACGCTGCTCAACTGCATGGCCGGCCTCGACAGTTGGGATGTCGGCACGGTGCGGCACGACGGCATCGACCTCGGCACGCTGGACGACGAGGCTCGCGCGCTCTGGCGCCGGCGCCATGTGGGCTTCGTGTTCCAGGCCTTCCATGTGCTGCCGCACCTCGACGTGGCGCAGAACGTGGCGCTGCCCTTGATGCTGCTGGGCCAGCACGACGAGGCGCGCGTGCAGCGCATGCTGGCCATCGTGGGCCTCGAGGGGCTCGGCGGGCGGCTGCCCCAACAATTGTCAGGCGGCCAGTTGCAGCGCGTGGCGATCGCGCGGGCGCTGGTGCATCGACCCGGCCTGCTGCTGGCCGATGAACCCACCGGCAACCTCGACCCGACCACTGCCGCACGCGTGATGGATGTGCTGGCCGCGCAGGTGCGCGAGCACAACACATCGCTGGTGCTGGTGACGCATTCCGAGGCGGCCGCAGCCAGGGCCGACCGGGTGCTGCATTTGAGTGCCGAAGGCATCGCGCCCTGACCATTTTTTTGGCACCGATGCCGGTCGCCATGACCCGCAGCAGACGCCCCAGCCATGGGCGGGACGCAAAAGTAAGTCGAACGAATTACGGTCGTCCGAAAAAGTCAAGAAATATTTTCAAAAGTTATCCCATAGTCGCGCGGAAACGCCTTGTGACATTCATACTTGGGCCTAGACAGCAGGAAATCTATATGCCCAGCTTGCGTGAGGAATACCGCGAAGTAACAGACGCCCTTGAACAGGCGTATCTGGCGGACAAGGCTGCCTACGAAATGCTGCCGCGCCGCAGCAAGGATTTCTGGGCGCTGCAGCCGCCGCAATCGTGGCCGACCGCGCCGGAATTCAAAAACTGGTTCATGGCGCGGCTGGCACTGCTGGAAGCCGAACAGCGCGTGATCAAGATGCTGCGCGCGCGCTGCGAACTGATTCGCCACCACCTCGGCCGTGCCACCAGCGCGTTGCACCAGCGCACCGCCAACTACCCCGCCTACATGGAACAGATCGTCGACACCGTGCCCGACGAACTGCACTTGGCCGACTACCTGCGCATGCCGCAGGTCGGCGGCGAGCTGCCCGCTGCGGCAGCAGCCACGGCAACAGCGGCCCGGCCGGTCGCACAGGCGCACTGATTGGTGCCCGGCCCCACTCAGCGTGGGCGCCACATCCGGAACCGCTGTTCCGGCCCGATCTCGAAATAATCCGCCGGCCCGCCGCCGCGCAGGATCGGCCGCGCGGCAGCGGTGTCATAAACGCCGTCTTTCAGCAATGCGCGGTCGATGTGCACCGCCACCACTTCGCCGAGCACCATCCACGTGTCGACCGGCGTGCCATCGGCGCTCTGCAATTGAAACGACTGCGTGAGCCGGCATTCGAACGCCACCGGGCTTTCGGCCACGCGCGGCGGCGCGACCAGCCGCGAGGGTGCCTGGGTCAAACCGGACAATTCGAACTCGTTGACCTCGGGCGGCACCGCCGCACAACTCGCGTTCATCTGCTCGGCCAGCGGGCGGGTGGCGAGGTTCCACACGAATTCGCGCGTCTGCTGCACGTTGCGCACCGTGTCCTTGTAGCCGATGCTCGCGAAACCGACGATCGGCGGCGTGTAGTTGAAGCCGTTGAAGAAGCTGTAGGGCGCGAGGTTCACGCCGCCATCGGCGCTGCGCGACGAGATCCAGCCGATCGGACGCGGGCCGACGATGGCGTTGAACGGGTCGTGCGGCAGGCCATGGCCCAGCCGCGGTTCGTAGAAATGCATGTCGGCTTGCAGCATCTCGTTCATGCCTCGCCCAGCAGCGCCGCGTAGCGAGCCAGGTCGACGTTGCCGCCGCTCACGATGACGCCGACGCGGGCTCCCCGGATCGCATCGCCTGCCGCACGGGCCGCGGCAAACGCCAGGCAGCCGGTCGGCTCGACCACCATCTTCATGCGCTCGGCGAAGAAGCGCATCGCATCGACCAGCTGTGCATCGCTGACTGTCAGGATGTCGGTGATGTCGCGCCGGATGATGCCGAAGGTGTAGTGGCCGAGGTGCTGCGTCTGGGCACCGTCGGCGATGGTTTTCGGGGTCTCGATGTGCACGATCTCGCCCTTTCGCAATGACTGCTGGCCATCGTTGCCGGCTTCGGGCTCAACGCCGTACACCGCGCAGTGCGGCACCAGCGCCCGCGCGGCCAGTGCACTGCCGCTCGTGAGGCCGCCGCCGCCCAGGCACACATAGAGCGCGTCGAGCGGGCCGGCCTCCTCGATCAGTTCCTTTGCTGCCGTGCCCTGCCCAGCAATCACGTCCGGATGGTCGTAGGGCGGAATCAGCGTCATGCCGCGCTCGCCGGCAAGCCGCTGTGTGAGCGCCTCGCGGTCTTCGGAGAAGCGGTCGTACATCACCACTTCGGCACCGTAGCCGCGCGTGGCTGCGAGCTTGGCCGCGGGCGCGTCGAGCGGCATCACGATCAGGGCCGGCATGCCGAGCAGCCGCGCCGACAGCGCCACAGCCTGCGCGTGGTTGCCCGACGAGAAGGCGATGGCGCCGGCCTTGCGCTGGCCGGCATCGAACTTCGACAACGCGTTGAACGCGCCACGGAACTTGAAGGCGCCCATGCGCTGGAAGTTCTCGCACTTGAAGAAGAACTGAGCACCCTGCCGCGCATCGGCCGTGGCCGAACGCAGAACAGGTGTGCGATGGGCATGGCCTTCGAGCCGCACGGCGGCGGCGACAACATCGTCGTAGGTTGGGAGCTGGAGCATGTCGGGTGGAGCGAGTGGGACGCCCTCCACTTTATCGCCCGGCGCGCCCCGGCCCTACAGCCTCATGGCGCCGCGCCTTCCATCACGAATATCCAGTGCGCGGCGGCTGCAACCGCTGCCAAGACAAGGGCGTAGTGGAGCAGTGCTCCCATGAAAGAGTGGCAAGTGATGGTTCGGCGGCTCATGGACAATGACTACAAAATGTTTCAGAGCCGAGTTTCGAACGCCCTTCCGGCGGCACACATAGTGCATATGCACCATCTGTGGCGCGCAACCCGAACCAACTCGTGATCAACCGCACAGAATGAACAATCCAGCCTTGACCGAGTTCAGCCACCTGCTCTTGCGGCTCTATCGCATGGCACAGGATCTGCCGATTTCCAAGTTTCAGGATGCAGCACTCGACCTCGTCAAGCCGGTGCTGCCTTTCGACTCCTCCCTGTGGGGAACCGCGACGGGCACGGCCGACGGCGTCGACATCCACACGGTGCACCTGCACAACAAGTCGCCCGAGATGCTGGTGGCCTATGAGCCGGTGAAGCACCAGGACACCGCCGTGGCTCCGCTGTTTGCCCAGCCGAAGGCGACGCGTGGCTTCAACCATCTCGAGACGTGGTTTCCCGCGCCTGGGCAACGCGAGATTCGCGATGTCATGCGGCGCTTCGAGATCGAGAATATGCTCGCCACCGTCGTCAACGACCCGCGCACGAAGTTCGCGCACTGGATCCTGCTCTATCGGGCCGACCGAAACGCCATCTACACCGCCGAAGAAATCGCGCGGCTCGAACAGTTGGCCCCGCACGTCATGGAGGCGCTGGCCATCAACCGGAAGGTGCACCTGGAGCTGCTGAACCCCGCGGATGCCGGAGCGCCCCCACGCGGCAGCGCCATTGCCGACCCGCGCGGCGTGATTTACCACGCCGACCCGGACTTCGAGGCGATGCTGCAAGTCGAATGGGACGACTGGTCGGGCGGCACGCTGCCGCCCACGCTGCTGCAGCACCTTCTGCACGGACACGAATGCTTTCGCGGCGGCTCCGTGGTCGTGACGCACCGCATCGAACAAGGTCTGCTGTTTCTCAAGTCACGGCCCCGCTGCCGCGCCGACGGGCTCACACCGCGCGAACACACCATCGCGCAACTTGTCTCAAAGGGCGACACCTACAAGGAGATCGCGCGGATCCTCGACCGCTCGCCGGCCACCGTGCGCAACCACATCCGGGCGATCTACGAGAAGCTCGCCGTCAGCAATATCGCGGGGCTGATCGAAGAGCTGCGGCTGGCAGACTGAGCGCGACTGCTGTCGATCCTGTCGCACCAGCGCGCGATCGGCCTCGCGGCGCAGCCGCAGGTGCGTGCGCACCTGGCGCGCATGGCGGCTGCAGCAGCCTGAGGCGCCCGGCACAATCGGGCCATGCGCGCCCTGCTCTCCACCTTCTCCTGGCAGGAGCTGCGCCATCACCCATGGCGCAATGCGGCGGCCGTGGTGGCGGTGATGCTGGGCGTGGCGCTGGCTTTTTCGGTGCACCTGATCAACGCCTCTGCGCTCGACGAGTTCTCAAGCGCGGTGCGCTCGGTCAACGGCCAGCCTGATCTTGAACTGCGCGCCTCGCAGGGCAGCTTCGACGAGGCGCTGTTCGCGCGCGTGGTACGTGATCCGCGCGTGGCGCTCGCCAGCCCCGTGGTCGAAATCAACACGCTCGCGTTGGCGCCGGCCCTGGCGGCGCCGCTGCCGATCCGCGTGATCGGCGTCGACGCCCTCGCGCTGCCGGCGATTGCGCCGGCACTGATGCCGCGGCCGGCGGCGGGCGCGCCGCGCTTCGCGCTGTTCGCGCCGGGCCGGGTGTTCCTCAATGCCGCTGCGCGCACCGCGCTGGGCGATGTGGCCACGATCGAACTCAAGGACGGCGCGACGCAACACCGCGTGCAGATCGCCGGCAGCGTGGCGGCCGGCGGCGCCGCTCTGGCGGTGATGGACATCGGCGCCGCGCAGGATCTGTTCCAGCGCGGCGGTCGGCTCACGCGCATTGACCTGCGGCTCACCGCCGGCACCGATCGCGGCGCGTTCGTGCAGTCGCTGCAGCAGTCGCCCGGCTGGCCGGCAGCGGTTCAGATCGCCGAGCCCGGCGATGCGGCACAGCGCGTGAGCAACCTGTCGCGCGCCTACCGCGTCAATCTCACCGTGCTGGCACTGGTGGCGCTGTTCACCGGCGCATTCCTCGTGTTCTCGGTGCTGGCGCTCAGCGTGACCAAGCGCGCACAACAGTTCGCGTTGCTCGGCGTGTTGGGGCTCACGCCGAAGCAGCGGCTGCGGCTGGTACTGGTGGAGTCGCTGGTGCTCGGCCTGGTCGGCAGCCTCGCGGGGATCGCACTCGGCACTGCACTGGCCGCGTTTGCGCTGCGCGTGCTGGGCGGGGATCTGGGAGGCGGCTACTTCGCCGGTGCGGCGCCGTCGCTGCAATGGAGCACCACGGCCGCAGTGGTCTACGGCACGCTCGGCATGCTCGCTGCGATGGTCGGTGGCTGGTATCCGGCGCGCGCGGCGCAGGCCTTGCCCGAGGCCCAGACGCTTAAGGGGCTGGGCGCTGCACCGGCCGCATCGGGACGGCACTGGATCGCGATCCTGTTGATCGCTTTCGGCACCCTGCTGGCTGCTGCTCCGGCCGTTTTCGGCATGCCGATCGCGGCCTACCTTTCGGTGGGACTGCTGCTGGTGGGTGGCATCACCGGGCTGCCGGGTTTGATCGCGCTTGTCTACGACCGGCTGGCACCGAGGGTGGCGCGGCGCCTGCTGCCGCTCCTGGCCGTGGAGCGCGCGCGGCGCATGCGCGGCACTGCCGCCGTGGCCGTGAGCGGGGTGGTGGCGAGCCTGAGCCTGGCGGTGGCGCTCACCGTGATGGTCGCGAGTTTTCGCGACTCGGTGACGCGCTGGCTCGACGTCGTGCTACCGGCCGACCTCTACCTGCGCGCGGCCAACGTCGGCGCATCCAGCGGGCCCAGCGACACCGGGGCCTTCGCACCCGCCCTGGTGCAGGCCATCGCGCAGGTGCCCGGCGTGGCGCGCGTCGGCACGGTGCGCGCACGGCCGGTGTCGCTAATGTCGACACAGCCGCCGGTGATGCTGCTGGCGCGCAGCTTCGATGGGGAAGCGTCGCAGTCGCTGCCGTTGATGGGCGATGCGCTGCCGGTGCCTGCAGGGCAGATCGGCATCTACGTGAGCGAGGCGATGGTCGACCTGTACGGCGCAAGGCCGGGCACGGTGTTCGCGCCCCTCTCCAAAGCGTTCGGCACCCCAGCGGCGGGCATGACGCAGCCCACCGTCTTTTTTGTTGCCGGCGTCTGGCGCGACTACGTGCGGCAGTTCGGCTCCATCGTGCTCGACGCGCGCGATTTCGAACGGCTGACCGGCGACCGCAGCGTCAACGACGTGTCGCTCTGGCTCGCAGCCGGCGCAACCGAAGCACAGGTGCAGCAGGCCATCCGCGCGCTGATCGCGCAGCAGCAGCCGGCCGGCGGCGCTGTCGAGTTCGCATCGGTCGGCCAGTTGCGCGCCACCTCGTTGCGCATCTTCGACCGCAGCTTTGCCGTCACCTACTGGCTGCAGGCCGTGGCCATCGCGATCGGCCTGTTCGGCGTGGCCGCGAGCTTCAGCGCGCAGGTGCTGGCGCGGCGCAAGGAGTTCGGCCTGCTCGCGCACCTGGGCTTCACGCGGCGCCAGGTGCTGGCGGTGGTGGCCGGCGAAGGCGCGGCGTGGACGGTGATCGGTGCCTTCGCCGGGCTGGCACTCGGACTCGCCGTATCGGTGGTGCTGGTGAAGGTGGTCAACCCGCAGAGCTTTCACTGGACGATGGACATGCTGGTGCCCTGGGGGCGCCTGCTCGCGCTGTGCGCCGCAGTGGTTGCGGCCGGGACCATCACGGCCTGGCTGGCGGGGCGCGCGGCCGCCGGGCGCGATGCCGTGATGGCGGTCAAGGAAGATTGGTGAGCGCTGCTCTCGCTCAGTAGGCGTTCGGGTTCTTCGCCATCAGCGAGCTGGGCAGTTTGGCGCGCTGGGTGCTCATGCTGCACAGGCTTCGCCGGCTCCCAGGATTTCCTCTTCAGACGGAAACTTCCCAATCCCCGCCAATCCCTCGGCCGCGCACTCCACGTACGCCCATCGCACGATGCCCGTGCGGTCGATCATGAACAGCCCCTTCAGCTGCGGCCATTGCCGCTCGACGTCGCCCTGGTCGGCGGGTGTAAACGCGTAGCCGTCCCGCTCCTGCAGCACCTTGCCCGCCTGCGCGATCGGCAGCGGCTCGGGCAGCTCGCCGGTGGGGTTGATGCGCACCGTCTCCATCGCTTCCAGCAAGGCCGGCGTGACCTCCGGCTTCGGGATGCCATAGGCACGATGGGTTGAGAGCGCGGGGTCAGCGGCCAGGTGCAGGCGCGTGGGCCTGAACTTGAAATAGAGGCGCGCGTTCTCCGGCGCAGTGGCCACCACCGCCAGGCTCTCGACGCCCATGGCCTTGAGCCGGCCCTCGAAGGCGCCGAGCTGCACCAGCTGCCTGCGGCAGAAGGGGCACCACAGGCCCAGCAGCAGCGACAGGAAGAGCGGGCTGCGTCCACGGTAGTCGTCGAGCGAGATGAGGCCGCTGCCGGCGATCGCCGGCAGGGCAAAGCCCGGCGCCAGCTCGCCGGGCGCCACGGGTTGCGTTGTGATGGCCATGATGGAGCGACTCCTTCCTGCAGTTCAGCATAGGAACGGAAGCACAACCAGCGCGTCGGGATCGAGGCCCGCCCGCTCGCAGGTGTCCTGGGCCAGCGCCATGTAGCGCTCGGCTTGCACGCCATCATCAACGTCGAGGTACAAGGTTGCAAGCCCTTCATAGCAGGGAAAAAGTAACTGAGGCTCGGCGCTCGTCTCGGCCAGGGCCAGCGCCTCCTGGTAATGGCGCAGCGCACGCGCCGATTCGCCGTGGCACTGGTAGATCTGGGCCAGCACCACCAGTGAGACGGCCAGGTGGTCCAGCTGGCCGGTGCTGCGGTCGATGCGGATGGCGGTGTTGGCCGCGTCCACGCCGCGCTCGTCGCAGCGGTTGGTGAGGGTGCAGTACGCCACCGCCAGGTTCGCCGACAGGCGCGACTCCAGGCCGAGGTCGCCGATGCGCCTGGCCGTCTGCAGGCCGCGCTCGCAGGCCTCGATGGCGCGCTGAGGGTCGCTGGAACTGTAGAGCACGCCCAGGTTCGACAGGGCTCGGCATTCGGCCTGGGGCAGATCCACCGCGCGAGCTACTGCGACGCTCCGCTCAAGCCGGTCGACGGCCTCGTCGAGCCGGTCCAGCCGGGCCAGGGCGACGCCCTGGATGTTGAGCGAGAGCGCGACCGCGGCACGCAGGTTGCGGCGCTCCTCCTCGTCGGCAGGCTGCTGCGCTTCGAGCGCCTCCAGGTGGGCGAGCGCGCGCCGGGTCCAGTCCAGCGCGCCGTGGTTGTCGGCGTTGCGGAAGTGCAGCTCGCCCATCTTCTGGTAGAGCCAGGCGCGCTCGATATGCGGGGCGGCGACGTCCATGAGCGCGAGGCCCGTCGCGAGGCATTGCTGGGCCTCGGCGCGTTCGCCGGACTCCCAGCGCAGGGCCGAGAGCTTGCGCAGCAGGCGGGCCTCGGCCACGCGGTCGCCGCTGTGCGACCGGCCTTCACGCGCGGCGCCCAGGTGCCGGGTGGCCTCGGCGATCCGGCCGGCGGGCGCGAGCACGTCGCCCAGGCGCTCGCGCACATCCAGGCGCTGGTCCTGCGTGCCGTCGCAGGCCTCCAGGGTGTCCAGCGCAAGCTGATAGTCGCGGATGGCGTCGGCATTGGCGTAGGCGCCGCGCGCCCAGTCACCGGCGGCGACCAGGTAGTGCGCGCCGCGCGCCTTGTCCGCGCCCAGGCGGAAGTGGTGGGCCAGGGCCTGCAGCGCCTCCAGCTGCCGGGGCGCGCCTCCGCACTGCGCCTCCAGCGCCTGGCCGATGCGGGTGTGCAGCTCGGTGCGCCGGCGCAGCAGCAGGCTCTGGTAGGCCACCTCCTGGAACAGGCCGTGGCGAAAGCGGAACTGGCGGCCGTCCGATGCCGGCACGACGGCGAGCAGGCCGGCATCGACCAGTCCGTCCAGCGCTTCCGACAGCGCCGGGGCAGCGCTCGCGACGGTACGCAACAGCGCCTCGGCGAAGCAGGGCCCGATCACCGCGGCCTCGCGCAGGGCCCGGCGCGCCGGGGCGGGCAGCCGGTCGATGCGGCCCAGCAGCAGCCCGTGGATGGTCGAGGGCACCTGCACTGCCGTCGCACGCGGGCTGAAGGTCCAGCCCTCCGCCTGACGCGACAGCAGGCCGTCGGCGATCAGCGCGCGTGCCATCTCCTCGAGGAAGAGCGGGTTGCCGCCGGCATGTTCGACGATGCGCTGGCGCAGCGCCGCGGGCAGCGCGCGTTGGGAGCTGCCGAACAGCGCATCAAGCATGGCCTCGCTGCAGCGCGCGGACAGGGGCTCGAGCCGCAGCACGGTCTGCGCAGCCGCGGCCTCGGCCCAGGCTTCGAGCGCGGGTGCCGGGCGCTGCGTCACCAGCAGCATGAAGGGCCGCTCGCGCAGCCGCTCCAGCAGGAAGTGCAACAGCTCGAGGGAGGCAGCATCGGTCCAGTGCAGGTCCTCGACGATCATCATCACCG
This sequence comes from Variovorax nitratireducens, assembly GCF_051216545.1. Classification (NCBI taxonomy): domain Bacteria; kingdom Pseudomonadati; phylum Pseudomonadota; class Betaproteobacteria; order Burkholderiales; family Comamonadaceae; genus Variovorax; species Variovorax nitratireducens. The sequence continues at coordinate 141,425 of NZ_JBPJZO010000010.1, forward strand.
CGCCCTGCTGTAGCCGGCGTTCCACCACCGCATACACGGCGGCAAAGATCTGCTGCTTGAGCTGCTCCGGGTCCAGGTAGCGGGTGTGCACATCCTCGCCCTCGAGGCCCAGCACGTAGCCGAGGAAGGCCGAGAGCTGCTGCGTCTCGGCCGCCTGCGCACCCAGGGCGGCCAGACCCGCTGCGACTTTCTGCCGCGCCACGCCGGGCGCGTCCTGCGCACTCAGGCCGTAGGCGTCGCGCAGCAGCGCTGCCGGCACGCCGTAGGCGCGCTCGCCGAGCGAGGAACAGGCGGCGCGGCGCACGGCGACGCCCTCCAGCCGGCCCTGGGCCGCGAGCTGCGCGAGGAACTCCGACAGCAGCCGGGTCTTGCCGGTGCCCGCCTCGGCCACGATGCGCAGCAGGTTGCTGTGGCCGGCACGCACCTGGTCGAAGCGCTCGTGCAGCAGTTGCAGCTCGGCGCCGCGCCCGATCAGCGTGCTGGCCAGCCCGTGCGCCTGCAGGCCGCGCGTCGGCCGAGGGGCCGGCAGCGCTTCCCCGAGGCGCCATGCCGCCATCGGCTGCGCCATGCCCTTGAGCGCCAGTTCGCCCACCGGCTCGAAACCGAAGGCATGCTGGGTCAGCAGCCAGGTCGCGCGGCTGACCAGGGTCTGGCCGGCGTCGGCCGCGCCCTGCAAACGCGCGGCAGCGTTCACCGTGTCGCCGGTGACGGCGTAGGCGCCGTCATCCTTCGATCCGAGCTGGCCCGCCACCACCGGCCCGGTGTGCACGCCGATGTGCAGGGCCAGCGGCCGGCCGAGGCGCGCCGCCCAGCGCCCGCTCAGCGCGCCGGCCTGGCGGTGCAGCAGCAGCGCCGCGTTCAGCGCGCGCTCCGGGTCCTCCTCGTGCGCCACGGGCGCGCCGAACACGGCCATCACCGCGTCGCCGACGAATTTCTCGACGAAGCCGTCGAAGCGCCGGATCGTGTCGGCCATCAGCGCGAAGAGCTCGGTCTGCAGCGCGCGCAACTCCTCGGCGTCCACCGTTTCGGCCAGCGCGGTGAAGCCCGACAGGTCGGCGAACAGCACGGTGACCATGCGGCGATCCGATTCGGGTTCGGGTTCAGGCTCGGGCTCGGGCTCGGGGGCGAGAGGCGGGGCTGCGGCCAGCCGGGTGCCGCACCTCGGGCAGAAGGCGAATGTGCGGTCGACATCGAATCCGCAGGCGGAGCAGGCCATGGCCAGGCCATGGTACTGCGGGGCCCCGGCGCGTGGCAGGGGGCGCGGCCTGCCCCCGGCGCGGATTCAGAGCAGTTCCTCGTTGACGAAGACGGAGACCACCGACAGGCGCAGCTGGGTGGTCCAGCTCAGGTTCGGCTCCTGCGCGAACACGACCGGCTCGGCACCGCCCTGGGCGATCCACCGCAGACTCTGGCCGCCGCCGTTGCTGCGGACTTCGTAGCTGCGGGGCTGGCGCTCGCCGCGCAGCAGGCTGGCCACCTGGCCGGCGAGCTCGGGGCTGTCGACGATCAGGCCCATCTCGGTGTTGCAGTGGGCCGAGCGGCGATCCATGTTCATGGAGCCGATGTAGAGCCAGCGCGCGTCCACCACCGCCACCTTGGCATGCAGGCGGCCGAGCGAACCGCGCAGTTCGCCGGCGGCGGCACGCGTGTCCTCGGCGCCGAGCATCAGCTCGTACAGCGAAACGCCCATGTCCAGCAGGGCGGTGCGATAGCGGGCATAGCCGACGTGCACCAGCGGCTCGTCGGTGGTGGCGAGCGAGTTGGTCATGACCGAGACGCGCACCCGGCCGTCGGTGGCCTGCTTCAAGACGGCCATCGTCCGGCGGCCGGGCACGAAATAGGGCGAGGCCAGCAGCACTTCGGAGCGGGCGGATTGCAGCAACTCGAGCTTACCGTTCATCACGGCGCCGTCGGTCAGGGAGGCATCACCACCGTTCGCCTTGGCGGGTGCGTCGGCAATCACGCGAACGCCGGCCATGTGCAGCGCGAGGCGGCCGCTCGCCAGCTGGGTGCCGACGCTGCTCTGGCCGAGCGGGTCGCGCGTCGCCACCGGCAGCTCGGCGGCGTCGGCCTGCTGCACGGCAGCGTCGAACTGATGGCGGGCCGCCTCGGGCGTGAGCGAAGGGTCGACCAGGCGCTGGATCGGGTAGGCCTGCTCGCTGTTCCAGTAGCCGTCGAACACGGCCGACAGGGCCTGCACCGCGGGGCCGGCCACCAGCATGTCCATGTCGATGAAGTTGGCGGGGCCGCTGCGGTCGAAGTATTCGTTGGCGATGTTGCGGCCACCGGTGACGGCGATCGCGTTGTCGGCCACCAACAGCTTGTTGTGCATGCGCCGGTTGATGCGCGAGAACTGGTGCGCCGAGAACAGCACACGCGCGGCAACGCCGCCATCGCGCACCGGCAGCGGGTTGAACATGCGCAGCTCGACGTTGGGGCGGGCGGCCAGGCCGGCCAGCAGCGCGTCCTCGCCGGCGGCATGCAGGTCGTCCACCAGCAGGCGCACGCGCACGCCGCGCGCGGCGGCCGCGGCCAGCTCGCGCAGGAACTGGCGGCCGGATGCGTCATCGGCGATCTGGTAGTACTGCGCATCGATGCTCTTCTGGGCGGCGCGGGCCAGGGCGATGCGGGCCTCGAAGGCCTGGTCGCCGGCCGGAAGCAGGCGCAAGCCGGACTGTTGTTCGCCATCGGCGGGCATGGAGGCGGCGGCCACGGCCGCCAGGCGGGTGTCGGCCACGTCGGTGCGGGCTTGCGAGACAGGCCGCTGCCCGGCGTCCGGCAGGCTGGCGCAGCCCACCAGCATCCCGGCCAGGACAAGCACGAAGGCCGCCGCCGCCAGCCGCAGATCGACCCGGGCCTGGCCCAGCGCGATCAGCCGCAGGCCGAGGCAGTGGGCGATCAGCAGAGGGCTGCGGGTGAAAGAGGCGGTCATGGCGGGCTCCATCTGGCTTGGGGGGCCGGCGAAATCGACTCGCGCAGGCCATGACTCAAATCTAGACAGAGCCCTCTTTTTTCTCGATGAAGCAGTGCGCAGCGCCGATGTGAACTGCGTCACACCGGCGCGGGCGCGGCCGATAATCGTTCGTCGCAACGGAGGGCCTCATGAATGCCGACGCCGAAGACCGCCTGCCCCAGCACCTGCTCGACGCCATCGCGCCACGCGGCCTGACGCGCGCGTTTCCCTCCAACGCGATCCTGATCAACGAGGGCGACAACACCGACTCGCTCTACATCCTTCTCCGCGGCCGGGTGAAGATCTATGCCAGCTCGGACGAGGGCCGGGAGCTGGTGCTCGCCGAACACGGGCCGGGCGAGTATTTCGGCGAGCTCTCGATCGACGGCGCGCCGCGCTCGGCCTCCATCAAGGTGCTGCAGGCCTGCACCTGCCGCGTGATCCAGGGTTCGGAGTTGCGCCAGTTCCTGTCGGATCATCCCGACTTCGCCATGCACCTGACCCACAAGCTGATCCGCACCGTGCGGCGCCTGACCGAACAGGTGCGCAGCCTGGCGCTGCAGGACGTCTATGGCCGCATGGTGCGCGTGCTGATGGAGCTGTCCGAGCCGGAGGGCCCCGAGCGCGTGCTGCGCCACAAGCTGACGCAACAAGACATCGCCGACCGCGTCGGCTCCTCGCGCGAAATGGTCAACCGGGTGATGAAGGAGCTGAGCGCCGGCGACTACATCGGGCAGCGGGATGGCCGGCTGGTGATCCTGCGCAAGCTGCCGGCGGCCTGGTAGGCCGGCGTGGCCGCGGCGGGCGGGCGACCCGCTGTCATCTCCGCACGCTCGAAAGAGAATAATCGCCGCCTGGCAAGAGCTTTCCGGATTCGATTTCTTGAAGCACCTCTCTTCAATCGAGGATCACCACGCTGATGCGAAACCCATTCTTTGATCCGCAGACCCACGACGCCGACTGGGTGCGCACGGCCTTCAGCGACATCGGCGATGCGCAGCGGCGCATCGATGCGCTGCTGCAATGACGCCCCCCGGCCTCTCACGCCGATATGTCTTGTTGGCCGCGCTGGCGGCCCCCGCGGCCTGGGCGTTGCCGCCGCGCACGCTCGCATTCCCGCGCGACTTCGGCAGCCACCCCGAACTGCGCACCGAGTGGTGGTACATCACCGGCCATGCGGCCACGGGCACGCGCAGCTTCGGCTTCCAGGTGACATTCTTCCGCTCGCGCGTCGACGAGACACAGGGCATGCGCTCGGCCTTTGCGGCGAAGCAGCTCGTCTTTGCGCACGCCGCCGTGACCGACCTGGCTGGCGGCAAGCTGCTGCATGACCAGCGCATTGCGCGCGCCGGCATGGGCGTCGCCGAGGCCTCTGAAACCGACACCCGTGTGCTGCTGCGCGACTGGTCGCTCGACCGCCGGGCCGACGGCTACCACGCGCGCATACCGGCCGGCGAGTTCACGCTCGACCTGCACTTTGCGCCGACGCAGCCGGTGCTGCTGCAGGGCAGCGCCGGCCTCTCGCGCAAGGGGCCGGACGAAGCGCAGGCCAGCTACTACTACAGCGAGCCGCAGCTTGCCGCCAGCGGCCGGCTCACGCTGCGCGGCCAGGCCTTCGAGGTGCGCGGCACCGCCTGGCTCGACCATGAATGGAGCGACGCGTTGCTGCACCCCGAAGCGGTCGGCTGGGACTGGATCGGCATGAACCTCGCCGACGGCAGCGCGCTCACCGCCTTTCACCTGCGCCGCAAGAGCGGCGGCGCGCTCTGGGGCGGCGGCTCGTTCCGCACGGCCGATGGCACGCTTCGCGCGTTCGCGCCGGGCGAAGTCGTGTTCGAGCCGGGGCGTGTGTGGAAGAGTCCCACCAGCCAGGCCGCCTACCCGGTCGAATGGCGGCTGCAGACGCCGGCCGGCCGCTTCACGGTGAAGGCGTTGCTCGACGACCAGGAACTCGACAGCCGCGGCTCGACCGGCGCGATCTACTGGGAGGGCTTGAGCGAACTGCTCGATGCCAGCGGCAAGCCGGTCGGCCGCGGCTATCTCGAGATGACGGGCTACGCGCAGCCGCTCAGGCTGTAGCGCCCTGCGTGTTCACGTACAGCGCGTAGAGCGACTGGCTCGCCGCCATGAACAGCCGGTTGCGCGCGCGGCCGCCGAAGCACAGGTTGGCGCAGCGCTCGGGCAAGGCGATGCGGCCGATCGGCGTGGCGTCGGGCGCGAACACGCTCACGCCGTCGTGGCCCTCGCCGGTGCCCCAGCCGGCCCAGAGATTGCCGTCCATGTCGCAGCGAAATCCATCGGGCTGGCCGCCGTCGACCGCCTCGAAGAACACGCGGTCGTTGACGAGCCGTTCGCCATCGTCGGCCAGATCGAACACGCGGATGCGGCGCGGCTCCGCACCCGACTCGACCACATAGAGACGGCGTTCGTCGGGCGAGAAGCACAGCCCGTTGGGCCGGTTCACCGCACTGCTGGCGACGGTCGCCTTGCCCGTCCTGCCGTCGACGCGGTAGATGTTGGTCGGCAGCTCCTGCTCGGCCGCGAAGCCTTCGTAATGGCCGAGGATGCCGAACGGCGGGTCGGTGAACCAGATCGAGTCGTCGGACTTCACCACGATGTCGTTCGGCGAATTGAGGCGCTTGCCGTCGAAGCCGTCGCAGATCACCGTGATGCGGCCGTCATACTCGGTGCGCGTCACGCGCCGCGTGCCGTGCTCGCAGCTCAGCAACCGGCCCTGGCGGTCGCGCGTGTGGCCGTTGGCGAAGTTGGAGGACTGGCGGAACGTGCTGACCGCGCCGCTGGCCTCATCCCAGCGCAACACGCGGTCGTTGGGAATGTCGCTCCACAGCAGGCCGCGCTGGTCCCCGAACCAGACCGGCCCCTCGGCCCAGCGAAAGCCGGTGGCCAGCCGCTCGACCGCGGCATTGAACATGAGGTACGGCGCAAAGCGCGGATCGAGCACCTCGAAGGCCGGATCAGGGTAGCGCGATGCGGGCTGCCACATCAGGCTTCCTTACCGCGCCGTCGGTCGATGAAGGCGATGATTTCGCCCATGATGCCCTTGCGGAATGCCAGCACGCAGATCACGAAGATCAGCCCCGTGACCATGGTGACCGACTCGCCCAGCGTGTTGAACCAGTCGATCGACGTGACGCGCGCCAGGAAGTTGCCGAGGTCGCCGATCTTGTTCTCGAGAAGCACGACCATGGCCGAACCGACCAGCGGCCCCGAGAGCGTACCCAGGCCGCCGACCAGCGTCATCAGGATGACCTGGCCCGACGCGGTCCAGTGCACGTCTGACAGCGACGCAAAGCCGAGCACCAGTGTCTTGAGCGAGCCGGCCAGGCCCGACAGCGCGGCCGAGATCACGAAGGCCAGCAGCTTGAAGCGGTTGACGTCGTAGCCCAGCGAGATCGCACGCGGCTCGTTCTCCTTGATGCCCTTGAGCACCTGCCCGAACGGCGAATGCACAGTGCGTGCGATCAGCAGGAAGGCCGCGACCACGACCACCAGCGCCACGTAGTACATGGTGAGGTCATTGCGCAGGTCGATCAGGCCGAACAGTTTGCCGCGCGGCACGCTCTGCAGGCCGTCTTCACCGCCCGTGAACGGCGCCTGCAGCGCGACGAAATACATCATCTGCGCGAGCGCCAGCGTGATCATCGAAAAGTAGATGCCCTGGCGGCGGATCGCGAGCCAGCCGAACACCAGCCCCAGCGCCGCGCCGAACAGCGTGCCGGCGAGCAGGCCGATTTCAGGCGTCAGGCCCCAGATCTTGATGACATGGCCGGTTACGTAAGCCGAGCCGCCCAGAAAGGCGGCATGGCCGAACGACAGCATGCCGGTGTAGCCCAGCAGCAAGTTGAAGGCACAGGCGAACAGCGCGAAGCACATCACCTTCATCACGAACACGGGATAAAAACCCATGAACGGCGCGGCGACCAGCGCCAGCAGCAACGCCCCATAAACGACCAGCGATATTTTCTTCATTGACTTCAATTCCAGAGGACCGCCGCGCACGGCCGCCCGAAGCGGCCGATCCGCCCCCGGCAGGGGGTTGGCGTAGCGACACGAAGTGCGCGAAGACTGGGGGCGAGCATCATTTTTCGCTGCCGAACAGACCGGCGGGGCGGAGGAGGAGCACCACCACCATGATTGCGAAGACCACAGTGGACGAAGCCTCGGGATAGAACACCTTGGTCAGACCCTCGATCACGCCGAGGCCGAGGCCGGTCAGGATGGCGCCCATGATCGAGCCCATGCCGCCGATCACGACCACCGCGAAGACGATGATGATGAGGTTCTGCCCCATCAGCGGCGAAATCTGGATCACCGGCGCGGCGAGCACACCGGCGAACGCGGCCAGCGCAACGCCGAAGCCGTAGGTCAGCGTCACCATCAGCGGCACGTTGATGCCGAAGGCCTCGACCAGCCGCGGGTTCTCGGTGCCGGCGCGCAGATAGGCACCCAAACGCGTTTTCTCGATCGCATACCAGGTGGCGAAGCAGACGACCAGCGAGGCCACCACCACCCAGGCGCGGTAGTTCGGCAGGAACATGAAACCCAGATTGGTGCCGCCGCTGAGTGCTTCGGGCGCGCTGTAGGCCAGGCCCGAGACACCATAGACGGAACGGAAGCCGCCCTCGATCAACAGCGTCAGGCCGAGCGTGAGCAACAGGCCATAGAGATGGTCGAGCTTGTAGATCCAGCGCAGCAGCAGCCGCTCGATCAGGACGCCGAACACGCCCACGATCAGCGGCGCCACCGCCAGCATCACCCAGTAGTTGACGTTGAAGTAGTTCATCGCCATCCACGACAGGATCGCCCCCATCATGAACAGCGCGCCGTGCGCGAAGTTGATGACGTTGAGCAAGCCGAAGATCACCGCCAGCCCGAGGCTCAGGATCGCGTAGAACGACCCGTTGACCAGCCCCAGCAGGAGCTGGCTCAACAGGGCAGGCATTGAAATGTTCATCGTGGAAACGAGGTTCAGAAAAGCGGCAATGACTTCGCGCAGGGGCCGCCGCGCACGGCCGCCCGAAGCGGCCGGCCCGCCCCCCGGTCAGGGGGGTTGGCGAAGCGACACGCAGTGCGCAAAGACTGGGGGGCGAGCAACAGTTACTTCCAGAGAGCGCAGGTGCTCTCTTCTTTGGAGGTGTAGACCTGATCGCCCGGCACCTTCTTGATGATCTTCAGCAGATCCCACGGGCCTTTGGATTCCGACGGCTTCTTCACTTCGGCCAGCAGCATGTCGTGCACCATGCGGCCATCGGCACGGATCACGCCCTTGGCATAGAAGTCGTTGATCGGCGTTTTCTTGAGTTGCGCCATCACCTTGTCGGCGTCGGTCGACTTCACGGCCTCGACCGCCTTCAGGTAGGCCATGGTTGCCGAGTAGTCGGCGGCCTGGATGTCGGTCGGCTTGTTCTTGGTCTTGGCCTCGTAGCGGGCGGCCCACTTGCGCGATTCGTCGTCGGTGTCCCAATACCAGCTGGTGGTGTGCAGCAGGCCCTGGGTGGCTTGCAGGCCCAGGCTCTTCACGTCGGTCAGGAACACCAGCAGGCCGGCGATCTTCATGGTCTTGTCGATGCCGAATTCCTTGGAGGCCTTCATCGAGTTGATGAAGTCGCCGCCGGCATTGGCCAGGCCCAGCACCTGCGCCTTGGAGTTCTGCGCCTGCAGCAGGAAGGACGAGAAGTCCGACGCATTGAGCGGCGCCTTGACGCCGCCCACCACGGTGCCGCCCTTGGCCTTTACCACCTTGGCGGTGTCGGCTTCGAGCGCGTGGCCGAAGGCGTAGTCGGCCGTCAGGAAGAACCAGGTCTTGCCGCCGGTGTCGACCACCGCGCCGCCGGTGCTCTTGGCCAGCGCGACGGTGTCGTAGGCGTAGTGCACGGTGTAGGGGCTGCACTGCGCGTTGGTCAGCGCCGAGGTGGCCGCGCCGTTGGTGAAGAACACGCGCTTCTTTTCCTGCGCCACCTTGGCCGTGGCCAGCGCCACGCCCGAGTTGGTGCCGGCAAAAATCATCGTGGCGCCTGCGGTGTCGATCCACTCGCGCGCCTTCGAAGCGGCGATGTCGGGCTTGTTCTGATGGTCGACGCTCAGGATCTCGACCGGCTGGCCGAGCACCTTGCCGCCCATGTCGTCGATCGCCATCTGGATGGCGGTCTGGCCGCCCTTGCCTTCCAGGTCGCCGTAGAGGCCCGAGAGGTCGCTGATGTACCCGATGACGACCTTTTCTTGCGCCTGCGCCGCGTGGCTGGCAAGGCCTGCGGCCGCGAGCATGAGGGCGATGGCTTTGAGTTGTGTTTGCATGATGTCTCCTGGGGTGGGTTGACGATTCAACGGGGAAAACGGGGTGCGCGGCGCTAGACGCCGAGCAGTTCGCTGAGCACGGGCATCTTGGCTTCCAGGTCTTTCGCGGCGAAGGCCTCGACCATGCGGCCGTGCTCCATCACGTAGAAGCGGTCGGCCAGCGGCGCTGCGAAGCGGAAGTTCTGCTCGACCATCACGATGGTGTAGCCCTTGCTGCGCAAGGTGTGGATCATGCGGGCCAGCGCCTGCACGATCACGGGCGCAAGGCCTTCGGAGATCTCGTCGAGCAGCAGCAGCCTGGCGCCGGTGCGCAGGATGCGCGCGACCGCGAGCATCTGCTGCTCGCCGCCCGACAGCCGGGTGCCCTGGCTGTTGCGGCGCTCGGCCAGGTTGGGAAACATGGCGTAGATCTCGTCGACCGACATGCCCTTGTCGGGGCCCTTGAGTGCCGGCGGCAGCATCAGGTTTTCTTCGGCCGACAAGCTCGCAAAAATGCCGCGCTCTTCGGGGCAGTAGCCGATGCCGAGGTGCGCGATGCGGTGCGTCGCCATGCCGATGGTTTCGGTGCCGTGCACCTTGATGCTGCCCTTGCGGCTGCCGGTGAGGCCGAGCACGGCACGCATCGTAGTGGTGCGCCCTGCCCCGTTTCGGCCCAGCAGCGTGACGACTTCGCCGGGCTGCACGACCATGTCGACGCCATGCAGCACGTGCGACTCGCCGTACCAGGCGTGCAAGTCTTTGATTTCGAGCGCGGGGACGGCCATCAATGTGCCCCTTGAAGTTGCCCGTCGGTGGTGCCCATGTAGGCCTCCATCACCAGCGGGTTGTTCGACACCTGCTCGTACGGCCCCTCGGCCAGCACCGCGCCGCGTTGCAGCACCGTGATGGTGTCGGCGATGGTCGACACCACGCTCATGTTGTGCTCCACCATCAGGATGGTGCGGCCAACCGAAACGCGCTTGATGAGTTCGGCCACACGGTGCACGTCTTCATGGCCCATGCCCTGCGTGGGCTCGTCGAGCAGCATCAGCTCGGGCGCCATCGCGAGTGTGGTGGCGATCTCGAGCGCACGCTTGCGGCCGTAGGGCAGGTTCACGGTCTGCTCGTCGGCGAGGTCTTCAAGGCCGACTTCGGCCAGCAGTTCGCGCGCACGCGCATCGAGCGGTTTGAGCGACTTTTCGCTCTTCCAGAAGTGGTACGAGGTCCCGAGTGCGCGCTGCAATCCGAGCCGCACGTTCTCGAGCAGCGTGAGATGCGGAAAAACGGCCGAGATCTGGAACGAGCGGATGATGCCGCGCCGCGCGATCTGGGCCGGGCGCTCGCTGGTGATGTCCTGCCCGTTGAACAGGATCGTGCCGGAGGTCGGCTCGAGAAACTTGGTGAGCAGGTTGAAGCAGGTGGTCTTGCCTGCACCGTTGGGGCCGATCAGCGCATGGATCGAACCGCGCTGAACCGCCAGATCGACCTTGCTGACCGCAGTGAAGCCCTTGAATTCCTTGGTGAGCTGGCGTGTTTCGAGAATGATGTCGCTCATCTCGCGCGGTCGCCGGGGTTCTGGCAGGAAGTGTCGGTCATGCAGTTGGTCTGTGCGCGCCCTGATTGGGCGCGGACGGATGTTAGGCGCGCCCTGATGCCCTTCCTACTGGGGCAAATGCCTATGCTGCAGTGCAACCTTGGCGCGTTCAGTGCGCGCCGGCTGCAGCATCGCCGCCTGCGCCACCTTTCGCGGGCCGCGCCAGCCAGACCAGCGGTATCAACAGGATGAACAGCAGCGCCGAGCCATAGAACAGATCGTTGGAGGCCAGCATGAAGGCCTGCTGGTCGACCAGCCGATTGAGTTGCCCCAGCACCTGTTCGGCACTGAGCCCGCTGCTGCCGAGTCCGGCGATGGCACTGTTGGCCGCCGCGCTGCCCGTGTTGACCGACTCGACCAACTGCGCATGGTGCAGCGCCGCGCGGTTCTCCCAGAGCGTGGTGGCGATCGAGGTACCCATGGCACCTGCGGTGATGCGCAGGAAATTCGACAGGCCCGAGGCCGCCGGGATGCGGTCGGGCGTGAGGCCCGACAGCGTGATCGTCACCAGCGGGATGAAGAAGAATGCCATCGCCACGCCCTGGATCACGGTCGGGATCATGATCGTCCAGAAGTCGGCCTGGGTGTTGAAATTGGAGCGCATCCACAGCACAAGCGCGAACACCAGGAACGAGAACGTCGCGTAGCGGCGCGGGTCGATCTTGCCCACCGTGAGGCCGACGATCGGCGAGAAGAAGATCGCCAGCAGCCCGACCGGCGCCATGATCATGCCGGCCTGTGTCGCGGTGTAGCCCATCCATTGCTGCAGCCACAGCGGCAGGATCACCACGTTGCCAAAGAACAGGCCATAGGCCACGGCGGTCGCGAATGCGCCCGACCAGAAGTTGCGGCGCTTGAACAGAGAAAGATCCACCACCGGGTGTTTCTCGGTGAGCTCCCAGATCAGGAAGAACGCGAAGGCAACCACCGCCACCACGGCCAGCGCGAGAATCTGCGCCGAGTGGAACCAGTCGAGTTCCTTGCCCTTGTCGAGCATGAGCTGCAGCGAGCCGACCCAGAGCACCAGCAGCGCGAGGCCGATGGAATCGATCGGCACCTTGTGCTTTGCGCTGTCGCGCCTGCGGTAGAGCGCCCAGGTGATCGCGGCGGCGACGATGCCGACAGGGATGTTGATGTAGAAAATCCATGGCCACGAGATGTTGTCGGTGATCCAGCCGCCCAGCAGCGGCCCCATGACGGGCGCGACCAGCGTGGTCATCGACCACATGGCCATGGCGAGCCCGGCCTTGGCGCGTGGATAGCTCGACAGCAGCAGCGTCTGCGACAGCGGGATCATGGGCCCGGCCACGAAGCCCTGCAGCGCGCGGAACAGGATCAGCGTCGTCATGTTCGGCGCGAGGCCGCACAGCAGCGAAGTGATCATGAACAGGATCACGCTCGCCATGAACAGGCGCACCTGCCCGAAGCGTTGCGTCATGAAGCCGGTGAGCGGCACGGCGATCGCGTTCGCAACCGCAAAACTCGTGATGACCCAGGTGCCCTGCGTCGAACTGACGCCGAGGTCACCGGAGATCGCGGGCAGCGACACATTCGCGATCGACGTGTCGAGCACGTTCATGAAAGTCGCCGCCGAGAGCGCGACGGTGCCCCACACGCGCGCCGCGCCTTCGAGTGGCGCGTGGACGATGTGGGCGGGAGCGGCAGTGGCCATGGAAAGGCTGCGGCCTCAGGTCAGCTGCGGTGGGCGGACATGGCCACAGCAGCCGAAGGCGATCCATTCGCCAGCGGGGGCGTGGCTGCCGCGCCGGGGGCGGCGGCCGGTGCCGTGGGGCTGGCCGGTCGCTTGGCCGTGGGGGTAGCGCCGCTTAGGTTGGCAGCGATGATGCCGTTCACCACGGCGTCGGCGCCGTGGTCGAGCGAGCTGTAGACCGCGGTCTGCGTGAGCGCGCTCGCGCGCGGTGCGTCGGCGAGCATCTTGCCGTCCTTGTTCTTGACGTCGATTTCGGCGTCCATCGACAGACCGACGCGCAACGGACTGGCCTTGAGCTGCTCGGCATCCAGCGCGATGCGCACCGGCACGCGCTGCACCACCTTGATCCAGTTGCCGGTGGCGTTCTGTGCAGGCAGCAACGCGAAAGCGGCGCCGGTGCCGATACCGAGGCCGGCGACCTTGCCGTCGTACTCCACCTTCTTGCCGTACAGGTCGGCGGTGAGTTTGACCGGTTGCCCGATGCGGATGTTGCGCAGCTGCACTTCCTTGAAGTTGGCATCGACCCAGAGCTGGTTGAGCGGCACGATCGACATCATCGGCGTGCCGGCCGTGACGCGCTGGCCGAGCTGGACGGTGCGCTTGGCCACGTAGCCGTCCACCGGCGCGGGCATCGCGACGCGCTGGGTCGCGAGATAAGCCTCGCGCACCTTGGCGGCGGCGGCCTGCACGCTCGGGTGCTCGGCAATGCTGGTGCCCTCGGTCAACGACTGGTTGCTCACCAATTGCTCGCGCGCGGCCGCCACGCCGGCCTGTGCCGCGGCCAGCTGGCTGCGGGCATTGGACAGTGCGGTTTCAGAATGGCTCAGTTCTTCTTTCGACACGGCGCCGTTGCCGGTGAGCGCCTGGCGGCGCTTCAGGTCGTCTTGGGCGCGGGCGATGTCACTCTGGGCGCGCACGATGTCGGCCTGCTTCAGCGTGACCTGAGCCGCCAGCGAGCCGTTGTTGGCATAGAGCGTGCGCACCTGGCGCACCGACTGCGCGAGTGCGGCCTCGGATTGTTCGAACGCGACCCTGGCATCGGCCGGATCGAGCTGCACCAGGGGTTGGCCGGCCTTGACGAAGTCGGTGTCGTCGGCGCCGATGGCCATCACGGTGCCGCCGATCTGCGGCGTGATCTGGATCACGTTGCCCTGCACGTAGGCGTTGTCAGTGTCTTCGTAGTGGCTGGCAACCAGCCACTCGTACAGACCCCAGCCGCCACCGGCGACGATCACGACGGCCGCGAGTGCGGTCAAGGCCTTGCGCCGCTTGCCGTTCGGTGCAGCTTCAACAACTTCGGCTTGCGCGGCGGGGGCGCCGGGATTGACGGTATCGGTCATGGTTTGTTCACTCTCGGAATGAGGGGGCGATGGGATCAATGCGGCCTGGGCGCAGCGAGTGCGGCGGTGCTCGTCGAGCCCGGGGTGGGCTGCCAGCCGCCACCGAGTGCGCGCGCGAGCCCTACCTGGGTGTCGAGCGCGCGTGCGGCGAGGTCGACGGCCTGGCGGCGTTGCGCCAGCACCGTGGTCTCGGCGCTCAGCACGTTGAGATAGTTGCCGAGGCCGGCGCTGTAGCGCTGGCGGGCGATATCCCAGGCGCTCTCGGCCGCGGACTGCGCTTCACGCTGCTGCGCCTGCTGACGGCCGATCGACTGGGCCGAGGCGACCTGGTCGGCCACGTCGCGCACGGCGTCGAGCACGCTGGCGTTGTAGCTCTGGATCGCGGCATCGAGATCGGCCGATTTGCCGCGCAGATTGGCGCGCAGCTTGCCGCCTTCGAAGATCGGCAACCGGATCGCGGGGCCAATGCCCCACTGCTGGCTGCCCGACTTCAACAAGGTGTCGAAACCGATCGCCTGGAAGCCGGCGAAGGCCACCAGGTTGATGTTCGGATAGAACTGGGTTCGCGCATTGGCCACGTCCTGCGTGGCCGCCTCGACGCGCCAGCGCGCGGCCGCGATGTCGGCGCGGCGACCCAGCAGGTCGGCCGGCAGGACGGATCGCAGCGCGATCGGTTGCAGCATCGCGAGCACCGGTGGCTTGAGGCTGGTGCTGGCGTCCGGCTGGCCGACCAGCGCGTCGAGCGCATGCCGGGCGATGGCGATCTGTTCGTTCAGTGCTTCGATCTGTTGCCGCGCTTCCGGCAAGCCGCCCTCGCTCTGGCGCAGCTCGAGCCGCGTGTCGAGGCCGGCCGAGACGCGGTCGCGAACCAGGCGCAAGGTTTCGTCGCGCTGCGCCAGCGTGCGCTGGGCCACGGCGAGCTGGTCATCAAGCCGGGCCCACTGCAGGTAGCCGCGCGCCACGTTGCTGGCAAGCAGCACGCGCGCCGCATCCGCATCGGCGGCGGCCGCGTTGGCAGTGCCGAGCGCCGCATTGAGCGCCGAGCGGTTCTTGCCGAAAAAATCGATCTCCCAGCTGCCGTTGAGCTGCAGCGTGCCGGTCTCCTGAATCGAGCCTCCGAGCGGCGAGGGATAGATGTAGTTCTCGCTGAACTTCTGGCGCGTGAGATCGAGCGAACCGTTGAGTTGCGGCTTGTCGGCGGCCGCGGCGATATCACTCGCGGCCCGTGCCCGCGCAAGACGGGCCTGCGCCACCTGCAGGTTCGGGTTGCCCTGCACCGCCTGGTCGATCAGGCCGTTGAGCTGGCTGTCGCCGAAGGCCAGCCACCATTGGCTGTCGATCGCACTCGCGGGCGCGGCAGCCGGGTCGGCCGCGAGGCCGAGCGAAGCCGCGTCGCGCATCTGTGCCTGCGAGCCGATGTTGCCCATGTCGGCGCAACCGGCCAGCAGCAGCGCGAGAGCGCCCACTGCCACGGCAGTGCCACGGCGCACTAAGGAAAAACCAGAAAAATCAGGAAGAGGAAGCATCATTTTTTTCTCCACGGGCCTGCAGGGCCTGCGCGTTGTCGAGAATGCGGCGCAGGTAGCTCTTGAACTGCTCCCACTCCTCCCGGCTGAAGCCCGCAAGGTGTTCGTTCTGCACGCGGCAGAGCAAATGGGGCACCTGTTCGGCGGCCGCCCGCCCTTCGTCGGTCAGCTCGATGTTCACCACGCGCCGGTCGGCCAGTGAACGCACGCGGCGGCAAAGACCTTTGGCTTCGAGACGATCGAGCAGTCGCGTCATGGCACCGGTGTCGAGCTGACATTCGCGCGCGAGTTCCGCAACGGTAGTCGCCGTGCCCATCTGCAGTTTGTGCAGGGGGATCCACTGCGGGTAGGTCGGGCTGCCGGGTTCGGACATCTGCAGCTCCACCGCCTGACTGACTGCAGTGAGGATGCGCCGCATCATGTAACCGACGCTCTCTTCGGCACGGTAGTTCTCGGCCCGATAGAAGTCAGGCACGGATTCGGCGACTTCGGCGCTGCGCCGGCTGCGGGGGCGTGCATTGCGATCTGTCATGCCTGAAATATTAATTGCCGAGGCAGTAATTGTCAAGGCTGCCTTTGTAGAAGGCAACCGTTCAGTAGAATGGGCGGCAAATGGCCGATACCGCTGCGTCTTCTTCTCCCGCGAAAGGTTCGCCCCAATCGCTTTCGGGGCTGAGCCCCTTTCTGCGCCCCTACCGTCTCCAGATCGCGCTGGCCGCACTGTTCCTGGTGCTGGCCGCGATCACCACCCTGCTCTTTCCACTGGCGTTGCGCAGCCTGATCGACGGCGGGCTCGTGTCGTCCGACAAGGGCGCGCAGACCATGGCATTGCGGGAGCATTTCCTCGCGCTGTTCGGCGTGGCGGTGGCGCTGGGGCTTTTTTCAGCGGCGCGCTTCTACACAGTCAGCTGGCTCGGCGAACGCGTCACCGCCAACCTGCGCAATGCGGTCTATGCACACGTCTTGCGGCAGAGCCCGGCCTTCTTCGAAACCACCCAGACCGGCGAGGTGCTGTCGCGCCTGACGGCCGACACCACGCTGGTGCAAACGGTGGTCGGCTCTTCACTCAGCATGGGGCTTCGCAACGCGGTGATGGGCGTCGGCGCGCTGGCCATGCTGGTGTGGACAAACCCGTACGTGATGACCCAGGTGCTGCTGATCCTGGTGCTGGTGGTGCTGCCGAGCATGTGGTTCGGGCGCCGCGTGCGCAAACTCTCGCGCGCCAGCCAGGATCGCGTGGCCGACTCGAGTGCCATCGCTGCCGAGGTGCTCAACGCGATTCCGGTGGTGCAAAGCTACACCGCCGAAGCGCGTGAATCGGCGCGCTTCGATGCATCGACGCAGCAGGCATTCCAGACCGCAGTGCGGCGAACCAAGGCCCGCTCGGTGCTCGTGGCTTTCATCATCATCGCGACTTCGGCCGCCCTGCTCTGGGGCCTGTATCAGGGCACGCAGGCGGTGCTGCGGGGCGACATCACGGCGGGTCACCTCGGCCAGACCGTGGTGTACGTGATCATTCTCGCGAGTGCCGCCGCCGTGCTCGGCGAGGTCTATGGCGATCTGCTGCGGGCGGCCGGCGCCACCGAGCGGCTGATGGAACTGCTGCACGCGCAGTCGGCCATTGTTTCGCCCTCCAATCCGACGGCAGCGTCCGTACCGCCTGCCGGAAGCGCCATCCGCCTTGAAGCGATCACCTTCCACTATCCGTCACGGCCACTGACTCCCGCACTGCGCGATTTCAGCCTGCAGGTCGCGCCTGGCGAGACGGTGGCACTGGTCGGCTCCAGCGGCGCCGGCAAGAGCACGGTGTTCCAGTTGCTGCTGCGCTACTACGACCCCCAGTCGGGCCGCATCCTGCTGGACGGCACCCCATTGGCCAGCCTGTCGCTCGAGCAATTGCGCGATCGCATCGGGCTGGTGCCACAGGATGCGGTGATCTTTTCGACCAGTGCACTCGAGAACATCCGCTACGGCCGGCCGGAGGCGACCGATGCCGAGGTGCACGAAGCGGCGCACGCGGCCTTTGCGGACGACTTCCTGAAGGCATTGCCCGAGGGCTACGGCACCTTTCTGGGCGAGCGCGGCGTGCGTTTGTCCGGCGGTCAACGCCAGCGCATTGCGATCGCACGGGCCATGCTCAAGAACCCCCCGCTGCTGCTGCTCGACGAAGCCACCAGCGCACTCGACGCCGAGAGCGAGCGCATGGTGCAGGCAGCGCTCGAGTCGGCGATGGAAGGCCGCACGACGCTCGTGATTGCGCACCGCCTCGCCACGGTTCAAAAGGCCGACCGGATCATCGTGCTCGACCATGGCGGCATCGTCGAACAAGGCACGCACGCGACGCTGGTCGCGCAGGGCGGCGTGTATGCCCGCCTGGCCGCGCTGCAGTTCGCGGCTTGACTCTCTTGCAAGGACCTTCGGTCTAAACCGCGTCCCTGGTATTACAAATTGACAAATGCACACACCATGGATGCAAATGCAAACCCTCGTATCCAAAGGTAGCGAGTCGATCTAATATCGGCTTCCCTTTCGAGCGAAGTCAGATTCTGGTCAGTGTTTTCGTGGTTCACCGACGCCGGCCGTCATTGGATGGCCGCATTCTCGATGCGCATTGGGGAAGCTGAAGCTTCAACCAGCAGAGGAGTGACGATGCCAGTGCGAAGCAAAGCCGACTTTCTTGTCTTTGGCTCGCCAATGATCGAGGAAGACGTGATCGACGAGGTCGAGGCGGTCATGCGATCAGGCTGGCTCGGCACCGGCCCGCGGGTGGCCCGGTTCGAGCGAGACTTTGCGGCCTACCGCGGCGCGCAGCACGCGGTGGCGCTGAATTCGTGTTCCGCAGCCATCCATCTGTCTTTGCTGGCTGCCGGCGTCGGCCCCGGCGACGAAGTGATCACCACGCCACTGACCTTCTGCGCCACGGCCAACGCCATCATCCACGTCGGGGCGAGGCCAGTATTGGCGGACATCGACCCGGATACATTGAACATCGATCCGGCGCAGGTGCGGGCCAAGCTCTCGGATCGCACCCGGGCGATCATCCCGGTACATTTTGGCGGGCGGCCCTGCGAAATGAATGAACTGCTGGCGATCGCGCAACAACACGACCTCAAGGTGATCGAGGATTGTGCGCATGCGATTGAAACCGAGTACCACGGCCACAACGCCGGCACCATGGGGGACTTTGGCTGCTTCTCCTTCTACGTGACCAAGAACATCGTTACCGGTGAAGGTGGCATGGTGTTCGCACGCAAGGAAGAAGACGCGGCCCGCATCAAGGTGTTGGGGCTTCACGGCATGAGCAAGGACGCCTGGAAGCGCTTCGGCGATGAGGGCTACAAGCACTACTACGTGGTCGCGGCCGGGTTCAAGTACAACATGATGGATCTGCAGGCTGCGATCGGCCTGAAGCAGTTGGAGCGCGTCGAGGTTTACTGGCGACGGCGCGAGGCGATCTGGGCGCGCTACACCGCCGAGTTTGCGGATCTCCCGCTCGTGCTGCCCCCTGCGCCTGCGCCCGACACGCGCCATGCCTATCACCTGTTCACCGTGCAAGTCGACGAGTGCGCCTGCGGCATCTCGCGCGACGACTTTCTCGATGCCATGACGGCGCAGGGCATCGGCGTCGGGGTGCACTACCTGGCGCTCAACGAGCACCCGTACTACCAGCAAGCCTACGGCTGGCACCCCGACGACACGCCCCACGCGCGACGCGTCGGACGGCGAACCGTTTCTCTGCCGATATCGGCCAAGTTGAGCGACCGGGATGTGGGCGACGTCATCGACGCAGTGCGAAGGGTGCTGGCAAAGCAACCGGAACTGATTCCGTCGACCGCGTGCTGATCTCGATCCTCATCCCGGCCTATGCGCGGCCGGAGCAACTTGCCGAGGCGCTGGCCAGCGTCGCAATGCAAGATCGCACACTGATCGGCGAGATCGTCATCGGCGACGACAGCCCCCGCGAATACTGGGATCGCAATCGGGCTGTCATCGGAGCCAGTGGCCTGGCGGATCTGATCGAGTACCTGCCGAGCGAGCCGTCGAAGGGCACCTATCCCAACCAGTGGTTTCTGGGCGCGCGGGCCAGGTGCGACCACCTGCTGTTTCTGCACAACGACGATCAACTCTGCCCGAACGGGCTGCACCTGTTGGCGAGCGCCTGTGCCGGCGAGACCGACTCGCGCGTAAAGCTGTGGTTCGGGGGCAACCTGATCATGGACGAAACGGGACAGGTCGATGCAAAGCGCACCTCCGAAAATGACTTGAAATACGGCAAGGATGGCCCTGCGCGGGCCCAGCCCCTGTGGCAATGGTGTCTGACGGAATCGGTGCCGCCCAATTCGTTCCTGATTACCAAGGAAACCTATGTCCGGTACATGCAGGGGCCACGCGACGGCAATGTCGGCGATTGGGGGCTTTCGGTGCGCCTCGCCAACAGCGGGGCGTGGGGGCGCTTCGTGGGGGAATATGTTTCGGCCTATCGCGTGCAGCCAGGATCCGTCACGACCGCCGGACGCGGCATGGATGTGCACAGGTTCTACGAACTTGCCGAGCAACTCGTGGTGCCCGCGGATGCGGTGGCACAAAAGCGGCAACGGTTCTCGGGCATGGCGACTGTCGCGACACTTCGCTATGCACGAGACGGCGAGCGGCTCCATGCGTGGCGGTGCTTTCTATCGCCGAACTGGACCTGGCGGCAGCGTTTCTCCGCGCGGGGCCTTGCGACCATCGGGGTGCTTCTGGCACCCCGGATTTTCTGGGCATGGGCGCTGCGCTTCCACTGACGAACCGTGGCGCCAATCCGCCAGCCGGCATCCGCCTGGCTACTGCAGCGTTTCCTTGAGGGCGGCTGGCACTGGCAGCGGCATCACCGCGATACCCTCATCGACCAGCGCCTCGGCCTGCTCGCGCGTCGCCTGGCCACGGATGCCGCGCTCGGCCGCTTCGCCGTAGTGAATCCGGCGCGCCTCGTCGGCAAAACGGTCGCCGACATCTTCGGTCTGAGCCATCACCTCGCGCACCGCACGCAGCCATCGCGCCTCCAGCGACGTGCCCGCCGGCGGCTGGGGCGGCGCCGCCTCGGGCGGCCTGGCATTGCCAAGATTGAGGCGCGGTGCGCTCAGCAGCTTGGTGACGCGGGTGTCGCTGCAGACCGGGCACGCGACGAGACCGCCGGCCAACTGCGTTTCGAACGCATCGTTGGACGCAAACCAGCCTTCAAAGCCGTGGCCGTGCGCGCATTGGAGGTTGAGAACCTTCATGCGCCGATTATCAGGCCGCGTCTATGGGGGCGGCAGGGCGCCAGTCGAGTGTCCACGCGCCCGACAGGACGTTCTGAAGCCAGAGCGTGCAGGTCAGGGTCTTGGCATCGGTGACGGTGCCGTTGCGGCACCAGTCGAGCAAGTCGTCGGGCGTTGCCGTGAAGACGTCGAGAAACTCGCCGTGGTCGAGCTGACGCGTGCCGAGCTCCAGGCCACGCGCAAAGTAAACATGAATGATCTCGGTCGAATAGGCCACCGCAAGGTGCATCGCGCCGGCGTGGGCCCACTCGCGCGCACGGTAGCCGGTTTCTTCGAGCAGTTCGCGCTGGCCGCAAAGCAACGGGTCTTCCCCGGCATCGAGCTTGCCCGCCGGAAATTCCGTCATGACGTGACCGACCGGGTAGCGGAACTGCCGCTCGAGCACGACGCGCCCATCGTCGAGCAGCGGCACCACCACGACCGCGCCCGGATGAACGACGTATTCGCGCGTGGCGCTGTGGCCGTCGGGCAGGCGAACGGTGTCGCGCCTGGCATGCAGGAAGTTGCCCTTGACCAGCAACTCGCTGGCCGTGGCCTCTTCCCTCAGGTGTGATTCAGGCATGGCTGGCTCTCCGGTGTTTGAGCAAGTAGCGCCAGGTGAAACCGGGGAACGCGAGCACCAGGAACAGCGCTCCTGTCACCGCATAGAACTCCCAGCCCTGCGGGGCGATCTGCCCGACGCGCCGCTCGAACAGCAACCCTACCCCGCCCGCCACGAAATACAGAAACACCAGTTCCGCCAGGCGCATGGCAAGCGGCTTGCTGCGCGAGCGCAGCGGCACCAGGGCGAGCAGGCGTTCGTTGACGAACGGCAGGTTGGCCGCGATCAGCGCAACCAGCAGCACGAACCAGACTGACGCGGTTTGCGACACGTCGGATCAATTGGCCAGCGTGGCCACGATCGCATCGGCGCAGAGCGTCATGAGGCCGCCCGGCACGATGCCGAGGATCAGGATCATCGCGCCATTGAGGCTGAGCACGGTGCGCACGTCCCGGGGTGCCGAAACCGTTGTGGCGGTGACCGGTGCGTCGAAGTACATGACCTTCACCACGCGCAGGTAGTAGAACGCGCCGACCAGCGACATCATTACCGCGAAAACTGCAATACCGATGTAGAGCGCCTGGCCGGAAGCAATGAGCGCCTGGAGCACTGCCAGCTTGGCGTAGAACCCGACCAGCGGCGGCAGCCCGGCCAGCGAAAACATCGCGATCGCCATCACGCCGGCATAGAGCGGGCTGCGCTGGTTGAGGCCGGCGAGATCGACGATCTCCTCGCTTTCGAAGCCCTCGCGCGCCAGCAGCAGGATGATGCCGAAGCTTGCGAGCGTGGTCAGCACATAGCTCACGATGTAGAACATCGAGGCGCTGTAGGCGAACTGGGCGTTGTAGGTGTTGCCGTTGACCACGCCGGCAACCAGGCCGAGCAGCATGAAGCCCATCTGCGAGATGGTCGAATAGGCCAGCATGCGCTTGAGATTGCTCTGCGCAATGGCCGCCAGGTTGCCGATCAGCAGCGAGGCCACGGCCAGCACCGCCAGCATCTGCTGCCAGTCGATGGCGAGCGGCAAAAGCCCCTCGACCAGCAGGCGAATGATGATCGCAAAGGCAGCGAGTTCGGGTGCGGCGCCAATCAACAGCGTCACGGCCGTCGGCGCGCCCTGGTACACGTCAGGCACCCACATGTGGAACGGCGCAGCGCCAACCTTGAACGCCAGGCCGGAAACGATGAACACCAGGCCGAACACCAGAACCTGGTGATCGACCTTGCGGCTCGCGATGGCCTTGTAGACCTCGTTGATGTCGAGAGAGCCGGTGGCACCGTACATCATCGACATGCCGTATAGGAGGAAGCCGCTCGCCATCGCGCCGAGCACGAAGTACTTCATCGCCGCTTCGCTGGCGATCGCGTTGTCGCGCCGCAGCGCCACCAGTGCGTAGCTCGACAGGGTGAGCAGTTCGAGGCCAAGGTAGATCAGCAGAAAATTGGCGCCCGACATCATCACGAACATGCCGAGCAAGGCGAACATGCTGAGGGTGAAGATCTCGCCGCCACGCAACATGCCGCGATCGGCCGCATAGGGCCGGCCATAGACCAGTGTCACCATCAACGCGACCGTGGCGAAACACTTGAGCCAGTTGCCCATCGGGTCGCTGACCACCATGCCGCCGAAGCCGTAGGCAGTCTTGCCGCCGTTCGCATTGAGCGCCGTGAGAAAAGCCACCACGGCGAGCGTCAGCAGCGTCAGCACATAGGTGCGAGTGCGCCGGGGGCTCGGGTCGGACAGATCCACCAGGGCAATCAGGCAGGCCATGACCAGCAACACGATCTCGGGGTAGATCGTCATCCAGCTGAGTTTGTCAATCATCTCGTTCTCTTGTTCAGCGATGCCGGTCGGCGCCGGGCCGCCCCAAGCCGGGCCGGGGCCCCCTCGAGGGGCAGTGCAGCGGCGAAGCCGCAAACGTGGGGGTCATACATTTCAGGGGAGCTTGGACACCGCGACATGGCGCAGCAACTCGCCCACCGATGCATTCATGACATCGGTGAACGGCTTCGGATAAATGCCCATCCAGAGCACCGCGATCGCCAACAGCGACAGCATCAGGAACTCGCGCGCATTGATGTCGACCAGTTCCTTCACGTGGTCGTTGCCGACCGGGCCGAGATAGACGCGCTTGTACATCCACAGCGTGTAGGCAGCACCGAAGATCAGCGCCGTGGCGGCGCCGAAGCCGAGCCAGAAGTTGGACTTCACCGCACCGAGGATCACCATCCACTCTCCGACGAAACCGGCTGTGCCCGGCAGGCCGCAGTTGGCCATCGCAAAGAGCAGCGCGAAGGCCGCGAACTTGGGCATGGTGTTGACCACACCGCCGTAGTCGGCGATCTGGCGTGAATGGACGCGGTCGTACAGCACGCCGATGCCCAGGAACATCGCAGCCGACACGAAGCCGTGCGCGATCATCTGCACGATGCCGCCGGACACGCCGAGGTCGTTGAAGATGAAGAAGCCGAGCGTCACGAAGCCCATGTGCGCCACCGACGAATAAGCCACCAGCTTCTTCATGTCCTGCTGCACCAGCGCCACCAGACCCACGTAGATCACGGCGATCAGCGAGAGCGCGATGATGAACCAGGCCCATTCGCGCGAGGCGTCGGGTGCGATCGGCATCGAGAAGCGCAGGAAACCGTAGGCGCCGAGCTTCAGCATGATCGCCGCCAGCACGGCCGAGCCACCAGTTGGAGCTTCGACGTGGACGTCGGGCAGCCAGGTATGCACTGGCCACATCGGCACCTTGACCGCGAACGCCGCGAAGAACGCGAAGAACAGCAGCGTCTGCGCCGTGCTGCCGAGCTTGAGCTTGTGCCAGGTCAGGATGTCGAAGCTGCCGCCCGACGTGTTGTAGAGGTAGATCAGCGCGACCAGCATCAGCAGCGAGCCGATCAGCGTGTACAGGAAGAACTTGAAAGCCGCGTAGATCTTGTTCGGCCCGCCCCAGATGCCGATGATCAGGTACATCGGGATCAGCGTGGCTTCGAAGAACACGTAGAACAGGATGCCGTCGAGCGCAGCGAACACACCGATCATCAGGCCCGACAGGATCAGGAACGCGCCCATGTACTGGTTGACGCGCTCGGTGATCACTTCCCATGCCGAGATCACCACCACCACCGTGATGAACGCCGTCAGCAGCACCAGCCACAGCGAGATGCCGTCGATGCCGAGGTGGTAGCTCACATTGAAACGCGCGATCCAGCTGTCCTTCTCGACGAACTGCATCGCGGCACTGTCGGTCTGGAACCGCGTGTAGAGCGGTATGGTGACCAGAAAGCTCGCGATGGATCCGACGAGCGCGATCCAGCGCACGCCCCTGGCATGCTCGTCACGACCAAACGCCAGCAACACGACACCGAACGCGATCGGCATCCAGATGGCAAGGCTCAACAAACCCATTTTTCTTTTTCTCCAGCGCTGCCGCTTACCTGTTGAACCAGATGAAGTACGTCATCAGGACGAAGACCCCGAGCAGCATCGCAAATGCATAGTGGTAGATGTACCCGGTCTGCAGCCAGCGCACCGCGCCCGAAATGCGGCCGACCAGCTTCCATGATCCATTGACGATCGCGCCATCGATGACCGCCTGATCGCCGCCCTTCCACAAGCCGGTACCGAGCGCGCGCGTGCCGCGGGCGATGACGTTCTCGTTGAACCAGTCGAGGTAGTACTTGTTGTCGAGCAGGCGATAGACCGGCCCGAACATACGCTTGATTGCGGCCGGCAGTGCCGGGTTGACCATGTACATGTAGAAGGCAGCGACGACGCCGGCCAGCGCGAGCCAGAACGGCAGCGTAGTCAGGCCATGAATCGCCATCGCCACCGGGCCGTGGAAGGCTTCGGCCATTTCCTTCATCGCATGGTGCTTTTGGCCGTCGACCACGATCGCGTCCTTGAAGAAATCGCCAAACAGCATCGGCTGGATCGTCATGAAACCGATCACGACCGACGGGATGGCCAGCAGCACCAGCGGCAGCCAGACCACCCAGGGTGATTCGTGCGGCTTTGCATCGTGGCCATGGTGGTCGTCGTGGCCGTGCGCATCGTGCGCATCGTCGTGGTGAGGGTCGTGGTGCGCGTCTGGATTCTGGTCGTAGCGCTCCTTGCCGTGGAACACCAGGAAGTACATGCGGAACGAATAGAAAGCTGTGATGAACACGCCGGCAACAACCGAGAAGTAGGCAAACCCCGAACCCCAGAGATGGCTCTCGTGCACCGCCTCGATGATGCTGTCCTTCGAATAAAAGCCCGAGAAGAAAGGCGTGCCGATCAGCGCGAGCGAGCCCACCAGCGAGGTGATCCAGGTGATCGGCATGTACTTGCGCACATTGCCCATCCACCGGATGTCCTGGTTGTGGTGCATGCCGATGATCACCGAGCCGGCGCCGAGGAACAGCAGCGCTTTGAAGAAGGCGTGGGTCATCAGGTGGAACACCGCGACCGAATAGGCCGAGGCGCCGAGTGCGACCGTCATGTAGCCGAGCTGAGATAGCGTCGAGTACGCCACTACGCGCTTGATGTCGTTCTGGATGATGCCGAGGAAACCCATGAACAGCGCCGTGATCGCGCCGATCACAAGAATGAAGCTCAGCGCCGTGTCGCTCAGTTCGAACAGCGGCGACATGCGCGCCACCATGAAGATGCCGGCCGTCACCATCGTGGCGGCGTGGATCAGCGCCGAGATCGGGGTCGGGCCTTCCATCGAGTCGGGCAGCCACACGTGCAGCGGGAACTGCGCGCTCTTGCCCATGGCACCGATGAACAGGCAGATGCAGATCACCGTGATCAGCATCCACTCGGTGCCGGGGAAGCTGAGCTTGGCCAGCGCGTCGGCCTTGGCGAAAGCCTCGCCGTAGTTGAGCGTACCGGCATAGGCCGCGATCAAGCCGATACCGAGGATGAAACCGAAGTCGCCGACGCGGTTGACCACGAAGGCCTTCATGTTGGCGAAGATAGCGGTCGGCTTGTTGTACCAGAAGCCGATCAGCAGGTATGACACCAGGCCCACCGCTTCCCAGCCGAAGAACAGCTGCAGCATGTTGTTGCTCATCACGAGCATCAGCATCGAGAAGGTGAACAGCGAGATGTAGGCGAAGAAGCGGTTGTAGCCCTCGTCTTCTTCCATGTAGCCGATGGTGTAGATGTGCACCATCAGCGACACGAAGGTCACGACGCACATCATCATGGCAGTGAGGCCGTCGACCAGAAAGCCGATTTCCATCTTCAGCCCGCCCACCACCATCCATTCGTAGATGGTGGCGTTGAAGCGGGCGCCGTCGACGACAACGCTCTTGAGCGTCATGGCCGAAATGATGAAGGCGACCAGCACACCAAGGATGGTGAGCGAATGCGTGACCTTGCGGCCGATGTGATCGCCGCCGAACTTGGTGCCGAACAGGCCGGCCACGACCGAGCCGACCAGGGGCGCCAGCGGTACGGCCAGCAATGTGGATGCAGAAAGCGTTGCGCTCATGGTGAACTTATCCCTTGAGCGAGTTGAGCTCGTCGACATTGATGTTCGACTTGTTGCGGAACAGCAGTACGAGCAATGCGAGGCCGATCGCCGATTCAGCAGCGGCGACGGTCAGGATGAAGAACACGAAGACCTGGCCATGCATGTCGCCCAGATAGTGCGAGAACGCGACGAAGTTCATGTTGACCGCGAGCAGCATCAACTCGATGCACATCAGCAGCACGATCAGGTTCTTGCGGTTCAGGAAGATGCCGACGACCGACATCG
Source organism: Variovorax nitratireducens (assembly GCF_051216545.1). Classification (NCBI taxonomy): domain Bacteria; kingdom Pseudomonadati; phylum Pseudomonadota; class Betaproteobacteria; order Burkholderiales; family Comamonadaceae; genus Variovorax; species Variovorax nitratireducens. The sequence continues at coordinate 168,437 of NZ_JBPJZO010000010.1, forward strand.
CGAACAGCATCGCGCCAAGCGAAAGGTAGTGAGGGAGCGTCAACGTCATGCCTTCTTCTCCGGTGTGGCCGGTGCGGCCACTTCTGTCGGCGGCGGCGCGGGTGGCTGCGCCGGCCGGGTCGCCTCTACCTTGACCAGTTTCATCCGGTCGCGCGCCTTGACGTGCACCTGATCCTGCACATCGACGAACTTGGTGTCCTTGCGCTGGCGCAGCGTCAGCGCGATGGCCGCGATCATCGCCACAACGAGGATGACCGCCGCAATCTGAACCGGATACAGGTACTCGGTGTAGAGAAGGATGCCGAGCACCTTGGTATTCGAGCCCTGCGTCATGGCGGCCTGTGCCTGCGCCGCGGCCCCCGGCAACTGCCGGAAGCCACCCATCAGCACGTAGGCCATTTCCAGCGCAATGACGACACCGATCAGCGCGGCCAGCGGAAAGTGCTTCCAGAAACCCTGTCGCAGGCTGTCGATGTTGAGGTCGAGCATCATCACGACGAACAGGAACAGCACCATGACGGCGCCGAGGTACACCAGCACCAGCACGACGGCCAGAAACTCGGCCTGCAGCAGCAGCCAGACCGCCGACGCCTGCGAGAACGCAAGCATCAGGTACAGCACCGCATGCACCGGATTGCGCGCGGTGATCACCCGGAAGGCTGCAAACAGCAGCACGACCGAGAACAGGTAGAAGAAGCCAGTCTTGACGTCCATGGATCTTTTCTTTGAGGGCGTCTGCCGTTATCGGTATTTCGCGTCGGCAGCTTTGTTGGCCGCGATTTCTTTTTCGTAGCGGTCGCCCACGGCCAGCAGCATTTCCTTCGTGAAATACAGGTCGCCGCGCTTTTCGCCGTGGTACTCGAGGATGTGGGTTTCGACGATCGAGTCGACCGGGCAACTCTCTTCGCAGAAGCCACAGAAGATGCATTTGGTCAGGTCGATGTCGTAGCGCGTGGTGCGGCGCGAGCCGTCGTCGCGCACTTCCGATTCGATCGTGATCGCCACGGCCGGGCACACCGCCTCGCACAGCTTGCAGGCAATACAACGTTCTTCACCGTTTTCGTAGCGGCGCAGCGCGTGCAGGCCGCGGAAACGCGGCGACAGCGGCGTCTTTTCTTCCGGGAACTGAACCGTGATCTTGCGCTTGAACGCGTAGCGCCCGGTCAGCACCATGCCCTTGAACAGCTCGGCGAGCATGAAGCTCTTGAGGAAGTCCTTGACCGAGAACGGGGAGGCAGCAACAGCTGAAGACATCGTGTTTTTCTCCGCTTATTTCCAGATGTTCCAGGGCGTCTGCATCCAGCCCCCGACCACCAGCAGCCACACCAGGGTGACCGGAATGAAGATCTTCCAGCCCAGACGCATGATCTGGTCATAGCGGAAGCGCGGGAAGGTGCCACGGATCCAGATGAAGAGCGAGAGCACGAAGAAAGTCTTGAGCCCCAGCCAGATCCAGCCCGGAATGAAATTGAGGAAGCCGACCGGCGACAGCCAGCCACCGAGGAACATCAGCGCGGCCAGGATCGACACCAGCCACATGCTGGCGTACTCGGCGAGGAAGAAGATCGCGAAGCCCATGCCCGAGTACTCGACCATGTGGCCGGCCACGATTTCGGCTTCGCCTTCGACCACGTCGAACGGGTGGCGGTTGGTTTCAGCCACGCCCGAGATCACGTAGACCACGAAGATCGGCAGCAGCGGCAGCCAGTTCCACGACAGGAAGCCGAGGCCCATGTCGGCACCCATGCCCTTGCCCTGCACCGCGACCACGTCGCCCAGGCTCAGACTGCCCGACACCATGATGACCACGACCAGGCAGAAGCCCATCGCGATTTCGTAGCTCACCATCTGGGCCGACGCACGCAGCGCGCCGAGGAAAGCGTACTTCGAGTTCGAGGCCCAGCCCGCGATGATCACGCCATACACCTCGATCGAGGTGATCGCCATGATCAGCAGCAAGCCTGCGTTTACATTGGCCAGCACGGCTTCGGGGCCGAACGGAACGGCGACCCACGCGGCCAGGGCCGGCATGATGGCCATGATCGGGCCGAGCCGGAACAGCCCCGGGCTCGCGGCCGACGGACTGATGATTTCCTTGGTCAGCAGCTTGACCGCATCGGCGATCGGCTGCAGCAGGCCGAACGGCCCGACGCGGTTGGGGCCGTGGCGCACCTGGATCCAGCCCAGGAGCTTGCGCTCCCAGAGCGTTGCATAGGCCACCGCGCCCATCAGCGGCGCGAGCACGCAGATGATCTTGATCAGCGTCCAGATGACAGGCCAGCCGCCGACGACCCACCATTGGGCCGAACTGAGGCCGCGGCCGAAGCCGTAGATGGCGTCGATCATGCGGGCACCCCTTCGAGCGTGGGCTTGGTGCCGCGAACCGCGTGCTCGCTGCCACGTGCGTCGGCGGTGAGCTGCAGCGAAGTCGCGCGGCGCACGATGCCGTCGAGCTGGTAGATGGTCGCGACCACCGGCAAAACCGGCTCGGTGCGCACGGGACTCGACAGATCGACACCGGCGGGCGCCGCGTTGCCGAGCCGCTCCGCGGGAATGTGCGTTGCAGCCGCGTCTTGCGCGCCGCGAAGCTGCGCCAGCACGTCCTGCGACGACTCGAAATCGAAGCCCTGCAACCCCAGCATGTTGGCCAGCACGCGCAACACCTTCCAGGCCGGGCGGGCGCCGCCGAGCGGCTTGACCACCGCATGGAAACTCTGCACGCGCCCTTCGGCATTCACGAAGGTGCCAGGCGTCTCGGTGAAAGGCGCGATCGGCAGCAGCACGTCACTGAACGCCAGATTGGCCTTGAACGGGCTCAGCGTCACGACCATCTGGGCATGCGTGAGGCCGACGGACACGTCGGCGCCGATGGCGGAATCGAACTCGGGCTCGTTGTTGAGCAGCAGCACGGCCTTCAGGCCGCCCGAAAGCATCTGGGCGGCATTCAGGCCACCCTGCCCCGGAACCGCGCCGACCCATTGCGCACCGACGGTGTTGGCCGCTTCGGTGAGATAGCCGACGCTGGCGCCCGTTTCGGTGCCGATCCATTGCGCGAGCGCCAGCAGCCGCGACGCGTCGGGATGATGCGCCGCCGCGTTGCCCAGCAGGATCGCCTTGCGGTCGCCACCGAGCAGCGACTTGGCGAGCGCCTTGGCCGCATCGTGCGCTTCGCCGGTCGACGGCGCAGCGACACCCTTCTCGGCGCCGATGGCAACGGCCAGATCGGCCAGTGCCTGCGCCCAATTGCCGGCCGGCAGGGTCTGTACGCTGGACAGCGACATCGCCCAGCTTTCGCGCGTCGCGAGTTCGGCCTTCGAGTTGATGGCGTGCACCGCAGCACCCTTGCGCGCAGCCTGACGGATGCGCTGCGCGAACAACGGGTGATCCTTGCGCAGGTTCGAACCGACCACCAGCACGCGCTGCAGTTGCGCGAGCGATGCGATCGAGGTACCGAGCCAGCGGATGCCGTCGGCCGCCGTGAAGTCGGCGTGGCGCAGGCGGTGGTCGATGTTCTCGCTGCCGAGCCCGCGCACCAGTGCGCCGGCCAACGCGAGTTCTTCCACCGTGCTATGCGGGCTGACCAGCGCGCCGATGGCAGCAGCGCCATGGTCGGTCTTGATCTGGCGCAGGCCGTTGGCCACGTATTCGAGCGCGGTCTGCCAATCAACCGCCTGCCATTGGCCGCCCTGCTTGAGCATGGGCTGCGTCAGGCGCTCGTCGCTGTTGAGCGCCTCATAGGAGAAGCGATCCCGGTCGGCGATCCAGCATTCGTTGACATCTTCGTTCTCGAGCGGAACGACGCGCATGACCTTGTTGTTCTTGACCTGGACGATCAGGTTTGCACCGGTCGAATCGTGCGGGCTGACCGCCTTGCGGCGCGACAGCTCCCAGGTGCGGGCGCTGTAGCGGAACGGCTTGCTCGTGAGTGCGCCGACCGGGCAGATGTCGATCATGTTGCCCGACAACTCGGAATCGACGGTCTCGCCGAGCACCGTGGTGATTTCGGAATGCTCGCCGCGATGGATCATGCCGAGCTCCATCACGCCGGCCACTTCCTGGCCAAAGCGGACACAGCGCGTGCAGTGGATGCAGCGGCTCATCTCTTCCATGCTGATCAGCGGGCCGACGTCCTTGTGGAACACGACACGCTTTTCTTCCTGGTAGCGCGAGCTGGAGCCGCCGTAGCCCACGGCCAGATCCTGCAGCTGGCACTCGCCGCCCTGGTCGCAGATCGGGCAGTCGAGCGGATGGTTGATGAGCAGGAACTCCATCACCGACTGCTGGGCCTTGATGGCTTTCTCGCTCTTGGTGCGCACGATCATGCCCTGCGTCACGGGCGTGGCGCAGGCCGGCATCGGCTTGGGCGCCTTTTCGACGTCCACCAGGCACATGCGGCAGTTGGCCGCGATGCTGAGTTTCTTGTGATAGCAGAAGTGCGGGATGTAGGTGCCCGCCTTGTCGGCCGCATGCATGATCATGCTGCCCTCGGTCACGTCGACCTTCTTGCCGTCGAGTTCGATTTCAACCATATGTGTTTACCGGGGCTCAGGCCTTGACGGGCGTCTTGGGCACGTAGCCCGGAATCAGCGCCTCGAACTCGTGGCGGAAGTGCTTGATCATGGCGCGCACGGGCATTGCAGCGGCATCGCCCAGCGCGCAGATTGTGCGGCCCTGGATGTTGTCGGCGACCGAGTTGAGCAGATCCATGTCGGTCTGGCGGCCCTGGCCGTTGTGGATGCGGTCGACCACGCGCCAGAGCCAGCCCGTGCCTTCGCGGCACGGCGTGCATTGGCCGCAGGATTCGTGCATGTAGAAGTACGAGAGGCGCTTGAGCGACTCGACCATCGAGCGGCTGTCGTCCATCACGATCACCGCGCCGGAACCCAGCATCGAGCCAGCCTTGGCGATGGAGTCGTAGTCCATCGTGCATTCCATCATGATGGCTGCGGGCAGCACCGGTGCCGACGATCCACCGGGGATCACCGCCTTGAGTTGGCGGCCCTTGCGCACGCCGCCGGCCAGCTCGAGCAGCTTGGCGAACGGCGTGCCCATCGGCACTTCGTAGTTGCCCGGCAACTCGACGTCGCCGCTCACCGAATAGATCTTGGTGCCGCCGTTGTTCGGCTTGCCGCATTCAAGATACGCCGGGCCGCCGTTGTTGATGATCCAAGGCACCGCCGCGAAGGTTTCGGTGTTGTTGATCGTGGTCGGCTTGCCATAGAGGCCGAAGCTGGCCGGGAACGGCGGCTTGAAGCGCGGCTGGCCCTTTTTGCCCTCGAGCGATTCGAGCAAGGCGGTTTCTTCGCCACAGATGTAGGCGCCGAAGCCATGCGCCGCATGCAACTGGAAGTTGTAGCCGCTGCCCATGATCTTGTCGCCGAGATAGCCGGCCGCGCGCGCTTCTTCGAGCGCTTCTTCGAAGCGGTCGTAGGTCGCGAAGATCTCGCCGTGGATGTAGTTGTAGCCGACGCTGATGCCCATCGCGTAGGCGGCGATGGCCATGCCCTCGATCACGATGTGCGGGTTGTAGTGCAGGATGTCGCGATCCTTGCAGGTGCCCGGCTCGCCTTCGTCCGAGTTGCAGACCAGGTACTTCTGCCCCGGAAACTGGCGCGGCATGAAGCTCCACTTGAGGCCGGTGGGAAAACCGGCGCCGCCGCGGCCGCGCAGGCCCGAGCCCTTGACCTCGGCAATCACCTGATCTGGCGTCATGCCTTCGGTCAGGATCTTGCGCAGCGCGCTGTAGCCGCCACGCGCCTCGTAGTCGGCCAGGCGCCAGTTGGTGCCGTCGAGCCCCGCATAGATCTGCGGCGCGATGTGGCGGTCGTGGAAACAGGTCTGGACACCCGTTGCCTGGAACTGCGAGAGGACTTGATCAGGGGACATCAGTGCGCCTCCCCGGTCGACGCGGTGCGCAGCCCGTCGATGAGCTGGTCGAGCTTCTCGTTGCTCATGAAGCTGCACATGGTGCGGTCGTTCACCAGCATCACGGGCGAGTCGGCGCAGGCGCCCAGACACTCGCTCTGCTGCAGCGTGAACATGCCGTCCTGGGTGGTGTCGCCCATCTTGATGCCGAGCTTCTTTTCCAGGTGCGCCAGCGCCGTGGCCCCATCGCGCAATTGGCACGGCAGGTTGGTGCAGACGTTGAGCTTGAACTTGCCCACCGGATGCTGGTTGTACATGTTGTAGAAGGTCGTAACCTCGTGCACCGCGATCTGCGGCATGCCGAGGTAGTCGGCGATGACCTTCTCGCTTTCCAGGCTCACATGGCCGTGCGCCTTCTGCACGATGGTCAGGCAGGCCATCACGGCAGACTGCGCCTGGTCGGCCGGGTACTTGGCGACCTCACGCGCAAAAAGATCGAGCATGGCGGCGTCGATCGCCGAGGTGCCCGCGGAAGTGCTTTGAATGCTCATCGATCGATCTCTCCGAACACGATGTCCAGGGTGCCGATCACGGCCACTGTGTCCGCGATCATGTGGCCACGCGCCATTTCATCGAGTGCCGCAAGGTGCGCGAAACCAGGCGCACGAATCTTCAGCCGGTAGGGCTTGTTGGCACCGTCGCTCACCAGGTAGATGCCGAACTCGCCCTTGGGGTGCTCAACGGCCGCATACGCTTCGCCTTCGGGCACGTGGAAGCCTTCGGTAAAGAGCTTGAAGTGATGGATCAGCTCCTCCATGTTGGCCTTCATCGACTCGCGCTCGGGCGCGGCGACCTTGTGGTTGTCGGTGATCACCGGGCCAGGATTCACGCGCAGCCAGTCCACGCACTGCTTGATGATGCGGTTGGACTGCGCCATTTCTTCCATGCGGACCAGGTACCGGTCATAGCAATCGCCGGTCTTGCCCACGGGAATGTCGAAGTCCATGCGGTCGTAGACGTCGTAGGGCTGCGTCTTGCGCAAGTCCCAGGCGATGCCCGAGCCACGCAGCATCGGGCCGGTCAGGCCCAGGCTCAGCGCGCGCTCCTGCGTCATCACGCCGATGCCGACCGTGCGCTGCTTCCAGATGCGGTTGTCGCTCAGCAGCGTGTGGTACTCCTCCATGTGCTTCACGAAGCGCTGGGAGAAGTCGTCGATGAAGTCGAGCAGCGAGCCCTGGCGGTTCTCGTTCATGCGCGCCAGCGCATTGGCATTCTTGATCTTGCTGACCTTGTACTGCGGCATCGTGTCCGGCAGGTCGCGGTAAACGCCGCCCGGACGGAAGTACGCCGCATGCATGCGCGCACCCGACACCGCCTCGTACATGTCGAACAGGTCTTCGCGCTCGCGGAATGCGTAGATCAGCACGGTCGAGCTGCCGCAGTCGTTGGCGTGCGAACCGAGCCACATCAGGTGGTTCAGCAGGCGTGTGATCTCGGAGAACAGCACGCGGATGTACTGCGCGCGGATCGGCACTTCGAGGCCCAGCAGCCTTTCGATCGCGAGGCAGTACGCATGCTCGTTGCACATCATCGACACGTAGTCGAGACGATCCATGTACGGCAGCGACTGGATGTAGGTCTTGCCCTCGGCCAGCTTCTCGGTGGCGCGGTGCAGCAGGCCGATGTGCGGGTCGGCACGTTGCACGACCTCGCCGTCGAGCTCCAGCACGAGGCGCAGCACACCGTGCGCGGCCGGATGCTGCGGCCCGAAATTCAGCGTGTAGTTCTTGATGTCTGCCATGTCAGTGCAAACCGCCGTAGTTTTCTTCGCGGATGATGCGCGGCGTGACTTCGCGCGGCTCGATCGTCACGGGCTGGTAGACCACGCGCTTGAGCTCCTCGTCGTAGCGCATTTCGACGTGGCCCGACAGCGGGAAGTCCTTGCGGAACGGATGTCCGATGAAGCCGTAGTCGGTCAGGATGCGGCGCAGATCCACATGCCCTTCGAACACGATGCCGTACAGGTCGAATGCTTCGCGCTCGAACCAGTTGGCCGAATTCCAGAGATGCATCACCGACTGAATCACCGGAAAGTCGTCGTCGGGACAGAACACCTTGACACGCACGCGCTGGTTCAAAGAGACCGACAGCAGGTGCGACACCGCGCAGTAGCGCGGGCCTTCCCAGACGCTGTCGCGCCAGGCCGAGTAGTCGACGCCGCAGAGGTCGATGAGCTGTTCGAATTTGCAGCCCGGCGCGTCGCGCAAGACCTGCATGGCTTCGAGATAGTCGGCCGCCTTGACCACCAGCGTCACCTCGCCCAGCGCGACGGTGATGCTGGCAACCTTGTCGCCGAGCGTGGTGGAAATCGTGTCCTTGAGGACTTCGGGAGCGATCGCAAAAGTTGTCATGAAGGCCCCGGGCTCAGGCGCGCGCGATGGTATTGGTGCGACGCACCTTCTGCTGCAGCTGGATGATCCCGTAGATCAAAGCTTCTGCCGTGGGCGGACAGCCAGGCACATAGACGTCGACCGGCACGATGCGGTCGCAGCCGCGCACCACCGAGTAGCTGTAGTGGTAGTAGCCGCCGCCATTGGCGCACGACCCCATCGACAACACCCAGCGCGGCTCGGCCATCTGGTCGTAGACCTTGCGCAGCGCGGGCGCCATCTTGTTGCACAGCGTACCGGCCACGATCATCAAATCGGACTGGCGCGGACTGGCGCGGAACACTTCGGCGCCGAAGCGGCCGATGTCGTAGCGCGCCGCAGCCGCATGCATCATTTCGACAGCGCAGCAGGCCAGACCGAAGGTCATGGGCCACAGCGAGCCGGTCTTGGCCCAGTTCACCACCGAGTCGTACGACGTGGTGACGAAGCCTTCCTTGAAAACGCCTTCAATGGCCATGGGTGTACCTTGTTGCCGAAGCTCGGCTATTCCCAGTCGAGCGCGCCTTTTTTCCACTCGTAGACGAAGCCCACGACGAGGATGGCGAGAAAGATCACGACGGCCCAGAAACCAGCGACACCAACCTCCTTGAGCGCCACCGCCCATGGGAAGAGAAATGCGATTTCCAGGTCGAACAGGATGAACAGGATGGCCACCAGGTAGTAGCGGACATCGAACTGCATGCGGGCGTTTTCGAAGGCTTCGAAGCCGCATTCGTAAGGGGAGTTTTTGGCCGCATCGGGCCGGTTCGGGCCGAGGATGTAGCCCAGAACCTGTGGTGCGATTCCGACACCAATACCGACCAGGATGAACAGCAGGACGGGAAGGTAGGAATCGAGGTTCATCGGGAATGTTCTATCACCGCTTGCCACCAGCAGGAAGTGTTCCTGCCAGTGATATTTGGTGCGGTCGGCGAGACTCGAACTCGCACAGCTTTCGCCACTACCCCCTCAAGATAGCGTGTCTACCAATTTCACCACGACCGCGGTTTTTATTGTCTGGATGGCATGAGGAACCGGTGAGGGTTTTGGCTTTCCAGACAGAGTCAGAGTTTACCCTGAAATGCAGCGCTTTCCGGCTGCGCACTGCATCGAAATGGATGCAATCACTTGGTCGGGATCTGTCCTGCGCCCGCTGCCGGTGCGGCCGGTGCGGAAGCAGGTGCACTGGCGCCCGCGGCCGGTGCAGGCGCATCGCCATCAGCCTTCGGAATTTGCGCTGCCGAGCCCGCAGCCGGTGCGGCGGGCGCGGCCGGTGCACCAATTGCAGCGCGCTCGAGCAGGCTGCCGCCGCCCGCCGGCCGCGCATGGCTGAAGTAGGCCAGCGCCAAAGTGCAGACGAAGAAAACTGCCGCCAGCACGGCCGTGGTGCGCGACAGGAAGTTGGCACTGCCGCTGGCGCCGAACAGGCTGCCTGCGCTGCCGCTGCCAAAGGCAGCGCCCATGTCGGCACCCTTGCCGTGCTGGATCAGGATCAGGCCGATCATCGCCAGCGCGGTGAGCATCTGGACGCCCACCAGAATGTTGAGGACGAGGTTCATTTTTTCTTACTCCTGGTTCGATATCGCAGCGCCGCCGGACTCAGCGCGCTGCCGCAATGATTTGCAAAAAGTCGGCGGCCTTGAGCGACGCACCGCCGATCAGTCCACCGTTGATGTCAGGCTGCGACAGCAGTTCGGCCGCGTTGGCCGCATTCATGCTGCCGCCGTAGAGGATGCGGATGCCCGCAGCATGCTCGCTCGCCGCGTGATGCAACTGTGCGCGCAGCACCGCGTGCACGGCCTGCGCCTGTTCCGGCGTAGCCGTCTTGCCGGTGCCGATGGCCCACACTGGCTCGTAGGCCACCACGATCTCGCTGATGCAATGGCCATTGACGTGGATCACCGCCGCCAGTTGCCGCTTGACCACCTCGTCGGTCTGCCCTGCTTCGCGTTGCGCCAGCGTCTCGCCGACACAGACGATCGGCGTGATGCCGCTGGCCAGTGCGGCCGCGGTCTTGGCCGCCACCGTGTCATCGCTTTCGGCGTGGTACTGGCGCCGCTCCGAGTGGCCGACGATGGCGTAGCGCACACCGAAATCCTTCAGCATCGCGCCCGATTGTTCGCCGGTGTAGGCACCCTGCGCATGGGCTGACACGTCCTGCGAACCCAGCGCGATCGGCGAGCCGGCAACGAGCGTCTGCACCTGCGCCAGATACGGCGCCGGCACGCACACCGCCACGTCGCAGGCAGGCGTTCCGATGCCCTGCTGGAGCGCCTGCAGCAGCGTCGCATTGGCAGCCAGGCCGCCGTTCATCTTCCAGTTGCCGGCAATGAGTTGGTTGTGGTGCATCGTGTCTCCGTTACCAGGTCAGCACGATCTTGCCGATGTGCTCGTTCGATTCCATCAGCCGATGGGCCTGCACCGCGCCGTCCGCATCGACAGCAGCAAAGCGGCTGTGAATCACGGGCTTGATCTCTCCACGCTCGAGCAGCGGCCAGACCTTTTCGCGCAGTGCGCGTGCAATGGCGCTCTTGAACGCAACCGGCCGCGGCCGCAAGGTCGAGCCGGTCACGGTGAGCCGGCGACGCAGCAACTGGCCGGCGTTGAATTCGCTCTTCACGCCGCCCTGCACCGCGATGATCACGAGCCGGCCGTCATCGGCCAGGCAGTCGATCTCGCGCGCCACGTAGTCGCCGGCCACCATGTCGAGGATCACGTCGACACCCTTGCCATCCGTGAGTTGCTTCACTTGCGCAACGAAGTCGCTGGTCTTGTAGTTGATCGCGTGGTCGGCCCCAAGCGCGCGGCACGCCGCGCACTTCTTGTCGCTGCCAGCCGTCGCGATCACGCGGGCGCCGAGCGCCCTGCCGAGCTGGATCGCCGTCACGCCGATGCCGCTCGAGCCGCCCTGCACCAGCAGCGTCTCGCCCGCCTGCAGCCGGCCGCGCTCGAACACGTTGCTCCAGACCGTGAAGAAGGTTTCGGGCAGGCTGGCCGCGTCGGCTGCGCTCCAGCCCTTTGGCACCGGCAGGCACTGCACCACCGGCGCAACGCAAAGCTCGGCATAGCCGCCACCGGCCACCAGCGCGCAGACCGCGTCGCCGAGCTTGAAGCCGGCTTCGGCCATCGCCGCCGCGTCACCCGCGACGATCTCGCCGGCCACTTCGAGGCCCGGCAGGTCGGACGCGCCCGGCGGCACGGGGTAGTGGCCCATGCGCTGCAACACGTCGGGCCGGTTCACACCGCTCGCGGCGACACGGATCAGCAGTTCGCCGGCACCCGCGACGGGTGCGGGACGCTCGGCGACGCGCAGCACCTCAGGGGCACCGAACGAAGTGATTTCAATCGCTTTCATGGTCTTTTCGGGCTGCAGCCCGCCCAGTGGGCGGATGCTGCGATGAAAAAGATGACAAGCGGCGCTTTGCGGCGTCGCTTGCGGTTGCGATCAGCCTTGGCGTTCGCCGTTGTCGCCTTCGCCGCGCGCCGCATACACGCCCTGCTGCGGTTCGGCCAGCGCCGGCGCTGCTTCGCGCTGGGGCTGCTGCTCGTTGCGCGGTGCATCGTTGCGCTCGCCTTCGAAACGCGGCGGACGATCCCCGCGCGGTGCGCGGTCGCCACGCGGCGGGCGATCGCCACGATCGCCACGATCGCCACGATCTTCGCGCGGCGGACGTTCCTGAAACTCCATGCCGGCCGGACGCTCGGTCAGCGCCTTCATGGACAGCTTGACGCGGCCCTTTTCGTCGGTCTCGAGAACCTTGACCTTCACGATCTGGCCTTCGCTCAGATAGTCGGTCACCTTCTCGACGCGTTCGTGCGCGATCTGGCTGATGTGCAGCAGGCCGTCCTTGCCGGGCAGCAGGTTGATCAGCGCGCCGAAGTCCAGGATCTTGGTGACCGGGCCTTCGTAGACCTTGCCGATTTCGACTTCGGCCGTGATCTGTTCGATGCGCTTCTTGGCGAATTCGGCCTTTTCCGGATCGGTCGAGGCGATCGTGATGGTGCCGTCCTCGTCGATGTTGATCGTGGTGCCGGTTTCTTCCTGCAGGCCGCGGATGACTGCGCCACCCTTGCCGATCACGTCGCGGATCTTCTCGGGGTTGATCTTCAGCGTGGTCAGGCGCGGCGCGAAGTTCGAGACTTCGGCCTTGGCCTCGCCCATGGCTTCCTGCATCTTGCCCAGGATGTGCATGCGCGCTTCCTTGGCCTGCGCCAGCGCGACCTGCATGATTTCCTTGGTGATGCCCTGGATCTTGATGTCCATCTGCAGCGCGGTGATGCCGTTGGTCGTGCCGGCCACCTTGAAGTCCATGTCGCCCAGATGATCTTCGTCGCCCAGGATGTCGGTCAACACCGCGAAGCGATTGCCTTCCTTGATCAGGCCCATCGCGATGCCGGCCACGTGCGCCTTCATCGGCACGCCGGCGTCCATCATCGACAGGCAGCCGCCGCAGACCGAAGCCATCGACGACGAACCGTTCGACTCGGTGATTTCCGAGACGACGCGCACGGTGTAGGGAAACTCTTCCTTGGTCGGCAGTACCGCGACCAGTGCGCGCTTGGCCAGACGGCCGTGGCCGATTTCGCGGCGCTTGGTCGAGCCCATGCGGCCCACTTCGCCGGTGGCGAACGGAGGCATGTTGTAGTGGAACATGAAGCGGTCTTCGTACTCGCCCATCAGCGCGTCGATGCGCTGTGCGTCGCGCTCGGTGCCGAGCGTGGTGATCACCAGGGCCTGCGTTTCACCGCGGGTGAACAGCGCCGAGCCGTGGGTGCGCGGCAGCACCGAATTGCGGATCTCGATCGGGCGCACGGTGCGCGTGTCGCGGCCGTCGATGCGGGGCTCGCCTTCGAGGATCTGGCTGCGCACGATCTTGGCTTCGATCTCGAACAGCAGGTCGTTGACCTTGCCCGCTTCGAAGGGCTCGCCGCTGTCCTTGAGTGCCGCCATCACGCTGGCGTTGGCTTCGCGCAGCGCTTGCGTGCGAGCTTGCTTGCTGCGGATCTGGTAGACCGCGCGCAGCTTTTCTTCGGCCAGGCCATTGACCTTGGCGATGAAAGCCTCGTCCTTGGCAGCCGGCTGCCAGTCCCACACTGGCTTGCCGGCGTCGCGCACCAGTTCGTGGATGGCGTTGATCGCGATGTTGGCTTGTTCATGGCCGAACACCACGCCACCGAGCATGATCTCTTCGGACAGTTGCAGGGCTTCGGATTCGACCATCAGCACAGCAGCTTCGGTGCCGGCGACGATCAGATCCATCTGCGAATCGCGGCGCGCGGTCTGGCCGGGGTTGAGCACGTACTGGCCGTTGATGTAGCCAACGCGGGCAGCGCCGATCGGGCCGCTGAAAGGAATGCCGGAAATCGACAGCGCAGCGCTGACGCCGATCATGGCCGCGATGTCGGCATCGATTTCGGGGTTGAGCGACAGCGTGTGGATGACCACGTGCACTTCGTTCAGGAACCCTTCGGGGAACAGCGGGCGGATCGGGCGGTCGATCAGGCGGCTGGTCAGCGTTTCGTGTTCGCTCGGCTTGGCTTCGCGCTTGAAGAAACTGCCCGGGATCTTGCCCGCGGCATAGGTCTTCTCGATGTAGTCGACGGTCAGCGGGAAGAAGTCCTGGCCGGGCTTGGCGGTCTTGGACGCGACCACGGTGGCCAGCACCACGGTGCCTTCGATGTCGACGATGACGGCGCCGCCGGACTGGCGCGCGATTTCACCGGTTTCCAGAACGACGGTCTTGTCGCCCCATTGGAAGGACTTGGTGATTTTGTTGAAGAGGCTCATGTTTTGCTCCTGTTTTGATAGCGAGGCACACAGTCCCCGCGGGCGGTTGGAGCGCTCTCAGAACACGATGCCATTCCAATGCAGTTCGGCTCGAACTTCATTGGAATGACACAGCTTCGCTCTGTTTTGCACTCCGAAAAGGGTTCACGAAGTAAAAAACGCCTGAGCTAGTGGACTAACTCAGGCGTTTTTGCATGCGATTCGAATTACTTGCGCAGGCCCAGCTTGGCGATCAGCGCGGTGTAACGGTCGGCATCCTTGGACTTGAGGTAGTCCAGGAGCTTGCGGCGGCGGCTCACCATGCGCAGCAGGCCGCGACGGCCGTGGTGATCCTTGGCGTGCGTCTTGAAGTGGGGGGTGAGCTCGTTGATGCGGGCGGTCAGCAGTGCGACTTGCACTTCAGGACTGCCGGTGTCGTTGGCGGCGCGGGCGTTGTCTTTGACGACTTCGGCCTTGATGGAGGCTGCGATCATGGTTGGTTTCCTTGTTCCGGGATGTTTGACTTGCGGTGTGCGCTGGAACTGCACGCACCGTGCGGATTGCCAAAAAGCAAAGCCCGTCGATTATAGCCCGAGCCAGCGCGTCAGCCGATTCACCCCTTCAACCAGCCGCTGCGGCTCCTTGGAAGCAAAGCACCAACGCAGCCAGCCCTGGGCTTCCGGGCCGAAGGCATTTCCGGGGGCCAGGCCGAGGCCGGCTTCGGTCACCAGGCGCTTGGCGACGGCCAGCGAGTCATCGAAGCCGTCGAGCTGGAAGAAGGCGTACATCCCGCCGCGGGCTGGCGCGACCTTGACGCCCGGCACGGCCGCGAGCAGCGGCACCAGCGTGTCGCGGCACTGTTTCAGGTGCGCCACCACGCGCGGCGTGACTTCGTCGGTGCGCGCGAGCGCCACCACGCCGGCGCGCTGGGTGAACACGCTGGCGCAGGAGGTGTTGAACTCGATCAGCTTGCCCATGCCGTCCATCAGCGCGGGCGGCAGCACCAGCCAGCCGAGCCGCCAGCCGGTCATGAGGAAGCTCTTGGAGAAGCTGTGAACGACCACGAGGCGGTCTTCCGGCGTGGCGATGTCGAGAAAGCTCGGCGCACAGCCGTTCGGGCTCGGCTCGTAGTACAGCCGCTCGTAAACCTCGTCGGCCAGGATCCAGGTGCCCGTGCCGCGGCAGTGGTCGAGGATCGCCTGCTGCTCGTCCGGCGTCATCGTCCAGCCGGTGGGATTGTTCGGCGCATTGACGATCAGCAGCCGGGTGGCGGCGGTGACCGCCGTGCGCAGCGCGTCGAGGTCGAGTGCCCATTCGCCTTCCCTGGCCACCAGCGGCACGCAACGCACCGTGGCGCCTAGGATCGCCGGCTGGGCTGTGAGGTTGGGCCAGACCGGCGTGACCGCCACCACCTCGTCGCCGGCATCGACCAGCGCCTGCACCGCAAGCATCAGCGCGTTGACGCCGCCCGAAGTGACCGCAATGCGGCCCGCGTCGACGCGCGGATGCAGGCGGCTGGTGTATGCCGCGATCGATTCGCGCAGTTCGGGCAGGCCGAGGTTGTGGGAATAGAAAGTCTCGCCTCGGGCCAGCGAATCGATCGCGGCCTGGCGGATGAACTCAGGCGTGATTTCGTCGCTTTCGCCGAACCAGAACGCGAGCACGTCGTCGCGTCCCAGCCCGGCATTGGCGACTTCACGGATTTTGGAGGCTTCGAGGTTGTGGATGGCGTTGCGCATCGGTCGATTCTCTATGGGGTCTCAGGCGGGCCGCTGCATCCGGCAGATGGTGGGCATTTCGGCCCGTGCAGCCTCGATGGTCTTGACCACTCGAAAGCCGTAGCCCGATCCTTCGACGTCGAACTTCACGCCGGGTGCGCCCTGCCTGTCCATCACGCCGACCACCAGTTGCTGCTGGAACTGGTGGTCGGCGGCGCGCATGCGGCCGCGCTGGCCGGCCAGCGTGACATCGGCGGATTCGAGCGCCCGCGCCACCGGCACCGCGTCGGTGCTCGCGGCGCGCTCGAGCGCTTGCGCCAGCGCCTCGACCAGCAACTGCATGCGCATATGCACATAGTCGTCGGCCGCCTTTGGAAAGCGCGCGCGGAACGACTGGTAGAACGCTTCCGACGCCGGCGTCTGCACATTTGGCAGCCAGTCGGCCACCGCCGCGACGCGGCCGATGCCGGCCTCGCCGATCGCCGCGGGCGCACCGAGCGCGTTGCCGTAGAACGTGTAGAACTTGCCCTGGTAACCGGCCTCGCGCGCCGCCTTCACCAGCAGCGTGAGGTCGTTGCCCCAGTTGCCGGTGACCACGGCCTGTGCACCGCTTGCGAGAATCTTGCTCGCGTAAGGAGAGAAGTCCTTCACGCGGCCCATCGGATGCAACTCGTCGCCCACCACCTGCACGTCTGGCCGCAGCTGGACGAGTTGCCGCCTCGTTTCGCGCAGCACCGCCTGGCCGAAGCTGTAGTCCTGACCGATCAGGTAGACCCTCTTGAGCGCGGCGTCGTCTTTGATCACCTCCATCAGTGCGGTCACGCGCATGTCGGCATGCGCGTCGAACCGAAAGTGCCAGAAGCTGCAGCGCTCGTTGGTGAGCACCGGATCGACCGCCGAGTAGTTGAGGAAGATCACGCGGCGCGAAGGGTCGCGCTCGTTGTTCTTGTCGATCGCGTCGAGCAGCGCGGCCGCTGTGGCCGACGAGTTGCCCTGCAGCACGATGCGCGCCCCATCGTCCAGGGCCGCGCGCAAGGCTGAGAGCGCCTCTTCGTTCTGGCCCTTGCTGT
Organism: Variovorax nitratireducens; assembly: GCF_051216545.1. NCBI lineage: Bacteria > Pseudomonadati > Pseudomonadota > Betaproteobacteria > Burkholderiales > Comamonadaceae > Variovorax > Variovorax nitratireducens. The sequence goes on from NZ_JBPJZO010000010.1 coordinate 185,286, forward strand.
CGTAGCGGTCGAGCTGCAGCGGTCGGGCGCCCCCCGGCAGCTTGATGCCGCCGCGCGCGTTGACCCGCTCCACGGCCCACAGCAGATTGCGAAACACCGCCTCGCCGGTGTTGGCGAAAGGGCCGCTCATGCTTTCGACCAGCGCCAGCCGGATCGGCTGCACGGCCTGTGCATGCAGCGGCAAAGCCACCGATGCCGTGAGCACGCTGCCTAGCGCCAGCGCACCGGATTTCAAGACCCGGCGACGCGAAATATCGGGGAGATTCATGCTCTTGAAACGCGCCTGCAGATGCCTAGATGAGATGGCATGTGGCACGCATTGATGGAAAGGCCGCGCAGTGTAAGGGACACACATTCTTGTCCCCCTCGTCCCCATCTTTCATTCGACTCAGGAGTTCATCATGTTCTTTGCACCCGCAGTTCGCACCTTCTCCCCTCGCTTCCACGACCGGAGCTTCGAGCGCTTCGTCAACCAGGCCTTCTCCAGCGCCTCGACCGCGCGCCCGGGCGTGAAGGTTGAACAGGACGACACCAGCTGGACCTTGTCGCTCGACGTGCCCGGCCTGTCGCGTGAAGACCTCGGCATCAGCATCGAAGGCGCCGTGGTTCGCATCGAGAGCAAGGCCGAAGCCGCGCGCCAGGTCAAGGCCGCCTACGAATTGCCGCTCGATATCGACGCCGCCGCCAGCGAAGCCAGACTGGCGAATGGCGTGCTGACGCTCAAGCTCGGCAAGCGCATCCCCGCAAGCACCAAGGTCGAGCTGTTGATACAGTAATCGGCTCCGAAAACAACGGGCCGGTAACTTCTTGTTGCCGGCCTTTTTTGCGTGGCAGGCGACAATAGGGTCGAACAGTCCCTGCATTCAGTAACCCTTTTTCAAATACTTTTTTCTTATATGCGCGTCGACTTGATACCGGTATCACCCGCTCAAGTTGATGTTTTTCCTTGAAGCAGGCCCGATGAAAACGCATTTGCAGGCAGCCAGTCCCGGCGCGCGCGCCGACACCTTGCTCGTTTTCTTGCCGGGCGCCTTTCTGAAGCTGGAAGACTTCGAGCACGAGGGCTTCGTGAGCGCGGTGCGCGAACGCGATCTCGCGGCGGACGTGATGCTGGTCGACGCCAACGTCTCCTACTATTACGACCAATCCTTCATCGAGCGCCTGCATGCGGGCGTGATCGAACCCCAGCGCGCAAGGGGCTATAAATCGATCTGGCTGGTCGGCATCTCGATCGGCGGCTTCGGCGCGCTGATCCATGAACTGGCGCGTCCGGGACGTGTCGATGGCATCGTCGCCCTGGCGCCCTACCTCGGCCGCCGACCGCTCGGCGCCGAAATTCTGAAGGCCGGCGGCCTGCGTGCGTGGCGGGCGCCCGACGGCCCTCCGCCCGACGACGAGGCCGACCGCAAGCTCTGGCCCTGGCTGCAGCAATATGCCGACCCCGGAGCCTCCAGGCACATGCCACCGTTGTACCTGGGCTACGGCCTCAGCGACCGCTTCGCATCGAACCACCGGCTGTTGGCCGAGGTGTTGCCCGAAGGCCACGTGTTCACCACGGAAGGCGGCCACGACTGGCCGCAGTGGGCTGACCTCTGGCGCCAGATACTCGACGTACTGCCGTTGCCGGTGCACAGCACGACGCCCGTACTGATGACCGTGGACGCCTGAACCCATAGTGCGCCCCTTCCTCCGATCTGTCCCGCTGGCCCTGGCGGCGGCCGCGCTGGCGCTGCCGCTGCATGCGGCCGAGGTCATCGCCGTGCCGTCGCCGGACACCCACGCAACGGCCGAGGTGTTTTTCTCGCCCGGCGCGAACACCGACCGCGCCATTGCCGCCGCGATTGCCGGCGCCCGAACCCGCGTGTGGGTTGCTGGCTACTTCTTCACCTCGTCGGTGGTGGCAAAGGCGCTGGACGAGGCGCACGCGCGCAAGGTCGACGTACGGGTGCTGCTCGACCGCTCCCAGGTCACGCAGCGGTATTCCAGCGCCACTTTCTTTCACAACCGCGGCGTGCCGCTCTGGATCAACGCACGCTACCCGGTGATGCACCACAAGTTTCTAGTGCTCGATGCGGGAACGGTCGGCTTTGGCTCAATGAATTTCACCCGTGCAGGTGCGCAGCAGAACGCTGAAAACTTCAATCTGTTCCGGCGCTGGCCGCAGCTCGCGGAGACCTATGGGCGCGAGTTCCAGCGGCTCGAGCGCGAATCGGAGCGCTACCGGCCGGGCATGACCTTCGATGCGGAGGGCGCGGCCGGCGAGAAGGCGGAATAGGCCGCCTCAGGCCCCCGCCAGCGCATCGAGCGGCCAGCGCGGCTTGACGTCGAAGGCGTAGCGCGCGGAGGCTTGCTGCACGCCCACTTGCAGCCGCATGGCAGCCGCCATCGCGATCATCGCGCCGTTGTCCGTGCACAAATGCAGCTCCGGGTAGTGCACCCGCACGTCACGCTTCGCGCAGGCGGCATCGAGCTGCCGGCGCAGATCGCGGTTGGCGCCCACGCCACCGGCCACGACGAGCCGGCGCATGCCGGTCGCGTCGAGCGCGGCCAGGCTTTTCTTCAGCAGTACTTCAACGATGGCCGCCTGCGTCGACGCGGCCAGGTCGGCCTTGCGGGCCTCCAGTTCTTCGCCGAGCTTTTTCGCCTGCGTCATGACGGCTGTCTTGAGCCCGGCAAACGAGAAATCGAGGTCGCCGCTGTGCAGCAGGGGGCGCGGCAACCTGAATGCGGCCGGGTCGCCCTGCTCCGCCAGTTTGGCGAGCCACGGGCCGCCGGGGTACGGCAGGCCCATGAGTTTGGCGCTCTTGTCGAAGGCCTCGCCCGCCGCGTCGTCGATGGTTTCGCCCAGGATTTCGTAGCGCCCCACCCCGTCGACCCGCATCAACTGGGTGTGGCCACCTGACACCAGCAGCGCGACGAACGGAAACTCGGGCGGGTCGGCGCTGAGAAACGGCGAGAGCAGGTGCCCCTCCAGATGGTGTACGCCGAGCACCGGCTTGCCGAGCGCAGCACCCAGCGCGCAGGCCACCCCGGCGCCGACCAGCAGGGCGCCGGCCAGACCCGGGCCGCGCGTGTAGGCCACCACGTCAACCTCGGCCAGATGTCGGCCCGCTTCGTTGAACACCGCCTGCGCCAGCGGCAGCACGCGCCGGATATGGTCGCGGCTGGCCAGTTCCGGCACCACGCCGCCGTAGGCCTGGTGCATCGCGATCTGGCTGTGCAGCGCATGCGCGCGCAACAGCGGCGTAGCGCCGCCCTGCGACTCGACGAGGGCCACGCCGGTTTCGTCGCACGACGATTCGATTCCCAGAACAAGCATAGGGCGAGTTTAGGGGGCGCACACTTTCGGGGCACGGATGTTGCTCGATATCCTTCCAACAGACGGCAGGCGCCCTCGCCCCCTAACACGATGAAATCCGGACTGAGCTTTCTTGTCGCGGCCCGCCGATGCGAAATCGACGAGCTGGATCAGCTCGCGCGCACCAGCGAGCTGGTCGGCACGATCGGGCGCCTGGTCCACGCGCTGCAACGCGAGCGCGGGCTCTCCAACGTGCTGCTGGCGTCGCAGGGGCAGCGCTATGCGCAGCAGCGCAGCGCGCAGATCGGCGAATGCATCCGGCTCGAACACGACGTGCGCACCGGCTTCGACCGGCTCGAAACCGAGGGCCGCCGCGTCGGTAACGGCACCCGCCTGTTCAGCCGCATCGCCTGGGTGTTGCCCGGGCTGGACGCCCTGCCCGTGCTGCGACGCCGCGTTGGTGCACTGGAACTGGGCGCGGCCGACGCCACCGCGGCGTTTGCCAAGCTGATCGCCGGCCTGCTCGCCGTGGTGTTCGAGGCCGCCGACGGCGCCACTGACCCCGAAATCTCGCGGCTGCTCGCTGCCATGTTCAATTTCATGCAGGGCAAGGAATTCGCGGGCCAGGAGCGCGCCTGCGGTGCGGCAGCCTTTGTCGAAGGGCGCAACGACCCGCTGCGCCAGCAGCAATGGCTGCAGCTCATCACGGCCCAGGAACGCTGCTTCAACGTGTTCGCCGACTTCGCCGGCCCGGCGCTGACCGAGGTCTGGCGCCACAACCAGCCCGCGGCCGAACTGGCCGAACTCGAGCGGCTGCGCCGCGTCGCGCACTCGGCGCCCGCCGGCGCTGCGCTCGACCGCGAACTCAGCACCAACTGGTTCGACTGCTGCTCGCTGCGCATCGATGCGATGAAGGCGGTGGAAGAACGGCTGGCAGCCGACCTGCGCACCTTGTGCGCCGGCAAGATCGCCGAGGCCCGTGCCGAGGCGGAGACGCACCAGGCCCTGCTCGACCAGTTGGTGGCCGACACCGCCGTGCACACCGCGCGGGCCACCACCTTCTTCGACGACCCCGAGCTGGCGCCGGCCGCGCCCTATGGGCACCAGCTCGAGCGCTCGATTCTCGACATGTTGCAGGAGCAATCGCAGAGGCTGCAGGCCATGAGCGACGAGCTCGACACGGTGCGCGCCACGCTCAACGAGCGCAAGCTGGTCGAGCGCGCCAAGGGCCTGCTGATGGCGCACCGCCGGATGACCGAGGAAGAGGCTCACAAGATGCTGCGGCAGACAGCAATGAACCAGAACCGCCGCCTCGTCGACGTGGCGGAATCGGTGCTGTCCATGGCCGAATTCCTGCCCGGCAGCACCTGAATTGGTGCGCTGCACAATAGGAGTGCCGCTCCCAAGGTCTGAGCTGGATCAGCCTCCAGCGCCAATGCCACGGGCCCCGACAGCTATTAATTTGATAGCAGCTCGCACCCAATATCAGCTGGCACGCAGCTTGCTTTCAGTCTTGGCATAGACCGACGAAGGTCTGCAGGCAGGTGGCACCCAATGGCGGGTGTCGCCCACCGAACAGGACAAAGGCGTCCTTACCCCGTACTGGCCCGGCTCGAGCCGGCCGTGCGCGGTGAGGACGCCTTTTTGTTTTTCGCCTCTTCTTTTTTGACCGGAGTTCGCCCCCATGACTGATGCGCTGAAATTCAAGCTGAGCCGACGCACCGTCCTTCAAACCGCCGCTGTCGCTGCGGTGGGAATCAACCCTGCGCTGCGCGCCGCGGTCTGGGCCCAGGGCTCGGACAAGCCCGAAAAGGAGGAAGTGAAGATCGGCTTCATTCCGCTCACCGACTGCGCCAGCGTGGTCATGGCCTCGGTGCTCGGCATCGACAAGAAATACGGCGTGAAGATCGTGCCGAGCAAGGAAGCCAGCTGGGCGGGCGTGCGCGACAAGCTGGTGAACGGCGACCTCGATTTCGCCCACGTTCTCTACGGCCTGGTCTACGGCGTCCACCTCGGCATCGGCGGCCCCAAGAAGGACATGGCCGTGCTCATGACCCTGAACAACAACGGTCAAGCCATCACGCTCAGCAAGAAGCTCGCGGACAAGGGCGCGATCGACGGCCCCTCGCTGGCCAAGCTGATGGCTTCGGACAAGCGCGAATACACCTTTGCCCAGACCTTTCCCACCGGCACGCACGCGATGTGGCTCAACTACTGGCTCGCCGCCAACGGCATCAACCCGATCAAGGACGCCAAGTCGATCGTGGTGCCGCCGCCGCAGATGGTGGCCAACATGCGCATCGGCAACATGGACGGCTACTGCGTCGGCGAACCCTGGGGCCACCGCGCCATCATGGACGGCATCGGCATCACCGCCATCACCACGCAGGACATCTGGAAGGATCACCCTGAAAAGGTGCTGGGGACCACGGCCGAGTTCGCCAAGAAGTACCCGAACACGGCACGCGCCGTGACCGCCGCGATCCTCGAAGCCGGCAAGTGGATCGACACCGGGCTGCAGAACAAGAACAAGATGGCCGAGACGATCGCCGAGAAGAGCTACGTCAACACCAGCGTCGACGCGATCAACCAGCGCATCCTTGGCCGCTACACCAACGGCCTCGGCAAGAGCTGGGACGACCCGAACTTCATGAAGTTCTACAACGACGGCGCCGCCACCTTTCCGTACCTGTCGGACGGCATGTGGTTCCTGACGCAGCACAAGCGCTGGGGCTTGCTCAAGGATCACCCGGACTACCTCAAGGTGGCAACCGAGATCAACCAGATCGACATCTACAAGCAGGCCGCCACGGCCAGCAAGACGCCGGTGCCCAAGGACTCGATGCGCAGCAGCAAGCTGATGGACGGCGTCGTCTGGGACGGCAAGAACCCGAAGGCGTATGCCGACGGATTCAAGATCAAGGCCTGAGGAGCATGACCATGGTCAGTGCCGTTTTCCACAACCCGCTCGACGCCGCCGCGTCGCCCCCCGTCGCCGCCAAGCCGACTGTGTCTTCGGTGAGCACCGCGGGCACTGCAACTCCGAAAGCCGATGAACCCCGGCCACGGGCTCCGCTCGACCTGCGCTGGTTCTGGATGCGCGTGCTGCCGCCGCTGGCCGGCTTCGGCGTGCTGGTGCTGATCTGGGAACTGATCGCGATCCGCAGTGCGGGCACCTTCCCCGCCCCCTACGAAACCTGGCTGCAGGCGGTCAAGGTGTTCAGCGATCCGTTCTACAGCAACGGGCCGAACGACCAGGGCGTCGGCTGGAACGTTCTGTCGTCGCTGCAACGCGTGGCGCTGGGCTTCGGCCTGGCGGCGCTGGTCGGCATTCCGGCCGGCTTTGCAATCGGCCGCTTCGAGTTCATGTCGCGCATGTTCAACCCGCTGATCAGCTTGCTGCGCCCGGTGTCGCCGCTGGCCTGGTTGCCGATCGGCCTGCTGGTGTTCAAGGGCGCCAACCCGGCCGCCATCTGGACCATCTTCATCTGCTCGATCTGGCCAATGATCATCAACACCGCCGTCGGCGTGCAGCGCGTGCCGAGCGACTACATGAACGTCGCCAAGGTGCTCAACCTCAGCGAGTGGAAGATCCTCACCAAGATCCTGTTCCCCGCCGTGCTGCCCTACATGCTGACCGGCGTGCGCCTTGCGGTCGGCACCGCCTGGCTGGTGATCGTCGCGGCCGAGATGCTGACCGGCGGCGTCGGCATCGGCTTCTGGGTGTGGGACGAGTGGAACAACCTCAACGTCAAGAACATCATCATCGCGATCTTCGTGATCGGCATCGTCGGTCTGATCCTCGAATTCGCGCTCATCAAGATCGCTACCGCATTCACGTTCGAAGAGGTGAAGTCATGAACGCCGCGCCGGCCCGCCCCAAGCAAGCTCGCACCGCAGTGCGCAACACGGAGGTATTCCAATGAGCATCGAAACATTGCCGAACAAGCTCGACAGGAAGTTCATCGACGTTCAGGGCGTCGAGCAGACCTTCAAGACGCCCAAGGGCAGCTTCCAGGCGCTGCGCGACATCAACCTGACCGTCGCCAAGGGCGAGTTTGTCGCACTCATCGGCCACTCGGGCTGCGGCAAATCGACGCTGCTGAACCTGATCGCCGGCCTGACCAAGCCGACGCATGGCGCGCTGCTGTGCGCCAACAAGGAAATTGCCGGCCCAGGCCCGGAGCGCGCGGTGGTTTTCCAGAACCACTCGCTGCTGCCCTGGCTCACCTGCTACGAGAACATCTTCCTGGGTGTGGAACGCGTGTTTGCACCAACCGAGAGCCGCGCACAGCTCAAGGCGCGCACCGATGCGGCGCTCGCGCTGGTCGGGCTCACGCCCGCCACGAACAAGCGCCCCGGAGAGATCTCGGGCGGCATGAAGCAGCGTGTCGGCATCGCCCGCGCGCTCGCGATGGAGCCCAAGGTGCTGCTGATGGACGAGCCCTTCGGCGCGCTCGATGCACTGACCCGCGCGCGCCTGCAGGACGAACTGCTGGCCATCGTGCAGAAGACGCAGAGCACGGTTGTCATGGTCACCCACGACGTCGATGAAGCCGTGCTGTTGTCCGACAAGATCGTGATGATGACCAACGGCCCCTCAGCCACCATCGGCGAGGTGCTCACCGTCAGCCTGCAGCGCCCGCGCAACCGGGTCGAACTCGCGGAAGACCGCAACTACGTGCACTACCGCAAGGCCGTGATCGATTTCCTGTACACGCGGCAAGGCCACGTCGAAAAAGCCGCCTGAGCCGAACACCCCACCAGGAGCTCTCGATGACACCCAATCAGATCGAGCTGGTGCAATCCAGCTTCGCCAAGGTGGCGCCGATTTCCGAGCAGGCCGCCGCATTGTTCTACGCACGGCTGTTCGAACTGGCGCCCGGCGTGCGCGGCCTGTTCAAGGGCGACATGGTCGAACAGGGCCGCAAGCTCATGACCATGCTGGGCAGCGTGACGCGGCAGCTCGACAAGCTCGACGCGCTGGTGCCGGTGGCGCAGCGCCTGGCCGAGCGGCACGTGGCCTACGGTGCGCAGCCGGCGCACTACGCGGTGGTCGGCGTGGCGCTGATCGACACGCTCGACAAGGGCCTGGGCGCCGACTTCACGCCGGACGTGCGCCTGGCGTGGGAAACAGCGTACGGCACGTTGTCGGCCGTCATGATCGCCGCCGCGGCCGAGCTGCCGGCCCAGACGAAGGAGTCGCTCGCGTGAAGACCTTCATCCGCGTCATCGAATACTGGGTGCCCAGCCAGGATCGCAGCCTGCTCGAGTTCGGCGGTGGCCTGTTCGGTGCGGCCACGCGCTTTGCCGCCATCAGCAGGGACCTCTGCTTCGGCCGCGGCGAAGGCCTGCCGGGCCAGGCCTGGGACGCCGGCCACCCGATCGTGCTGAAAGAGCTGGAGGGTTCGTACTTCCGGCGCGCCGCCGCGGCCAAGGCCGAGGGCCTCACCTGCGGCATCGCGGTGCCCATCTTCAAGGGCGCCGACCTGAGCGCCGTGATGGTGATCTTCTGCGGCGACGACGCCGAGCATGCCGGCGCGATCGAACTCTGGGGCAACGACCCCGAAGAGTCGAAAGACATGACGCTGGTCGACGGCTACTACGGCACCACGGGCGATACCTTCGAGTTCATCTCGCGCGCCACTGCGTTCCGCCGCGGCACCGGCTTGCCGGGCATGGCCTGGGAGCAGCACAGGCCGGTGTTCCTGCGGGATCTGGGCAAGGGCTCGGGCTTTCTGCGCGCCGATGGCGCGGTCAAGGTCGGCATCAATCGCGGCTTTGCGATTCCGTGCTCGACCATCGACGGCTCGAATTATGTGATGGCGTTTCTGTCGGCGCTGGCGACCCCGATCGCACGCCGCGTCGAGATCTGGGAGCCTGATGTGAGCGGCACCAAGCTGGTGCGCAGCTTCGGCTTCTCGGAGGCCGATGGCGTGCTCGGCGAGTCGGAAATCGTCGACGTGGGCGGCGATGCGGCGAACCCGCTGGGCCAGGCCTTTGCGACCGGCCGGCCCTCGGTGCTCGAACCGATGATCGCGATCCCCGTCGCGCCGCAAGGCCGCGTCACCGCGGTGATGGCCCTCCACTTCTGATCACGTTCTGATCACTCTTCATTCGGGAATGCCATGATGAAAAAAATGAAACTCGTCCTGATCGGCAACGGCATGGCCGGAGTTCGTGCGGTGGAGGAGCTGCTCAAGATTGCGCCGGATCTGTACGAGATCACGGTGTTTGGCTCCGAGCCGCATCCGAACTACAACCGGATCCTCTTGTCGCCGGTGCTGGCCGGGGAGCAGACGGTGGAGGAGATCGTGCTCAACAGCTGGGAGTGGTATGCAGAGAACCACATCACGCTGCACGCGGGCAAGACCGTGACCGAGGTGGATCGCGTCAAGCGCATCGTGCGCGCGACCGGCAAGGACGGCAGCGTGACCGAGGCGGGCTATGACCGGCTGCTCATGTGCACCGGCTCCAACCCGTTCATGCTGCCGGTGCCCGGCAAGGACTTGAAGGGCGTGATCGCCTACCGCGACATTGCCGACACCGACTACATGATCGAGACC
>NZ_JBPJZO010000011.1:0-189833 GCF_051216545.1 Variovorax nitratireducens
TGGCCATCGCCTACGGCGTCCTGAGGTCGGGCAAGCCCTTCGATGCGAACTACCGCAAGACGGCTTGCGCTTGACGGGCACCGCTTGACAGGCACAACGGTGTCTTTATTTCGCTGCGCAGCGTGCCCCACCGCCCTGATCCTGGAAGCGGCGTGAATGTTCGCGCTGAACATTCAGAGCGTGCCCTGGCCGATGGTGGTGGGTGGCCCATGCAGCGAAATAAAGGAGGAGGCCGCAGGCCGGGGGACATTCGCGGAAGGGGCCACCCGCCGCCGGCGGCCGACCCCCAAAACATCAAGCACCGAACATGGAACACCGAACACGAAGCACGAAGCACGAAGCACGAAGCACGAAGCACGAACCACGGGCGCGCAATGCTTCTACCGGCAAAAGCCAGGGCTCTTCGTCTTCGAGTGCGATCCCGTATGACTCAGCCGATCGCCGCGCGCAGGTTGACGCGGGCTTGGGCTTCGCACGCCGCGCGCAGACCCGGGGTCAGGTAGAGCGGATCGCGCGCCAGGAAGCGGCCCAGGATCTCGCGTCGGCGCGGCTCGAAAGTCGCGGGCGGCACATGCGCGTATTCGGCGCGGATCTGGCGTTCGTACTCGGCAAAACGCGGGGGCGGCGCACCGAGGATCGACAGGTCGATGTCGACCAGCAGCCGCGCATCGGCGTCTACCGGCCGGGCGTCGTGGCAGGTCGCCATCACCAGCGCATGCACCCGCTCCGCGACGGCGTCGGATGCACCTGCCCGCTGCAATGCAACGCGCGCCCAGTCGGCGCTGCGGGCCTCGTTGTCGTGGCCCTGCACGTCGTAGATCGCGTCGTGGAACCAGAGCGCGAGGGTGACCTCGCCTGGGCGCACCGCATGCGCTTGCTCGCGCTCGAAACCGGCAAGGCATTCGCCCAAGTGCTGCAGCGTGTGATAGCGGCGCTGCGGTTCGGCATAGCGCGCGAGCAACTCGTCCAGCAGCCCCGGTGGCGGATGCAGTTCCAGAGCCGCCCATGCGCCGCCCCAGCAAGCCTCGAAGTCAGAGGGCGTCATCGCCGACGATACGGCTATTGCGCCATGGCGGCCTTGACCTCGTGGCCGAGATCCAGCACCGACATGGCGTAGTAGCTGCTCCAGTTGTAGCGCGTGATGACGTAGAAGTTGCGCGTGCCGGCCACGTAGATCGGCGCGTCGGGGCCGTTCTGCAGCTCGATCAGCGCCAGCAGGCCGGGGTATTTGAGCGCCTCGCCCTCGAGCACGGCCCCGGCGGCGACAAAGCTGTCGGCGCTGAAGCTCGGCAGGATGTCGGGCGCCATCAGCACCGGCATGTTGAGCCGCGCAGTGTCGAAGCGCACCGGAAAGATCGAGGGCATGCCCGGCTGCCAGCCGAAACCCTTGAAGTAGTTGGCCACCGAGCCGATCACGTCGGCCGGGCTGTTCACCAGGTCGATCTTGCCGTCGCCGTCGAAATCGATCGCGTACTTGGCGATGCTGCTCGGCATGAACTGCGGCATGCCCATCGCGCCGGCATAACTGCCGAGCGGCACCATCGGGTCTTCGGCGGTGCGGCTCTCGGTGCTCAGAAAACTCTCGAGTTCGCCGCGAAAGAAGGCGCGCCGCTCGGCCGCGCGCGGGTGTTCCTGCGGGAAGTCGAACGAGAGCGTGGCCAGCGCGTCGATCACGCGGAAGCTGCCCATGTTGCGGCCGTAGATGGTCTCCACGCCGATGATGCCCACGACGATTTCGGCCGGCACGCCGAACTCGGCTTCGGCGCGGGCCAGCGTGTCGGCGTTGGCGCGCCAGAAGCGCACTCCGGCCGCGATGCGTACCGGGTCAATGAAGCGGCTGCGGTAGGCGTTCCAGTTTTTCGGCGATCCCTTCGGCCCCGGCAGCATGAGGCGCGGCACATTCGACAGCAGGTGAGCGCCCCCGATGGTGGCGCGCACCCAGTCGCGGTCGAGGTTGCGGCGCGACGCCACGTCATCGGCGAAGCGCATCGCGTCCTCGCGCGTCGCATATGGCGCGCCGCCACGCACCGCAGTCACCCGTTTTTCAGAAGCTTTCTGGGGTGCAGCCCCTGTGGGAGAGGCGCAGAAAGCCATCAAGGCGACGGCGGCAGGGAGGGCGTGGGAGAGAAGACGTCGCATGGGGGAGGATTGTGCCGGCCCGCCGGCAGGCTTCGGACGCCGTCACGGTTGGTTTCAATGCGGCCAGGCCAGTCGGCGGAATTCGGTGCGCAGCCGCGACAAGCCGGCGCCCGGCGCCTTGGCGTAGCGCTGCGCTTCCAGCCGCAGCAGCCAGTCGTGCACCGGCTGGCCGGCCGCACCGAAGCGCTCGTTGACGTGCTGTGCCATCCGGCGCGGCGGCGCAGCGTCGGGCAGGTCGAGCCCGGCCTGGCGCAGGCGCTTGCGGGCCTGGCCCAGCAGGCGCAGCCAGGGGTCGTGCTGGCTGCGCTCCCACAGCGTCCAGCCGGCGCCGCCAATGCTCACGACCACCAGCAGCCAGATCAGCACGGTCGCCAGATCCTGCAGGCTTGGCGCGTCGAAGCCGAGGTTTTTCAGCAGGTCGAGCTGGCGGCTTTGGGTATAGCTGAGCACCCACTGGTTCCAGCCGTTGTTCACGGCCTCCCACACCGCACGCATGTTCTGCGCGAGCGTCGGGCTCATGGTGCCGATCGCGCCCGCGAACAAGCCGGGTTGCGGCGCCAGCCGGTTGAACGCGCCGACGCGGCCCGGCGACACGGCACCGGTCGGGTCGACGCGCACCCAGCCCGTGCCTTCCTGCCAGATCTCGGCCCAGGCGTGCGCGTCGCTTTGGCGCAGCACCCAGAAACCGTCGACCGCATTGATCTCGCCGCCCTGGTAGCCGGTGACGATGCGCGCGGGAATGTCGAGCGCGCGCATCAGCACCACGAATGACGAGGCGATGTGCTCGCAGAACCCTTCCTTGCGGTCGAACCAGAACTCGTCGGCCGTGTCGTTGCCGTAGATGCCGGGGTCGAGCGTGTAGGTGTAGCCCCCGGTGCGCAGGCGCCGCAGCGCGGCCTGCACGAAGGCCGGCGCGTCGGCGCCGGGCAGCTCGCGGCGCATCTGCGCGGCAAGTGCGACGGTGCGGGGGTTGGAACCCGGCGGCAGGTTCATGTAGGTCTGCAGGCCGGGCGTTCGGCGCACCGGGCCGCTGCGGAACTGCGTATAGCTCTCGGCGCTGTAGCGCAGCAGGTCGTTGATGGGGCGGTTCACGAACCATTGCAGATCCGGCGCGCTGAAGGTTTCATAGCCCGGCACCTTTGGCGCGTCCTTCGCGGCATCGAGGGTGAGCAGCCAGGGCTTGTTGCTGGCTTCCAGCGTGACCTGGTAGCGCAGCGGGGCGCCTTCGACGCGCAGGTTGGCTGGCACCGATCCGCGTGCCCAAGGCTCCAGCGCACTCCACTCGCGGCCATCGAAGCGGGCCAGCACCGGCCCCCGGAAATACAGTTCGCGCTGCGGCGGCGGCGGGCCCTCGAACCGGATGCGGGCCGCAATGCTCTCGTCGAGCGCCAGCTGGGCGATGCTGCCGACCTTCATCGTGCCCGACAGTCCGCTGCGCCCGGCCATCGCGTCGCCCGGCGTGCCCCACAGCGGCGCGAGCCGCGGGAACAACATGAACAGCACCAGCATGATCGGCGCGCCCAGCAGCGCCATCCAGCCGGCCGTGCGTGCGGCCTGCAGCAGCGGCGGGCGGCCCACCGGCATGTGGGCGTTGACCAGTGCGGTCAGCAGGCCCAGCAGCGCCAGCAGCATCGCCAGCGCGGTCAGCAGCGACTGTGAATAGAAAAAGTTGGTGAGCATCGCGAAGAAGCCCAGGAAGAAGATCACGAACGCGTCGCGCCGCGCGCGCAGCTCCAGCGTCTTGAGCGCGAGGAGCACAACCACCATGGTCACGCCGGGATCGCGGCCGAGCAGGGTGCGGTGCGTCGCGAAGGTGGCGGCCAGCGTCACGGCCAGCAGGGCGACGCGCCACCATCGGCTTGGCAGCGGCTTGGCCTCCACCGCGAGGCTGCCGCGCCAGACCAGCACGATGGCGGTGAGGGCGCTGCACCAGAGGGGCAGGTTGCCGACCTGCGGCAGCACGATGAGTGCGATCACCACCAGCAGGAACAGCGTGTCCCTGGCGTCTCTCGGGAGCGAGGCGAGTTGCTTCAGCATGTCGCCAGCACCTCCAGGCAGCGCCTGCGATGCGCCTCGCCTTGCGCCGGTTTCACTTGCAGGGCACCGACACGCAAGCCGTAGTCCACGCCGAGCCGATCCGCCATCAGCACCCAGGCGCACAGGCGCGACAGCCGGGCTTCGAGTTCCGGCAAGGCCGCTGCCTGCGCATCGAGCCAGAGTTCGTGGCGCTGGGCCTGCTGCGTGTCGCGGCTCACCAGTTCGCTCGAGCCGGCCGCCTGTGCCCGCGCCGCTTTCTTCCAGACCACCAGCTTGAGCGGATCCCCGCGACGGTAAGCCCGCACGCCGTCATACTCGCCCGCGATCTGCGACGCGGCCATGGCGGAAGAGGCTTGTCCGGCCAGCGGCTCGCCCGGTGGCAGCGGCGGCGGATGCGGTTCCGGCGACGGGTACACCAGCACCCTGGCCGCGGGCCGCCAGACTGTCCACACGCGGAAGGTGCCGAGCGGAAAACGCGTCTCGGCGGTCAGCGTCGGCACGGCATGCAGGCCGCGGGTCGAGGGTTTGAAGGCGACTTCGACCGTTTCACGGCCCTCGGCCGGCACGTCGGCCCAGGCCCATTGCCCGCTGCCGCGCACGCTGAGGCCGATGCCGTAGCGCACGCCGCGCCGCGCGTTGTGCAGCACCACGCGAAAGACGGCTGCAGTGCCCGCGTACTGCGCATCGGGCGCTATCAGATGCATGGCGAGTCCGCGCAGCGTGCCATGGCACACGTGCATGCCGACGGCGACGCTGCCGGCCAGCAGGAAGGTCAGCAGGTAGCCCAGGTTGAGCTGGTAGTTGATGGAGGCGATCAGCAGCACCAGCAGCGTAGCGCCAAGCATCCAGCCGGCGCGCGTCGGCACGATGTAGACGTTGCGCTGCGTCAGCTCGATGGTGTCGGACGGCGGCCGGCGCGACAGGAACCAGCCGTCGACGCGTTTGCGTAAGGCCGCGATCATGAGCTTGGGTGCGCCGCGGAACACCGCGGAACCGGCTTTGCCGGGCCGCTGGTGTTGCCCCCTGCAAGGGGGTTGGCGAAGCGACACGCAGTGCGCGAAGACTGGGGGTGAGCCATTGCTAGGGCAACGGCACGGCTGCGATCATGGCGCGCACCTGCTCGACGGCGCCGCGGCCTGCATCGCCCACCGGCGTCATGCGGTGCGCCACGGTTTGCGGCAGCACCGCCTGCACATCGTCGGGCGCCACATAGTCGCGATTGGCCAGCAGCGCCTGCGCCTTGGCGGCGCGCAGCACCGCGATGCCGGCGCGCGGCGACAAGCCCTGCAGGAACCAGCGGCCATTGCGGGTGGCAGCCATCAGATCCTGCACATAGTTGAGCAGCGGGTCGGCCGCGTGCACCTGCTGCACGCGCTGCTGCAACGCGGTCAGTTCGCCGGCGGTCAGCAAGGCGGGCAGGGTGGCCAGCATCTCGCGCCGGTCGGCGCCGGCCAGCAGTTCGCGTTCGGCCGCGCGATCCGGGTAGCCGAGTGAAATGCGCATCAGGAAGCGGTCGAGCTGCGATTCGGGCAGGGCGAAGGTGCCGAGCTGGTCGTGCGGGTTCTGTGTGGCGATCACGAAGAACGGCGTGGGCAGCGGCCGTGTTTCGCCTTCCACCGTGACTTGCTTTTCTTCCATCGCTTCGAGCAGCGCGCTCTGGGTCTTCGGGCTGGCGCGGTTGATCTCGTCGGCCAGCAGCACCTGCGCAAAGATCGGCCCGGGGTGGAACACGAAGGCCTGCTGGGCACGGTCGTAGATGGCCACGCCCGAGAGGTCGCCCGGCATCAGGTCGGCGGTGAACTGCACCCGGGAGAACTGAAGCCCGAAAGTGTGCGAGAGCGCATGCGCGAGGGTGGTCTTGCCGACCCCCGGCACATCCTCGATCAGCAGGTGGCCGCCGGCCAGAAGACAGGCCACGCAGTCGCGGACCTGTGCCTCTTTGCCCACGATCACCGTGTTAAGCTGACCAAGCAAACTGGCGAGCTTCGCTGCGACGTCCATTTTTGTATCCATATGCAAACAATACCGTAAGGCCCACGGCCCTTGGCCGTATAAGGTCGGCGCGCGACAAGAGACATGGCCAAAACCGGGTATCTGACACACCGCGATTTCTGGAAGCATCACATGGGTGCAGGCCACCCGGAATGCCCGGAGCGGCTCGACGCGATCGAGGACAGGTTGCTGATGACGGGCGTAAGCGATGCGCTCGAGCGCATTGATGTGCCGCTCGCCACGCTGCAGCAGATCACGCTGGCGCACAGCGTCGAACACCTAGAGCACCTTGAAGAACTGAGCCAGCGGCTGGTGGCCGATGCACCGGCCGGCGGCCCCGATCACGCCCAGATCGACCCCGACACCACGCTCACCAGATTCACGCTGCTGGCTGCGCGCCGCGCCGCCGGCGCCGCCATCGCAGCCACCGACGCCGTGATCCGCGGCGAAGTCGAGAACGCGTTCTGCGCCGTGCGCCCGCCCGGCCACCATGCCTGCCGCGACAATGCGATGGGGTTCTGCTTTCTGAACAACATTGCGATCGCGGTGTGCCATGCGATCGAGGTTCATGGCCTGGAGCGCGTTGCCGTCGTCGACTTCGACGTGCACCACGGCAATGGCACCGAGAACATCCTCTCGAACGACCCGCGCGTGCTGATGGTCGGTTTTTTCCAGCATCCGTTCTACCCGTTCAGCGGCACCGAGCATCCTGCGTCCAACATGCTCAACCTGCCGGTGCCGGCCTACACCAAGGGCATGGACGTGCGCGAACTGGTCGAGATGATGTGGATCCCCAGGCTCGAGGAATTCCAGCCTCAGATGATCTTCGTCAGTGCCGGTTTCGACGCGCACCGCGACGACGACATGGGCCAGATGGGCCTCAACGAAAACGATTACGCCTGGATCACCGGCCGCATCCGCGATGTGGCGCGCGCCTATTCGGATGGCCGCATCGTCTCGTTGCTCGAAGGCGGCTACAACCTCGATGCGCTGGCCCGCAGCGTCGAAGCGCACGTGCGCGCGCTGGCCGATCTGTAGATGTTCATCAGCGACTTCAGCCAGCGCCTGGGCCAGGTCGAATTTCGCACGCTCTCGGTCGAGCTGGCGGCGCTGATTGCTTGCGTGGGGCTGGCCTGGGCCCTCTGCAGATGGTTCGGGCGCGACCAGCCCCGGGATTCGATCTGGTTCGGCCAACGCACCATCGACGGGCTGCTGTTTCCGCTGCTCGCGCTGCTGCTGACCGACCTGGCGCGGCGCGCGGTGCTCGGCTTTCAGCCGGTGCTGGTGCTGCGCATTGCGGTGCCGGTGTTCTTGTCGCTGGCAGCGATCCGGCTGTTCGCACGGGTGTTGCAGCGGGTGTTTCCGCAATCGGCGCTGGCCAAGCTGATCGAGCGCACCATTTCCTGGCTGGCCTGGATCGCCGCCGTGCTCTGGATCGTCGGGTTGCTGCCGCCGGTGCTGGCCGAGCTCGACCAGATCACGCTGGCGTTCGGCAAATCGCGCGTGAGCCTGCGCACCATTTTCGAGGGCATCTTCTCGGCCGGCGTGGTGCTGGTGATCGCGCTCTGGATCGCGTCGACCATCGAGAAGCGCATCCTGCGCGAAGCGGTCACCGATCTGTCGATGCGCAAGGTCGCGTCGAATGCGATCCGCGCCTTTCTGCTGCTGATCGGATTGCTGTTTGCGTTGTCGGCGGTGGGGGTCGACCTGACCGCGCTGTCGGTGCTCGGCGGCGCGCTCGGCGTGGGCCTGGGCTTCGGCCTGCAGAAGCTCGCGGCCAACTACGTGAGCGGATTCGTGATCCTGCTGGAGCGCTCGATCCGAATCGGCGACAACGTCAAGGTCGACGGATTCGAGGGCCGCGTCACCGACATCAAGACCCGCTACACGCTGGTGCGCGCCGGCAACGGGCGCGAGTCGATCGTGCCGAACGAGTCGCTGATCACGAGCCGGGTCGAAAACCTCTCGCTGGCCGATCGCAAGTTCAACATAACGACCGGCATCGTGGTTGGCTACGACAGCGACGTGGCCCAGGTGCAGGCCATCCTGACGGCGGCCGCGGTCGCGCAGCCGCGCGTGATGGCCGATCCGGCGCCCGCGACCTACCTCATGAACTTCGCGCCCGACGGGCTCGAGTTCAGCCTGCATTTCTGGGTGGCCGACCCCGACAAGGGCAAGGACAACCTGCGCTCGGCGATCAACATCGCGATCCTCGAGGGCCTGCGCAGTGCGGGCATCGACATTCCGTATCCCCAGCGCGTGGTGCGCGTCGAGTCTTTGCCGGCCAACGTTTGGCCACCGGCCGACACTCGCCTATAATCACGAAAAAGCACGATCGTTCTATTTTCTGTCTTGCAGAAGACCGGCGCCCTAGAATGATCGGTTGCCCTGCATCCCCCCGGTTTCCCAATCTAATGGAGTCATACCAATGAAGGTTCTGGTACCTGTCAAACGGGTCGTCGATTACAACGTCAAGGTTCGCGTGAAGTCGGATGGATCGGGCGTGGATATCGCCAACGTCAAGATGAGCATGAACCCCTTCGACGAGATCGCTGTCGAAGAAGCGGTTCGCCTCCGGGAGAAGGGCGTGGTTACCGAAGTGATCGCCGTCTCCTGCGGCGATGCGAAATGCCAGGAAACCCTGCGCACCGCGATGGCCATCGGCGCCGACCGCGGCATCCTGGTCGAGACCACCGAAGAACTGCAGCCGCTGGCCGTCGCCAAGCTGCTCAAGGCGCTGATCGACAAGGAGCAGCCCCAGCTCATCATCCTCGGCAAGCAGGCCATCGACGATGACGCCAACCAGACCGGCCAGATGCTGGCGGCGCTGGCCGACCTGCCGCAAGGTACCTTCGCTTCCAAGGTCGAAGTGTCCGGCGACAAGGTGCAGGTCACCCGCGAAGTCGACGGCGGCCTCGAGACCGTTTCGCTGAGCCTGCCGGCCGTCATCACGACCGACCTGCGCCTGAACGAGCCGCGCTACGTGACGCTGCCCAACATCATGAAGGCGAAGAAGAAGACGCTCGACGTCTTCAAGCCGGAAGACCTGGGCGTCGACGTCAAGCCGCGCCTGAAGACCCTCAAGGTCTCGGAACCCCCGAAGCGCGGCGCCGGCATCAAGGTGCCCGACGTCGCCACCCTGGTGGACAAGCTCAAGAACGAAGCCAAAGTGATCTGAGGAACAACGACATGACCGTACTTGTTATTGCCGAACACGACCACGCCACCGTCAAGCCGGCGACCCTCAATACCGTGACCGCGGCCATCGCCTGCCAGAGCGGCGACGTGCACGTGCTGGTGGCCGGCGCCAACGCCGCCGAAGCCGGCAAGTCCGCCGCCCAGATCGCCGGTGTCGCCAAGGTCATCGTGGCCGACAGCCCGAGCCTGGCCGAGAACCTGGCCGAGAACGTCGCCGCGCAAGTCCTGGCGATCGCCTCGAACTACAGCCACATCCTGTTCCCCTCGACCGCCAACGGCAAGAACGTCGCGCCGCGCGTGGCCGCCAAGCTTGACGTGGCGCAGATCAGCGACGTCACCAAGGTCGACAGCCCCGACACCTTCGAACGCCCGATCTATGCGGGCAACGCGATCGCCATCGTGCAGAGCAGCGATGCGATCAAGGTGATCACCGTGCGCACCACCGGCTTCGACGCCGCGGCCGCCACCGGCGGCTCGGCCGCGGTCGAAACCGCCGAAGGCGTGGCCGATTCGGGCAAGAGCAGCTTCGTGGGCCGCGAGGTCACGAAGAGCGAGCGCCCCGAGCTCACTGCCGCCAAGATCATCGTGTCGGGCGGCCGGGCGCTGGGTAGCGCCGAGAAGTTCCAGGAAGTGATGGCCCCGCTGGCCGACAAGCTCAACGCAGGCCTCGGCGCTTCGCGGGCCGCTGTCGACGCCGGCTACGCGCCGAACGACTGGCAAGTGGGCCAGACCGGCAAGATCGTCGCGCCGCAACTCTACATCGCCGCCGGCATCTCGGGCGCGATCCAGCATCTGGCCGGCATGAAGGATTCCAAGGTGATCGTCGCGATCAACAAGGACGAAGAAGCGCCGATCTTCTCGGTCGCCGACTACGGCCTCGTGGCCGATCTGTTTACGGCGGTGCCGGAACTGGTCAAGGCGCTCTGACCCGCCTTTGCCGAACGCGGGAGGGCATCGTTCGCGATGCCCTTTTCGCATCCGCTGCCCCTGCAGCGCCAGGAGACAAGACATGAGCTACACCGCCCCCATCAAGGACATGCTGTTCGACATCGAACACCTCGCGAACATCGCGCAGGTGGCGCAGATGCCGGGCCTCGAAGACGCGGGCCTCGAGACCGCGCAAGCCGTGCTCGAAGAGTGCGCCCGTTTCAACCAGGACGTGATCGCGCCGCTCAACGTGGCAGGCGATCGCAACCCCTCGTCGTTCAAGGATGGCGCGGTCACGACCACGCCGGGCTTCAAGGAAGCGTTTGCGCAGTACGCGGCCGGCGGCTGGCAGGGTCTGCAGCACCCGCTCGAGTTCGGCGGCCAGGGGCTGCCCAAGACCATCGGCGCAGCCTGCACCGAGATGCTCAATTCGGCCAACATGAGTTTCGCCCTGTGCCCGTTGCTGAGCGATGGGGCAACCGAAGCGCTGCTCACGGCCGGCTCCGACGATCTCAAGGCCACCTACCTCGAAAAACTCATCAGCGGGCAGTGGACCGGCACGATGAACCTGACCGAGCCACAGGCCGGCAGCGACCTGGCGATGGTGCGCAGCCGTGCCGAGCCGCAGCCCGATGGCACCTACAAGGTGTTCGGCACCAAGATCTTCATCACCTACGGTGAGCACGACATGGCCGAGAACATCGTGCACCTCGTGCTCGCGCGCGTGACCGGCGCGCCCGAAGGCGTGAAGGGCATCAGCCTGTTCGTGGTGCCGAAGTTCGTGGTCGGTGCGGACGGCGCGCCCGGCGCGCGCAACGACGTGCACTGCGTCAGCATCGAGCACAAGATGGGCATCAAGGCCTCGCCCACCGCGGTGCTGCAGTTCGGCGACGGCATAACGGCGAGCATTGCAGACAGCGCCGGTCCCGGCGCCGTGGGTTTGCTCGTGGGTCAGGAGAACCGTGGCCTCGAGTACATGTTCATCATGATGAACTCGGCCCGCTACGCGGTCGGCATGCAGGGCATTGCGGTGGCGGAGCGCGCCTACCAGCACGCCGTCGCCTATGCGAAAGACCGCGTGCAGAGCCGCCCGGTCGACGGCTCGATCAACGCCAGCGCGCCGATCATTCACCACCCCGACGTGAAGCGCATGCTCATGACGATGCGCGCCTACACCGAAGGCTGCCGCGCGATGGCGTCGGTGGCCGCGGCCGCCTACGACGCGGCGCACCACCATCCGGACGCCGATGCGCGCAAGCAAAACGCGGCCTTCTACGAATTCATGGTGCCGCTGGTCAAGGGCTACAGCACCGAGATGAGCCAGGAAGTGACTTCGCTCGGCGTGCAGGTGCACGGCGGCATGGGCTTCATTGAAGAGACCGGCGCGGCGCAGTACATGCGCGACGCCAGGATCCTCACGATCTACGAAGGCACGACCGCGATCCAGGCGAACGATCTGGTCGGCCGCAAGACCGCGCGCGACGGCGGCCAGACCGCGAAGGCCATCGCCGCGCAGATCGAGGCCACCGAAGCCGAACTGGCCAAGCGCGGCAGCGCCGCATCGGCCGCGGTGCACCAGCGCCTGAAGGCCGCGCGCGAGGCCTTCGTCGAGGTGGTGGACTTCGTTGCGGGGCGGACCAAGGCATCGCCCAACGCGGTGTTTGCGGGCAGCGTGCCCTACCTGATGCTGGCCGGCAACCTCGTGGCCGGCTGGCAACTCGCGCGCTCGCTGGTCATTGCCGAAGACCAGGCATCGCGGAACGTCGATGTCGCCTTCATGCAGGCCAAGGTCGCGACCGCGCGCTTCTATGCCGAGCACATCCTGAACAAGGCGCCGGGAATCCGCGACAGCATTGTCGGCGGCGCGGAGAGCGTCACCGCGCTGGCGCTCGAGGCGTTTTGATTGCGCTATTGATTTGATAGCGCCTGTCGCCCATAGGACGGGCACTACAGGCGCTTCTCTCTTATAAACCTGCATCCCGAGAATCCGGAGACAACATGTCCAGACTGCCCCCCGTGCTCGCCAACCTGCCGCTGCCCATCATCGGCTCGCCGCTGTTCATCATCAGCAACCCCAAGCTCGTGATTGCCCAATGCAAGGCCGGCGTGGTCGGCGCGATGCCGGCGCTCAACGCGCGGCCGGCGGCGCAGCTCGAGGAATGGCTGATCGAGATCACCGAAGAACTCGCGGCGTACAACAAGGCCAATCCCGACAAGCCGGCCGCACCGTTCGCCATCAACCAGATCGTGCACAAGAGCAACGACCGGCTCGAGCACGACATGGAAATGGTCGTGAAGTACAAGGTGCCGGTCGTCATCACCTCGCTCGGCGCGCGCACCGACGTGAACGACGCGGTGCACAGCTACGGCGGCGTCACGCTGCACGACATCATCAGCAACACCTTCGCGAAGAAGGCGATCGAGAAGGGCGCCGACGGCATCATCGCCGTGGCGGCCGGCGCCGGCGGCCATGCGGGCGTGAAGAGCCCGTTCGCGCTGATCCAGGAGATCCGCCAGTGGTTCGATGGCCCGATCGCGCTGTCGGGCTCGATCTCGACCGGCGATGCGGTGCTCGCGGCGCAGGCCATGGGCGCCGACTTCGCCTACATCGGCACCGCATTCATCGCGACTGAAGAAGCCCGCGCCAGCGACGGCTACAAGCAGGCGATCGTCGACGGCACCTCCGATGACATCGTCTATTCCAACCTCTTCACCGGCGTGCACGGCAACTACCTCGCACCGTCGATCGTCGCGGCCGGCATGGATCCGAAAAACCTGCCCGAAGGCGATCTGAAAACCATGGACTTCGGTGGCGGCGAGGGCAGCAAGGCGAAGGCCTGGAAAGACATCTGGGGTTCGGGGCAGGGCATCGGCGCCATCACCGAAGTGGCGAGCGCTGCCGCCTACATCGAGAAGCTCAGGCGCGAATACCTGGCCGCGCGCCAGCGGCTTTCCCTCTAACCGCAGGCCTGCACCGTGGCCACCTTGCCGCAGCAATCTGCGGCTGGTCGCATGCCGCTGCTCGATGCCGTCAAAGGGATCGCGTGCCTGCTGATCGTCGGGCATCACCTGGTTCGCTACGGGCCTCTGGCCGAGGGCGCGGCGCCGCTTGCGCCGGCGTTGTTCGGCTGGCTGGCCGAAGACGGCCGGCTTGCGGTTCAGGTGTTCCTGGTGATTGCCGGTTTCCTCGCGGCCGTGAGCCTGGCGCCGGCCGGCGTGCTGCGCGATGACCGCACGGCCACACACATGATCATGTTGCGCTACGGCCGGCTCGTGATGCCCTACCTGGCGGCGCTGACCGTCAGCGTGCTGGTCGCAGCCGCCGTGCGGCCCTGGCTCGACGACGCTGCGGTGCCGGACGCGCCGAGCCTTCCGCAGCTCATCGCGCACGGACTCTTGCTGCACGATCTGCTGGGGTACGAAGCGCTGTCGGCCGGCATCTGGTACGTGGCCATCGACTTCCAGCTGTTCGCGCTCGCGCTCGCGGTGTTCGGGCTGGCGGGCTGGATGCAGCGGCGTTGGTGCTTTCCTCCGGCGCGGGCCCGTTGGCTCGCAGTTGCGCTGGTGCTGGGGCTGGTCGCGATCTCGCTGGCGGTGTTCAACCGGTATCCGGCGCTGGACGCCACGGCGATCTATTTCTTCGGCGCTTACGGACTCGGCATGTTGAGCTTCTGGATCGGCCGCGCCACGCGCGCCAGCAGCTGGCGCATCGCGGTGGCACTGCTCGCTTTGCTCGGCGTTGCGGCCCTTGCGCTCGACTGGCGCAGCCGCATCGCGGTGGCGCTGGTCACGGCACTCGCGATCGTGCTGGCCGACCGCCGGCACTGGCTGGCGCCGGCCCGCTGGCCGGCGCCGGCGCTGCCGCTGTTGCAGGTGGGGCGCATTTCGTATGCACTGTTCCTGATCCACTTCCCGGTGATCCTGGCGGTCAATGCGGTCGTGGACTACTGGACGCCGCAGTCCGCCTGGGTCGATGCGCTGGGGTTGCTCGCGGCACTGGTGCTGTCGGTCGCGGCTGCGGCCGTGCTGCACCGTCAGGTCGAATCTCGCCCCCCGTCGTGGCGGCTCGTGTTGGGCCTGTTTGCCGGCCTGCTGGCCTGCGGCGCTATCGTGGCGAGTTAGATCGCAGCGAATTAGCGTGGGCGCATGGCGGCGCCGGCGTCGGTGCCGGCCAATGCCTGCGCATAGTGCTCGGTGAATCGCCGCGCCACCGAGTCCCAGTCGTGGCGCCGGGCCTTCAACTGCGCGGCCGCCGACATCGCCTGGCAGCGCTCCGCGCCCAGGCCGGCGACCTCCCGCAACACGGCCAGATCCCGTTCGCCAGCGTCGAAGTCGAGAAAGAAGCCCGTGGCGCCGCGGTCGACGAAGCCGTTGATCGGCGCGATGTCGCGGCAGAGCACGATCTTGCCGGCCGCCATGGCCTCGATGATGCCGATGCCGAAGCCTTCATATTCGCTGCCGGTGATGAACACGGTGCGCTGGCGCAGCTCCTGCAACAGGGCGGCATCGTCGATGTAGGGATGCATGCGGATCGATCCGCCCAGCCCGAGCGCGTCGATCTTCGCCTGCAGCCCGGGGCCCAGCTTGTCGAAGTCGGGCCCGGCGATGAGCAGGTCGATCGCGATGCCGCGATCCCGGGCCATCGCCACGGTGTCGATGACGGCGTCGATCCGCTTGTTGCGCGACCAGCGGCCCCAGTAGATCCAGCGGGTCGGATCGGGCGCAGCGGTGAGGATGCCGGCCTGGAATTTCGAACAGTTGACGCCGGGTTCGCACTTCTCGGTGTTGTCCGAAAAGCCGCGGAAGTACGCCAGATCGGAATCGCTGCCCGGCAGGACTTTGCGGTAGTGCGACAGCAGCCGGCGCAGCAGAAGGTGCTCGTGCAGCCACTTGAGGGCGCCATGCTGCCGTGTGTGGCGAAACCCGCCATGCGGGCTGACCAGCG
The DNA here is from genome assembly GCF_051216545.1 of Variovorax nitratireducens. Taxonomy (NCBI): domain Bacteria; kingdom Pseudomonadati; phylum Pseudomonadota; class Betaproteobacteria; order Burkholderiales; family Comamonadaceae; genus Variovorax; species Variovorax nitratireducens. The sequence goes on from NZ_JBPJZO010000011.1 coordinate 15,239, forward strand.
CAGGAACGCGGCGGCACTGCAGCAGCACGTTGCCGGTGAGCATCATCAATTGCGGGTCGTGCACATGCAGCAGGTCGTAGCCGGCGGCCAGGCGGCCCAGGCCCCGCGCATACCCGACCAGGCGATTGCCGGCCACCGGCACCCGGTATACGCTGAGGCCGTCTTGCTCGCTCACGGAAAACGCCTCATGCTTTGCCGAGACGTGCGCAATGTCCATGCGGAAGCCGTGGCTTGCGGTTCGCATCGCCAGTTCCCGCACGAGCGACTCGATACCTCCGACTTCAGGAAAGTAGGTCGGCGTGATGGAAAGGATCTTCAACTTCTCTGCTCCGTCGGCTGGATCGCCGTGACGGCATAGCTTAGCGCCGGCGTCGCTCGCGTTGGGGCGGCGTGGCTCCTCAGGCGCGGCGGCACAGGTTAAAATTCCGAAAAGTTCAGTAATTACTGAAAATACACGAATTCAAAAATGAAGCACCCGCCTTCGCTTGCCGCGTCCCTGCGTTCGCTTGCCCGGCCGGAGGCCGGCAGCGTGGTGCAGGGCGCTGCGGCGCTGCTCTGGCTGCCGCAGGCCGCGCTGCTGGCGTGGGCGGTTCAAGGACTGGCATCGGGCGCCGGCTTCGCCGACGTGCTGATGCCGGCCGGCGGCATCCTCCTGCTCGGCCTGTTGCGGGCCGCCTGCGAGGCCTGGGGCGCGCGGCGCGTGTTCACGCGCGCCCGTGCCCATTTGTCGTCGGTGCGCGCCCAGGTTGTCGGCGCGCTGTCGGCAGGCTCGCCGCTGGATCGCGGCCGGGCGCCCTCTGGGCTGGCGGCGAGCGTGCTGGCGGAGCAGGCCGAGGCCATCGTGCCGTATCTGGTGCGCTACCAGCCGGCGCGCTGGCGCGTCATGGTGGTGCCTTGCGTGATCCTGGCGGTGGTGGCGAGCCTGTCGTGGCTGGCCGCGCTGGTGCTGCTGCTGGCGGCGCCCCTGATTCCCGTGTTCATGGTCATGGTCGGCCTGCGTGCGCAGGCGGCGAGCAAGGCGCAGATGGTCGAGATGGGCGGCATGAACGCCTTCCTGCTCGACCGCTTGCGCGGCCTCGCCACCTTGCGTGCGCTCGGCGCGGTCGACGCCACGGCCGACCGGCTGGGCGATGCGGCGCAGTCGCTGCGCCGGCGCACCATGGCCGTGTTGCGCATCGCGTTCCTTTCGTCAGCCGTGCTGGAGCTGTTCTCGGCGCTCGGCGTGGCGATGGTGGCGGTGTACATCGGCTTTCACCTGCTGGGCACGCTGCATTTCGGCGCCTGGGGCGACGCGCTCAGCCTGGGGCAGGGTCTTTTCATCCTGCTGCTGGCGCCGGCGTTCTTCGAGCCGCTGCGCGAGCTCGCTGCGGTGTGGCACGACCGCGCGGCCGGCGAGGCGGCATTGCAGGCCCTGGCACAGCTCGGGCACCCCGCGGTGCCGCTGCCCGGCGGGCACGCGGCCGTCGTGGGCACCGACGCCGACCTCGGCACGCGCCACCCGCGTTCGGCGCCGTCGGTCGCCGTGCGCGGCCTGCACTTCGCACACCCCGGCGAAGCACCTCTGTTCGAAGGCTATGAGCTTCGGATCGCGGCCGGCGAGCATGTCGCGCTGATGGGCGCCAGCGGCTCGGGCAAGACGGCGCTGCTGTCATTGCTGGCCGGGTTGATCCCCGCCGCGCGCGGCGAGATCGAGATCGGCGGCGTGCCGCTGACCGAACGCAGCGTCGCGGCGCTGCGCCAGCGCATCGGCTGGATGGGGCAACGGCCGCATGTGTTCAGCGGCCCGGTCGGGGCCAACGTCGCGCTCGGACGCGCCGGGGTCGACACGGCGCAGGTCGAGGCGGCGATGCACTTCGCCCAGTTGCAGGCCGTGGCACAGGCCGATCCGGGCGTGGCGCTGGGCGAGGGTGGCCATGGCCTGTCGGGCGGCGAGGCGGTGCGGCTGGCGCTGGCCCGCGTGGTCGTGCACCCCCAGGCCGACCTGCTGCTGGTCGACGAGCCCACCGCGCACCTCGACACCGAAACCGCCGAGCGCGTGGCCGATGCGTTGATGGTGCTGGCGCGCGGCAAGACGTTGATCGCAGCGACGCACGACCCGGTGCTCGCCGCGCGCATGGGGCGCGTGATCGAACTCGATGCACTGCCCCTGAAGGAGGCCGCATGAGCGAAGGCACTTCAATGACCGCGTGGCGTGAACTCCGGCCGGTGCTGCGCCCCTTCCTTGCCGCGCAGCCGCGCGCGCTGCTCTGGGGCGCCTTGCTCGCGGCGCTGACCGTGCTCATGGGCATGGCGCTGCTCGGCCTGTCGGGCTGGTTCATCACGGCGACCGCGCTGGCTGGCCTCAACCTCGCCACGGCCTTCATGTTCGACGTGTTCGCACCGTCTGCCGGGATCCGGTTGCTCGCGGTCGGCCGCACGCTGTCGCGCTATGCCGAGCGGCTGGTCACGCACGACGCGACCTTCGGCGTGCTGGCCGCGTTACGCGTGCGGCTGTTCCGCGGCTGGGCCCGTGCCGAAGCCGCCAGCGCGCTGCTGATGCAGCCAGCCAAACTGCTGTTTCGGCTGACCTCGGACATCGATGCGCTCGAGACGCTTTACCTGCGGCTCATCGTGCCCGCCGTCGCCGCGCTCGGCGCCGCATTGCTGGCCGGCGTGATCCTCGGCGTCATGCATGCGGGCATGGGCATCGGGCTCGCGCTGTGGCTCGTCGCCAGCGGCTGGGGCATGGCGCTGCTGGTGGCGCGGCGCGCGCGCCGGCCAGCCATCCTGCGCGCGCATGCGATCGAGGCCTTGCGTGCCCGCGCGGTCGACCTGGTCGCGGGCCAGACCGACCTGGTGATGGCCGGCCGCATCGACGCACAGCGCGAAGCGCTGGCGCGTGCCGACCTCCGTTTGGCAAGGGCCGACCTGGCGCTGAACCGGCTTGAGACCGCAGCCGGCCTCGGCTACGGCAGCGCCGGAACGCTGACCCTGGCCGCCGTGCTTTTGGGTGTCGGCGCGCTCGTGGAGCAGGGCGCCATCGGCGCGCCGGCCGCGGCGCTGGCATTGCTGGTCGCGCTCACCGCCGTCGAGCCCTTTGCAGCGCTTCGGCGCGGTGCGCTCGATGCCGGCCGCACCTGGCTTGCGGTGAAGCGGCTCGCGCCGCGCATGGCCGCTTCCGAAAACAGGGAGGCGCCATCGGTCAACGACGCAACGGCTTGCGCCCTGCAACTGACCGACGTCACTGCAGTGCATCCCGGCAGCGCCGCGCCAGTGCTGCAGCAGCTCTCGCTGCGCATGGCGGCCGGCGAGCGCGTGGCGCTGATCGGCCCGAGCGGCGCGGGCAAGTCGACACTGCTGGCCGTCATCACCGGCGAAATGGCGCCACGCAACGGCTCAGTGGTGCGGCAGGCCGCTTGCCTGCTGACGCAGCGCACCGAGCTCTTTCAGGACAGCCTGCGCGACAACCTGCGGCTGGCGGATCCGTCGGCCGACGATGCACGCCTGTGGGCCGTGCTGCAGGCGGCGGGCTTCGCCGACGAAGTGCGCGCCATGGCCCGGGGCCTCGACACTGCGCTGGGCGAGGGCGGGCTGGGCCTGTCGGGCGGGCAATCGCGCCGGCTTGCACTTGCCCGGCTCTTTCTGCGCGATACCCCCCTGTGGGTGATGGACGAGCCGACCGAGGCGCTCGACCCGGCGACAGCCAACGACGTGCTGGCGCGGCTGCGTGCGCGGGCGGCGGGCCGCAGCCTGCTGATCGCCACCCATCTGCGGCGCGAAGCCGAGGTGGCGGACAGGCTGGTCTGCATGCGCGAGGGGCGCATCGTGGCCGACCTGCAGCGCGGCAGCGACGCCTTCCGGGCCGCGCTGCTGGCGCTGCGACCCGATTGAACAAGGAAGAAAGGACTCTCCATGGATCTCGACATCGTTGCACTCTCGCGTTTGCAGTTCGCCGTCACGGCGCTGTACCACTTCCTGTTCGTGCCGCTCACGCTCGGGCTGTCGATCATCCTGGCCATCATGGAAACCGTCTACGTGATGACGGGCCGCGTGATCTGGCGCGACATGACCAAGTTCTGGGGCGTGCTGTTCGGCATCAACTTCGCGATGGGGGTGGCCACGGGCGTGGTGATGGAGTTCCAGTTCGGCATGAACTGGAGCTACTACAGCCACTATGTCGGCGACATCTTCGGTGCGCCGCTGGCCATCGAGGGGCTCATGGCCTTCTTCATGGAAGCGACCTTCGTCGGCCTGTTCTTCTTCGGCTGGGACAAGCTCTCCAAGGTCGGGCATCTGGTCACCACCTGGGCGGTGGCGATCGGCTCCAACTTCTCGGCGCTGTGGATCCTGATTGCCAACGGCTGGATGCAGAACCCGGTCGGCTCGGCCTTCAACCCGCAAACGATGCGCATGGAAGTGACCGACTTCTTCGCGGTGCTGACCAATCCGGTGGCCCAGGCCAAGTTCGTGCACACGGTGTCGGCCGGCTATGTGTGCGCCGCGGTGTTCGTGCTGGGCGTGTCGGCCTGGTACCTGCTCAAGGGCCGGCACATCGAACTGGCCAAGCGCTCGATGACGGTGGCGGCTTCGTTCGGCCTGGCGGCATCGCTCTCGGTGGTGGTGCTGGGCGATGAGAGCGGCTACCTTTCCACCGAGCACCAGAAGATGAAGCTCGCTGCGGTCGAGGGCATGTGGGAAACCAAGCCGGCGCCGGCCGCGTTCACCCTGTTCGGTTTCCCGGACCAGGCGGCGCGCGAGACACATTACGCGCTCCACATTCCCGTCGTGATGGGCCTGATCGGCACACGCTCGCTAGACACGGTGATTCCCGGCATCGACGAACTCGTGAAGCGCGCCGAAGTACGTATCCGCCTCGGGGTCAAGGCCTACGACGCGCTGCAGCAGATCCGCGCGGCCGGCAGCACGCAGACCGTTTCGCAGGGCGTGCGCGACAGCTTCGAGACCAACGGGCCCGACCTGGGCTATGCGCTGCTTCTCAAGCGCTATGTCGACGACCCGCGCCAGGCCACCGACGAGCAGATCGCCAAGGCTGCATGGGACACGGTGCCGCAGGTGGCGCCGTTGTTCTGGCTGTTTCGTGTGATGGTGGGCATCGGCATGCTGCTGATCCTGCTGACGGGCACCTTCTTCGTGCTGTCGGCGCGCCGCCGGCTCGACCGCCATCCCTGGCTCCTGAAGGCCGCGGTGTTCGCAATTCCGTTGCCGTGGATTGCGATCGAGGCCGGCTGGCTGGTGGCCGAATTCGGCCGGCAGCCCTGGGTCATCGAAGGGGTGCTGCCGACGGCGGTGGCGGTGTCGAACCTGGGCGTGAAGACGCTGCTGCTCACGCTCGGCGGCTTCATCGCGATCTACACCGTGCTGTTCGTCATCGAGATGAAGCTGCTGCTCAAGGCCATCCGCAAGGGGCCGGAGCAGGAGCACGCGCCGGATGTCGGCGCCCCGCACCCACGCACCGCAGCGGCGGCGCGCCTTCCCTTTCCCGCAGCGGAGTAAGCCATGATCCTGCACGAACTTCTGGGCTACGACACATTGCGCCTCATCTGGTGGGCGCTCATCGGCGTGCTGCTGGTGGGCTTTGCCATCACCGACGGCTTCGACCTCGGCAGCGGCATCCTGCTGCCTTTTGCGGCACGCACGGATATCGAGCGCCGTGTTGTGATCAACAGCGTCGGTCCGGTCTGGGAAGGCAACCAGGTGTGGCTGATCCTCGGTGGCGGCGCGATCTTTGCGGCCTGGCCGCAGCTGTATGCGGTTTCGTTCTCGGGCTTCTACCTCGCGATGTTCGTGATCCTCACGGCGCTCATCCTGCGGCCCGTGGCCTTCAAGTTCCGCAGCAAGCGCGAAGAGCCGGCCTGGCGTGCGCGCTGGGACTGGGTGCTGTTCTTCAGCGGCTTCGTGCCGGCGCTGATCTTCGGCGTGGCGATGGGCAATGTGCTGCAGGGCGTGCCGTTCCGCTTTTCGGGCGACATGCACATCTTCTATGACGGCACCTTCTTCGGCTTGCTGAACCCGTTCGCCTTGCTGTGCGGGCTGGTGTCGGTGGCGATGATGGTGATGCACGGCGCAGCCTGGCTGGTGCTCAAGACCGAGGGGCCGGTTGCGGCGCGCGCTCGCCTGTACGGCATGGTCGCCGCAGTGCTGACGGTCGTGCTCTATGCGTTGGCCGGCGCGATGCTGTGGTGGTTCATCAGCGGCTACCGCATCACCAGCGTGGTCGATGCGCACGGCCCGTCCAACCCGATGCTCAAGACGGCCGAACTGCACGCCGGCGCCTGGTTTCTCAACTACGCGGCGCACCCGTGGACGCTGGCGGCACCGGCGGCGGGTTTTGTCGGCGCGCTGGGTGCGCTGCTGGCCCTGGCACTGCGCCGCGGCGGGCTTGCGCTGCTGGCCGCCGCGCTCGGTATCGCCGGCATCATCCTGAGCGTGGGCGCCTCGATGTTCCCGTTCATCCTGCCCTCGTCGATCGACCCGCGCGCCAGCCTCACGGTGTGGGACTCGTCGTCGAGTCATCTCACGCTGTTCATCATGCTGGTGGTCACGGGCATCTTCATTCCCCTCATCGTGGCCTACACCACCTGGGTTTATCACGTGCTGTGGGGCAAGGTCGACGAAGCCGCCATCCGCGAAGAGAGCGGACACGCCTACTGATCAGCGCAACCAGGACAACAACATGTGGTACTTCTCTTGGCTCCTCGGCCTGCCGCTGGCAGCCGCTTTCGCCGTGCTCAACGCCATGTGGTACGAGCTCATGGACGACGACGCCATCCGCAGGGAGAAGCTCGAGCTTCCTGAATCGCCGGAGGGGCAGGAGCGGCTCTGAGGGCTTGACGAGCACGCCGATGGGGTGCCTTGCGCAGCGAAATAAAGGAGGAGGGCGAAGCCCGGGGGACATTCGCGGAGCAAGGTACCCCGTCGGCGTGATCGCGCCCTGAACGAAGCCCGGGAAGTCACCCGCCCGCAGGCTTTTTCTTCTTCGCGGAACCGCCCGTGATGCGGTCTTTGAGCGTCAGCACCTTCGTCACCGTCGCACCCATGCCCATGAGCTGCATCGCGGTTTCGGGCGCGAGCCGCTGCACGTCATCGAACCACTTCATCAGCCGGTCGATCAGGTCGTGCATTTCGCGCATGCGTTCCTGCGCATGACGCTCAGCCTCGCTGGTGGGTGACTCGAGCAGCGCATTGCGCAGCATCGACAGCGTCGGCTCGATCTCGCGACGGCGCCGCTCCTCGGCCAGCACGCGAAAAATCTCCCACACATCCGATGGCGCCTCGAAGTATTCGCGCCGGTCGCCCGGCAGGTGCCGCAGCCGCACCAGCCGCCAGGCCTGCAGTTCTTTGAGGCCCATGCTCACGTTGGAACGCGAGAACTCCAGCAACTCGGCGATCTCGTCGGCGTTGAGCGCACGCTCCGACAGGTAGATCAGCGCATAGATCTGCCCCACCGTGCGGTTGATGCCCCACTTGCTGCCCATCTCGCCGAAGTGGGCGACGAACTGGCGGTTGAGGGGAGGGAGAGCGGGTGCGGAGGCCATGCGGCCATTGTCGCTGGGCTTGCGGAGTTTTCAAGAAGTGCTGAAAACTCGCAATGCAGCGCGCACGCTGCTCACTCCCAGGGCGTAGGCGCGGGAATCTCGCAGACCGGCTCGACGTCGATGCTCTTGAAGTCGGCCGGGGAGACGATCTCCAGGTACTCCATGTCGGGCGAGTAGTCGAACAGGTAGTGGCGAATGCCGGGGCGCTGGTGCACCACGTCGCCGGCCTCGACCAGCGTGACCTGGTCTTCGTACATGAACTTGGCCCAGCCCTTGGTCATGATGACGATCTGGAAATTCGCCTCATGTCGGTGCCAGCCCGTGCCCTCTTCGGGGGGCATGTTCGCCTTGACGAGGTGCGCGATCACCTGGCCGTTGGTCGCTTCGGCCACGCCCAGGTCGCGGTAGAGAAAGAAATCGCGCAAACCGCCCGACACGAATTGCGTGTCGCCGGGTTTGACGTGGGAGAACTTGGTGGCGGTTCGATCCAGCATGGGGCGCTCCTTCGCGGGTGGGATGATGCTGCGTCGCAGCATGCATAAAGCATTCCCGATTGCGGAGCGCAGATGGCTTGACGCCGGGCTACGGCAGCAGGGCCGCGTCCTCCGCGTGCCGGTGTTCCCGGATGAGCTTCTCGCGCAACTGGCTCGCCACCGCTATCGCGTTGCGCTGCACCAGGCCGACCGCGAAAGTGCCGAGGGGCTGGCCTTCGATGCTGATCTGCACGCTGGCGAAATAGGCGCCCAGGGAATCGCTCGCATCGCCGAGACAGCGTTCGAGGGATTCGAGCGTGGTTTCTTCGACAAGCTGCGTCGGAGCACCGCCCGCGCTCAGGCTGTAGGCATAAAGCCGGGGGGCGATGCAACGAATCTGGAGATGGGGCTGCATGAAGACCTTTGCGCTGGCGGGCCGGAAATTCGACTGGGTGCAACGTTATTCAGCGTCGCGGCGACTGTCCATACGCCGTTCGGCCACGGCCGGTCGATTCGGTGCAAGTTTTGTGTCAGCCAGATAGGCGCTGCCCTCCGGGAGATAATTCCGCCCCATGAGCGGCAACACCTTCGGCACCCTTTTCGCAGTCACCAACTTTGGTGAATCCCATGGCCCTGCGATCGGTTGCGTGATCGACGGTTGCCCGCCCGGCATGGCGTTGACCGAAGCCGACATCCAGGGCGACCTGGATCGGCGCCGCCCCGGCACCAGCCGCCACGTGACGCAGCGCAACGAGCCGGATGCGGTGCAGATCCTCAGCGGTGTCTACGAAGGCAAGACCACCGGCACGCCGATTGCGCTGCTGATCCAGAACACCGACCAGCGCAGCAAGGACTACGGCCAGATCGCCCAGCAGTTTCGCCCCGGCCACGCCGATTTCACCTATTGGAAGAAGTACGGCATTCGCGACCCGCGCGGCGGCGGGCGCTCGTCGGCGCGGCTCACGGCTCCCATGGTGGCGGCAGGCGCGGTCGCCAAGAAGTGGCTGTTCGAGAAGTACGGCACCGTGTTTCGCGGCTGCATGGCGCAGATCGGCGAGATCGTGATTCCGTTCGAGAGCTGGAAGCATGTGCCGAACAATCCGTTCTTCGCGCCGATGGCCGACGTGGGCGCGCTCGAGGGCTACATGGACGCCCTGCGCAAGGCTGGCGACTCGTGCGGTGCACGCATCCGCGTGACCGCATCGAAGGTGCCCATCGGTCTTGGCGAGCCGCTGTTCGACAAGATGGATTCCGACATCGCCTACGCGATGATGGGCATCAACGCGGTGAAGGGCGTCGAGATCGGCGCCGGCTTTGCCAGCGTCACGCAGCGCGGCACCACGCATGGCGACTCGATCACGCCGCAGGGCTTCGCCACCAACAATTCCGGCGGCACGCTCGGCGGCATCACCTCGGGCCAGGATCTCGAAGTGAGCATCGCGATCAAGCCGACCAGCTCGATCATCAGCCCGCGCCAGTCGATCGATGTCCACAACCAGCCGGTCGACGTGATCACCAAGGGCCGCCACGACCCGTGCGTCGGCATCCGCGCGACGCCGATCGCCGAGGCCATGCTGGCGCTGGTGGTGATGGAACATGCGCTGCGCAACCGCGCGCAGAACGGTGACGTGCATGCACAGGAGCGTCGCCGGGCTGCGGGCGGCGGCGCGGAGGCCGGCACTTCGAGCGAGGCCGAGGGCCCGCAGTCCTCGTTTCTGTGAGCGCGGGCGCGCCTGCGCCTGGTGGCCGCGGCCATCTGCTTGCCTTTGCGGCGCTCTCGGCCAGCTACTTCGCGCACATCGGGTTTTTCAATCCGTACCTGCCGCTCTGGCTCAAGGATCAGGGCCTGCCGATCTTCACGATCAGCCTGCTGGCGGCGGTGCAGTCGCTCACGCGCGTGTTCGCACCGTACGCATGGGGCGCGTTGTCCGACCACACCGGCGAGCGGGTGCGGCTGCTGCGCATCAGCGCGGCCATTGCGCTCGCGGCGTCGTTCGGGCTCTGGCTTCAGGGCGGCGCATGGTGGATCGCGCTGGTGCTGCTGGTGCTGTTCACCCACACCAGCTCGATGATGGGGCTCACCGAAGCCGCCATGGCGCACCTGGTGGCCGGCGACTGGGGCCGCTACGGCCGCATCCGTCTTTGGGGCTCGGCCGGCTTTCTGGTGACAGTGTTCGTCGCGGGCGAGTGGTTCGAGCGCTTCGGCATGCGCCACCTTCCAATGTGGGCCGGCGCCACGCTGGCGCTGGTGCTGTTCGCGGCATGGCGCCTGCCCGACGTGCGCGAGCCGCCGGCCACTGCGCACCAGCAGCGGGTGCCGGTGGGCCCGGTGCTGCGACAGCCGGCGGTGCGCTGGTTTCTGGCGGCGCTCTGCCTGCACGTCACGGCGCATTTCGCGGTCTACGGCTTCCTGTCGCTCTACCTCGACGCGCTCGGCTACAGCAAGGGCATGATCGGTTTTCTCTGGGCCGTCTCGGTGCTGGCCGAAGTGGTTTGGTTCTTCGGCCAGGGCCGCTTCATCGCGCGCTTGCCGATGGCACGCTGGCTGCTGGTGTGCGGCGCGGTCGGCGTGGCGCGCATGGCCATCACCGGCGCAGCCGGGCAGTGGCTGTGGGCGATCCTGCTGGCGCAGGCGCTCCACGCACTGAGTTTTGCCGCGCACCACACCACCTGCATCGCGCTGGTCACGCGCTACTTTCCGGGGCGGCTGCGTGGCCGCGGGCAAGCGCTGTTCACCGTGGTCGGCTACGGCATCGGCGGCGTCGCGGGCGTGCTGCTCGGCGGTGCGATCGCCAGCCGCTTCGGCTTTGGCATCATGTTCGGCGTGGCAGCACTGCTGTGCCTGCTGGCCACCGGCTGCGCGTGGCGGCTCGGGCGCATCGAGCGCGCGGAGCGCCTGGAGCGCATGTAGCCGCACGGAACCCTGAGACGCGACACGAGTCGCACGCAGGCGCCGCGACGGCGCCACCCCCCCTGACCCCGAGAACGGAATCCCGATGTTTCGCATGCCGCCTGCCACCCAGGCCCTGATCCTGTCCTGCGTGATCGTGTACTTTGCCCAGGCGATGGTCGGGCTCGATGCCTTCGCGCTCTGGCCGATCGGCTCCGGCGAGTTCCTCCCCTGGCAGTTGCTGAGCTATTCGTTCCTGCACGGCGGCCTCTCGCACCTGGTGTTCAACATGTTCGGGCTCTTCATGTTCGGTGCCGAACTCGAGCGCGTCTGGGGCGCGCGGCGCTTGCTGGTTTTCTACTTCGTGAGCGTGCTGTGCGCGGCGCTGGCGCAGCTGGGCGTGGCCGCCTTGAGCGGCAGCATGGTGCCGACCATCGGTGCCTCGGGTGGCCTGTTCGGCTTGCTGCTCGGCTTCGCGATGCTGTTCCCCCACCGCAAGATCGTGCCGCTGATTCCGCCGATCCCGATGCCGGCCTGGCTCTTCGTGCTGCTCTACGGCCTGGTCGAACTGGGGCTCGGCGTCACCGGCAGCCTGAACGGCGTCGCGCATTTCGCGCACCTGGGCGGCATCGCGGGCGGCTGGCTCACGCTGCGCTACTGGCGGGGGCAGCCGCCGTTCGGCTGGGGCCGGCGCTAGCGTGGGGGTAGCGGCTGAGCAACTGAGCAACTGAGCGGCTAAGCGGCTCAGCGGCTCAGCGCGGCAGTTCCGCGCGCCGCGGCATGTCCGCGCCGCGCCGCGAGCAGGTAATGGCGGCGGCCTGGGCGGCGAAGCGCAGCAGCGCTTCCAGCTGTCGGGCATCGAGCGCGGCCAGGGCGGCGGGCGTCAGCGCATCGTGCTCGTCCAGCCAGGTCAGCAGGGCGGCCTGGAAGGTGTCGCCGGCACCGACGGTATCGATCACCTGCACCGGCTGCGCTGGCGCATCGGCCTGTGCGTTGGCAGTCCACGCGCTCGAGCCCTTGCTGCCGCGCGTGATCGCCACCAGCGCCGCGCCGCCGGCCAGCCAGCGGGCCGCAACCTGCTCGGGCGTTTCGGCGGGGTAGAGCAGGCCCAGATCCTCGTCGCTCACCTTCACGAGGTGCGCGAGCGAGGCCATCAACTCGACCACTTCGCGCCAGTGCGCGAGGTCGGGTTCCACGTTGAGGCGAACGTTGGGGTCGTAGGCGATCAGGCAGCGCTCGCGCTCGCGCGCGGCGAGGGCGCGCAGCGTACTGCCGATCGGCTCCACCGCCAGCGCATAGGAGCCGAACTGCAGCACGCGCGTCGCCGGCGGCAGCGCCGCCAGGTTGGCGGGCGTGAGCTGTCGGTCGGCCGCGCCGTTGCCGTGGAAGGCATAGCGCGGCACGCCGCCCGCATCGACGCTGACCACGCTCAGCGTGCTCGGTGCGTCGTTGCGCAACACCAGCGAGGTGTCGACGCGCTCCGCCTGCAACGAGGCGAACAAGCGCTCCCCCAGTGCGTCGGTCGACAGGCCGCAGAGGAAGGCCACCGGCCGTTCCAGGCGGGCCAGTCCCTGCGCCACGTTCAGCGGCGAGCCGCCGATGCGCGCATCGAGCAGCATGCCGACAGGCGTGGACTCGCCCATGTAAACGTCCATCAAAGCCTCGCCACAGACCACGAACATCCTGCGTCTCCTTCGGGTTATCACTAACTACAACAACTTGATTTAATTAGTCGACCGCAACTATAGTTGCCTCGCCCCCCGTTGCAAAGACCTCGCCGAGGCGGCGCAGGTTCTTTTTTCAAGCATCGCAGGCGATCCGCCTGCCCACTGGAGACAAACAATGTTCAGCAAGCGTTCCACCCTGGCCCTGGCCACCCTCTCACTGGCCGCATCGATGGCCGCACCATCGGCCTTCGCGGCCGGCGAGCCGGTGATCGGCCTCATCACCAAAACCGAAACCAACCCGTTCTTCGTGAAGATGAAGGAGGGCGCGACGGCCGAGGCCAAGGCCAAGGGCGCGAAGCTGCTCAGCGGCGCCGGCAAGGCCGATGGCGACAACGCCGGCCAGGTGGCGGCAATGGAAAACATGATCGCTGCCGGTGCCAAGACCATCCTGATCACGCCGAGCGACTCCAAGGCGATCATCCCGGCGATCAAGAAGGCCCAGGAAAAAGGCGTGATGGTGATCGCGCTCGACAGCCCGACCGACCCGCAGGAAGCTACCGACGCGCTGTTCGCCACCGACAACTACAAGGCCGGTGTGCTGATCGGCGAGTACGCCAAGGCGGCGATGGCGGGCAAGCCCGTCAAGATCGCGACGCTCGATCTGTTCCCCGGCCACCCAGTCGGCGCGCAGCGCCACAACGGCTTTCTGAAGGGCTTCGGCCTTGCCAGCAACGACGCGAAGAACAACGAGCTGGCCAAGCCGGCCGAAGTGGTGTGCATGGCCGACAGCTTCGGCGATCGCGCCAAGGGCCAGACCGCGATGGAAAACTGCCTGCAGAAAAATCCCGACATCAACCTCGTCTACACCATCAACGAACCGGCCGCTGCCGGCGCCTTCAACGCGCTGCAGAAGTCCGGCAAGGACAAGGGCGTGATGATCGTGTCGGTTGACGGCGGCTGCGACGGCATCAAGGACGTGGCCGGCGGCAAGATCGCCGCCACTTCGCAGCAGTACCCGCTGAAGATGGCCGCCATGGGCGTGGCCGCGGGCATCGAGTACGCCAAGACCGGCAAGAAGGTCAGCGGCTACACCGACACCGGCGTCACGCTGATCGCCGGCAAGTCGGTCACTGGCATCGACAGCAAGGACACCAAGGTCGGCACCGAGTTGTGCTGGGGCAAGAAGTAAGCGGCTGACCGGCAGGCCATCACTGTGGAAAACTGGAAACAGAAACTCCCGCCGCTCGGTCAGCTCGGGCCCTTCATCGCGCTGCTCATCGCATGCGTGGTGTTCGGTCTGACAACCGACCGGTTCTTCAGCGCGGAGAACTTCTCGCTGATTCTTCAGCAGGTGATGGTGGTGGGCGTGATCGCCATCGGCCAGACCCTGATCATCCTCACGGCCGGCATCGATCTGTCGTGCGGAATGATCATGGCGCTCGGCAGCATCGTCATGACCAAGCTGGCCGCCGACTCCGGCGTGCCCGCACCGCTGGCCATCCTGGCGGGCATCGCGGTCACGGCGCTGTTCGGGCTGGTCAACGGCCTGCTGGTCACGCGCATCAAGCTGCCGCCGTTCATCGTGACGCTGGGCACCTTCAACATCGCCTTCGCCATCACGCAGCTTTACTCGGGCGCGCAGACCGTGACCGAGGTGCCGCCGATGATGACCTGGCTGGGCAGCACGTTTCCGATCGGCGGCGCCAACATGGCCTATGGAACGGTGCTGATGATGCTGCTGTACCTGGGCGTCTGGTTCTGGCTGCGCGAGACCGGCGCCGGGCGCCACGTCTATGCCGTCGGCAACAACCCCGAAGCGACGCGCCTGGTCGGCATTCCGCCCGAGCGCGTGCTGCTCGGCGTCTACGTGCTGGCCGGCGTGTTCTACGGCATCGCCTCCCTGCTGTCGGTGGCGCGAACCGGCGTCGGTGACCCGAACGCCGGGCAAACCGAGAACCTGGACGCCATCACCGCGGTGGTGCTCGGCGGCACCAGCCTGTTCGGCGGCCGCGGCCTGATCCTGGGCACGCTGGTTGGCGCGGTCGTGGTCGGCGTGCTGCGCAACGGGCTGACGCTGATGGGCGTGTCGTCGGTCTACCAGGTGCTGATCACCGGCATCCTGGTGATCGTGGCGGTCACGGTCGACCAGCTCTCACGTCGGGGAGGCCGCTGATGTCCACTCCTCGAATCGTGATGCAGGCCAAGGGCCTGGTGAAGCGCTATGGCCAGGTCACCGCACTCGACGGCGCCGACTTCGAACTGCGCGCCGGCGAGATCCTGGCGGTGATCGGCGACAACGGTGCCGGTAAGTCCTCGCTGATCAAGTGCCTGTCGGGTGCCACCGTGCCGGACGAGGGTCAGATCGTGCTGGACGGCGAGGTCATCCACTTCAAGGGCCCGATCGATGCGCGCCGCGTCGGCATCGAGACGGTCTACCAGGATCTGGCAGTGGCCCCGGCCATGACGATCGCCGAGAACCTGTTTCTCGGCCGCGAAATCCGGCGCGAAGGCTTCCTCGGCAATGTGCTGCGCATGCTCGACAAGAAAAGAATGCTGGAGCTGAGCGTCGCGCGCATGAACGACCTGAAAGTCGGCATCCGCTCGATGACGCAGGCGGTCGAGACGCTGTCGGGCGGCCAGCGCCAGTGCGTGGCGGTGGCGCGCGCCGCAGCCTTTGCCGAGCATGTGGTCATCCTCGACGAGCCGACTGCGGCGCTCGGCGTCAAGGAGGGCAACATGGTGCTGGAGCTGATCCGCCGGGTGCGCGACAAGGGGCTGCCGGTGGTGCTCATCAGCCACAACATGCCGCACGTGTTCGAGGTCGCCGACCGCATTCACGTGGCGCGGCTGGGCAAGCGTGCGGCGGTGCTCAACCCGCGCAACATCAGCATGAGCGACACGGTGGCGGTCATGACCGGCGCCATGCTGCCCGAGCAATTGCCGCCAGAGGCTCTCGCCTGAGCATGCCCGACACGGTAGGAGCGCCCGACCTGTTGCGGCCGCGCGGCTCCAACCAGGTCGGCATGCGCCAGTTCAACGAACGCGTGGTGCTCCAGGCGCTGCGGGTCCATGGCAGCCTGCCCAAGGCCGACCTCGCGCGGCTGACGGGTCTGAGCGCGCAAACCATCGGCCTCATCACGGCGCGGCTGGAGGAAGACCAGCTGGTCGTCAAGCAGAGCCGGGTTCGCGGGCGCATCGGCCAACCCTCGGTGCCGCTGGCGCTCAACCCCGACGGGGCCTTTGCCATCGGCATCAAGATCGGGCGGCGCGGTTGCGAGTGGCTGCTGATCGACTTTGCCGCGCGCGTGCGCGAGCAGCACGCGCTGAGCTACGCCTTTCCCGATGCCAGGAAGCTGTTGCCGGCCGTGGCGCGGTATATCCAGCAATTGCGCGACGGGCTGGGGCCGCTCGCGAGCCGCACCGCCGGCGTCGGTCTGGCGGCACCGTTCCAGTTGGGGGGATGGCATCGCATGCTGGGCGTGTCGCAGGCGCAGTCCGAGCTGTGGAACCAGATGGATCTCGGCGCCGAGATCCAGGCGCGCACCGACCTGCCGGTGAGCTTTGCGCGCGACACCGCGGCCGCCTGCGTGGCCGAACTGGTGAGCGGCCGCGGGCACGACCTCAAGAGCTTTCTCTACATTTTTGTCGACACCTTCGTGGGCGGCGGCCTGGTGGTCAACTCGCACCTGCACACCGGGGTGCATGGCAATGCGGGCGCGCTGGCCTCGCTGCCCCTGCAGCCGGCGCACGCAGGCCAGGCCGGAACCCAGCTGATCAGCGAGGCTTCGCTGTGGGAGCTGGAGCAGGGCTATCGCAGCGCCGGACTGGACGCGACGGCAGCCTACGACGAGCGCGCACTGCAGCCGCCTTTCGCAGCCGCCACGCAAGCCTGGCTAGCCCGCGCCGCCCCAGCCCTGGCGCATGCCATCGCCAGCGGCACCGCCGTGCTCGACCTGGGCCATGTGGTGATGGACGGGTCGATGTCGCGCGCGCTGCTCGACGCACTGCTGGCGCAGACCCGCGCGGCGCTCGAGCGCTGCAACTGGGAGGGCTTGTGGCGCCCCCAGCTGCATGGCGGCAAGGCCGGCGCCCGGGCCAGCGCACTCGGCGGCGCCATGCTCCCGCTGCACGCCAGTTTCGCGCCTGATCAC
Organism: Variovorax nitratireducens; assembly: GCF_051216545.1. Lineage (NCBI taxonomy): Bacteria > Pseudomonadati > Pseudomonadota > Betaproteobacteria > Burkholderiales > Comamonadaceae > Variovorax > Variovorax nitratireducens. The sequence continues at coordinate 31,955 of NZ_JBPJZO010000011.1, forward strand.
GACGTGTTCCTCAAGGCGGCCTGAGCCGCCGGCAGCAGCGCGGCCGCGTGGCGCTCCCGGCGGTTCTCGGGGCCTATGATGCAAACCGCAATGGAGTTCAAACGAAGTGAGGCTTTCGTCGAGGAGTAGCTGGATGTTTTTTTCCGCCCGAATGTTGGGCCTGGCCGTCGTCGCGGGGCTGGCCGCTTGCAGCGCGTCTGTACCGCTGCCCCCGATTGCTCCCTTGCCGTCACCGCGTGCCGCTGTGGTCGAGCCGGCCATCGTCGTGCCGGCGCGCCCGTCGGGGCCGCCAGCCCGGGTGCCCGGCGCCAGCTTCGCGCGACCCGCGCAGGGCGCACTGATCGCCCGGTTCGACGGGCGGCTCAATCCGGGCATCGACATCCGCGGCAATCTTGGCGACCCGGTGTTCGCATCGCGCGAAGGCCGCGTGGTGGTGGTGAGCAGCGCGCTGCCTGCCTACGGCACGATGGTCGTGCTCAAGCACGGCGACACTTTCATCACCGCCTATGCCCACCTCGACAAGGTGCTGGTCAAGGAAAACGAGTCGGTGCGCGAAGGCCAGCAGATCGCGGAGATGGGCCGCAGCGGCAGCGACCAGGTGAAGCTGCATTTCGAGATCCGCAAGATGGGTACGGCGGTCGACCCGGAGCCCTATCTCCAGGGGCTTGCACAGTAGGGCGCAGCGCTGGCGTCAGATCAGGTTGCGCATCGCCTGCGCCGTTTCGCGCAGCACCGGCAGCACCCGCTTGACTGCGTCCTCGCTGCTCTCGTGCCCCATCGGCATCGTGATGTTGAGCGCGCCGACCAGGTCGCCCCGGCGGTCGCGCAGCGGCACCGCGATGCCGCGCGAATTCAGGTCTAGCTGCTGCTCCGAAATCGACCAGCCCTGCGTCCGGATGCGCGCCAGTTCCAGTCGCATCCGATCCTTGCTTGCGATGGTGTGCGAGGTGAACACGCTGAGTTCGTGCGTTTCGAGCCACGTGGCCAACTCGGCATCGCTGCGCAGGGCGAGCATCAGCATGCCGGCAGCCGTCACCTGCGCCGGCACGCGCGCGCCGAGCACGTAGCCGGTGCTCATGCTCCGGTTCGGTCCGTTGCGTGCGATGTAGACCACCTCGTCACCGTCCATCACGCTGAGGTAGACGATCTCGTGCGTGCCGGCGGCGACGCGTTGCAGGAAGGGCTGCACGATGCGCGGCAGACGCGCCGATTCGAGGTACGACTGCCCGAGCCGCAGCACGCGCGGCGTGAGCCAGAACAGCTTGCCGTCGCTTGCCACATAGCCCATGTGCTGCAGCGTCAGCAGGTAGCGCCGGGCCGCGGTTCGCGTCATACCGGTGCGATGGCCGGCCTGGCTGGCGGTCAGGCGTGGATTGGCATCGTCGAACGCCTCGATCACGCTGATGCCGCGCTCGAGCCCTGCGATCCAGTCGCGCTTTTCGAGGCCGGGCGGTGGACTGCTGTCATCTCTCTCCATAGGTTCCTTCAGGTAAACCCCAAAAACGTTCGATTATCATTTTGTACCGATCGATCATCGATCGGAATCAGGATTGACCCCCGACCCACTTTCTGATTTGCCCACTACAGTCCGCGCACGAATCGCTGCATCAAAAGCGCGATTGTCGAACCCCCGGAGCGAGACATGCAACCCATTGACGGCAACACCGACCTCTACCTGATCCCTGGTGATCCGGTGGCGAACGTGCGCGTGCCACGCATGTTCAACGCGGTGTTCGAGCGCTACGGCATCAACGCGGTGCTGGCGCCGACGCGCGTTGCAGCGCGCGACCTGGCGGTGTTCTTCAAGGCCAGTTTTCTCGCCCGGAACCTCAGGGGCATGGTGATCGCGCCACCGCACAAGCCGCTGGTCGTCGGCCTGCTCGACGGCTGCGGCCTGTTCGGCCGGGTGGCCGGGTCGGTCAACGTCGTGCGCCGAACCGCCGAAGGTGAACTCGAAGGCGATCTGTTCGATGGCGAAGGCTTCGCCGGTGCGCTCGACTACTTCAATATTCCGTTTCGCGGCAAGCGCGTGCTGCTGCTGGGCGCCGGCGTAACCGGCGCGGCCATCGGCGTGGCGCTAGCGGACGGCGGCACGGTCGACGGCGCCGAGCACATCGCCTTCTACGACCCGATGGCGGGCAAGGCGGCCGGACTCGCCGCGCAGCTCGACGCCTTCTTCGACGCCACCGTGGTGGCCGTCGGCTCGAACGATCCGGCCGGCTACGACGTGGTGGTCAATGCCACCCAGCTGGGGCTGGCGCCCGGCGATGCGCTGGCCTGTGACGTGGGGCGCATGGACAGCCATGCCGCCCTGTTCGACATCCTGCTGCGCGGTCAGCCCACGCCGCTGGTACAGGCCGCGCGAGCGCGCGGGCTGTGTGCGCAGCCCGGCTTCGAGATGCTGATCCAGCAGATTCCCTATTACCTCGACTACTTCGGCTATGGCGAGGCCGCCGCAGGCGTGCGCAAGGACGCAACCTTCCTGCGCGAGCTGATCTACCCCGAAGCCATGGCCGGCGAGATCCGCGCACCGCAGCGTTACCACTCCGACAGCGTCGCCTGACGCGACAGCGACCGATTCATCAACGAAAGAACAAGGGAGACAGTCATGAACAAGCTGGTCGATGGCTACTGCAAGCTGCTCGATGGCCTGATCGCACTGGCGCTGGCCGCCATGGTGGTGCTGGTGTTCGGCAACGTGGTGTTGCGCTATGCCTTCAACACCGGCATCACCATGTCGGAGGAGGTGTCGCGCTGGTTGTTCGTTTGGCTGGTGTTCCTGGGCGCCATCGTTGCCCTGAAGGAACACGCCCATCTGGGCAGCGACATGCTGGTGTCGCGCCTGCCCGTGATGGGAAAGAAGATCTGCCTGGTGCTGGGCCAGCTCCTGATGCTCTACATCACCTGGTTGATCTTTTCCGGCAGCCTGGCGCAGGCCAGGATCAACCTGGACGTCGAGGCACCGGTCACCGGCGCGTCGATGGCGATCTTCTATTCCGCCGGCGTGGTGTTCTCGGTGTCGGCCGGCCTGCTGCTGCTGCGCGAGTTGTGGCGCAACCTTTCCGGCCAGCTGCGGGAGGACGAGCTGGTGATGGTCAAGGAATCCGAAGAAGCGGGCGAACTCGAGGAATTGCAGGCTCAGCTGGCGCGTGAGAACGCCGAGGCGCCTCCCAGCATCGACACGCGCCCCGGGAGCAAGTCATGACCGTCGCCATCTTCCTCGGCGCCCTGATCGGCGCGATGGCGCTGGGCATTCCAATTGCCTATGCATTGCTGGCCACCGGCGTTGCACTGATGTGGCATCTGGACATGTTCGATGCCCAGATCCTGGCGCAGAACGTGATCAACGGCGCCGACAGCTTTCCACTGCTGGCCGTGCCATTCTTCATGCTGGCCGGCGAGATCATGAACGTGGGCGGGCTGTCCAGGCGCATCGTCGATTTCGCGCTGGCGCTGGTCGGCCACGTCAAGGGTGGCCTGGGCTACGTGACCATCGTGGCGGCCATCCTGCTGTCGGCCCTGTCGGGTTCGGCGGTGGCGGATGCGGCGGCACTCACCGCGCTGCTGCTACCCATGATGGTGGCCGCCGGCCATAACAAGGCGCAGGCGGGCGGGCTGATCGCCGCCTCGGGCGTGATCGGTCCGGTGATTCCGCCCTCGATCGGCTTCGTGATCTTCGGCGTCGCCGCCAACGTGTCGATCTCCAAGCTGTTTCTGGCCGGCATCTTTCCCGGCATCCTGATCGGCGCCGCGTTGTGGCTGACCTGGATGTACCTGGTGCGCAAGGAAACGCTTGTTCCGCCGCCGCGCAAGTCCACCGCCGAAATCCTGAAGGCGCTGCGCCAGGCGACCTGGGCCCTGATGCTGCCCGTGATCATCCTGGTGGGCCTGCGTTTCGGCGTGTTCACGCCGACCGAGGCGGCGGTGGTGGCCGCGGTGTATGCCCTCTTCGTGGCCACGGTGATCTACCGTGAACTCAAGCTCAGCCAGTTGTACGCGGTGTTCGTGAGTGCGGCCAAGACCACCGCGGTCATCATGTTCCTGGTGGCTGCGGCGCTGGTGTCGGCCTGGCTCATCACGGTGGCCGACCTGCCGAGCAAGGTGATCACGCTGCTCGAGCCCTTCATGGGCAACCAGACGCTGCTGCTGATCGCCATCATGGTGCTGTGCATGCTGGTGGGCACAGCGATGGACATGACGCCGACCATCCTCATCCTGACGCCTGTGCTGATGCCGGTGATCAAGCAGGCGGGCATCGACCCGGTGTACTTCGGCGTGCTGTTCATCATCAACAACTCGATCGGCCTGGTCACGCCACCGGTAGGCACCGTCCTCAACGTGGTGGCGGGCGTCGGGCGCATGAAGATGGACGAAGTCACGAAGGGTGTGCTGCCTTTCATGCTGGCCGAATTCGCGATCCTGTTCTTGATGGTGCTGTTCCCGCAGCTCGTCACGGTGCCGGCCAAATGGTTCAGTGGCTGAAATGACTCCCACCCCCGTTCCTCGCTCACTGCGTGTAGCTCGATTCCCCCTCAAGGGGGCAACACCGGCGGCCCGGCAGAGCCGGTTCCGCGGTGTTCCTGGAAGGGGCCGCGTTTGCCGTTTAGTTTTCTTTCCTGTTTGACTTACTTGGAGACAACCATGCATTTTTCATTCGCTCGCCGCGCCCTCGTGGCTTCCCTGGTCGCCGTGCTGCCGTTTAACGCTGCCCTGGCGCAGGACATCAAGGAGCGCACTTTCAAGTACGCACTGCAAAACCCCAAGGGCCATCCGCTGGCCACCGGGGCCGAGAAGTTCGCCGAACTGGTGGCCGCCAAATCCGGCGGCAAGATGAAGGTCACCGTTTTTCCCGGTGGCACGCTTGGCGGCGACGCGCCCAACGTGTCTGCGCTGCAGGGTGGCACCATCGAGCTCGTGGCGCTGAACTCCGGCATCCTGGCTTCGCAGGTCAAGGATTTCGAGGTCTATGACTTCCCCTTCATGTTCGCCAACGCGAAGGAGGCGGACGCCGTGGTCGATGGCCCGTTGGGCCAGAAGCTGCATGCCAAGCTGGCCGACAAGGGCATCGTCGGGCTGGCCTACCTGGAGCTGGGCTTTCGCAACATCACCAACAGCAAGAAGCCGATCAACACCGTCGAAGACATCGCCGGACTCAAGCTGCGCGTGATCCCCAATGCCATCAACGTCGACTGGGTCAAGGCGCTGGGCGCCAACCCCACGCCGCTGGCCTTCCCCGAGGTCTATGCGGCGCTGGAGCAGAAAGCCATCGACGGGCAGGAAAATCCGCTCAACGTGATTCTGGCCAACAAGTTTGCAGAGGTGCAGAAACACCTGGCCATCACCAACCACCAGTACAACCCGCAGTCGCTGATCTTCAGCAAGAAGGTGTGGGATCAGCTTTCCGGCGCCGAGAAGAAGGTTTTGCAGGACTCCGCGGTTGAAGCCGCCAAGTTCCAGCGCCAGACCTCACGCGACGCCGCGGCCGGCACGCTCGCCGAACTGAAGAAGGCCGGCATGCAGGTCACCGAATTCAGCGCCGCGGAGCAAGCCAAGCTGCGCGAAAAGCTCAAGCCTGTGATCGACAAGCACGGCGTGGCGATCGCCGCCACGGTGGCCGAGATGCAGGACGAACTGGCCAAGGTTCGCAAGTAAGCTCCATGATCAGCGGCGAGACCACGCCAATCGCCCACCTGGGCTGTTTGAACGGGAGCACCACGGCTCCGCTTCCATGAGCATCTTTGAAGGCTTTCTTTCAACACCCGAAACGCTCGCCGCGTTCGACGACCACAGTTTCGTCGACGCGATGTTGCGTTTCGAGGCGGCCCTCGCGCGCGCGCAAGCCGCGGTTGGACTCATTCCCGAAGCGGCGGCGCAGTCGATCATCGGTAGCTGCAAGGTCGAACTGTTCGACGTGGCGCGCATCGTGCGCGAAAGCGGCCGGGCCGGCAGCGTCGCGATTCCGCTGGTCAAGGCGCTGAAGGAGGCGGTCGGCCTGTTCAATGCCGATGCCGTGCCCTACGTGCACTTCGGCAGCACCAGCCAGGATGTGATCGACACCGCGATGGCACAGGTCACGCGCAACGCCATCACGCTGGTCGAGGCCGACCTGGCGCGCGCCGTCGACGCGCTGCTGCAGCACGCCACGCAGCACGCGACCACGCCGATGCTGGCGCGCACGCTGATGCAGCCTGCGTCGGTCACCAGCTTCGGCTTCAAGTGCGCCGGGTGGGTCGCGCCGCTGGTGCGCAGCCAGGCCCGGCTGCGGCTGGCCGCCCGCAATGCGCTCAACGTGCAGCTCGGCGGCGCCGTCGGCACGCTGGCGCAGATGAAAGGGAAGGGCGGCGACGTGATGCAACGCATGGCCGACGAACTCGGCCTCGGCGATGCGCAGGCCACCTGGCACACGCAGCGCGACGAATGGGTCGCGCTCGGCTGTGAGCTCGGCCTGATGGTCGGCAGCCTCGGCAAGATCGCGCTCGACATTTCGCTGTTGGGCCAATACGAGGTGGCCGAGGTGATGGAGCCGAGCGAGCCTGGCCGCGGCGGCTCGTCGGCGATGCCGCACAAGCGCAACCCGGTGGCTTCGATGGTCGCACTGGCGGCCGCGCAGCGCGCGCCGCAGCGCGTGGCTGCGCTGCTGGCCGCGATGCCGCAGGCGCACGAGCGTGCGCTGGGCGCCTGGCAGGCCGAGCTGGCCGAGTGGCCGCAGCTGCTGATGTCCGCGCACGGGAGCGTGCGGGCGCTGGCCACGGCCTTGCCCGGCCTGCAGGTCGACGCGGCCCGCATGCTGGCCAACATCGAGCGGCTGCGCGCCGAGCTGCCGAAGGATGCAGCCGACGAATGGTTCAATCCCGCGCTCGCGCAGCATGCCGGCCAGCTCGCGCTGGCCCAGGTCGGGCAGATGCGCAAGGCCACCGTACCGAAGAAAGGCAATTCCCGATGAGCGATACCCCCACCCCCGCCGACGACTACCAGCAGGGGCTGCTGAACCGCCGCCGCGTGCTGGGCGACGCGTGGGTCGACAAGTCGCTCGCCAACCGCAATGATTTCAACGCCGAGTTCCAGGCGCTGATCACGCGCCACGCCTGGAACGACATCTGGGGCCGGCCCGCGCTGGGCGACAAGACGCGCCGCTACATGGTGCTTTCGATGATGCTCGGCATCCACGCGTACGAGGAGTTCGCGATGCACGTGCGCGCTGCGCTCGATGGGCCGCCCGAGTCGCGTCTGACGCCGGAGGACATCAAGGAAGTGATCATGATGGCTGCCATCTACTGCGGCGTGCCGGTGGCCAACCATGCCTTCGGCATCGCGACCGGTATCCTGCGCGAGAAGGGCTTGCTGGCCGCGCTGGCGCCCCCCGACAAGGAAACCTGATGACCATTCAAATCAACGTCGTTCGCGAAGGAAACGGCCCCATCGTCGTGCTGAGCCATGCGCTCGGCTGCGACCTGCACATGTGGGACGCGCTGGCGGCGCAGCTGGCGCGCGCCCACACGGTGCTGCGCTACGACCACCGCAACCACGGCGCCTCGGAGCGGGTCGCCGGCGCGCTGCACATGGTGACGCTGGCCGACGACGCCGCCGAGCTGATCGAACGCGAGGCGGCTGGCGAGCCGGTGCACTTCGTCGGCCTGTCGATGGGCGGCATGACGGCGCAGGCGCTGGCGCTGCGTCGTCCCGAGCTGCTGCGCAGCGTGGTGATTGCCAACTCGTCGTCGCACTATCCGGACCAGGCCCCGTGGCGTGCGCGTGTGCAAACCGTCGCGTCGCAAGGCGTGGCCGCGATCTCGCAGGGCGCGGTCTCGCGCTGGCTCACGCCGGCCTGGGCGTCGACCTTCGAAGGAGAGGCCGCCGCCAAGGCGCTGCAGCAGACGCTGGAAGCCACCGACGCGGATGGCTATATCGCAAGCTGCAACGCGGTGGCGGCGATCGACTTCCGCGAAAGCAACCGCCGCATCACCGTGCCGACGCTGGTGATCGGCGGCGTGCAGGACGAAGCCACGCCGATGGAAATGTCGCAGGCCCTGGCCGATACGATCCCGGGTGCGCGGCTGGTGACCATTGACGCTGCGCATCTGAGCGCGGTCGAGCAGCCGGCCGAGTTCGGTGAACTGCTGATCGACTTCTGGCGCAGCCTCTGAGCGCTCAGCGCGGCACTTTGCCCGTCGATCTCTGCGCGCGCAGAAAGTCGAAGTCCACCCCCTGGTCGGCCTGCGTCACCGTCTGCAGGAAGAGCTTCAGGTAGCCGCGCTCGGCGCTGGGCTCGACCACCGGCGCGGCCATGGCACGGCGCGCCAGGTCTTCGTCGGACACCAGCAGTGCGATCTCGCGATTCGCCACGCTGAGCCGTATCCGGTCGCCGCTGTGCACGTACGCCAGCGGCCCGCCGATGGCGGACTCCGGCGTCACATGCAGCACGATGGTGCCGAAGGCCGTGCCGCTCATGCGGCCGTCCGAGATGCGGACCATGTCTTTCACGCCGGCACGCGCCAGCTTGCGCGGGATCGGGATGTAGCCGGCCTCTGGCATGCCCGGTGCGCCCTTGGGGCCGATGTTCTTAAGTACCAGCACGTCTTGCGGCGTCACGTCGAGGTCGTCGCGGTCGATCCGGGTCACCAGGTCTTCGATGTTCTCGAACACCACGGCGCGGCCCTCGTGCTCCATGAGCTTCGGGTCGGCGGCCGACTGCTTGATGATCGCGCCGCCCGGCGCCAGGTTGCCGCGCAGTACCGCAATGCCGCCCTGCGGGTAGATCGGGTCGGCGATGCTGCGCACCACGTCCTGACGGAAGCCCGGGCCGGCGCGCTCGAGTTCTTCGCCGAGCGTGCGGCCGGTCACGGTCATCGCGCCCAGATGCAGCAGCGGCTTGAGCTCCCGCAGCAGTGTCGCCATGCCGCCGGCATGGTGGAAGTCTTCCATGTAGTGCTGGCCGGAAGGCTTCAGGTCGAGCAGCACCGGCGTGTCGCGTCCCATGCGGTCGAGCGCGGCCAGATCGGTCTCGAGGCCCATCCGGCCTGCGATCGCGGTCAGGTGCACGATGCCATTGGTCGAGCCGCCAATGGCCAGCAGCACGCGCATCGCGTTCTCGAAGGCCTCCGGCGTCAGCACCTTGTCGATGGTGAGGCCGTCGCGCGCCATCTGCACGGCTTGCGCACCGGTCTGCTCGGCGATGCGGATGCGGTCGGCCGACACTGCCGGGGGCGAGGCGCCGCCCGGCATCGTCATGCCCAGCGCTTCGGCGATGCAGGCCATGGTGCTCGCCGTGCCCATCACCGAGCAGGTGCCGACGCTGGCCACGAGCTGGTTATTCACGTCGGCGGTTTCCTCGGCTTCGATCTCTCCGGCGCGGTATTTGGCCCAGTAGCGGCGGCAGTCGGTGCAGGCGCCGACGCGCTCGCCGCGGTGGCTGCCCGTCAGCATCGAGCCGGTGATGAGCTGGATCGACGGGAGGCCGGCCGAAGCGGCGCCCATCAATTGCGCAGGCACGGTCTTGTCGCAGCCGCCGATCAGCACCACGGCGTCCATCGGCTGCGCGCGCACCATTTCCTCGGTATCCATCGACATCAGGTTGCGCAGGTACATGCTGGTTGGTGCTGCGAAGCTTTCGTGCACCGAGATCGTCGGAAAGGCCATCGGCAGGCCGCCCGCCAGCATCACGCCGCGCTTGACCGCCTCGATCAGTTGCGGCGCGTTGCCGTGGCATGGGTTGTAGGCACTGCCGGTGTCGGCGATGCCGACCACCGGGCGCTCGAGGGCCGCGTCGGTGAAGCCGGCACCCTTGATGAACGCCTTGCGCAGGAACAGCGAGAAGCCCTGATCCCCGTAGCTGGTCAGGCCACGGCGCATGCCGGAGGAGCCGGCCGATTCACCGGGTTCGAAAGGAGTCTTGTCGGCCATGGCGTGTCTCGTCAATCTTGAGCGGGGAGGTTAAGTCAGTTCCGCTGGCTATGCTCGGAGCCTTCATGACATCTGCTCCAACCGAGGCATCCGCCACCGACCCGCGCCGCGGCACCCTCATCGCATGGCTCGTGGCCGCCGCGTTCTTCATGGAGAACCTCGATGCCACGGTCATTACCACTGCCGTGCCGGCGATGGCACAGAGCTTCGGGGTGGCGCCGGCGGCGCTGGCGATCGGCATCAGCGCCTACCTGCTGGCGCTGGCCGTCTTCATTCCCGTGAGTGGTTGGGTGGCCGACCGTTTCGGGCCCCGCCATGTGTTCGCCGGTGCGGTGCTGGTGTTCACGCTGGCCTCGGTGGCCTGCGGTCTGGCGCAGAGCCTGCCGACGTTCGTGATGGCGCGCATCGCGCAGGGCATCGGCGGCGCGCTGATGGTGCCGGTCGGGCGCCTCGTCGTGTTGCGCAGCACGCCCAAGAGCGGGCTGGTGAAGGCCATTGCCACCATCACCTGGCCCGGACTGGCCGCGCCGGTGCTGGGCCCTCCGCTGGGCGGCTGGATCGCCAGCACCTGGAGTTGGCACTGGATCTTTTTCCTGAACGTGCCGCTCGGCGCTATTGCACTGCTGCTCGCGCTGCGCTGGATCGACGACGCGCCGGGACGGCAGCGCCCGTTCGACGCGCGCGGCTTCGTCGCCAGCGGGGCCGGGCTGGCTGCACTGATGTACGGGCTCGACCTGCTGAGCCACACGCGCATCGACTGGCCGCAAGCGGGCGCTTTCATCTGTACCGGCGCGGCGGCGCTCGGCTATGCGGTGTGGCACCTGCGACGCACGCCGCATCCGCTGGTCGATCTGTCGGTATTCGGCGTGCAGACCTTTCGCGTGTCGGTGCTGGGCGGCTCGCTCTTTCGCATCGCGATCAGCAGCGCACCGTTCCTGTTGCCGCTGATGTTCCAGCTGGCCTTCGGCTTCAGCATGGTCGCTTCGGGTTTCATGATGCTGGCGCTGTTCGCGGGTAATCTGGGCATGAAGCCGGCCACGAGTTGGGTGATGCGGCGCCTCGGTTTTCGCGGCACGCTGGTGGCCAACGGGTTGCTGGTGGCATTGGGCTTTGCCGCCTGCGCCGCGCTCTCGGCCGACACGCCGCTGGCGCTCATGGCGGCGGTGATGGTGTTCTGCGGCATGTGCCGGTCGATGCAGTTCACCGCCTTCAACACGCTTGCCTTCTGCGACACCACGCCGGCGCAGACCAGCGGCGCGACCACTTTGTTCAGCATGTTCCAGCAACTGGGCGCCGGCATCGGCATCGCGTTCGGCGCCATCGCGCTCAGCGTGGCCGAGCGCTTCACCGGCAACGCCGGCCATCCCGGCGCCATCGACTTCCGCATCGCGCTGGGGCTGGTGACGCTGCTGGCCCTGCTGGCCTTGATCGATGCGGTTCGGCTGCCGCGCGATGCCGGCAGCCGCGTCAGCGGGCATCCGGCCCGTGCCGCCTAGCATCGCAGCGATCTCCTCTGCGCAGCGCGCCGGCCGCGGCCCGATCAGGCCGCCTTGCGCTGCGTGCCCGCCATCACCTGGCCGCACACGGCACGGGTGACCTCCGCCGTGGTGGCTGTGCCGCCGAGGTCGCGCGTGTGCAGCGACTTGTCGGCCGTGACCTGCTCGATCGCGGCCATTGCAATCCGGGCGGCTTCGGTCTCGCCGAGATGCTCCAGCAGCATCACGACCGACCAGAAAGTGCCGACCGGATTGGCCAGGCCCTTGCCCATGATGTCGAAGGCCGAGCCGTGGATCGGCTCGAACATCGACGGGTAGCGGCGCTCGGGGTCGATGTTGCCGGTGGGCGCGATGCCGAGGCTGCCGGCCAGCGCCGCAGCCAGGTCGCTGAGGATGTCGGCATGCAGGTTGGTCGCGACGATGGTGTCGAGTGTGGCGGGGCGGTTCACCATGCGCGCCGTCGCGGCGTCGACCAGTTCCTTGTCCCAGGTCACGTCCGGGAACTCCTTGCTGATCTGCAGCGCGATCTCGTCCCACATCACCATGGCGTGGCGCTGGGCGTTGCTCTTGGTGACGACGGTCAGCAGCTTGCGCGGGCGCGCCTCGGCCAGCTTGAACGCAAAACGCATGATGCGTTCGACGCCGGCGCGGGTCATCATCGACACGTCGGTGGCGGCCTCGATGGGGTGGCCCTGGTGCACGCGCCCGCCCACGCCGGCGTATTCGCCTTCGGAGTTCTCGCGCACGATGACCCAGTCGAGGTCGTCCGGGCCGCAGCGCTTCAGCGGCCCGTCGATGCCGGGCAGGATGCGGGTCGGGCGCACATTGGCGTACTGGTCGAAGCCCTGGCAGATCTTCAGGCGCAGGCCCCACAGGGTGATGTGGTCGGGGATGTGCGGATCGCCGGCCGAGCCGAACAGGATCGCGTCCTTGTCGCGCAGGGCGTCCAGGCCGTCGTCCGGCATCATGACGCCGTGTTCGCGGAACCAGTCGCCGCCCCAGCCGAAGTTCTCGAACTCGAAGCGGAAACCGTTGCCGGCCGAGGCCAGCGCTTCCAGCAACTGCTGGCCGGCGGGCACGACTTCCTTGCCGATGCCGTCGCCGGGGATGGTTGCAATCTTGTAGGTCTTCATGGGGTGTCCAGCTCGCTTTGTTGAAGGGATGCAGTACTGTAAAAACCAGGGGATGCTTCGGCACGCCGCCGAAGTGAATCCATCCTTAACCTCAACTCAACAATCGGAGCGCCATGAGCAGCGGAATCCAGCCGGCCGACCTGGGCTTCTTCTCGACGCTGGCGAGCGCCGGCAGCCTCAGCGCGGCGGCGCGCGAGCTCGGCGTGACCACGCCCGCCGTGAGCAAGCATCTGGCACTGATGGAGTCGAGGGTGGGCGTGGCGCTGGTCAACCGGACCACGCGGCGCATGAGCCTAACGCCGGAGGGCGAGCTGTACCTGGAGCATGCGCGCCGCATCCTCGGGGAGATCGACGGCATGGAGGAACTGCTGGGCGTCTCGAAGGCAACGCCCAAGGGGTTGCTGCGCGTAAACGCGACGCTGGGCTTCGGGCGCAGCCATGTGGCGCCCGTGATTTCGCGCTTCGTGCGCAAGCACCCGCAGGTCGAGGTTCAGTTGCAGCTGTCGGTCAACCCGCCGCCCCTGACCGACGACGCCTTCGACATCTGCATCCGCTTCGGCGCGCCGCCGGACTCGCGGGTGATCGCGCGGCGCATCGCCGGCAATCGCAGGCTGTTGTGTGCCGCGCCAGCCTACCTGGCGAAGCACGGCATGCCGAAGGTGCCCAACGATCTCACCAGGCACAACTGCATCGGCATCCGGCAAGGCGAAGAGGCCTACGGCGTGTGGCGCCTGGCCAGCGGAAGAGGGCGCAATGCCAGCGTCGAGGCGGTCAAGACCCGGGGCAACCTGACCACCAACGACGGCGAGATCGCCGTCAACTGGGCGCTCGATGGCCATGGCATCCTGATGCGTGCCGAGTGGGACATCGAGCGCTATCTGCGCAACGGCCGCTTGGTGCAGGTGCTGCCGCAGTACCACACGCCGGATGCGGACATCCACGCGGTGTACCCGCAGCGGCATCAGCTGGCCGCGCGGGTTCGGGCGTTCGTGGACTTCATGGCGCTGTCATTCGAGCAGCAGTCGGCCCCTGACAAGGCCTGAGGCGCCGGTCAGTCGATCGCGACCTTGGCGTCCTTCACCAGCTTTGCATACTTCGCCGTGTCGTCCTTGATCTGCGCGGCCATCTCGGCCGGCGTGTTGCCGACCGGCTCGGCGCCGGCTTCTTCCATGCGCTTCTTGAAGTCGGGCGACTGGATGATCCTGACCATCTCGGCATTGAGCTTTGCAACCACCTCCTTCGGCGTGCCCGCGGGGGCGAGGATGCCGAACCAGGTGCCCTGATCGAAGTCCTTCAGGCCGGCCTCGGCCAGCGTCGGCACATCGGGCAGGGTGCTCGAGCGCCTGGCCGTGGTCACGGCGAGTGCGCGCAGCTTGCCACCCTTGATGTGCTGGACGACCGGCGGCAGCGTGTCGAACGACATGTCGACCTGGCCGCCGAGCAGGTCGGTGGTGAGGGGCGCGCTGCCCTTGTAGGGCACGTGCAGGATGTCGATGCCGGTCTGGCTCGAGAACTGCGTGCCGATCAGGTGCTGAACGGTGCCATTGCCGTTCGATCCGTAGGAGAGCTTGCCGGGCGACGCCTTGGCCAGCGCGACCAGGCTCTTGACGTCTGTCGCCGGCGACTTCGCGTTGATCACCAGCACGTTGGGCACCAGCGCGACGGTGGTGACGGGGGCGAAGCTCTTCTCGAAGTCGTAGGGCAGCTTCTTGTAGACGCTGGTGGCGATGGTGTGGTGCACGGCGCCCATCAGCAGCGTGTAGCCGTCCGGCTTGGCCTTGGCCACATAGTCCGCGCCCAACGTGGCACCGGCGCCGGGCTTGCTCTCGACGATGACAGGTTGCCCGAGGCTTTGCGAAAGCGGCGTGGTCAGCGCGCGGGCCAGCACGTCGGAACTGCCGCCGGGCGGGAACGGCACCACCAGCGTGATCGGCTTGGCAGGCCAGCCTTGTGCGGCGGCAGCGCTGGCAGCGAGGCCGAGAGCGAGCGCGGTCAGTGCCGCGCGGGGGCGGAATCCGGGTGTCTGCATGGTCTGTCTCCTTGGAAGTCCGGGGACTGTAGGTTTCGCGGGCGATGTTGATTCGAGCTCGAAGTGAAACCGTCGTTAACCTGAACTCAACAATGGCAGCGAAGCGGCGCGGGGGTGTGCAGGGCGAGGCGGCCTAGGTGAAACCCCAGGTCCGTCCGAATAGCGCGCGCATTTGAACGATGATCGATCACACCCTAGGCCGGCAGCGTTGTGAGAGGCATGGCGGGCTCCTAAAGTCGCATCGCGCTGTCGATCCGGACGGCGCGATCCAGGAGACAACGCACCATGAACAACCCGAAATCCGACGACGTGGGCCGGGCCGTGGCCACGCTGGCCGCGGGCGATCTGCCGTTCACGACCGGTGCGGCGATCCAGGTCGACGGCGGCATGCACATCCACCAGTACTGACCATGCACCGCTCCATCGCCACGGTGTCGCTCAGCGGCACGCTGCGCCAGAAGCTCGAAGCCATTGCGGCCGCCGGCTTCAACGGCATCGAGTTGTTCGAGAACGACTTCATCAACTTCAACGGCACCGCCGCCGCGTTGGGGCGCATCACCGCCGACCTTGGCCTGTCGATCGACCTGTACCAGCCCTTCCGCGATTTCGAGGGCATGCCGGAGGCACAGTTCCAGCGCAGCCTGGAACGCGCCGAGCGCAAGTTCGATCTGATGCAGGCGATGGGTGCGTCGCTGATGCTGTGCTGCTCGAACACCTCGCCGCTGACCCTCGACGACCCGGCGCGCGCTGCCGCGCAATTGCACGAACTGGCCGAGCGCGCCGCACGGCGCGGCATGCGCGTCGGGTTCGAGGCACTGGCCTGGGGCCGTGCGACCTCGCTGTACGGGCAGGCCTGGGACATCGTGCGTCGCGCCGACCACCCGCAGCTCGGGCTGGTTCTCGACAGCTTCCACACGCTGTCGCTGAAAGACGATCCCGCCGGCATCGTCGACATTCCGGGCGACAAGATCTTCTTTCTGCAGATGGCCGATGCGCCGCTGCTGGCCATGGACGTGCTGCAGTGGGCGCGCCACCACCGCTCGTTTCCGGGGCAGGGCGACTTCGATGTCGTGACCTTCTTCGAGAAGACATTGCTGGCCGGCTACACCGGCCCGCTCTCGCTCGAGATCTTCAACGACGTGTTCCGGGAAACGCCGAACCGCCGCACCGCGGTGGATGCGATGCGCTCGCTGCTGTACCTTGAAAGCGAGGCGCGAACCCGGTTGGCGGCCGCGCAGGCAGAACGCCCGCAGCGCGTGCTGGAGACTGTCGAACTGTTCAGCCCGCCCCCGGTGCCGGCGCTGTCAGGCTTCTCATTCCTCGAGTTCGCCGCCGACGAGGCAGCGGCCGAAACGCTTGGCACGTTGCTGCGGCAGCTTGGCTTTCGCCGCGTCGGGCGCCATCGCTCGAAGGCCGTGGTCTTGTACCGGCAGGGTGACATCCACCTGATCGTCAATGCGCAGCCGGCTTCGTTTGCACGCGGCCGTTTCGACGCGCACGGCGCATCGGTGTGCGCGCTCGGCCTGCGCGCGGCCGACCCGGTGGCGGCAGTGGAGCGCGCCACCGGCATGCGCTCACAGCGCCACGACAGCCCGCTCGGGCCGGGCGAACTGCCGGTGCCGGCCATGATCGCGCCGGGCGGCAACCTGGTTCACTTCGTCTCGTCGGCGCTGGGCACCACGGGCCTGTACGAGGCCGACTTCGTTCTGGAAGACGGCGGCGCCGATGCCACCGACGCCGGCCTGCAGGTCATCGACCACGTGGCGCTCGGCCTGGCGCCAGACCAGCTCGACACCTGGGTGCTGTTCTCGCGTGCAGTGCTGGGCCTGGAGCCGGGCGAGAGCCTGGAGCTGGCCGACCCGTTCGGCCTGATCCGCAGCCGCGGGGTGGCCAATGCCGAGCGCAGCGTGCGGCTGGTGCTCAACGTGTCGCAGAGCCAGCGCACGCGCACCGCGCGCACGGTGAG
The DNA here is from genome assembly GCF_051216545.1 of Variovorax nitratireducens. Taxonomy (NCBI): domain Bacteria; kingdom Pseudomonadati; phylum Pseudomonadota; class Betaproteobacteria; order Burkholderiales; family Comamonadaceae; genus Variovorax; species Variovorax nitratireducens. The sequence goes on from NZ_JBPJZO010000011.1 coordinate 48,479, forward strand.
CAAGACCGGCGGCGGCGCGGTGCACCACATCGCGCTGCGCTGCGAAGACATCTTCGCCACGGTCGCGCGGCTGCGTGCCAACGGCACGCGCTTCGTGCCGATCTCCGACAACTACTACGACGACCTGCCGACGCGGCTGGACATCGACGCTGCACTGGTCGCGCGCATGCGAGCGGCCGGCGTGCTGTTCGACCGCTCGCCGGCCGGCGTCTATCTGCACAGCTACACCGAGAGTTTCGGGCAGGGACTGTTTTTTGAAATCGTGCAGCGTATCGACGCGTACGACGGCTATGGCGCCAGCAATGCACCGGCGCGCATGGCATCGCAGGCGCAGGAATGACTTTTCATCTCATCAACAAGGGAGACAACCATGGCCAATACAGCCACGCATGAGCCTCACGGCAGGCACCAGTCGAAGAAAGCCACAGCCAGCGGCTGGATCGGCTCGGCGCTGGAGTACTACGACTTCTTCATCTACGCCACGGCAGCGGCGCTGATCTTTCCGCAGATCTTCTTTCCCAAGGGCGATCCGCAGATCGCCATCATCGCGTCGCTCGCGACCTATGGCGTCGGCTACGTGGCGCGGCCGATCGGCGCCTTCGTGCTGGGCCACTGGGGCGATACGCACGGCCGCAAGAACGTGCTGATCATGTGCATGTTCCTGATGGGCTTTTCGACCGTGGCCGTCGGCCTGTTGCCGACCTATGACCAGGTCGGCCTGTGGGCACCCGCGCTGCTGGTGCTGATGCGTCTGATCCAGGGCTTCGCAGTGGCCGGCGAGATCTCCGGTGCCAGCTCCATGATCCTCGAGCACGCACCGTTCGGCCGGCGCGGCTTCTTCGCCAGCTTCACGCTGCAGGGCGTGCAGGCCGGGCAGATCCTGGCTGCCGCGGTGTTTCTGCCGCTGGCGCACTACATGCCGGCCGAGCAGTTCAATTCGTGGGGCTGGCGCATTCCGTTCCTGATGAGCTTCCTTGTCATCGTGGCGGGCTACATCATTCGCCGCGAGGTCGACGAGACCCCCGCGTTCGCCGAAGTCGACAAGGCCGGCAAGGTGCAGAAGGCACCCGTCGTCCAGGCCGTCATGGAAAGCTGGCGCGACATGCTGCGCGTGATGTGCTGCTCGCTGATGAACGTGATCCCGGTGGTCACCACGATCTTCGGCGCGGCGTACGCAGTGCAGCCGGGATACGGCATCGGCTTCGAGAAAGACGTCTACCTCTGGATCCCGGTGATGGGCAACATCGTGGCGGTGATCGTGATTCCGTTCGTCGGCAACCTGTCGGACAAGATCGGCCGCCGGATCCCGATCATGGTGGGCGCCATCGGTGCCGGGCTGCTGTCGTTCGGCTACCTCTACGCCATCAGCATCCACAACGTACCCATGGCGATCGTCATGTCGCTGCTGATGTGGGGCGTGGTCTACCAAGGCTACAACGCGGTGTTCCCGAGCTTCTACCCGGAAATGTTCCCGACCCGCACCCGCGTCTCCGGCATGGCGATCTCGCAGAACCTCGGCACGCTCGTCACGGCACTGCTGCCGGCGCTGTTCGTGGCCGTGGCGCCCCCTGGCGCCACCAACATCCCGATGCTGATCGGCTCCATCACGCTCGGCGTCTGCGTGGTCGCAGCCATCGCGGCCTTTACCGCCCGCGAGACCTATCGGGTACACATGAACGATCTGGGCGATGCCGATGCGGTGCCCGTTCCCAGGCCGGAGTACGACCGGCTGCGCGAGCAGACGCTCGCCGGTGCCGCCCAGGCTGCGTGAACGCAGACGCCCCGGCGGGAGCCGGGGCCGGCAAGCCCTTGCAAGCCCTTGCAATGGCAAAGGTCGCCGCCACTGTGAAGAATCAGGGATTCCTGTTTCTTCACAGCCTGTGCGGCGATTGCCATGACCTCTTCACTCCAGATCGATTTTGTGTCCGACGTGTCCTGCCCCTGGTGCGCCATCGGGCTCGGCGCGCTCGAGGCCGCACTGGCGCGCGTGGCGCCCGATGTGAAAGCCGAGCTGCACTTTCAGCCTTTCGAACTCAATCCCGGGATGGTGCCCGAGGGCCAGGACATCTTTGAACACTTGAACCAGAAGTACGGCTCCTCGCGCGAGCAGCAGGCGCAGGCGCGGGAAATGATCCGCCAGCGCGGTGAGGCGGTCGGCTTCGTGTTCGGCGAAGGCCAGCGCAAGCGCGTGTGGAACACCTTCGACGCGCACCGCCTGCTGCACTGGGCCGAACTCGAAAGCGTGGAACGCCAGCGCGCGCTGAAGAAGGCGCTGTTCAAGGCCTACTTCACCGATGGCGAGAACCCGTCGGATCACGACCTGCTGCTGCGCGTGGCGGGCGAAGCCGGCCTTGACGTGGCCCGCGCCCGCGAGATTCTGTCCGGCGACGAATACGCCGACGCGGTGCGTGCGCGCGAAAAGCTCTACACCGACGCCGGCATCCATTCGGTGCCCGCGATCATCATCAACAACCAGCACCTGATCTCGGGCGGGCAGCCGGTCGAGGTGTTCGAGCGGGCGCTGCGGCAGATTGCGGGGGCGCAGCCGTCGGCGGTTGCCACCGCCTGATCGAACCCGAAGCCCGCAGCCGGACGGTGATCCGCTGCGCGTCGGCCGCCCTGCCGAAGGATCTGCAGCTACGGTAGAAGAAGGGCTCGCGGCGTCTATCGCGCGGGGCGCCTGGCGCTATGGTTTTTGCAGCATCTCGGTCAGCCGCAGCAGCGCCACCGACGGCGTTCCGCGCCACACCAGGTGCGTGCGGCTGGTGCGTATGCGCTCGGGCAGCGCGTGCTGGCGCACATCGGCAGTGGCGCGCAGCGCCTTGAGCACCGAGACCGGCACGATCGCAAAACCGGTGCCGGCCGCAACGCAGGCGATCATGGCCTGGTACGACGAGAACTCGAGCGAGCGCGTCGGCGCCACGCCGCCGCTGCCGAGCCATTGTTCGAGCAGGCGGCGGTACGAACAGCCATTGGCAAAGGCGATCAGCGTGGATTCGGCCAGGTCGGCCGGCCGCTTGACTGCCGCCACGCTGCGCGCCGTGATCAGCACCAGCTCTTCCTCGAACACCGGTTGCGTTTGCAGGCCCGGCGCCGAGAAGGGCTCCGACACGAAGGCGGCCTCCACCTCGAAGGCGTTAATGCGCTGCAGCAGCGCGCCGGTGGTGCCCGTGACCAGCTCGACCACCACGCCCGGGTAGCGCTGGTGAAAGCGCGAGAGCACCGGCGCCAGCCGGCTGCCGGCGGTGCTTTCGAGCGAGCCGAGCCGGAAGGTGCCCAGCGGCAGGCCGCTCTTGAACCCGCTCTCCGCTTCGTCCGCCAGGCGCAGCAGCCGGTCGGCGTAGGGCAGCAGCGCCACGCCGGCCGGCGACAGCGCCAGCGAGCGCCCCTCGCGCCGAAACAGCTTGTGGCCCAGGCGCTCTTCCAGTTGCTTGATGCGCGTGGTGACGTTCGACTGCACCCGATTGAGCTTGCCGGCCGCGCGGATCACGCCGCCCTCGCTCACCACGGTGCGGAAGATTTCGAGCGAGTCTAGGTCGATGATTCTCATAAACAGAATGATTGTTCTGGATTATTCATTTGTGCCGTGTGACGATTGTGCGTCCAATGGGACGCCATGTCGAACAACCCCAACAACCCTGCTTCCTCCCGGCCGATGGCCGGACACACCTCCTTTCTCGCGGTGTGCGCTGCCGGCGCGCTGGCGCTGGCCATCGCGATGGGCATCGGCCGCTTCGCCTTCACGCCCATGCTGCCGCTGATGGTTCGCGAGGGCAGCCTCGATCTTGCGAGCGGCGGCTGGCTTGCCGCGGCCAACTACGCGGGCTACCTGGTGGGCGCGCTGACGGCGGCGCGCATTGCGCTCACGCCGCAGCGGCTCGGGCTGGCCGCGCTGGGCGCCATCGCGCTCACCACGGCGGCCATGGGCTGGACTTCGTCGATCGGGCCTTGGCTGCTGCTGCGCTTCGTGGCCGGCGTGGCGAGCGCCTGGGCGCTGGTCAGCACCAGCGTCTGGGGCCTGGCCTGGCTGGCGCGTTTCGAGCGCCCTGCAGGGGCCGGCATGCTGTACGCAGGGGTTGGCTCGGGCATCGCGCTCGCCGGCCTCTGGTGCTGGCAGGCCGGCGTTGCGGGCGTGCGTGCCGACACGCTGTGGCTGCAGCTCGGCGCGCTGGCGCTGCTGCTAACGGGCGCGGTCGCGGTGTGGATGCCGCGCACCACACCCGCAGCGCCGGCGCCAGCGGCTGCAGGCGCCCGGGCCGAAGCCGGCACCGGCCGCGCCGACTGGAGCCTGGTCATCTGCTACGGGGTGCTCGGCTTCGGCTACATCCTTCCGGCCACCTTTCTGCCGGTGCTGGCGCGCGCCGTGCTCGACGACCCGGCGGTGTTCGGCGCGGCCTGGCCGATGTTCGGCGCGGCCGCGGCGATTTCCACCTGGCTCGCCAGCGTGTTGCTGCGCGGTGTCGGCCGGCTGCGCCTGCTGGCACTGTGCCACCTGCTGATGGCGATCGGCTGCCTGCTGCCGGTGCTGCACCTGTCGGTGGGCTCCGTGCTGGCGGCGGCCCTGCTGGTCGGCGGCACGTTCATGGTGGCGACCATGGCCGGCATGCAGGAGGCGAGGGCGCGCGTGTCGGACAATCCCACCGCGGCGCTCGGGCGCATGACTGCGGCGTTCGCGATCGGGCAGATGGCGGGGCCGATGTTGTCATCGCTGCTGAGTACCCGCAGCGCTGACGACTTCACCGGCCTGTTCATTGCGCTGGCCGTTGGCGCGCTGGCGCTGCTCGCTAGCGCGGCCTGGCTCTGGCGCGAGCGGCCCGCCCCCACTTTTTGAAAGGAAGAATCCCATGCTCCAGCAAGGACACACCCAACCCTGGGCCGAACGCATCCCGATGCCGGCGGCCGACGCAATGTCGGCCGAACAGCGCACCGCCGCGCAGGCCCTGATCGACGGGCCGCGCAAGGCCGTGTTCGGCCCCTTTTTGCCGCTGCTGCAAAGCCCGGTGTTGATGGAGCGCATCGGCAGCACCGGCGAATACCTGCGCTTCGACAGCCAGATCGACCCGCGCGTGCGCGAACTCGTCACCTGCGTCGTCGCGCGCCACACCGGCAACCAGTTCGAGTGGGCGATGCACGCGCCGGCAGCGGTCAAGGCCGGCGTCAGCGTCGATGCGATCGAGGCGCTGCGGCTTGGCCGCCGCGCGGTGCCGCTGGCCGACGACGAGCAGCTCGCGGTCGACCTGGCACTCGAGCTGCTGCAGCAGCATGGCATCAGCGAGCCGACCTGGCGCGCGGCCGATGCGCGCTTCGGCACCCGCACCGTGGTCGAGCTGAGCGCGCTGATCGGCTACTTCACGATGGTGTGCTGGGTCATGAACGTGGCACACACGCCGGTCAAGGCGGCCGAGGGGCAGGCCGGGCTGGTGCCGTTTCCGCTCTAGCCGGCGCTACATCTCGTCGATCGGGGTGCTGCGCACGGCGCCCTGATCCCCGAGCGAATAGCGCTCGCGCGTCTTCACATAGAAGCTGGCGCCGAAGCGCCCGACCGGAAAGTAGTGCTGCAGCCGCACACGCCAGGTCTCGGTGTCGATGAGTTCGTCGCGCGCATGCATCCAGCGCACCTGGCCGATGAAGATCTGGCGGCTTGCGGTCTCGAGCGTTTCCCACAGCGTGCATTCGAAGGCCACGGGTGCTTCGGCAATGCGCGGCGGTTTCACGGCGTTGCTTGGCAATGCCGTGAAGCCCACCACGTCGAGCTCGCTCACGTGCGGCGGATGCCGGTCGCCGCAGCGGTGCATCTGCTCGGCCGTGTCTTCGTCGGCCAGGTGCACCACGAACTCCTTACTGCGCACGATGTTCGCGGCCGTATCCTTGAGCACGCCGTCCTGCAGGCGATTGACGCTGATCATCACGATCGGCGGCTCCTCGCCCAGCATGTTGAACATGCTGAAGGGTGCGGCATTGACCACGCCATCGGGCCCGAGCGTTGTCACCAGCGCAATCGGCCGCGGCACGATCAGGCTGGCCATGAGTTTGTAACGCTGATGCTCGGTAAGGGTGGCGAAGTCGATGTCCATGGCCTGCACGATACCGTGCCCGGCGGCGCTTCAACAACCGGTGCCGTCCTCAGGCAACACGGCGCATCACGGTGCGCGAGGCGCCGGCGCGGGTGTAGCGGAACAGGTCTTTCGGGTCGTCGGCCCAGGGCACCAGTTCGACGTCGACGCCCATGCTGCGCCGGGTGGCCTGGTCGAGCACGTAGCGCAGCGTTGAATAGTCCTCGAGCGCGAAGCCGACCGAGTCGAACACCGTGACCTGGCCGGCATGCTGGCGCCCGACCTCGGTGCCGGCGAGCACGCGCCACAGGTCCACCACCGGAAAGTCTTTCGGCAGTTGCTGGATGTCGCCCTCGATGCGGGTTTGCGGCTCGTACTCCACGAACACCCGCGCGCCGCGCAGCACATCGGCATGCAGTTCGGTCTTGCCGGGGCAATCGCCGCCAACGGCATTGATGTGCATGCCAGGCTCGATCATTCCGGGGGTGAGGATGGTGGCGTAGGCCTTGTCGGCGGTGACGGTGGTCACGATGTCGGCGCCGCGCACCGCCTCCGCGGTGGATTTGGCGCGCATGACCTTGAGCGACGGCCAAGCCGACAGGTTGCGCACAAGCTTGTCGGTGGCGCGGGCGTCCACGTCGTACACCGCGATTTCTTCGATGCCCAGATGGCTGTGGAATGCGAGCGCCTGGAACTCGCTTTGCGCGCCGTTGCCGATCAGCGCCATGCGGCGCGCATCGGGCCGTGCCAGTGCGCGTGCTGCCATCAACGACGTCGCGCAGGTGCGCAAGGCGGTCGCCACGGTCAGCTCCGACAACAACACCGGGTAGCCGGTTTCCACATCCGCCAGCACACCGAAGGCCATCACCGTGTAGAGCCCCTGCGCGGTGTTGCCGGGATGGCCGTTGACGTACTTGAACGCGTAGCTCTTCGCGTTGGACACCGGCATCAGCTCGATCACGCCGATGTCGGAATGGTTGGCAACGCGCGCCGACTTGTCGAAGTCGGCCCAGCGGACAAAGTCTTGCTCGATGGCCTGCGACAACTCGCCGATGAAGGGTGCGACGCCGATGTCCTGAACCAGGCGGGACATGGTGGGAACGTCTACGAAACGGGTCATCGGATGCTCCTGATTTGCCTCCTATTGTTCCCGTCCTTGATGCCAAAGTGAAGAATGCAAGTTGCCAGATTTAACGGTGCTAATTACATTTAGCTCGATAAAAATGGCAATTTGATCAAACATGGACGATACCGACCGGCAACTCCTCGCACTGCTGCGCGACAACGCCCGCATGCCGGTGGTGGCACTGGCGAAAAAGCTGCGCGTGGCGCGGGCCACCGTGCAAAACCGCATCGGCAAGCTGGAGGCCGACGGCACCATCGTCGGCTACACGGTGCGGTTGCGGCCCGAAGCGGAAGGGCACCGCATCCGCGCGATCACCAGCATCGCCATTGATGGCCCGCGCGGCGACGAGGTGCGGCGCGCGTTGCGCGGCAACCCGAACGTGGTGGCGCTGCACACGACCAACGGGCGCTGGGATCTGATGGCCGAGTTGCGCGCCGACACGCTGGAAGCGTTCGACCAGGTGCTCAATGCCATCCGCGCGATCCCGGGTGTTTCAAACACCGAAACCAGCATCCTGCTGTCGACGCACAAGGTCTGAGCGGCGCCCGCGGCCGCCTCGTTCACACGAGGTTACGTGCCCCGCGCGCCGCGGGTTTCCAATGGACGCTTCGAAGCCAAGGCGGCAGCCAGGAGCGAATGAAGATGCCAGCGCGAGATCCCGCCGAGTTCAGGCCCACGCAGCGCGACGCCACCGCCTCGCGCACCATCATCGGCCTGCTGGTCGTCGTGGCCGTCGCTGCCGCCGCATGGTGGTGGTACACCACGCAGCGGCTAGCGCCGGCGCCCGCCGCTGTGCCACCGGCTGCCAGCGCCCCGTCCGCCGACGGCACGCCGCCGCCCGCGGCCCCCGTGGCGAGCGGTCCGCAGTTCCCGATCGACGTGCCGGCCGACGCATCGCCGCCGGCCGATGCCGACGCGCAGGTGGCGCAGGCGCTCGCCGCGCTGCTGGGGCAACCGGCCGTTGCCTCGTTTCTGCAGGTCGACGGCTTTGCGCGGCGCCTGGTCGCCACGGTTGACAGCCTGCCGCGCGAACAGGCCGCTGCCCGCATGTGGCCGGTGCAGCCGACACCGAAGCGCTTTGCAACGACGGGCGAGGGCGCCGGCCCGCAGCGCATCAGCCCCGACAACGCCAGCCGCTATGCGCCCTTCGTGGCGTTCGTGGACAAGGTCGATACGGCGAAGGCCGTGGCGGTCTACATCCAGCTCTATCCGCGGTTCCAGCAGGCCTACGAAGAGTTGGGCTACCCGCAGCGCTACTTCAACGACCGCCTGGTGGCGGTCATCGACCATCTGCTGCAGGCGCCGGAACCGGCCGGGCCGCTGGAGGTAAAACTGACCGAGGTGAAAGGCGAAATCCCCTCGGCGCAGCCTTGGACGCGCTACGAGTTTGCCGACCCGCAACTGCAGGCGCTCTCCGCCGGGCAGAAGATGCTGGTGCGCATGGGGCCGGCCAACGAGAAGCGGCTGAAGGCCAAATTGGTCGAGTTCCGGGCCGGTGTGGTGGCCGGCGCGGTGGGCAAGAGATAGTGTGTGCGCTGGCGCACAGACAAGGTGTCCAAAGCTGAGTTGGTTGTGAAGTAGCCATTTGTGCGGTACCGAACACATCAAGGTTGCCATCGCTGCCATACTGGGCCGGCGTAGCGCAGGAGCCGGCCCGGCATCCTGCAAGCCTGCGCCCACTGAAATTTGCTTGAATGGCTGTTGCCCCCAATCCTCTCCAAAATCAATTGCTGGCTGCGCTGCCCGAGGCCGACTTTCAGCGCTGGCTGCCGCAGCTCGAGCGGGTCGAGATGCCGCTCGGGAAAGTGCTGTACGAATCGGGCAGCACACTGAGCCATGTCTACTTTCCCACCACCTCGATCGTCTCGTTGCTCTACGTGATGGAGAACGGTGCTTCCGCCGAGATCGCGGTGGTCGGCAACGAAGGGATCGTCGGCATCTCCCTCTTCATGGGCGGGGAATCGACACCGAGCCGCGCCGTGGTTCAGAGCGCAGGCCACGGCTTGCGCCTCAAGGCAAAGGCGATCAAGGAAGAGTTCGGCCGGGCGCCCGTGCTGCACCTGCTGTTGCGCTACACCCAGGCGCTCATTACGCAGATGGCGCAAACGGCGGTGTGCAACCGCCACCATACGCTGGACCAGCAGCTGTGCCGATGGCTGCTGCTGAGCCTGGACAGGCTGCAGGGCGACGAACTGGTGATGACGCAGGAGCTGATCGCCAACATGCTCGGCGTTCGCCGCGAGGGCGTGACGGAAAGCGCACTCAAGCTGCAGAAGGCCGGGCTGATCCGCTATTCGCGCGGCCGCATCACGGTGCTGGACCGTCCCGGCCTGGAAGAGCGCACCTGCGAGTGCTATGCGGTGGTGAAGAACGAGTACGACCGGCTGCTGCCCGAGAAGCGCACAAGCCAGTGAGATCCGGCGTTTGTGCGCTGTCAGACGGTCTTTGTCCGGGATAGGGAACATACTGTCCGAACCGATCGGAACTGCGCACGCAGGCAGGGCGGTCGGTGCGAGCCGCATCATCCGAGCGGCAGCAACCTGACGACTGCCTATCTGGCTAATGTCGAGAATCAGCTGATCGCACGACTTCCCCGCAAGGATCGATTGAACATCCTGTCGGTGTGCGAACCGACCGAACTGGTCCTCGCGAAAGTGCTTTGCGAGCCCGGCGAGCCGACCCGCCATGTCTACTTTCCGAAAGACGGATTCATTTCGCTGGTGGCGCGCACCGAGGGTGGTGCCGGCGTGGAGGTCGGCATGGTGGGGCGCGAAGGCATGCTCGGCGCGCAGCTCGTGCTCGGCGTCACGAAGGCGCCACTGCATGGGTTGGTTCAGGGTGCTGGCGCGGCGTGGCGCATCACCGCACGCGACTTCCGCAAAGAGCTGCTGCGAAGTGCGCCCCTGCAACGCAGTTTGCACCGATACGTCCATGTGTTGATGGCCCAGTTGGCGGCATCTGCCGCCTGCCTGCGCTTCCACCAGGTCGGCCCGCGTCTCGCGCGCTGGCTCTTGATGAGCCAGGATCGCGCACACGCCGACCATTTCCATATCACCCACGAGTTCCTTGCGTACATGCTGGGTGTTCGTCGCGTGGGCATCACCACGGCCGCCAGCGCATTGCAGCGCGGCGGGCTGATCGAATACCACCGCGGCGAGATGTCCGTGCTTGACCGTCATGGGCTCGAAGAGGCCGCGTGCAGTTGCTACGCCGCCGACCGCAAGGGCTACGCCGACATCTTGGGCTGACAGACGATGTCTGGTTGGGTCGCCGGGGCGCGGGTTGTTGCGTCGGCCCGTTCGCACGCCAGCGCTGCATGCAGTTGTTCGAGCGCCTCCACGCACTCGAGCACGACGGCTCGCATGTCGGCAACGGTCTTGTGCTCTGGCGACGCGCACAAGGTCAGCGCCGGCTGCGCGGTGCGCCGCATCCGTGCCGTAACCGCGAGGAAGAGAGCATCCCAGTCTTCGGGATCCATGGCCGGAGAGATCGCACGCGGGGGGACGATTGGCGGTGTGGCGTCGTCGGCCTTGAGTGGACGACCGAAGGGCAGGGCACCGACCTTCGCCAGGCTCAGAACCAATTTTGCCGCTCCTGCCTTGCCCGAAGCAGTGAGCAATGGAAAGGTATGGATCATCGCGGTTTCCTCTCGCTCAGGTCGACAGGTTGCAGATGGTTTGTCTGCCGGCTGGCGCAGATCCGTTCGAGATGCTGCGTCGGCTTGCCTTCTTATACGACGGTGAAGTGGGCCGGTCTGTGCGCCACCGCACGCTCTCCAGCGTTGATCGGAGCGCTGAGGTTCCGGGGCGGGATCAGGGCGGCGGGGCACGCTGCTCCGCGAATGTCCCCCGGGCTTCGCCCTCCTCCTTTATTTCGCTGCGCAGCGTGCCCCGCCGCCCTGATCCTGGACGCGGCGTGACCGTCTCGCGCTGGTCACCGCCAGCGGCCTACCCCGGCATCAGACCGTCTCGTAATCGCTCACAGGCAAGCAGCTGCAGAACAGGTTGCGGTCGCCATACACGTTGTCGACCCGACCCACCGGCGACCAGTACTTGGCCTGCTTGAGCGAGGCCAGCGGGAACGCGCCGAGTTCGCGCGAATAGGGGTGGGCCCATTCGGCGCCGAGCAGGCTGGCCGCGGTGTGCGGCGCATGCCGGAGCGGGTTGTCGTCCGCCGGCCAGACACCTTCCTCGATGCGGCGGATCTCGCCGCGGATCGCGATCATCGCGTCGATGAAGCGGTCGAGTTCGGCCAATGGCTCGCTCTCGGTCGGCTCCACCATCAGCGTGCCCGGCACCGGAAAGCTCAGTGTCGGCGCATGGAAGCCGTAGTCGATCAGGCGCTTGGCCACATCCTCCGCGGTGACGCCGCAGGCCTCCTTGATCGGACGCAGATCCAGGATGCACTCGTGCGCCACATGGCCGTTGGCGCTGGCGTAGAGCGTGGGGTAGTGGTCTTTCAGGCGCGCGCTGATGTAGTTGGCGCTCAGGATCGCGGTTTCGGTGGCGGCCTGCAGGCCCTCCGCGCCCATCATGCGGCAGTACATCCAGCTGATCGGCAGCACGGCCGCGTTGCCAAGAGGCGCCGCGGACACCGCGCCGACGCCGTGCGACGCGACGCCGGCCGTGGCGTGGCCGGGCAGAAAGGGCACCAGGTCTTCCACCACGCACACCGGGCCGACACCCGGGCCGCCGCCGCCGTGCGGAATGCAGAAGGTCTTGTGCAGGTTCAGGTGGCTCACGTCGCCGCCGAACTCGCCCGGCGCCGCCACGCCGACCAGCGCATTCATGTTGGCGCCGTCCACATACACGCGGCCGCCGTGCGAATGCACGAGCTCGCAGAGCGCCTTGACGCCGGTCTCGAACACGCCGTGCGTGCTGGGGTAGGTGATCATCACCGCGGCCAGCTTGTCGCTGTGCTTTTCGCAGGCGCGCTTCAGGTCGTCGAGGTCGACATTGCCCTGCGCGTCGCAGGCCGTCACCACCACCTGCATGCCGACCATCTGGGCGCTCGCCGGGTTGGTGCCGTGGGCCGACGAAGGGATCAGGCAGATGTTGCGTCGCTCTTCTCCGCGCGAGGCGTGGAAAGCCTTGATCGCGAGCAGGCCCGCGTACTCGCCCTGCGAGCCGGCGTTGGGTTGCAGGCTGATGCCGGCGTAGCCGGTGGCTTCGCAGAGCCAGTTGCGCAGTTGCTGGTCGAGCTCGGCATAGCCCTTGAGCTGGTCGGCCGGTGCAAACGGATGAATGTTCGCGAACTCCGGCCAGGTGATCGGGATCATCTCGCTCGTGGCATTGAGCTTCATGGTGCAGCTGCCCAGCGGGATCATGCTGCGGTCGAGTGCCAGATCCTTGTCCGAGAGGCTGCGGATGTAGCGCAGCATCGCGGTTTCGCTCTTGTGCGTGTTGAACACCGGATGCGTCAGAAACGCGCTGGTGCGGCGCAGGTCGGCGGGGATGCGCGGCATGGCCTTGTCGGCCAGTTGCTCGAAGCGCGGCATCGGCGTGCCGTGCGGCACGAACAGGGCCCACAGCGTTTCGATGTCGCTGCGTGTTGTGGTTTCGTCGAGCGAGATGCCCAGGTGCGTCTGCAGCCGGTGCCGCAGGTTGACGCTGGCGGCGTGCGCGCGGTCGAGGATGGTCTGCGTGTCGTCGCCGCTTTTCACGGTGAGCGAGTCGAAGGCGGTGCTGTTGACCAGCTCGCGGCCCATCTGCTCCAGCCCCTGCGCCAGGATCGCGGTGAGCGCCGCAACGCGCTGCGCGATGCGCGTGAGCCCCTGCGGGCCGTGGTAGACCGCATACATGCTGGCAACCACCGCGGGCAGCACCTGCGCCGTGCAGATGTTCGACGTGGCCTTTTCGCGGCGGATGTGCTGCTCGCGCGTCTGCAGCGCAAGGCGGTAGGCCGGCGCACCGTGCACGTCGACGCTCACACCCACCAGTCGGCCCGGCAGCGAACGCTTGAATGCATCGCGGCAGGCCAGGTAAGCCGCATGCGGGCCGCCATTGCACATCGGCATGCCGAAGCGCTGCGTGGTGCCGCAGACGATGTCGGCGTCCCATTCGCCCGGCGGCGCGAGCAGGGTCAGCGCGAGCAGGTCGGCGGCGACGCAGAGCGCTGCGCCGATCGCGTGGGCATGGCCGGCCAGCGGCCGCAGGTCGTGCACCTGGCCGGTGGTGCCGGGGTACTGCGCGAGGGCACCGAAGAATTCGCCGCTCGCCATCAGGTGCGGCAGGGTTTCGGCAGCGGTGCTGACCTTGATCTCGATGCCCAGCGGCGCGGCGCGCGTGCGCAGCACTTCGATGGTCTGCGGGTGGCAGTCGCCCGCCACCAGGAACACATTGCTCTTGTTCTTGACGCTGCGCTTGGCGAGCGTCATGGCCTCGGCGGCGGCAGTGGCCTCGTCGAGCATCGAGGCGTTGGCGATCGCCATGCCGGTCAGGTCGCACACCATGGTCTGGAAGTTCAGCAGCGCTTCCATGCGGCCCTGCGAAATCTCGGCCTGGTAGGGCGTGTAGGCGGTGTACCAGGCCGGGTTCTCGAGCACGTTACGCAGGATCACGCCGGGCGTGTGGGTGCCGTAGTAGCCCTGGCCGATGAAGTTGCGCGCGACCTTGTTCTTCGCAGCCATGGCCTTGAGCTCGGCGAGCGCACCGGCCTCGGAAACCGGTGCCGGCAGGTTCATCGGCTTCGCGCGCCGGATCGCTGCCGGCACGATGCCGTCGATCAGTTCCTTGCGCGTGACCGAGCCGATGACCGGCAGCATGCGCGCCTCGTCCGCGGCCTCGATGCCGATGTGGCGCGCGATGAATTCATCGGCATTCTCGAGTTCGTGCAGGGAGGGCAAAGTCTGGATAGGCATGGCAATGAGTGTTGGCGTACCGGTTTTAAAGTGAAACACAGCGGAACCGGCTTTGCCGGGCTGCTGGTGTTGCCCCCGGCAGGGGGTTGGCGAAGCGACACGAAGTGCGCGAAGACTGGGGGCGAGCTCAGCTCTCGGCGAATTTGTCGTAGGTGGTTGCGTCCATCAGCGCGTCGAGCTGCAGCGCATCGCTGAGCTTGACCTTGAAGAACCAGCCAGCCGCGAGCGGGTCGCTGTTGGCGAGCGACGGGTCGGCGCGCAGCGCCTCGTTGACTTCGGTGATCTCGCCCGACACCGGCATGAACACATCGGCTGCGGCCTTGACCGACTCGACCACGCCGGCAACTTCGCCCTGCGCGAAGGTCTTGCCGACTTCGGGCAGGTCGACGAACACCACGTCGCCCAGGGCATCCTGTGCATGCACGGTGATGCCGACGGTGGCGGCGTCGCTGCCGGTGGATTCGACCCACTCGTGGTCTTTGGTGTATTTGACGGTCATCGAAAAGCTCCTGAAGAAAGATGGATGCAAGAAAGTTTTTTTCAGCCGCGAAAGTACCGGGTGGGCACGAACGGCATCGTGGTCACCTCCATCGGCACGGGCTTGCCGCGCACGATGGCCTGCATGCGCGTGCCGGGAGCCGAGAACGCAGTGGCCACATAGCCCATCGCGACCGGCCGGTCGGCGGTCGGGCCGAGCAGGCCGCTGGTGACCTGCCCGATCGGGTGGCCTTCGAAGGATTCGAGCGGCGAGCCGTCGCGCACCGGCACGCGCTCCAGCGCGACCAGGCCGACCCGCTTGCGCGTCAGCGTCTTGTGATCCGTGGTGCCGGCCGCTCCAGTGCTGGCCACCGCCAGCTGCGCCAGCACTTTCTCGGCGCCCGGAAAACCGCCTGCGCGCGCGCCGCCGGCCCGGCGCACCTTCTGCATCGCCCAGTTGAGCGAGGCCTCGACCGGCGTGGTGGTGGTGTCGATGTCGCTGCCATAGAGGCAGAGGCCGGCCTCCAGCCGCAGCGAGTTGCGCGCGCCCAGGCCGATCGGCTTGACCGCCGGTTGCGCGAGCAGCAGCCGCGCCAGCGCCTCGGCGTCGGCGGCCGCGACGGAGATCTCGAAGCCGTCCTCCCCCGTGTAGCCGCTGCGCGTGACGAAGGCATCGATGCCGCCGATCTTCACGCTGCCGCCCGTCATGAACACGAAGCGCTCGATGCCGGGCGACAGGGCCGAAAGCAGGGCCGCCGCCTGCGGGCCCTGCAGCGCCAGCAGCGCATGGTCGGGCAGCGGCTGCACCGCGCAGCGCGCGCCGATCTTCGCCGTGATGTGGGCGATATCGTCGACCTTGCAGGCGCCGTTGACGATCACGAAGAGCGAATCGTCGCGCTCCCGGAAGAACATCAGGTCGTCGAGGATGCCGCCCGCGTCGTTCAGCAGCAGGCCGTAGCGCTGCTTGCCGACCGGCAGATCGATCACGTCGACCGGCATCAGGCTCTCGAACGCGGCGGCTGCGTCCGGGCCACTGAGCCGCAACTGGCCCATGTGCGAGATGTCGAACAGGCCGGCCGCATCGCGCGTGTGCCTGTGCTCGGCCATCAGGCCGGCCGGGTACTGCACCGGCATCGAATAGCCCGCGAAGGGCACCATGCGGGCGCCAAGCTCGACGTGGAGGCCGTGGAGCGGGGTCTTCAGAAGCGTTGCGTTGTCGGACGGAGCGGCCATGGGGTTTTCATTGGGGCAGTCGAATTCCATGGCGCGACGCCATGGGCCACCCCTGCTGTCCCTGGTACCTGAGAGATTCGCCCCACGATCGGGGTTTGCTCCTTCGGTGGGCCGACGCGGATCGGCCTCTCTCCAGCAAGGAAACGCCCGATTGCGCGAGCGTCTTGTCAGTCCTTTTGCCTGAGCGTTCGGAGGGTTCCTGCGCCTTCGGCGGCCCCGGCTGGCGGGGCGCTCTCCTGACCCTGGCGAGTGTAGTGGATCGCGAAGCGAGGGGTTTCGCGTCAGTGCACGAATTCGGCCGGCGGCAGCAGCCGGTCGATGCGCTCCCGCAGCGATTCGGCGCGCTCCGCGCCGGCGGTCTTCTCGACCTCGGCGAGCATCAGTGCGGCGATGGCCAGCATCGCCTCGCGGTCGCGGGCTTCGCGCAGGGCGTCGCGCATCTGCAGCGCGAACCCGGGGTCGCGCCGCACGAACATGCGCTCGCAGATGTCGAACAGGAACATGCGCGTGGTGGCCAGCGAGCGCTTGCCGTCGAATGTGTCGGCCGCGGCCGCGGGGCGGATCGGCTCGGCCGCGGGTTGCGCGGCGGCCGGCGGCTCGTGCAGGTAGCCGCGCTGCGCCAGGGCCCGGATCGCGTCCCTGGCCTCGCCCCGGTTGGGGAACAGGGGGCTGAAGTCGGTCAGCGAACGCCGGCCGTCAGCCATCAGCAGCAGCGCGCGCTCGCGCTGGCTCAGGGTGCGCTGGCCGCCTTGCAGCTCGTCGCGCGCCTTGTCGGTTTTGGTGGGAAACATGGCAGGCGGCTCTTTCGGAAATGGAAGGCCGCAGCATGGCGCCCGCTGGTTACATCTTCGTGAACCGCCGGCGCCGCGATCACGCGGGCGGCGACAGTTGCGCACGCAAATACTCGAGGAACGCGACGATGCCCTGCGGCAAGGTGCGCCCGGCCAGGGTCTGCACCTCGATCGCGCGGCCGTTCATGCCGCGCTCGCGGATCGGCGCCGCATGCAGCTCGCCGCGCCGCACGCGGTCGCGCACCGTCACCTCACCCGATATCGACAGCCCGCCGCCGTGCAGCACGAAGTTGGTGAGCGACTCGAAATGGTCGCTGACCAGCACCGGGTCGAACACCAGGCGGCGCTGGCTGCAGCCGATGTCGAACAACTGGCGCACGGTGTTGTCGCGCTCGGGCAGGGCGATCGGGTGCGGGTGCATCTGCGTCAGCGTGACCGTGGGAAAGCGCGCCAGTGCGTGGTCGGGCCGCATGATGGCGTACACCGGCGCCACCTGCATGTGCTGCACGTGGATGTCGCGTTCGGCGGCGCGGCTGTAGGTGAGGCCGATGTCCACGTCGCCGTTGAGGACGGCGGTGGTCACCTGGGCGGGAGCGACCACCCGCAGGTGAAACAGGATGCCCGGGTAGTTTGCGCGGAATCCGGCCATCACCCGCGGCAGGAACTCGATCGCGAAGCCCGACGAACTGCCCAGGCGCACCAACCCGCGCCGCAGCCCCTGCAGCGCCTGGATGTCTGACACCACGCGGTCGGCTTCCATGGCGCCTCGGCGCGCATGCGCGGCCAGCAGTTCCCCGGCCGCACTGGGCGACATGCCGCGCGCGTGGCGCTCGAACAGCGGTACGCCCAGCAGTTCTTCCAGCGCCGCGACCTGCCGGCTCACCGCCGAGGGTGACACGCTGAGCCGCCCGGCGGCTTCGCTGACCGAGCCGCTGCGCACGACCTCGAGAAAGTAGCGCAGGGCGGTGTCCTGAAGTCGGCTGGAACGCATCGAAGGCCCTCGGAGGTTTGCGTAAAACGCAAAGGTACCTGAAACAAACGGCGATTGTCGTCAAGCTGGCGGCAGCTTATTCTGGCTCCATCCCGTCACATTTCCCTTGGAAACGCATGCAGATTTCCCCCTCCGCCCCAGTTGCGGCCCGCGCATCGGGCATCGTGGATCTCACGGCCACCGCGCTGTCGCGCGCCATCCATGCCCGCAAGGTCTCGTGCGTGGAAGTGCTCGATGCGTTCCTGGCGCAGATCGACCGCTTCAATCCAGTGGTCAATGCCATCGTGGCCGCTGCCGACCGCGAGACGCTGCACGCCCAGGCCGTGCAGCGCGACGCGCAGCTGGCGCAGGGCCGCAGCCTCGGCCCGCTGCACGGATTTCCGCAGGCGCCCAAGGACATCATGCCGGTGGCCGGCATGGTCACAACCCGGGGCTCGCCGATCTTCCGCGGTCAGGTTACGCCGGCCGATGCGGTGGTGTTCGAGCGCATGCGCGCGGGCGGCGCGCTGTTCGTCGGGCGCACCAACACGCCGGAGTTCGGCCTGGGCGGCCACACCTACAACCCGGTGTACGGCGCCACGCGCAACGCCTTCGACCCGGCGCGCTCGGCGGGCGGCAGCAGCGGCGGCGCGGGCGTGGCGGTGGCACTGCGCATGCTGCCGGTGGCCGACGGCTCCGACATGATGGGCTCGCTGCGCACGCCGGCGGCCTTCAACAACGTGTATGGCCTGCGCACCTCCATCGGCTGCGTGCCGCACGGGCCGACCGAGGAGGTGTTCTTCCAGCAGTTCAGCGTGGCCGGGCCGATGGCACGCGACATTCCCGACTTGGCGATGCTGCTGTCGGTGCAGGCTGGTTTCGACGCGCGCCTTCCGCTCACGCATCGGCACGCCGAGGGCGTCGACTTCCTGAAGCAGCCGCTGGCGCGCGATTTCCGTGGCATGCGCATCGGCTGGCTCGGCGACCTGGGCGGCCACCTGCCGACCGAGCCAGGCGTGCTCGACACCTGCACGCAGGCGCTGCGGCATTTCGAGGCGGTGGGCTGCACGGTCGAGGCGGTGCTGCCGCGGTTCGACCTGGAGCAGATGTGGCGAGCCTGGATCGACCTGCGCAGCTTCGCCGTGGCGGGCGCCAACGCGGGGCTTTACCGCGACGCCGCGACGCGCGGGCTGCTCAAGCCCGAGGCGGTGTGGGAGATCGAGCGCGGCCTGCAACTAAGTGGCATGCAGGTGTACGACGCCGCGCGCACGCGCTCGGCCTGGTACCAGGTGCTGCACGGCCTGTTCGCGCAGTACGACTTCCTGGTGATGCCCTCGGCACAGGTGTTCCCCTTCGACGTGGCGCTCGACTGGCCGCACGAGGTGGGCGGCCGCGCCATGGACACCTACCACCGCTGGATGCAGGCCGTGGTGCCCGCCACCATGGCCGGCCTGCCGGCGTTGGCCGCGCCCGCCGGCTTCGGTGCGGGCGGGCTGCCGGCAGGCCTGCAGATCATCGGCCCGGCACAGGCCGACATGGCCGTGCTGCAACTCGGCCATGCCTACGACCAGGCCAGCGGCCATGCGCGGGTGCGCAGCCCCTTGCTCGGCTGAACGCCTCGTTTCTTGCTTTGCCCTTTGCCCTGCACCTTTTGCCAACCTGGAGCTTCGCACCATGCCGCTGACCCGTACCCGCTTTCTCTCCTGCCTGCTGGCAGCCGCTGCGGCATGTGCCGCGCCGTCCACCGTGCTGGCGCAGGGCTACCCCGAGCGCCCCATCAAGCTGGTCGTGCCCTTCGCGCCGGGTGGCGCCACCGACATCCTGGGCCGGCTGCTGGCCAGTTCGATGGGCGAGAAGCTCGGCCAGCCCATAGTGGTCGAGAACCGGGCGGGCGCCGGCACGGTGGTTGCGGCCTCGCTGGTGGCCAAGGCGCCGGCCGACGGCTACACGCTGCTGCTGGGCGCCAGCACCACACTCACGCTGAACCCCGCCATCCGCACGAACCTGCCCTATGACCCGATCCGCAGCTTCACGCCGCTGGGCCTGGTGGCCGACATGGGGCTGCTGCTGGTGGCCGGCAAGGACACGCCGGGCGCCTCGCTCAAGGACATCGTGGCCCAGGCCAAGGCCGCGCCCGACAAGTTTTCCTACGGCTCTTTCGGCACCGGCTCCTCGGTGCACTTCGGCGGCGAGATGCTCAAGTCCGCCGCGGGCATCCAGATGGTTCACGTGCCGTTCAACGGCAGCTCGCCCAGCCTCACGGCGCTGATGGGCGGACAGGTGCAGGTCGCGGTGGACACCGTGGTCGCCTCGGCGCCGCTGATCAAGGCGGGCAAGATCCGGCCGATCGCTGCGCTCGGCGCGCAACGGCTGGCGCTGCTGCCCGCCGTGCCGACCGTGGCCGAGAGCGGCTACCCGGGCTTCGACATGGGCACCTGGTTCGCGCTGCTCGCGCCGGCGGGACTGCCTGCGCCGGTGCAGGCGAAGCTGGAGGCGGCGCTGGCCGACACCGCGCGCGCGCCCGAATTCAAGAAGAAGCTGATCGAGCTGGGCCTTACGCCGTCGTGGGGCCCCGGCAGCGCACTGCGCGAGCGGGTCGAGCGCGAACTGCCGCAGATGCGCGCGGTGGCCGCGCGCGCCGACATCCGGGTCGATTAAGAGCCGGCGCCGGACGCGGCGCGCGCGCTACTTGAACCCGAGCGCTCGCGGCAGCCAGGTGCTCAGTGCGGGAACGAAGGTCAGGATGACCAGCACCACGCCGTGCGCCCACAGGAAGGGCACCAGTTCGCGCACCAGTTGCGACATCGGCACCTTCGACACGTTGCAGGTGACGAACAGCAGCCCCCCGACCGGCGGCGTGATCATGCCGAGCGTGAGGTTGTAGATCACGATCATCGCGAAGTGCACCGGGTCGACGCCCAGCTTCATGGCAACCGGCGCCAGAATCGGCGCCAGCACCATCACGCCCGGCAGCGGTTCGATGAAGATGCCGAACAGCAGCAGGAACACGTTGACGATGATGAGGAACATCCACGGCGACAGGTTCATGCCCACCAGCCACTCGGCCATCTGCTGCGGCACGCCTTCGATGGTGAGGATCCAGGCGAACGAGGCCGACAGGCCGATGATGATCAACACGGACGCCGAGAGCAGCGCCGACCGTTCCAGGATGTTGGGCAGCGCCTTCCATTCCAGCGTGCGGTAGACGAACTTGCCGCAGACCAGCGCGTAGAACACCGCCACCACCGACGCTTCGGTGGGCGTGAACCAGCCGGCGCGCATGCCGCCCAGGATGATCACCGGGAGCAGGATCGCGGGGATCGCCTTCCAGGTCGTTTCGAGAATCTCGCGCAGGGGCGGCGTGCGGCCGTCGCCTTTGTAGTTGCGCTTTTTCGAGACGTGGAAATTGACGATGCACATCGCCACCGCGATCAGCAGGCCCGGCAGCAAGCCGGCCACGAACAGCGTGCCGACCGAAACGGATTCGTCCTGCAGCGCGTAGATGATCATGATGATCGAAGGCGGGATGATCGGGCCCACGATCGCGGTGGAGGCGGTCAGCGCGGCGGCGTAGGAGCGGTCGTAGCCGGCCTTGTCCATCATCTTGATCAGCATCGAGCCCGGGCCAGCCGCGTCGGCCAGCGCCGAGCCGGAGATGCCCGAGAAGAAGGTCAGCGACACCACGTTGGTGTAACCCAGGCCGCCCCGGCGGTGCCCGACGAACTGCCCGGCAAAGCGCAGCAGCACCTCGGTCAGCGAGCCGCCGCTCATGAGCTCGGCCGCCAGAATGAAGAAGGGCACCGCCATCAGCGGAAAGCTGTCGATGCCGGCGAAGGTTTCCTTCAGCAGCACCATCAGCGGATAGCTCTCCGCAAGAATCAGCGTGGTGACGGTCGAGAGCCCGAGCGCGAACGCGACCGGCACGCCGATGGCGAGAAACAAGCAGGCGGAGACGATGAGAACAACACTGGCGTCCATGATCGCTCCTTACAGCGAGGCGCTGGCATTGGCATCGAAGTGCGCGTCGGACGCGAACTCTCTTCGGAGCACGTAGCCCTTGACCACCAGCAGGAAGTGCACGATCAGCAGCACGCCGCCGATCAGCATGGCGCTGTAGATGTAGGCAAACGGAATCTGCGTCACGGCCGTCAGCTGGAACATGGTGCGCTGCATGTAGAGCCAGCCGTACCAGACCATGAAGCCGAAGAACGCGAACAGCAATGCCGCCACCGCCGCACGCACGGCAATCGCGGCTTTCGGCGGCAGGGCGTCCTGCAGGTTGTCGACGGCGATGTGGCCGCCATAGCGCAGCACCGGCCCGGCGCCCAGAAAGGTGAGCCAGATCATCATGTGGCGCGACACCTCTTCGGCCCACTCGAGCGACTGGTTGGTGAGGTAGCGCAGCGCCACGTTGGTGAAGATGATGACCGACATGGCGGCCAGCAACAGGATCAGCGCCCAGCGGTTGGCGAAGAGAAAAGAGCGCTCGAAGGCTTGCACGTTGTTTTTACCGGTTCTGCGACTTTGAAAAGCGAACCGCCCGGCGATTGCGGGCCGGGCGGCTTCAGGGAATGGACGCGGCTTACTTGACGTCCGCGATCTTCTTGATGTTGTCGGCGCCGAACTCCTTGGCATAGCCCGCATAGGCCGGCTTGAGCGCTTCGCGGAAAGCCGCGCCATCGACCGTGCGCGTGACCTTCATGCCGTCTTTCTCGAGCTGGGCGATGCCGTTGTTCTCGTCGTCGTTGACCTTCTTGCGCTGGGCCAGGGCGGCCTTCTTCGCCGCCTCGACGAAGACCTTCTTGTCGGCGTCAGAGAGCTTGTTCCAGACCTTGGGCGACAGCAGCAGCAGGGCCGGCGAATAGACGTGGCCAGTGAGCGACAGGTGCTTTTGCACCTGCGAGAACTTGGAAGAAAGGATCACCGGAATCGGGTTCTCCTGGCCGTCGACCGTGCCTTGCTGCAGCGCGCCGAACAGTTCGGGGAATGCCATCGGCGTCGGCAGGATGCCGAAGGTGCGGTAGCCGTCCATGTGCACCTTGTTTTCCATCGTGCGCATCTTCAGGCCGGCGGCGTCGCTCGGCTTGACGATGTCGCGCTTGCTGTTGGTCATGTGGCGGAAGCCGTTCTCGGTCCAGGCCAGCGCGATGATGCCCTTGCTCGGGAACTTGGTCAGGATGTCCTGGCCGATCGGGCCGTCCATCACCTTGCGCGCATGGTCGTAGTCGCGAAAAAGGAACGGGATGTCGACGATCTTGACTTCGGGCACGAAGTTGCCGACCGGGCCTGTCGAGGTGTTCACCAGGTCTTGCGTGCCGAGCTGGACGGCCTCGATCTGGTCGCGCTCGCCGCCAAGGGCCGAACTGGCGAAGTGCTGGCACTTGAAGCGGCCCTGGGTGCCTTTTTCGACTTCGTCGCAGAACACCGTGGAGCCGACCCCATAGTGCGACTCCTTGGATGTGGCATACCCGATCTTGAGCGTGGTGGTTTGCGCGCATGCGCCGGCGCTGAGGGCAAGCGAGAGGCAAGCGGCGGCAATGTGGCCGAGTTTCATGGTGTCTCCGGGATTTTTGTGGCGCGCGCGGAATGCGCGGCGAACGACCCGACGACTATGCCGCAACGGGCAGCATCACAGCGTCGGGATTTTCACGGACATAGTCGCGCACGATCGCATCGATGCTCTCGTCGGCGTAGAGGCCGAGTTCGCGGGCACGTGCCCATTCGAAGCGGCCCGGCCAGCCCGCCACGATCTGCGTGATCGCCGAGTCGGGTGTGCAATCGAGCAAGCTCATGGCCGCACTGCCGGCCACGCGCTCCAGCGCCTCGGCCATTTCGCCCACGCTGACGCAAAGCGAGGGCAGGTTCACCGCGGTGCGCGGGCCCCAGTTGGCATGGGGCGTGGTCGCGGCGCAGATCAGGCCCTCGATGGTGCGGGCCGGTGAAGAGAGCGCCACCAGCGTCTCGGGCGGTACCGGGCAGCGGCCGGGCAGACCGGCCAGCGGCTCGCGGAACATGCCGCTGAAAAAGCCGGAGGCCGCGCCGTTCGGCTGGCCCGGCCGCACGCTCACCGTCATGAGCCGCACGCTGCGGCCGTGCACGAAGCCCTTGCGGCAATAGTCGGCCACGAGCTGTTCGCAGATGAACTTCTGGATGCCGTAGCTGGTTTGCGGCGTCGGGAGCGTGTCGTCTTCGATCACGCGCGGCAGCGGCGACCCGAACACTGCCAGCGAGCTCGAGAACACCACCATCGGGCGTGTGTGCTGCGCCCTGCAGGCCTCCAGCAAGGCCTGGGTGGCGGCCAGATTGCTGCGCATGCCGAGGTCGAAGTCGGCCTCGCATTCGCCGCTGACGGCGGCGGCGAGGTGGAACACCAGCGCCGTCTCGGCCGGCAACCCGCGCTGTGCGCTGTCGGGGTCGAGCAGTTCGCACAGGTCGCCGGTAACCACATCGACCCTGGGATGCAGCGCCAGGTCGTCCGGCGGGGGGACGCGATCGACCAGCGTGAGCATGGCGATGCGGCGCTCCTTGCCGCCGGCCACACCCAGCCCGCCTTTCGCGAGCAGCGTGCGCGCGAGCCGCACGCCCAGAAATCCGGAGCCGCCGGTGATCACGATGTGCATGATTTGTCTCCTGTGCAGCCCAAGGGTACGTGGACTTGCCGTCCCGTGCATCCCCTGTTTGGAGCAGCAGCGTGCCACCATGGAAAAAACGCGCCTTTTGGCGCGTTCCTTCAACGGTGCTACATGCCCACGTAATTCGGCCCGCCGCCGCCTTCGGGCGTGACCCACACGATGTTCTGTGTCGGATCCTTGATGTCGCAGGTCTTGCAGTGCACGCAGTTCTGCGCATTGATCTGCAGCCGCTCCTTGCCGGTCTCGGCCGAGGGCACGAATTCGTAGACACCGGCCGGGCAGTAGCGCGCCTCGGGGCCGGCGTATTTGGCCAGGTTGATGTTGACCGGCACCGAGGCGTCCTTCAGCGTCAGGTGCGCCGGCTGCTGCTCTTCGTGGTTCGTGTTGCTGATGAACACGCTGGAGAGCCGGTCGAAGGTGAGCTTGCCGTCGGGCTTGGGGTAGACGATCGGTTCGCACTCCGAGGCCGGCTTGAGCGCGGCATGGTCGGGCTTGTCGCGGTGCAGCGTCCACGGGATGTGGCCCTTGAGCAGCCATTGCTCGATGCCGTTCATGAAGGTTGCGATGCCAAGCCCCTTCTTGAACCAGCTCTTGAAGTTGCGCGCCTTGTACAGCTCTGCGTGCAGCCAGCTCTTCTCGAATGCGGCCGGATAGGCCGTGAGTTCATCGTGCTGGCGGCCGGCCTGCAGCGCATCGAATGCGGCGTCGGCAGCCAGCATGCCGGTCTTGATCGCGGCGTGGCTGCCCTTGATGCGGCTCACGTTGAGGTAGCCGGCCTCGCAGCCGACCAGCGCACCGCCCGGGAACACGGTCTTGGGCAGCGACATCAGGCCGCCCGCGGTGATCGCACGCGCGCCGTAGCCGATGCGCTTGGCCGGCTTGATGCCGTGTGCCTCGTCGCCTTCGAGGTACCAGCGGATGTTGGGATGCAGCTTCCAGCGCTGCATTTCCTCGAACGGGCTCAGGTACGGGTTGCTGTAGTCGAGCCCGGTAATGAAGCCGAGCGTGACCTTGTTGTCTTCCATGTGGTACAGGAACGCACCGCCATAGGTATCGCTCTTCATCGGCCAGCCGGCGGTGTGCAGCACGAAGCCGGGCTGGTGGCGCTTGGGGTCGATCTCCCACACTTCCTTCACGCCGAGGCCGTAGGCCTGAGGATCCTTGCCGGCGTCGAGCTTGTACCGGGCGATGAGTTGGCGGCCCAGGTGGCCGCGCGCGCCTTCGGCGAACACGGTGTACTTGCCGTGCAACTCCATGCCGAGCTGGAAGTTCTCGGTGGGTTCGCCGTCCTTGCCAACGCCCAGGTTGCCGGTGGCGACGCCGCGCACCGAGCCGTTTTCGTTGTAGAGCACTTCGGCGGCCGGGAAACCCGGAAAGATCTCGACGCCCAGGCCTTCGGCCTGCTGGGCCAGCCACTTGGTGACGTTGCCCAGGCTCACGATGTAGTTGCCGTGGTTCTGGAAGCAGGCCGGCAGGAACACGCTGGGTGTGCGCAGGCCGCTGTTGCGGCCGAGGAACACCATCGCGTCGTCGGTCACCGGCTGGTTCAGCGGGGCGCCGAGTTCACGCCAGTCGGGGATGAGTTCGGTCAGTGCGCGCGGATCCATGATCGCGCCCGAGAGAATGTGCGCACCCGGCTCGGAGCCCTTCTCGAGCACCACAACCGACACTTCCTTGTTATTGCGAACCGCCAGCTGCTTCAGCCGGATCGCGGTGGCCAGCCCGGCGGGCCCGCCGCCAACCACGACCACGTCGTACTCCATGGCTTCTCGGGGGCCGAACTGGGCGAGGATTTCGTCGTGCGTCATGGGGGTCTCGTCGATAATGATTTGAACTGCAGGGCAGCGCGGGGTGCGGGCATTTTATGCGGCGGCCCCGCCTGGCCCCTGTCACCCTTGTCATCATCTTGCACCGTCAATCACGGCATCAGGGCCGCCGCATGAAGATCGAGATCCCCGAGAAGAAGAAGCTGGTCTACGAAATGTCGATCCCGATCCGTTGGGGTGACATGGACGCGATGAGCCACCTCAACAATGGCACCTACTTCCGCTACATGGAAACGGCGCGCATCGACTGGATGCATTCGATCGGTTTCGAGCCCGACCCGAAGGGCGAAGGCATGGTGATCGTCAACGCGTTCTGCAATTTCTACCGCCAGATCGAATACCCGGGCAACGTGCTGCTGCGCATGTACGTGAGCGACCCCGGCCGCACCACCTTCGAGAGCTGGGCCACCATGGCGCGCGCCGAGGCACCCGAGGTGATCTGTGCGGCCGGCGGTGCGACCACGATCTGGGTCGACTTTCCGAAGCAGAAGGCGGCGACGCTGCCGGACTGGCTGCGCGCCCTGGTCGGCGGCTAGGCAGGCCCGAGAACGATCCGCGCCTCGAAGCCCGAGGGCGCGCCCGGCGGCGGCGACACCAGTTCGAGCCGTGCGTCGTGCTTGGTGACGATGGTCGAGACGATCGACAGCCCCAGCCCGTAGCCGGTGCGCCCGTCGGTGTGGCGCACGTGCCGCAGCTGCAGCGTGCGCAGTTCCACCTCGGTGACGCCGGGGCCGAAGTCGCGCACGATGAGGCGGCAGTCGGCAGTGACCTCCAGCTCCACCCGGCTGTCGCGCGCGTAGTGCAGTGCGTTCTCAACCAGGTTGCGCAGCGCGATGGCCAGCGCATCGAAGTCCCCCATGGCGACAGGAGCAGGCTCGGTCTCGGGCACCTTGAGGTCGAGGCGGTCGATCGCGCCCGCTTCCTGCCAGAACTCCTCGGCCACTGTGGCGGCAAGTTGCACCAGGTCGACACGGGTGCGCGCGAGTGACGCACCCGATTCGGCGCGAGACAGCTGCAGCAGCTTCTCGGCGCGGTGGCTCAAAGTTTGCAGCGCGGTCAGCGCGGCCTCCACGTCGCTGCGGCGCAGGTCATGGTCGAGTGCGGTTTGCAGGCGCAACCGCGCCGCTGCCAGCGGCGTGCGCAACTCGTGCGCCGCATTGGCGGCCAGCGCGCGTTCCACGTCGAGTGATTGGGCCAGGCGCTCAAGCAGGTGGTTCACATGGTCGCCGACCAATGCAAGCTCGCGCGGCAGGCCGGGGAGCTGGATGGGGCGCAGGTCGGCGCCGTTCCGCTGGCCGATCTCGCCCGCCAGCTCCCGCAGCACATGCAGTTCGCCGCGCGCGATGCGGCTCAGTAGAAACGCGAGCAGCGGCAGTACCGCTACCAGCGGGAGCAGCAGTCCGAACAGCGTGCGGTTGAGCGCATCACGCCGCTCGCTGAGCGGGTCGGCCACCTGCAGGAACAGCGGCCGTGTGGGATGACGCACCGTATAGATGCGCCAGGCTTCGACGTTGGCGAAACCGGGCGACACCGGCACGTCGAAGGTGTTGGGGGGCGTTTCGGCCGATCGCAGCAGCACACGTTCATTGCCGTTCACCACCTGGTAGAACACCTCGGCATCCTTGAACAGCGGGGTCGGCGCAATCAGCGGGCGGCCTGTCGGCAATTCGTCTTCCCTTCGGCCGATCTCGTGAACCGCGATGTCGAACATACGGTGCGACATCTCGACAAGTTCGTTGTCGAAGTTGAAGTTGATCTCGCGGTCCACATACCAGACGACGCCGAGCACGCACAACAGCCAGACGCCACCGACCCACAGCACCAGCGTGCGGGTAAGCCGGGCGGCCAGAGTGGCGGAAGGCCTCATTCCTCGTCCAGCGAAAACGCGAGCCGGTAACCCAGGCCGCGCAGCGTCTGGATGTGCGCGCGGCCCAGCTTGCGGCGCAGCCGGCTGATAAACACTTCCAGCGTGTTGCTGTCGGTGCCGTCGTCGAACCCGTAGAGCGCGTCCTGCAGCAGTTCGCGCGTGTGGATGCGCTCGGGGCGCGTGGCCATCACGCGCAGCAGGGCCCATTCCTTCTGCGTGAGCGTGACCGGAGCGCCGTTCTTGCGCACCAGCTCGCGCGCCAGGTCGATCTCGATGGTGCCGAGCTGCAGCACCGGCGTGTTGCCGGCGCTGCGGCGCCGCTCCACGGCCCGCAGCCGCGCGAGCAGCTCACCGGGGTCGTAGGGCTTGATCAGGTAATCGTCGGCGCCGGCGTCGAGCCCGCGGATGCGGTCTGTGACCTGGTCGCGCGCCGTCAGCACGATCACGATCGGCCGCTCTTTCAGCGCGCGGATCGTCGGCAGCAGCGACAGGCCGTCGCCGTCGCCCAGGTGCAGATCGAGCAGCACCGCCGCGTACTGCGCCGAAAGCAGGGCGCCGCGCGCGTCGGCCAGGCTCGGCACCGCGTCGACCACGAAGGCCTTGGCGCGCAGGTAGCCGCACACCGCTTCTGACAGGCCGATGTCGTCCTCCACCAGCAATACGCGCACGCAGACCCCTTGTAAGTGAAACCGCGAGTCTATCGAGTCGGCTTCAGGCTGCGTTCAGTCCGCGCCGCTAGGCTTGCGACCCGCATGATCCGATCTTCCCTGCGCGGCCCGCTGGCCGTCACCTTCATCGCGCTGCTTATGCTGCTGGCCTGGGACGCTTCCGGGCTCGACTTGGCGGCGGCGCGGCTGTTCGGCATGCCGTTCGGCTTTCCCTGGCGCAGCAGCCGTCCCCTGATTCTGTGGATGCACGAAGTGCCGCGCTTCGCCAGCTGGGTGCTCGTCATCGGCTTGTTCGCCGCGATCCGCTGGCCGATGGGGGTACTGCACCGCCTCAATCGGG
Organism: Variovorax nitratireducens; assembly: GCF_051216545.1. Lineage (NCBI taxonomy): Bacteria > Pseudomonadati > Pseudomonadota > Betaproteobacteria > Burkholderiales > Comamonadaceae > Variovorax > Variovorax nitratireducens. The sequence goes on from NZ_JBPJZO010000011.1 coordinate 77,321, forward strand.
GTGAGCGCGTGCAGCTGGCCGCGACGGTGCTGGCCTCGGTGCTGGCCGTCTCGATGATCAAGACCTACAGCCACACCAGTTGCCCCTGGGACCTGCAGGCCTTCGGCGGCGTGGCGCGCTACGTGTCGCATTGGCAGTGGGGCGTGGGGGACGGCGGGCCGGGCAAGTGCTTTCCGGCCGGCCATGCTTCCGCGGCGTTTGCTTACGTCGGGGGCTGGTTCGTGTTCCGCCGCCACGCGCCCGCCATCGCGTGGCGCTGGCTGGCCGTGGCCATGCTGGCCGGTCTGGCGCTCGGCCTCGGCCAGCAACTGCGCGGTGCCCACTACATGAGTCACACGTTCTGGACGGCCTGGGTTTGCTGGAGCGTGGGTTTCGCGATCGACGCGATGGCGCGGCGCCGGCGCGCGATGCGGGCGCCGGCACGGCTGAACCTCAATCTGAACCGTTCCTGAGGAGCGTGTTCAGGGAGGTTTCAGTCCCGGCGCCTAACTTCGCCGGATGCCTCGCTCACTTGCCCATCCTGCGCCCTCTGCCATCGGCACCACGGCCGATCATGCCCTCCCGATACGCGGCCCTGCCGTGCCGAGCTGGCTGTCGCGCATCGATGAATGGATGTCGCAGCCGCGCACCACACGCAACGTCATCCTCTGGCTGAGCGTCTATCTGGCAGTTGCGGCCAACTGGCCGCTGTGGCTCGAACTGGCACGCATCGGCGGTGCGCCAAGCGTCTACATGCGCTCGGTCGGTGCCATGGCGCTGTTGCTGGTGGCTGGCACGGTGGGCTTGCTGTCGTTGACGGCCTGGTCGCGCTGGTTCAAGCCGCTCTGGTTCGCGGTGGTGCTGCTGGCGGCCGTGGTGCAGCACTACATGCTGGCCTACCGCATCGTGATGGATCCCAGCATGCTGGCGAATGCCACGCAGACCGATCCTAACGAGGTGCGCGACCTGCTGAGCGGGCGCATGCTTCTGAACGTGCTGCTGGTGGCGTTGCTGCCGGCCTGGTGGCTCTGGCGCGTGCGCATCGTGCGTGCGGGTTTGTGGACACACGCCTGGCGCAACCTCGCGCTGTTCGCCGCGGCGGTGGCCGTGGCGGCCGGTGGCGGCATGGCCATGAACCGTGAACTGGCGCCGCTGATGCGCAACAACGTGCACCTGCGCTACATGTTGAACCCGCTGGCCACCGTCTATTCGGCCGGCGCGGTGGCGTTGCGGCCGCTGCTCAAACACAGCCGCAAGCTCATTCCCATGACTGGTGGCGCGGCGCTGGGCGCGAGCTATGCGGGCCAGGCCAGGCCGCCGCTGTTCGTGATCGTGGTGGGCGAAACGGCGAGAGCCGATCACTTCGCCTTGAACGGCTATGCGCGCGACACCAATCCGGAGCTGTCCAGACGCGAGGTGCTGAGCTACCGCAACGTGCATTCTTGCGGCACCAACACGCTGGCCTCGGTGCCCTGCATGTTCTCGCCGATCGGCAAGGTGGCGTTCGAGGCGCGCAAAGACGACTACGAAAACCTGCTCGACGTGATGCAGGCTGCCGGGCTGGCCGTGTTCTGGATCGAGAACCAGTCGGGCTGCAAGGACGTGTGCAACCGCGTGCCCCACGCCGCGGCCGTCGACAGCCTGCCACCTGCCGTGAAGGCCGCGCTCTGCGACGGCGACGAATGCCTGGACGATGCGCTGCTGAACGGCCTCGATGCGCGTCTGGCGGCACTCTCGCCCGAGCGCCGCGCCAAGGGCGTGGTGCTGGTGATGCACCAGATGGGCAGCCACGGCCCGGCCTACTACAAGCGTTCTTCACCCGAGGTGAAAGAGTTCAAGCCCGAGTGCCAGACCAATGCGCTGGCCGAATGTGGCCATGCCGAACTGCTGAACGGCTACGACAACTCGATTCGCTACACCGACCGTTTTCTGGCGCGCACGATCGACTGGCTGAAGAGCCAGTCGAAGGACTACGACACCGCCATGCTCTACCAGAGCGACCACGGCGAATCGCTCGGCGAGTACGGCCTTTTCTTGCATGGCGTGCCGTACAGCTTTGCGCCGGAAGTGCAAAAGCACATTCCGCTGGTGGCCTGGTTCAGCGACGGCATACGTCAGCGCGAAAAGCTGTCGAACCCCTGCCTGCAGGGTGAGCTGGACAAGCCATTCACCCATGACAACCTCTACCACACCGCGCTCGGCGTGATGGATGTGAAGTCGCCGAGCTACAAGCCTGCGCTGGACATGTTCGCGGCCTGTCGCAACGACGGCGCGGCCTGATTTCCTTGTGGAGGTCGCCGCCTACTTCTTCTCGCGCGGCAGCCGTCCCATCAGGAAGAACTCGTTGTTCGGCTGCATCCCGCTGAAGCTCGCCATGCGGTTGGAGAGGCCGAAGAACGACGTGATGGCCGCGATGTCCCAGATGTCCTCGTCGTCGAAGCCGTGCGCGTGCAGCGGCGGGAAGTCGGCCTCGTCGATCTCGTGCGAGCGGCCTGCGACCTTCATCGCAAAGTCGAGCATGGCGCGCTGGCGCGGCGTGATGTCGGCCTTGCGGTAGTTCACGGCCACCTGGTCGGCGACCAGCGGCTTCTTCTCGTAGATGCGCAGCAGCGCGCCGTGCGCCACCACGCAATAGAGGCACTGGTTGGCCGCGCTGGTGGTGGTGACGATCATCTCGCGGTCGCCCTTGGTGAGCGAACCTTCTTCCTTCAGCATCAGTGCGTCGTGGTACGCGAAGAAGGCGCGCCACTCGGCCGGGCGGCGCGCCAGCCCGAGGAACACGTTCGGCACGAAGCCGGCTTTCTCCTGCACCGCGAGGATGGTGGCGCGGATGTCGTCGGGCAGGTCGGCCAGTTCGGCCATCGGGTAACGCGTCTCGCTCATGGCATGTCTCCGTCCGGAAAGACGGCCATTCTGGCGCACGACGCGCACCGGCTACTTGAGCGCCTTGCCCGTCTTGGCGCCCAGCGGCGTGTGCACCCGTGCTGCGGCCGGTGATCAGGGCGGCAGCGGCCGTGTTTCGCGCGACTCCAGCACCGACAGGTCGCTCTCGTCCTTGAGATCGACTCCGCTCAGGCCGCGGCGCAGCGCTTCGCGCATGAGCCAGGCCAGCTTGAAGGCGGCTGCGCCATACGAGAGGCCTTCCGGCCGCACGTTCGAGATGCAGTTGCGCTCGGCGTCGTGGCGGCCGCGGCGCGGCGCGTGGGTGAGGTAGATGCCCAGGCTGTCGGGCGAGCTAAGGCCGGGTCGTTCGCCGATCAGCATCACCGAGAGCCGGGCATCGAAGCACTCGGCAATCTCGTCGGCCAGCGCCACGCGCGCTTGCGTGGCGACCACCACCGGCGCGAAGCGCGTGTCAGCCGGCAACTGCGGGCGCAGCGCTGCGAGCAGGGGGGCGGCATGGCGCGCCACGGCCAGCGAAGACAGGCCATCGCCCACGACAATGCAAACGTCGATGTCGCGCGCCGCGCCGCCCCGCTCGTGGTTGCGCAGCCGCGCCGCATCCTCGGCGTCGAGTTGGCGGCCCAGGTCGGGGCGGCGCAGGTAGGTGACGCGGTCGTCGGCGCGGCTGTGCGCGTGCGTCGTTTCCCAACCCTGGTCGCGCAGGGCATCGGCGAGTGCGTCGGCATCGAGCGCCGCATGGATGGCATCGCGCGCCATCGCATGCGCCCACCCGAAGCGCAGCGTTTCGTCGGTCGGCATGCCGGCACCGGCGCGGCCAAGGGCCAACCGCGCCGGCGTCGCCGCGCGCCAGGCGCCCCAGGGGCTGGCCGTGACGGGGGAGGGCGGCGGTTTGTCGGCCATCAGCGCCCCAGCGCGGCCAGGCCGCCCATGCCGCTCAGCAGCCGGTTCGCGCCCGGCGGCAACAGGTGCGCACCGGCGTCGGTGATCTGCATGCGCTGCAGCCAGGCCTCGAATTCGGGGGCGCGTTTCAGGTCGAGCGTTTCGCGCAGGAACAGCGCGTCGTGGAACGAGGTGCTCTGGTAGTTGAGCATCACGTCGTCGGCGCCCGGCACGCCGATCAGGAAGGTCAGGCCGGCCGTTCCGAGCAGCACCAGCAGCGTGTCCATGTCGTCCTGGTCGGCCTCGGCATGGTTGGTGTAGCAGACGTCGCAACCGATCGGCAGGCCCAGCAGCTTGCCGCAACAATGGTCTTCCAGCCCGGCGCGGATGATCTGCTTGCCGTCGTAGAGGTACTCGGGCCCGATGAATCCGACCACCGTGTTGATGAGCAGCGGCTTGTAGCGCCGTGCGAGCGCATAGGCGCGCACCTCGCAGGTCTGCTGGTCGACGCCGAAGCTGGCATCCGCAGACAGCGCGCTGCCCTGGCCGGTCTCGAAGTACATGACGTTGTCGCCGACCGTGCCGCGCTTCAGCGCGAGCGCAGCGGCATAGGCCTCGTCGAGCAACGCGGGCGTCACGCCGAACGAGAGATTCGCCTTCTCGGTGCCGGCGATCGACTGGAACACCAGGTCCACCGGCGCGCCGGCTTCGGCCAGCTTGAGCGTGTTGGTCACGTGCGTCAGCACGCAGCTCTGCGTCGGGATCTCGAAGCGCTGGATCACCTCGTCGAGCAGGTGCAGCAGCGAGTCCAGCACCGGCATGCTGTCGGAGACCGGGTTGAGCCCGATCACCGCGTCGCCCGCGCCCATCATCAGGCCGTCGAGCGTGGAGGCGGCCACGCCGCGCAAGTCGTCGGTCGGGTGGTTGGGCTGCAGCCGCACCGAGAGGTGGCCCGGCAGCCCGATGGTGTTGCGAAAGCGCGTGACCACGCTGCATTTGCGGGCCACCGCGATCAGGTCCTGGTTGCGCATGAGCTTGGACACGGCCGCCACCATCTCGGGCGTGAGGCCCGGTGCGAGCGCCGTCAACGCCCCGGTGGTGGCTTGCTCCGACAGCAGCCAGTTGCGGAAGTCGCCGACCGTCAGGTGGGCGACCGGCGCGAAGGCCGCGGCATCGTGGGTGTCGATGATGAGGCGTGTGATGTTGTCGTCTTCATAGGGCACCAGCGCTTCGGTGAGGAACTGCCTGAGCGGCGTTTCCGCCAGCACGTGGCGCGCCGCCATGCGCTGTTGCGCGGTGGCAGCGCCGACGCCGGCCAGGTAGTCGCCCGAACGCGCCGGGCTGGCGACCGCCATCACCTGCTTGAGGTCGTCGAACGAGAAAACCTGGGCGTCGATCGTGGTGCGGTAGCGCATTTCAGCGGCTCCACGAAAGGTTCTGTTGCGGCTTGCGTTCGGGGCACGGGCGCTCGGGGCGATGGCGCTCGGGGGGCGTGCACAGGGCATCGGGTACTCCCCTCCGCGAATGTCCCCCGCCTTCGGCTCCTCCTTTATTTCGCTGCGGGGAGTACCCGATGCCCTGTGCACGATGGGCGCGGCTGTCGTGCTGGTCGATCAACAACTGCTCTGACGGATCACGCCGATGGTGTGCTCTGCGCAGCGAAATAAAGGAGGAGGCCGCAGGCCGGGGGACATTCGCGGAGCAGAGTACGCCGTCGGCGTGATCCCGCCCACAGCGCCCCCAGTGACCCCATCGACCCAAGTCACGCAGCAGACACGAAGCGGCCAAGCCAACGGTGGAGTTCATGCCGAGAGCATCGCATCCGGAGCGGCCGCCTTGCGTTGCGCGCCGGTGGCCAGGAAGTAGCCATAGGCCAATGCCATCAGCACGAGAAACAGCAGCGTCAGCATGGTGTTGAACCAGACCATCGCGCCCAGACACACCACGCCAAGCACGAGAGCAATGGCCGGGAACACCGGGTAGAAGGGCGCGCGGTAGGTGCGCTCCAGGCCGGGCTCGGTGCGGCGCAGCTTGAACAGGGCTGCCATCGAAATCAGGTACATCACGATCGCTCCGAGCACCGCCATCGTCACGATGTTGGCCGTGAGCGTTTGCCCGCCGAACTGCACCCACTCGTCGCTGAAGATCGCGACCACGCCGATTACGCCGCCGGCCAGCAAGGCACGGTGCGGCGTATCGAAGCGCGGGCTCAGGCCCGCGAAATAGCGGGGCAGGTAGCCGGCGCGGGCCAGCGCGAAGATCTGGCGCGAGTAACCCATGATGATGCCGTGGAACGAGGCCACCAGGCCGAACAGCCCGATCCACACCAGCATGTGCAGCCAGCCGCTGTTGTCGCCGACCACCGCCTTCATGGCTTGCGGCAGCGGGTCGTTGATGTTGGCCAGCTTGCGCCAGTCGCCGACGCCGCCGGCCATGATCATCACGCCGAAGGCCAGCACCACCAGCGTGACGATGCCCGTGGTGTAGGCGATCGGGATGGTGCGGTGCGGGTCGCGCGCCTCTTCGGCCGCCATGGCGGCGCCCTCGATGGCCAGGAAGAACCAGATTGCGAACGGAATCGACGCGAAGATGCCCGAGATCGCCGCGCCATTGAGCACCGCGCCGCCGGCCCAGCCGTTGGCCGTGAAGCTGGCCCACGACCAGCCCGGCGTGACCACCCCCATGAACACCAGCAGTTCGAAGATCGCAAGCACGGTCACGAACAACTCGAAGGCCGCCGCGATGCCGACGCCGATCCAGTTGAGCGCGATAAAGATCACGTAGGCGCCGAGCGCGAACCACTTCGGATTGATGCCTGGAAACTGCACGTTGAGATAGGCACCGATGGCCAGCGCAATGGCCGGCGGCGCGAACACGAACTCCACCAGCGTGGCAAACCCGGCCACGAAGCCCCCGGTCGGCCCGAAGGCGCGCCGCGCGTAGGCAAAGGGCCCGCCGGCGTGCGGAATGGCGGTCGACAACTCGGTGAAGCTGAAGATGAAGGTGGTGTACATCGTGGCCACCAGCACCGTCGCGACCAGAAACCCGAGCGTGCCGGCCGTGTTCCAGCCGTAGCTCCAGCCGAAGTACTCGCCCGAGATCACGAGTCCGACGGCAATGCCCCAGAGCTGGACGGGGCCGAGCACTTTTTTGAGGGCGGGGGATCTGGAAGGTGCTGACGACATTGGAATGCTTTCTGGCAGATGACGGGCTATGCGACTTTGCCACGCCAGCAAGAGCGATGCCACCGTATGGAACCGACGTAGCCCGGTGTCGGTATTCAACGGGCCTGCGCCATTGGTCGAAAGCTACCCAAAGGCCTCACTGGCCATAATCGAACTCGTTTCCCTCCAACTAGGTTTTGCCATGAAGTTTTTTTTCTGCGCCGTTGCACTGTCGATCTGCGTGTTGCCTGCCGCCTGGGCCCAGAGCAAGCCCGTCACCACTGCCAGCGGCCTCGTTTACGAGTCGCTCAAAGAGGGCACGGGCGCGTCGCCGGCCGCCACCGACGTCGTCAAGGTGCACTACCGCGGCACCTTCCCAGACACCGGCAAGGAGTTCGACAGCTCCTACAAGCGCGGCGAGCCGACCGAGTTTCCGCTCAATGCCGTGATCCCCTGCTGGACTGAAGGCGTGCAGAAGATGAAGCCTGGCGGCAAGGCCAAGCTGACCTGCCCGCCGGCCATTGCATACGGCGCACGCGGCGCGGGCGGCGTGATTCCGCCCAACGCCACGCTCAATTTCGAAGTCGAGCTGGTGTCGATCAAGGGCAAGTGAGCGCCTGACGCGTCAAGCCTCGCGCACCAACTGCCAATGGTTGGCAAAGTGCATCAGGTGGGCGCGTTCGAAATCTGCCTTTGACAGCGCGCCGTAGGCGAAGTGCGGCGCCAGCGGCCCGCTGTGCCGGTCGAAACGCTGCAGGGCTTCAATGGCGTGCTCCACCGCCGGCAGCAGGGCCTGGCCGGCGGCGATCGCAGGCGCGCCGGGAATCGGCTCATGCAGGTCGTGGTTCATCCGGCCGCGCGCCGAGAACACCGCGAACGCCGCCGGCCCCACCGTGGCGCGAAACCAGACGGGTTTCGGCGCCGGGAAGCCGTCCATCGAGTACTCGATGCTCTGCGCCGCATGGTGCAGCACCTGGGCCATGTCCCAGCCCGAGGCGGTCTGCCGAGGTTGCCCGCGCAGCGCGTCGAGCGTGCGCAATGCGTTCGACAACCCGGCGAACGATTCCGGGGCGATCGCCGGGCGGCTGGTGCCCACCCAGGAGCCCCCGCCGACCACTGCAGCCGCTGCCAGGCTACCTCCGATCAGTAGCGCGCGGCGCGAGCGGTGGGTGGGTTGGGGCGGAGATGAGTTCATGGGGCGAGAGAGGTCGTTTTTTTTCAGCCTCCATTCTCGGATAAAGCGACCCGGCCGAATTCAAAAGCAAGCGCCGGAGTGCTGATCGGGCGGTCGATCCCTAAAGTCAAACCCATCAATCCACACAAAGACCAAAGGATGGGCAAGATGAACATGATGAGCCACACAGAACTGCTGGCAGCCGCCACCGTCAGTGACCCGCGCTGGGCCGCCGTGGCGGCGCGCGACGCACGTTTCGACGGGCAGTTTTTCTATTCCGTGAAGACCACCGGCGTCTACTGCCGGCCCTCCTGCGGCGCACGACCGGCGCGGCCGGAGAACGTGACCTTTCACGTGAGCGCTGCGGATGCGGAGCGCGCCGGGTTCCGGCCCTGCAAGCGCTGCAAGCCTGACCAGGCACCGCTGGCCGAACAGCAGGCCGCGCTGGTCGCTGGACTCTGCCGTTTCATCGAAACAGCGGAGCAGGCACCAACGCTCGACGAACTGGCACAGCGCGCCGGCATGAGCACCTGGCACCTGCACCGCGTGTTCAAGGAGGTCACGGGCCTCACGCCCAGGGCCTATGGCGCGGCGCACCGTGCCCAGCGCGTGCGTGCTGCGCTCGGCAGCGCCGACACCGTGACCGATGCGATCTACGACGCGGGCTATAACTCCAACGGCCGCTTCTACGAAGAGTCCGACGGCGTGCTCGGCATGACGCCCACCGCGTTCCGCGCGGGCGGTGCCGACACCGACATCCGCTTTGCCATCGGCCAGTGCGCGCTTGGCGCGATCCTGGTGGCGCGCAGCGAACGCGGCGTGTGTGCTATCGCGCTGGGCGACGACCCCGACGCGCTCGCGCGTGAGTTGCAGGATCGTTTTGCGCAGGCCCGGTTCACCGGCGACGACCCGGCGTTCGACCGGCTCGTGGCGCAGGTGGTCGGATTCGTCGAAGCGCCTGCGCGCGGGCTGGACTTGCCGCTCGACGTGCGCGGCACCGCGTTTCAGCAGCGCGTGTGGCAGGCGCTGCGCGCGGTGCCTCCCGGCGAGACCGTGAGCTATTCCGACATCGCCGCGCGCATCGGCGCACCAACGGCGCAGCGCGCCGTGGCGCAGGCCTGCGGCGCCAACCCGATTGCGGTGGCGATCCCGTGCCACCGTGTGGTGCGCAACGACGGCGCGCTGTCGGGCTACCGCTGGGGCGTGGAGCGCAAGCGCGAACTGCTGCAGCGCGAGGCCACGGCATGACGATGAAGGCGGACGTCGATTGGGACGACGTGGCCGACGCGCTCGACGCCGAGGGCCACGCCATCGTCGAGCGGCTGCTCGCGCCGGCCGAGTGCGACGCACTGGCCGCGCTCTATGCCGACGAGGCCCTGTTCCGCAGCCGGGTGGTGATGGCGCGGCATGGCTTCGGCCGCGGCGAGTACAAATATCTGGCGTATCCGTTGCCAGCGCTGGTTGCCGAGTTGCGTGATGCGATATACGAGAAGCTGGTGCCGACAGCAAACCGCTGGCAGCAGGCCATGGGCATCGAGGTGCGCTTTCCGCCCACGCATGCCGAGTTCATCGCGCGCTGCCATTCGGCAGGGCAGCTGCGGCCGACGCCGCTGCTGCTGAAGTACGGCGAAGGCGACTACAACTGCCTGCACCAGGACTTGTACGGCGAGCATGTGTTTCCGCTGCAGATGGTCGTGCTGCTGTCGGAGCCGGGCCGCGACTTCACAGGCGGCGAGTTCGTCATGACCGAGCAACGTCCGCGCATGCAGTCGCGCCCGATGGTGCTGCCGCTGCGCCAGGGCGATGCCGCAGTCGTTGCCGTGCACCACCGTCCGGTGCAGGGCACGCGCGGCACCTACCGCGTGAACCTGCGGCACGGCGTGAGCCGTGTGCGCTCGGGGCACCGGCAAACGGCCGGCATCATTTTTCACGATGCGGCTTGAGCGCGATGCGTGATCTGTTTGAAGCTGAGGAGGGTGCGGAGACCGCGCTGCAGCAGGGTGCCGTATTGCTCCGTGGCTTCGCGACTGCTGCAGCGCCGACCCTGCTGGTCGACCTCGAAGCCGTGCTCGCGGTATCGCTATGGCGCCACCTGGTCACGCCCGGCGGCTTCAGGATGTCCGTGGCCATGACCAACTGCGGCGCATTGGGTTGGCTGTCCGATCGACGCGGCTACCGCTATGACCCGATCGACCCCGACACCGGCCGGCCGTGGCCGGCGCTGCCGGCGTCTTTTCGCGAACTTGCGGCAACGGCCGCAGCGCGTGCAGGCTTCCAGGGTTTCGAGCCCGACGCCTGCCTGGTCAACCGCTATGACCCGGGCGCGCGCCTGTCGCTGCACCAGGATCGTGATGAGCGCGACTATCGGCAACCGATCGTGTCGGTGTCGCTGGGCTTGCCCGCGGTGTTTTTGTTCGGCGGCCTCGAGCGCGCCGAAAAAGCCATGCGCGTGCCGCTGGCGCATGGCGACGTCGTCGTGTGGGGCGGCCCGGCACGGCTCAACCATCACGGCATCCTGCCGCTGAAGGATGGCGAGCATCCGCTGACCGGACACTGCCGCGTCAACCTGACCTTTCGCAAGGCCGGTTGAACAAGCGCCTCAATGCGGGGTGGCTTCGCGTTCTTTCATGCGCCGCAGCGCGCGCGTGCCGGCAGCCAGCGCGGCCTCGTAGGAATCGGATTCCATGTCGGCGGATTCGAGCTCGCGTTTGAGCACGGCGCCGCGTTCGTCGGACTCCATCAAGGCCCAAAAAAACGAACCCGGTGCAGGTTCGCGCACGATGAGTTTGGTGTGTGTCATGCAACCATATTGGGCCGACGCCGGACGCATTTCTGTAGGTGATCACCCCATGCTGGCCATACGGTCATCGGCCCGTCGGCCGGGGTTCGGAAGAGGGCTCCCACGACTCCGGCGTGGTCGCAATCAGTTGCTTCAGATCGGCCCAGGGTTCGGCGCCGGGCACGCTGCCTGCGCCGGTGACCGCGGCTCGGGCGAACACCACCATGCGCTCACGCAGGTGGCGCAAGTCCGCCTCCGGCCAGGTCTCGATCGAGTGCGGCCCGCGCGCCACCACGATCTCCTTCGGGCCGCGGATGCGGTCGTAGGCGGCGATGGTGCCTTCCACCGTTTCGGCGCGATCCCACAGACCCTTGCCGAAGAACGCCGCCGGCCAGTTGTCCATGCCCGCGAGCGTCGCGGAGTTGGGATAGAACACGATGTGGTGGTCGGCCGCCATGCCGCCGAGGAACAGGTTGCGATCGCGGAGGTCGGGCGACACGCCGATGTAGCCGGCCCCGCTCGCGAACGACGACAACAGGATCGCGCCCTTGATGTTCTTCAGACCTTTCGCGGGCGTGCAGGTGACGGTCGGCATGTCGTAGCTGCACGAGGCCGAGAAGTTCTTCGTCATGGCCCAGGCAGTGGACATCGAGCCGCGCGAGTAGCCGCCGAGGATGATCGGGATCTGGTTCGCCTTCATGCCCGCCAGCAGCCGGCCGCCCGCGGCCGGGCCTTCGAGCAACTGGCCGGTGGGCGTGAGCAGGCGCAGCCCGTTGCCGCTTTCGAGCTGCTCGAGCACGCGGAACACGTCTTCGCCTTGCTCCAGCGTGTTGGTGTCGCTGAAGCCGCCCGACAAACCTTCGCCGCGCCGGTCGTACGCCAGCACATCGAAGCCGGCCTGGTTCATCGCCTGCAGGTTCTCGCGGTACCAGCGCTGGCCCATGGTTTCGGTGGTCGCGTTGGGGAAGCGGATGCCGACCGTCTTGGCGGTGGCCGCATCGATGCGGTAGCTCTTCTCGTCCGGATGCTGGAGGGCCGTGAGCTGTCCGCCGCCGCCCGGCGCGAACAGCACCAGTGCGCGCACCTTGCCGCCCTTGCCGTCGTCCACCCCCGTGCCTTCGATGTACCAGCCGCGCAGCTTGATCAGGCCGCGCATGTTCAGGTCGATGCGTTCGAAGGCATCGCGCGGGGCGGTGAACTCGACGATCGAGGTGCGCGCATCGGCCTGCGCGATGGCTTCGTTGTAAGGCGCCTTGGCAAAGAAGGCCGGCCGCCGGATCTGTTTCAGGTCGACCGGGCCCTCCGGGTCGATCTTGCCCGACGGGTCGACCACGCCGGTCGAGCGTGTGGCGCGTTCCTTGTTGGGCGGCAGCCAGCGCTGCATCTGCGCATCGATGCGCTTGAAGCAGGCTGCGTCGGCCTTGCAGGCGGCCCAGCGCGCCTTGAGCTTGGCGTCGGTGAACTCGTCGACGTGGAAGTCGCTGCCGGTGTAGCCGGCGGGCGCCTGGTTGGCGGTTTGCAGGAACGGCACGCACACGGTGCCGCCGCCGCTCTTCGGCAGCAGGTAGCCCGGGATTTCGGCATCGCGATCCGTGCCGACCCAGGCCTTGCAGTCGGTGGGCGGTGGTGCGCCGCGCGCCACGCGGGGCGGCGCGGCGCCGGGCAGCGAGCAGGCGATGAGTGTGAGCGCCGCGAATGCAGCGGCCGTGCCACGCAATGCGGCCGGGAAATTCGGCATCGATGTCTCCTTGGGACGCTCAACCGGTCAGCAGCTTCTGCACGAGCTCGGCCGTGGTGTTCGCACTGTACTTGCGCATGAGTTTCGCGCGGTGCAGTTCGACGGTGCGGTGGCTGATCGCGAGCGCGCGGCCGATCTGTTTGGAGGTGAGGCCCTGCATCACTTGCGCGGCAACTTCGCGCTCGCGTGGCGTGAGTTCGGCCTTGGCCGAGCGGCGCGACCCCAGGTCTTCGAAGGTCCAGATGCCGGCCTCGTGCGGTGCGGCGCGGTTCAGCGCATGGCCCGTCACGTGGCACCAGAAGGTTTCGCCCGCGAAGGCACCGTGCAGGCCGCCGAGCCGCCTCATCATGCGGTTGTCCGCATAACGTCCGCTCGCGTTCAGAATCGGCTCCATGCGCTTGCCGATGCGTTCGAATTCCGCGACGCTCGGGTACAGCACGCGAAACGACTGGCCGACCAATGCATCGCGTGCCGCACCGAACATCTCGCACAGCCTTGCATTGCAGTCGACCATCGTCCGGTTGCGCGACAACACCATGCCGACGGGTGCATGCTCGAAGGCCAGGCGGTAATCGATGTCGGGTGTGTCCATTACGAAATACTACGTATATGACTACGTAGTATCGTCTCTGTCTCTTTCCATCAACCATCACCGAGCGAGGATCACAAGCCATGGTGAACAAGATTTATCCCTCCGCCGACGCGGCACTGAAGGGTGTCGTGGCCGACGGCCAGACGCTTGCGGTCGGCGGCTTCGGCCTGTGCGGCATTCCCGAGGCGCTGATCGACGCGCTGCACGATTCGGGCGTCAAGAACCTCACCTGCATTTCGAACAATGCGGGCGTCGACGGCTTCGGCCTCGGCAAGCTGCTCGAAACGCGCCAGATCAAGAAGATGGTCGCGAGCTATGTTGGCGAGAACAAGGAGTTCGAGCGCCAGTACCTCGCGGGCGAACTCGAGCTCGAGTTCACGCCGCAGGGCACGCTGGCCGAAAAGCTGCGCGCCGGTGGCGCCGGCATTCCGGCCTTCTTCACCAAGACCGGCGTCGGCACGCTGGTCGCCGAAGGCAAGGAACTGCGCGAGTTCGATGGCGAAACCTATGTGATGGAACGCTCGCTGGTGCCCGACGTGGCGCTGGTCAAGGCCGATGTGGCGGACAAGTCCGGCAACCTGCGCTTTCGCCTGACGGCGCGCAACTTCAACCCGGCTGCCGCAATGGCCGGCAAGGTCTGCATCGTCGAGGTCGAGAAGATCGTCGAAGTCGGCGAGCTGGCGCCCGACGACATCCATCTGCCGGGCATTTACGTGCACCGCATCGTGCTGAACGCCACCCCCGAAAAACGCATCGAGAAGCGCACCGTGAGCGCGGCCGCGCCCGTGGATGTAGCCGCAGCGAAGGTCGAGGCGCAGGCCGTGATCGCGCAGGCCGCGGTCATCGACGAAGTGCCCGTTCCCCAAGTGCCCGCCGGCAAGAAAGAAGGAGCCTGAGATGCCCTGGACGCAAGACCAAATGGCCGCCCGCGCGGCGCAAGAGCTCGAAGACGGCTTCTACGTCAACCTCGGCATCGGCATCCCGACGCTGGTGGCCAACCACACCGGCGACAAGGAGGTCTGGCTGCAGAGCGAGAACGGCATGCTCGGCATCGGCCCGTTTCCGACCGAAGACATGGTCGACGCCGACCTGATCAACGCCGGCAAGCAGACCGTGACCACGCTGCCCGGCAGCGCGATCTTCGGCAGCCACGACAGCTTTGCCATGATCCGCGGCGGCAAGATCAACCTCAGCATCCTCGGCGCGATGCAGGTCAGCAGCAAGGGCGACCTCGCCAACTGGATGATCCCCGGCAAGATGGTCAAGGGCATGGGCGGCGCGATGGATCTCGTGGCTGGCGTCAAGCGCGTGATCATCCTGATGGAGCACGTCGCGAAGAAGAAGGACGGCACCGAAGACTTGAAGATCCTTGAGGCCTGCACCCTGCCGCTGACAGGCGTGGGCGTGGTCGACCGCATCATCACCGATCTGGCCGTGATGGACGTGACGCCCGACGGGCTCAAGGTGATCGAGCTCGCCCCTGGCGTGAGCTTCGACGCGCTGCAGGCCAAGACGGGTGCGAAGCTGATCCAGTGATGGAGGCGCTGGCCGGGTTGTGGCAACGGGCTGGCATGCCCTCCGAGGCGCTGGCCTTTGCACAACTGGCCGGCGCCGACCCCGTTTTTCCTTCGTCCTTCGCGGTCGGCACCGCCGCCCAAAGCAGCATCGCCGCCGCGGCGCTGGCGGCCTGCGAACTGGGCCATGTGCGCGGCACGCCGCGCCAGCAGGTGGCGGTTGACATGCTGCATGCCGCCGTCGAATGCACCGGCTGGTTCAGCCTCGATGGCCGCGTGCCCGATCCGTGGGATGCGTTCTCGGGCCTGTACCGCTGCGCCGACGGCCATGTGCGCATCCATGCCAACTTTGCGCATCACCGCGAGGGCGCGTTGCGGCTGCTGGGGCTGGACCCCGCCACCGCGAAGCGCAGCGGCGCCGAAGCCGTGTTGCTGAACTGGCGTGCGCTCGACTTCGAGGAAGCCGCGGCGCAACGCAAGCTGGTGGCCACCGCGCTGCGCCGCTTCGACCAATGGGATGCGACGCCGCAGGGCCAGGCGATTGCCGCGCAGCCCTTGTTCACCATCGACCGCATCGGCGACGCACCACCGCTGGCGCTGCCGCCGTTGCGCGAGGATGCGCGTCCGCTGACCGGCGTGCGCGTGCTCGATCTCACGCGCATCCTGGCCGGCCCGGTGGGCGGCAAGGCGCTTGCCGCCCATGGTGCCGACGTGATGCTGGTCAATTCACCGACGCTGCCGAACATCGAGGCGATTGCCGACACCAGCCGCGGCAAGCTGTCGGCGCACATCGACCTGAAGACCGACTCCGGGCGCGCGACGCTGCGGCATCTGGTCGACGATGCGCACGTGTTCACCCAGGGCTACCGGCCGGGCGGCCTTTCAGCGCTGGGCTTCGGGCCCGCAGCGCTCGCGCAAGCGCGGCCGGGCATCGTGTACGCCTCGCTCACCGCCTACGGCACGCAGGGGCCCTGGGCCGTGCGCCGCGGCTTCGATTCGCTGGTGCAGACCGCGATGGGTTTCAACCATGCCGAAGGCGAGGCAGCCGGCGATGCGGCCAAGCCGCGGCCGATGCCGATGCAGATCCTCGACGAAGCGACCGGCTACCTGATGGCCTTCGGCGCGGCAGCGGCGCTCTGCCGCCAGCAGCGCGAGGGTGGCAGCTGGCATGTGCAGGTGTCGCTGGCGCAAACCGGCCAATGGCTGCGGGGGCTCGGCCGCGTGGCCGACGGGTTGACGCAGGCCCGCCCGCCAGTGGAGCCCTGGCTGGAAGCCGTCCGACTCGGGCTTCGGGCGCTTGCTGGCCGTGCGCCACAGTGCGCAGCTCGCGCGCACGCCGGCCGGCTGGCCGCGGCCGTCGATGCCACCCGGCAGCAGTGCGCCGGTCTGGCCCTGAGCGGGCAGACCACCCCCTACACCTGATCCCGGATCAGCGCATCGCGTTGCGCCTCCGCCGTTTCCCGTAGGAACTCCCACACGGCCCGCATGCGGGCCAGGTGCTTGGTCTCGGCCGGCATCGACATCCAGAAGGTGCGCGTGAAATTAGCTTGCGTCGGCAGCAGCGGCTTCAACGACTTGTCGCGGTCGGCGATGAACGCCGGCAGCACCGCGATGCCGGCGCCTGCCGCCGTCGCCTGGTACTGCGCCAGCACGCTGGTGCTGCGCAGCGCAAAGGCGTCGGGCCGGTACAACTCGTCGAGGTATTGCAGCTCCTTGCTGAACAGCAGGTCGTCCACGTAGCTGATGAAGGTGTGGCCGCGCAGGTCTTCGCGCGTCTTGATGGCGCTGTGCCGCGCAAGGTATTGCTTGGACGCATAGAGGCGCAGCGTGTAGTCGGTGAGCTTGGTCACCACCACCGGGCCGCGCGCCGGGCGCTCCAGCGAGATCACGATGTCCGCCTCGCGGCGCGACAGGTGCACCAGCCGCGGCATCGCGAGCAGGTCGATCACGAGCTTGGGGTGCTGTCCCGCGAACAGCGCGAGCCGCGGCGCCAGCACGATGGTGCCGAAGCCCTCGGTCGCGCCGATGCGCACCAGGCCCGACAGGCCTTGCTCCGACGCAGGCGTGGTGCTTTCGACGGTGAGGAACGCCGCCTCCATCGTCTCGACCTGCGGCTGCAGGCGGCGGCCTGCCTCGGTCAGCCGGTGGCCGTCGGCTTCGCGCGAGAACAGCGGCGTGCCGACCTGCTTTTCGAGCGCCTGGATGCGCCGCGCGACTGTGGTGTGGTCGACCTCGAGCCGGCGCGCGGCGCTCTGCAGCGTGCCGGAGCGCGCGAGCTCGAGAAAGAAGCGCAGGTTGTCCCAGTCCATGGTTTGCAATTATGCAGATCGGCGGTGCGTATTTGTCTATTGCTAATGCAAATCTGCAAAGCTAGGATGCCCGGCTGCACTGCCATTTCGACATACGCGACATACGCGACCCACCCCAGGAGACAAATTCATGGACGCCACCACCACCCCCGCGACAACCGTCGCCACCGTCAAGCTGCTGATCGGCGGCAAGTTCGTCGAATCCAAGACCACCGAATGGCGCGATGTCATCAACCCGGCCACGCAGCAAGTGCTGGCCAGGGTGCCATTCGCGACGCCGGCCGAAGTCGACGCGGCTGTGGCCTCGGGCAAGGAAGCCTTCAAGACCTGGCGCAAGACGCCGATCGGCGCGCGTGCGCGCATCTTCTTGAAGTACCAGCAACTGATTCGCGAGAACATGGCCGAACTGGCCGCGATCCTCACGGCCGAGCAGGGCAAGACCCTGCCCGATGCCGAAGGCGACGTGTTCCGCGGCCTCGAGGTGGTGGAGCATGCCTCGGCCATCGGCAACCTGCAGCTCGGCGAGCTGGCCAACAACGTGGCCAACGGGGTCGACACCTACACGCTGCTGCAGCCGCTCGGCGTGTGCGCCGGCATCACGCCATTCAACTTCCCCGCGATGATTCCGCTGTGGATGTTCCCGATGGCGATCGTCACCGGCAACACCTTCGTGCTGAAGCCGTCCGAGCAGGATCCGATGGTCACCATGCGCCTGTGCGAACTCGCGCTCGAAGCCGGCATTCCGCCCGGCGTGCTCAACGTCGTCCACGGCGGCGAAGCCGTGGTCAATGCGATCTGCGACCACAAGGACATCAAGGCGATCAGCTTCGTCGGCTCGACCAAGGTCGGCACGCACGTCTACAACCGCGCCATCCCGACCGGCAAGCGCGTGCAATGCATGATGGGCGCGAAGAACCACGCCATCGTCATGCCCGACGCCAACAAGGAGCAGACCCTCAACGCATTGGCCGGCGCAAGCTTCGGTGCCGCGGGCCAGCGCTGCATGGCGGTGTCGGTCGCGGTGCTGGTGGGCGATGCGCAAAAGTGGGTACCCGAGCTGGTGGCCAAGGCGCAGACGCTGAAGATCGGCGCCGGCACCGAGAAGGGCGTGGACGTGGGGCCGCTGGTCTCGTGCGCCGCCTTCGACCGCGTCAACAACCTGATCGAACGCGGCGTGGCCGATGGCGCGACGCTCGCGCTCGACGGCCGCAAGCCGACCGTGCCCGGCTACGAAAAGGGCAACTTCATCGGCCCGACCGTGTTCGCCGACGTGAAGCCCGGCATGACGATCTACGACCAGGAAATCTTCGGCCCGGTGCTGTGCCTGTCGAATGCCGAAACCATCGACGAGGCGATCGAGATGATCAACGCCAACCCGAACGGCAACGGCACCGCGATCTTCACGCAGTCAGGTGCGGCGGCGCGTCGCTTCCAGGAAGACATCGACGTCGGCCAGGTCGGCATCAACGTGCCGATCCCGGTGCCGGTGCCGATGTTCTCGTTCACCGGTTCGCGCGCTTCCAAGCTTGGCGACCTTGGGCCCTACGGCAAGCAGGTGATCATGTTCTACACGCAGACCAAGACCATCACGGCTCGCTGGTTCGATGACAGCACCGTGTCGCACGGCGTGAACACCACCATCAGCTTGAAATAGGCTCGCCCCCAGGCTGCGCGCACTTCGTGTCGCTACGCCAACCCCTGCCCGGGGCAACACCAGCGGCCCGGCAAAGCCGGTTCCGCGGTATTCCCCGGGGGGGAGATGAACGGCATGATCCCTGCTGTGAGGCATTAATTGGACTTCGAACTCTCTGAAGAGCAGCGCGCATTCGCGCAGACGGCGCGCGATTTCGCGCAGGCGGAGTTCGCTCCGCATGCGGCGCGCTGGGATGCCGAGGCGATCTTTCCGAAGGAGGCGATCGCCAAGGCCGGCGAACTGGGCTTCTGCGGCCTCTACGCGCCCGAAAGCATCGACGGCCTCGCGCTGCCGCGGCTCGACGCCACGCTGGTGTTCGAAGAGCTGGCGGCGGTCGACCCGTCGACCACCGCCTTCATCACGATCCACAACATGGCGACCTGGATGCTTGGCACCT
This sequence comes from Variovorax nitratireducens, assembly GCF_051216545.1. Lineage (NCBI taxonomy): Bacteria > Pseudomonadati > Pseudomonadota > Betaproteobacteria > Burkholderiales > Comamonadaceae > Variovorax > Variovorax nitratireducens. The sequence goes on from NZ_JBPJZO010000011.1 coordinate 96,443, forward strand.
GGGGTAGCGAAGCCGTGCGTGCGAAGTGGGGCGCAGATCTGACGAGCGGGCGCAAGCTCGCCTCCTATTGCCTTACCGAACCGGGCGCAGGCTCCGACGCGGGCTCGCTCAAGACACGGGCCGAGCTGCAGGGTGGCGAGTACGTCATCAACGGCGGCAAGGCCTTCATCTCGGGTGCGGGCGCGACCGATGTGCTGGTGCTCATGGCGCGCACGGGCGGCGGCGGTGCGGGCGGCATCTCGGCACTTGCGGTGCCGGCCGATGCGCCGGGCGTGAGCTACGGCAAGAAGGAACACAAGATGGGCTGGAACAGCCAGCCCACCCGCACCGTCAACTTCGACAACGTGCGCGTCCCGGCCGACTACCTGCTCGGCAGCGAAGGCGAGGGCTTCCGCATCGCGATGAAGGGGCTCGACGGCGGGCGCATCAACATCGCGACCTGCTCGGTCGGCGCGGCACAGGGCGCGCTCGATGCCGCGCGGCGGTATCTGCACGAGCGCCAGCAGTTCGGCAAGCCGTTGGCGAGCAACCAGGCGCTGCAGTTCAAGCTGGCCGATATGGCGACCGAACTCGTGGCGGCGCGCCAGATGGTGCGGCTGGCCGCGAGCAAGCTCGACGCCGGCCATGCGGATGCGAGCACCTATTGCGCCATGGCCAAGCGCTTCGCCACCGACACCGGCTTCACCGTCTGCAACGACGCGCTGCAGCTGCACGGCGGCTATGGCTACCTGAGCGAATTCCCGCTGGAGCGGCTAGTGCGCGACACGCGCGTGCACCAGATCCTCGAAGGCACCAATGAAATCATGCGCGTGATCGTCGCGCGAAAACTTCTGGAAGGCGAAAGCGATATCCGGTAGTCATTGCTCGCCCCCAGTCTTCGCGCACTTCGTGTCGCTTCGCCAACCCCCTCACCGGGGGCAACGCCAGCGGCCCGACGAAGCCGGTTCCGCGGCATTCCACCTATTACGTCCATGACTGAATCTGTTGTTGTTTTTGACGAGATTTCTACCGCCGGCGGCCAGCGTTTCGGCGTCGCGACGCTCAATGTGCCGGCTTCGCTCAACTCGCTGTCAGTTGCGATGGTGCGGCTGCTCACGCCGAAGCTGCGCGAATGGGCTGCCGATGCGGGCATCGTCGGTGTGCTGCTGCACGCGGCCGGCGACAAGGCTTTTTGCGCGGGGGGCGATCTGCGCCAGCTCTACCGGACGCTGCTCGATTGCGGCCCCGACCGCAACGAGTACGCCGAGCGCTTCTTCGGCGAAGAGTACGAACTCGACCACCTGATCCACACCTTTCCGAAGCCGTTCCTTTGCTGGGGCCACGGCATCGTGATGGGCGGTGGAATCGGCTTGATGGCCGGCGCTTCGCACCGCGTCGTGACGGGGCAGAGCCGGCTCGCCATGCCCGAGATCAACATCGGCCTGTACCCCGACGTCGGCGGCAGTTGGTTCCTGCGCCGCATGCCGGGCCGGGTCGGCCTGTTCCTCGCGCTCACCGCCGCCAATTTCAACGCGACCGATGCGATCTTCTGCGGCCTGGCCGATGTGCTGGTGCCGCAGGAGCGCAAGGCGCAGGTGCTCGACGCGATCGGCGCCGCGACGTGGACGGGCGAGGCCAAGGCCGACCGCGCGGCGCTGTCGCGCATCCTCGCGCAGGCGGGCGAGGGCGCCGAGGCACCGGCATCGAAGGTGCGCGAGCATTTCGATGCGATCAATGCGCTGATGGCGGGCGACGACCTGCTCGACATCGCGAAGCGCCTGCGCACGCTGCAAAGCGACGACGCCTGGCTGCAGACAGCGGCCAAGACTTTCGTGAAGGGCGCGCCGAGCTCGGCCGCCTTGAGCTTCGAGCTCTGGCAGCGCGTGCACCGCATGTCGCTGGCCGAAGTGTTTCGCCTGGAGTACTGGGCCTCGCTCGGTTTCTGCGCCCACAAGGACTTCGCCGAAGGCATTCGCGCGGTGCTGATCGACAAGGATCGCAACCCGAAGTGGAGCCCGGCCACGATCGAGGAGATCACGCCGGCCTTCATCGAAGACCACCTGCGCGTTCGCGGCGCGATGGCACCCGAACTCGTATCGCTGGTCTGAACAACATCAAAGGCAAAGGAGACAACACATCATGAAGATCGCATTCATCGGCCTCGGCAACATGGGCGGCCCGATGGCCCTGAACCTGCTGAAGGCCGGCCATACGCTCAGCGCCTTCGACCTCTCGGCCGAGGCCTGCAGGAAGTTCGCGGCCGAAGGCCTGCCGATTGCGGCTTCCGCCGCTGCCACCGTGGCGGAAGCCGAGGTCGTGATCAGCATGCTGCCGGCCAGCGCGCATGTCGAAGGGCTCTACCTCGGCAGCGATGGCCTGCTCGAAAAGATCGCGCCCGGCACGCTGGTGATCGACAGCAGCACCATTGCCGCCGCCACTTCGCGCAAGGTGGCGGAGGCGGCTGCCAAACGCGGCATTGCCGCGATCGATGCGCCCGTCTCGGGCGGCACGGGCGGCGCCATCGCCGGCACGCTGACTTTCATGGTCGGCGGCAGCGAGGCGGATCTGGCGCGTGCCCGCCCGGTGCTCGAAAAGATGGGCGCCAACATCTTCCACGCGGGCGCGGCAGGTGCCGGCCAGACGGCCAAGATCTGCAACAACATGCTCCTCGGCATCCTGATGATCGGCACTTCCGAAGCGCTTGCGCTTGGCGTGGCCAACGGGCTCGATGCGAAGGTGCTGTCCGAGATCATGCGGCGCAGTTCGGGCGGCAATTGGGCGCTCGAAAAGTACAACCCGATGCCGGGCGTGATGGAAACCTCGCCCGCGTCGAAGAACTACGCCGGCGGCTTTGGCACCGACCTGATGCTGAAGGATCTGGGACTGGCGCAGGAGAACGCCGCGGCCGTGCGCGCGGCGACGCCGCTGGGCGGCATGGCGCGCAACCTCTATGCGGCGCACAGCCTTGCGGGCCATGGTGGGCTCGACTTCTCCAGTGTGTTGAGGCTGTTTCAGAAGCCCTGAAGCCTTGAAGCTCTGAGGCGGTGGGCGGTGGCGGGCAGCTGGCGGCGGGTGGCCCCTTCCGCGAATGTCCCCCGGCCTGCGGCCTCCTCCTTTATTTCGCTGCAGGGGCCACCCACCACCATCGGCCTGGGCACGCTCGTGGTGTTCAGCGCGAAACGGTCACGTCGCTTCCAGGATCGGGGCGGTGGGGCGCGCTGCGCAGCGAAATAAAGGAGGAGGCCGCAGGCCGGGGGACATTCGCGGAGCAGCGTGCCCCGCCGACCTGATCCCGCCAGAGCGTCCCAGCGCCAGAGGATCCCCGCGTCCATGCGTCCATGCGTCCATGCGTCCATGCGTCAGAGCGCCCGAGCGCTAGAGCGTCACAACGTCACAACGTCACAACGTCACAACGTCACAACGTCACAACGTCACAGCACGATTCTCAAGCCGTCGCACCCGGCAAGGTGAGCAGATAGTTCTGCAGCGCCGCGATCACGTGGCGCACCTTGGCCGGTTGCGCATCGCGCTGCGGCGTCACGGCCCACAGCGGCATCGGCGGCACGTGCCAGTCGGGCAACACGCGCACCAGACGCCCGGCCCGCAGATCGTCTTCCGCATCCGTGCTCACGGCAAAGGCCAGCCCGAGGCCCGAAACGCACATCTGCTGCAGCGAAATCTGGCTGTTGCTCGTGATGCGCGGTGCGATCTCGACCGTTTCGCGTACGCCATCGGGGCCGGTCATCTGCAATGGCAGTGCCCGGCCGCCGCGTGACGGCGCGAGCCACTCGTGCGCAGGCAGATCGCGCGGCGACCGCGGCGCGCCCGCACGCACCAGATAGGCGGGTGCGGCGCACAGCAGGTAGTCGATGTTGCACAGCCGGCGCGCGCTCCAGCTGGAGTCGGCCAACTGGCCGGCGCGGATTGCCAGGTCGATGCGCGCGTCGATCAGGTCGATCATCTGGTCGTCAATCTCCAGGTGCAGCTTGAGGGCTGCATGGTCGGTGAGCAGCGGCGCCAGCGCTGGTGCGACGCAGCGCGCAAAGCCGACCGGCGCCGACATGCGCAGCTCGCCCTCCGGCGCATCGCGCGCCAGCATCAGTTGCTGACGGGCCCGTGCCGCCGACGCGACCAGGGCCTCGCAATGGTCGGCCAGGTTGCGGCCCGATTCGGTCAGCGTGAGCTTGCGCGAGGAGCGGTGCAGCAGCGTCACGCCATGGCGCTGCTCGAGCGCGCGCAGTTGCTGGCTCACCGCCGAGGTGCTGATGCCGAGGTGCCGCGCCGCCGCGCTCAGCGAACCGGTGCGCACGACCTCGGCAAACAGGGCAAAGCGTTTCAGGTCGTCCATGATGAAGTACAGCTTAACAAAGCTTTCACGATCTGCAGACTTACAAGAGTGAGGCGTTCTTCGTATCGTTGCCCCCTCGTTCAGTCTTGCTTCAATCCTGAAAGGTTTGTCATGAAGAAAATTCTCGTGTTGGGTGCCACCGGCACCGTCGGCATTCCGCTGGTGGCCGAACTGGTGGCACGCGGCGAAAGCGTCAAGGCAGCCTCGCGCGGCGCGCGAGCATTCGAAGGGGCCGAGCCGGTGCGGTTCGACTACACCGACCCGTCCACGTTCGCGCCGGCCTTCGAGGGCGTGAACCGCATCTACATGGTGATGCCCTCCGACAGCCTCGAGGTCGAGGCCTGCCTGCTGCCGGTCATCGCCTTCGCGGCGGCGCGTGGCGTCAAGGTGGTGATGCAGTCGGTCATGGGGGTGGCCGCCGACGAGCACAACCCCTACCGCAAGGTCGAGCGGGCGCTCGAAGCCTCGGGCACGCCCTGGGTGATCCTGGGGCCCAACTGGTTCTCGGACAACTTCCACATGCTCTGGGGGCCGGCGGTCACGCAGGGCGAGCTCGCCCTGCCGGCAGGCGAGGGCGCGTCGAGCTTCATCGACGCGCGCGACATCGCCGCCAGCGCTGCGGCCGCGTTGACCACCGACCGCTTCGACGGCCAGGCCTTCACGCTGACAGGGCCGCAGGCGCTCGGCTACCGCGAGGCGGCCGCGCTGTTGTCGCGCGTGGCAGGGCGGCCCATCCGCTACACGCCTATCAGCGACGATGCGTTCGTCGCGATGCTGCAGGGTGTCGGGCTGCCCGAGGTCTACGGGCGCATGCTGGCCGGACTGTTCTCGGCGGTGCGGGAGGGGGCCACTGCATCGGTGAGCGAGGGCGTCGAGGTGCTGACCGGCCGGCCGCCGCGCTCGCTCGAGCGCTACGCGTCGGATCACGCCAGCGCGCTGTCCGGCTGATTGCCCCGGCGCCGGCTGGTCTCCTACGGCGTCCGTCGTATAGGCACGGCGCCACTGCGCCGCCATCATGGCGGCCCGCCGCCGCTCGGCGTGGGAGGAGGAAAGATGGCCACATCGAATCGATCCCGTTCCGGGCCACGCGCCCGCACTGCCAAGGCACCCGCAGCGGCCGGCACATCCGCAACCGTGGTGGCCTCCAACGTTCCGGCCGTGCCCGGCCGCCTGCTCGATGCACGGCCCGACAGGCTCGACTTTCGCGACCTGCCGTATCGCCCCCCCCTGCGTTCGCTGCCGGCCTCCTTTCCCGTACAAGCCGACGTGGCGCGGTTCATTTCGAGCTATGTCCGGGAGGGGCTGGTGCTGGACCAGGGCCGTGAAGGCGCCTGCACCGGCTTTGGCCTGGCCTGTGTCGCCAACTACCTGTTGTGGGTCGGGCACCACGCCAGCGGAACCGCAAAACCCTTCCTGCCGGTGAGCCCGCGCATGTTCTACGAGCTGGCCAAGCGCTATGACGAATGGCCGGGCGACGACTACGAGGGCTCGAGTTGCCGCGGCGCGCTCAAGGGCTGGCACAAGCACGGGGTGTGCAGCGCAGAGAACTGGCCGTATTCCGCAACCGGTTTCGTGCGCCCGCTGGCCGGCTGGGATGTCGATGCGGCGCGGCGGCCGCTGGGCGTGTACTACCGGGTCGCCAGCGCATCGGTGGTGGATCTGCAGGCCGCCATCGTCAACATCGGTGCAGTCTATGTCTCGGCCGGCGTGCACGATGGCTGGAGCACGCTGGCGCGGGGCCGTGCGACTGCGCCGCCCGCCAAGCACGACGATCTGCCCGAGATTCCTGCGCCGGTTGATCCGCGCAAGCTCGGCGGCCACGCCTTCGCGTTGGTCGGCTACAACGAGCGCGGCTTTGTGGTTCAGAACTCATGGGGCCAGCGGTGGGGCGCAGCGGGATTCGCGGTGCTGCCGTATGAAGACTGGGTCGCGCATGGCACCGATGCCTGGGCCTGCGCGCTCGGCGTGCCGCTGGCGCTGATGCGCGACCAGGGACGGCGGCTGCGCCCCCTGCATGCCTCGGCGTTCCGCGTGGCCTCGGGCCAGTCGCTCAATGCGCTCGACCGGTTCACGCGCGCGCCGAACAATCCGGCCGACGATCCCTGGCCGGTGGATCACAGCTTTCTGCAGCCGGCCTACGAACCCCTGACCACGGCGCAGGCCTACGAGCTCACATTGGTCACCGGCAATGACGGCGAACTGGTGCCAACCGACTTCACGCGGGCCGCCAGCGACCGCAGCGGCCTTGCGCAGGAGATCGTGTGCGAGCGGCCGCTGGCCTGGCTGGCCCGGCAGCAACCGGCGCCGCGCAAGCTCAAGCTGGCGGTCTATGCCCACGGCGGGCTCAACGACGAAGAGGAGTCGATTCGCCGCATCCGCGTGCTGGCGCCGTACTTTCTGGCCAACGGCATCTATCCGCTGTTCCTGACCTGGAAGACGGGTGCCGGCGAAACCCTGGCCGGCATGGCGCAGGACTGGATGCGCAAGCTCTTCGGCGTCGAGGCCGAACGCGCCGCAGGCCTGCTCGATGCGCTCGGCGATGCCAAGGATCGCGCCATCGAGGCCCTGGCCTTCGTGCTCGGCAAGGGCGTCTGGAGCCAGATGCGGGACAACGCGGCGGCCAGCGCATCGCCCGGCCATGGGCTGGATCTGCTGTCGCGCCAACTGGTGGCGCTGGCCACGCGACTGCAGGCACAGGGCAGCGCGCTGGAACTGCACCTGGTCGGACACTCGGCCGGCGCGATCCAGCTCGGGCACCTGCTGGACCGCATCGTCGCGCTCAATGCGCAGGCCGGTGCCGCCGCAGCGCTGCGGGCCGCAAGCTGCACGTTGTTTGCGCCCGCCTGCTCGTCGCAGTTCGCGGTTGGGCACTACCTGCCAGCCGCGCAGGCCGGTGCACTCGATCTGCGGCAGTTGCGCCTGCACGTGCTGTCGGACGCCAATGAGAAGAAGGACGGCCTGCCGACGCCGCGCGTGCCGGCCTATGGCAAGTCCCTCCTTTACCTGGTGTCCCGCGCGCTCGAGGATCTGCGCAAGCAGCCCTTGCTGGGCATGGAGCGCGCGTTGAATCCGGCCTATGCGAACGACGACGAGCAATGGGACGTGGGCGCGCTGCGCTTCGTGCAGCAATGGCTCGCCAGCTGGCCCGGCGCGGCGCAGGGGCTGCTCGATGTGCTGCAGCCGCCGCGCGTTCGCAATACGCGCGAGGGCAACCAGGTGCAGGCCACGCATGGCTCCTTCGACAACAACATCGACGTGCTCACGGCGCTGCTGGAGCGCCTGGCGGGTGGCGCGCTGATCGGCCCGATGGAGTGGCTGGACTACTGACCTACAGAAGCTCCAGCCCGGGCAGGCTCTTGAAGCTGCTCTCGCGCGTGATGCGCACGAAGTCGGCCAGCCACGGTTGCGCCGACGTTGCGGCGGTGCAGGCCATGTGCAGCTCGCCGGTCAGGCCCTTGCGGCCGACCGGCCGCGCAGTGATGTAGCCACGCTCCAGATAATTTTGCACGGCCCACAGCGGGAGCGTCGCGATGCCCCGGCCACTGGCCACCAGTTGCAGCATCGCCACCGTGAGTTCGGTGGTGCGGCGCTGCGCCGGCGCGATGCCTGCGGGCGCCAGCACCTGGCGCACGATGTCGAGCATCTCGTCGGGCACCGGGTAGGTGATGAGCGTCTGGTCGGCGAAGTGGCGCGCCGTGAGGTAGGCCTTCGCGGTGAGCGGGTGGTCGTTGGCCAGCAGCGCCATGATCTCGAAGCGGAACAGCGCGTGGTAGTCGACCGCTTCATCGGCATCCTGCTCCGACACGATCGCGACTTCGGCGCGATCCTGCAGCAGCAGCGCGATCGGGTCGGGGTGGAAGCCCGAGACGATGTCGAGCTCGATCTCGGGCCAGCGCTGCCGGAACGCGTCCATCGCCGGCATCAGCCAGTCGAAGCAGGTGTGGCACTCGACCACGATGCGCAGCTTGCCGGCGCCACCCTGCGCCAGGCGCGCTACGTCACGCTCGGCTTCTTCGATCAGCGGCAATGCGCCGTCGGCGAGTTGCAGCAGCCGTTGCCCGGCCGCGCTGAACTGCGGCGGCACCGACTTGCGCTCGAACAGCGGCAGTCCGTAGCGGTCTTCCAGCAGCTTGAGCTGGTGCGACAGCGCCGACTGCGTGAGATTGAGCAACTGGGCCGCCCGCACCAGGCTGCCGGTATCGCGCAGCGCGGCGAGCGTGCGCAGGTGCCGCAGTTCGAGAACGGATTGGGACATGAACAGGATTCAAGTTGATCGACAAAAGGTTTCGTTTGAATCATAGGTCTGAAACGCCGACCATCGTTGCATGACAGCAATCCATACCCTCGGCTTTCCGCGCATGGGCGCGCACCGCGAACTCAAGTTCGCCCTCGAACAACACTGGCGTGGCGAGCTCGACCGCCCGGCGCTCGAAGCGGTTGGCGCCGAACTGCGCGCGCAACACTGGCAGGCGCAGCGCGATGCCGGCCTCGATTTCGTGACGGTGGGCGACTTTGCGTTCTACGACCAGGTCGCCAACCATATCCAGCTGCTGGGCTGCGAGCCGCCGCGCTTCGACTTCGCCGGCGACGAACCCGAGCTGTCGCGCTACTTCACCATGGCGCGTGGTGTCGCCGCCGAGGCCGGGCGCGGCCATGCCGGGTGCACACACGGCGACCACGGCAGCTTTGCGCTCGAGATGACCAAGTGGTTCGACACCAACTACCACTACCTGGTGCCCGAGTTCACCTCGGCCACGCGCTTCGGGCTCGCTTCGGTGCGCCTGTTCGATGAGGTGGCGCAGGCGCTGCAGGCCGGGCACCGGGTCAAGGCGGTGCTGCTTGGCCCGCTGAGCTTTCTGTGGCTCGGCAAGGAGAAGGAGGCTGGCTTCGACCGCTTCACGCTGCTCGACCAACTGGTGCCCGTGTATGAGCAGGTGCTCCGGCGCCTCAAGCAGCAGGGCGTGGAATGGGTGCAGATCGACGAGCCGATCCTCGGGCTCGATCTGCCGGACGCCTGGCGCCATGCGTTCGAGCGCACCTACTGGCAGCTCGCACGCAGCGCGCCCAAGCTGCTGCTGGCAACGTACTTCTCGCCGTTGGCCGACAACCTGCGCCTGGCCTGCCAGTTGCCCGTGGCCGGCCTGCACGTGGACGCGGTGCGCGCACCCGACGAACTCACCGGCATCTGCGACTGGTTGTCGGCGCACAAGGTGCTGTCGGTCGGCATCGTCGATGGCCGCAACATCTGGCGCACCGACCCCGACACGGCGCTGGCGCGCCTGGCAACGGTCGCGGCCAAGCACAAGGGCGAACTGTGGCTGGCGCCCTCGTGCTCTCTGCTGCACGTGCCGTTCAGCCTGGTGGCCGAGACCCGCCTCGATGCGGAACTCAGGTCGTGGCTGGCCTTCGCGGTGGAAAAGCTACATGAACTGCGCGTGCTGCGCGCCGTGCTCGATGGCGACGAGACCAGCGTGCACGGTGAACTCACGGTCGCGCGCGCGGCCATCGCGAGCCGCCGTGCCAGCCCGCGCGTGCACCGCGCCGATGTGGCGCTGCGCCTGGCGCGGCGGGTCGACAGCGACGATCGCCGCAATGCACCCTTCGTCGAGCGCCAGGCCCTGCAGCGCCTGCGCTTTGCCTTGCCGCCGTTGCCGACCACGACCATCGGCTCGTTTCCGCAAACCGCGGCGATCCGCGCCGCCCGCGCCGCCTTCAAGCGTGGCGAACTCGATGCCGACGGCTACCGCGACCGGATGCGCGCCGAGATCGAACTTGCGGTGCGCAAGCAGGAGGCGCTGGGCCTCGATGTGCTGGTGCACGGCGAGGCCGAGCGCAATGACATGGTCGAGTACTTCGGCGAGCAGCTCGACGGCTTCGCCTTCAGCGCCAATGGCTGGGTGCAGTCGTACGGTTCGCGCTGCGTCAAGCCGCCGATCCTCTATGGCGACGTGGCGCGCCCGGCACCGATGACCGTGGCGTGGACGGCGTACGCACAGAGCCTTACGCCGCTGCCGATGAAGGGCATGCTGACCGGGCCGGTGACGATCCTGCAATGGTCCTTCGTGCGCGACGACCAGCCGCGCAGCCTGACCACCGAGCAGATCGCGTGGGCCATCCGCGACGAGGTGGTCGACCTCGAAGCCGCAGACATCGGCATCATCCAGATCGACGAGCCGGCGATCCGCGAGGGGCTGCCGCTGCGCCGCGCCGGATGGAAGGCCTACCTGGCCAGCGCCACGCGCGCCTTCCGCATCAGTGCATCGGGGGTGGCCGACCGCACGCAGATCCACACCCACATGTGCTATTCGGAGTTCAACGACATCCTGCCGGAGATCGCCGCCATGGACGCCGATGTGATCACCATCGAAACCAGCCGCTCCGACATGGAACTGCTGCGCGGTTTTGGCGACTTTCGCTATCCGAACGAGATCGGCCCCGGCGTCTACGACATCCATTCGCCGCGCGTGCCGGACACCGACGCGATGGTGCGGCTGATGCGCAAGGCCGCGGCCGTGGTGCCGCCGGCCAACCTCTGGGTCAACCCGGACTGCGGCCTCAAGACGCGCGGCTGGCCGGAAACCGAGGCGGCGCTGGCCAACATGGTGGCCGCCGCCAAGGTGCTGCGCCGGGAACTGGCTGCCGCCTGAGCCGTCCGAACCTTTAGTTGGCCATCAGTGGATTGCGCCGGGCCTCGTCGCGCCGCCGATCGGCGCGCACCACGTCGCAGCGCGGGTGGTGGCTGTAGCCGGGCCGGTCGCAGTGGGACGCCTCGCAGCGCGCCGCAGCGATGAAGTTGAGGTGGCCGCAGCCGCTGCGCGGATCGGCCCCTGCCGTGTGGGCGACTGCCGCCGTGCGCACTGGGCGTCGGGGCTCGGTGAAGGGCGCAGGCGCAGGCAACGGGGTGGGCGCTGGCATCAGCCGCGCCGCGGGCTGCACCTGCTGCGGGGGATCTATGAATTCCACCGGCTCGACGGGTGTCAGCAGCGTCAGGGGCAAGCCCCTGGGCGCGGATGCGGACACAGCGGTCGCAGCGACCACCGGCCCGGGCGGCGGCGCCGCCTTGCGTGTGACATACAGGTACCACCCGACAAAGCCGACCGCCATCATGACGATCGCCAGGCCGAGGCGAATCCAGAAGACGGGCGCTTCGATCGAACCCCGCCTGGCCGCACGCGGCCGCGCGGCGGGCCGCGCAGAGGACTCGGCGCGCAGCGCAGCCAGCGCCGACGGGCCGGTGGCTGCGAAGCCGGGCAGCTTGCCCGCGCACCCCCGGCAGAACATCGCGTTGTCGCGGTTATGCGTTTTGCAGGTGTCACAGACCACGGCCATGGAAACCTCGCAAAGTTCAAAAGTAACACTCTGCACGCACGCGGCCGCCGTGTATGCCGGCCGGCGCCTACGCGCGATGCGGGCGGGTGACGACTCCTTGGCTTCGGCGCGCCGCGATCCCTGCGAGGCCCGACCGTCGGACATGCGCCAACGGTAAGGCGGTTGACGATGTGTCCACCATGATGGAAACTGATTCCATCATGAAAGAAAAAGAAGCACCCGACCTGAACAACCGCATCGCGCAGCGCGTACGCGACCTGCGCGCGGCGCGCGGCCTGTCGCTCGATGTGCTGGCAGCGCACTGCGGCGTCAGCCGTTCGATGATCTCGCTGATCGAGCGGGGCGAGAGCAGCCCCACCGCGGTGCTGCTCGAACGGCTGGCCACCGGGCTCAACGTGCCGCTGGCCTCGCTGTTCGATGCGCCCGAACCCGCCGGCGAACCCGTGGCGCGGCTGGCGAACCAGCCCGTGTGGCGCGATCCCCATTCGGGCTACGTGCGCCGCAACGTCTCGCCGGCCGGCGTGGCGTCGCCGATCCAGATCGTCGAGGTGTCGTTTCCACCCGGGGGGCGCGTGGCCTATGAAACCGGCGCACGCGAGCCGCAGATCCACCAGCAGGTCTGGGTACTCGAGGGGGCCATCGAAGTCGCGCTCGGCGACGAGCGCCACCGGCTCGGCGCCGGCGATTGCCTCGCGATGCTGCTGGATCGCCCCATGAGTTACCACAACCCCACCCGCAAGGTCGCGCGCTACGCCGTCGTGATTGCTACCGCGCCTGCTTCACGGAGATGACATGTCGAACCAGATTCCCCGCATCCGTCGCCTGACGAACGTGACCGACGCTCAATTGCAGCAACTGGCCGATCTGCTGGTCGACTGCGTGGAAGGTGGCGCCTCTGTGAGCTTCATGCAGCCGCTGACCCCGTCCAGGGCACTGGGCTTCTGGCGTGGCATCGCCGAGGGGGTCGCGCGCGGTGGCCGTGCGCTGCTGGTGGCCGAAGACGCCCTTGGCATCGTGGGCACCGTGCAGTTGCTGCTCGACCAGCCCGAAAACCAGCCGCACCGCGCCGACCTCGTCAAGATGCTGGTGCACCGCCGGGCCCGCCGCCACGGCCTGGGCGCCGGCTTGATGCAGGCGGCCGAGGCGCTGGCCCGCGAATGCGGCAAGTCGCTGCTGGTGCTCGACACCGCGGGGGGTGACGCCGAACGTCTCTACGAGCGGCTCGGCTGGCAGCGCTGCGGCGTGATCCCGGGCTACGCGCTGTGGCCGCAGGGCGGGCTGTGCGATACCACGTACTTTTATCGCGTGCTGCAGCCAGTCGAGGCCTAGACGCCGCGTTGCAACCCGTGTGCGCGCAGCATCGACTTGAGTCGCCGCACTTCGTGCTGCAGGTCGAGAATCAGCGCGGCCGCATCGAGCCCGACGCCGAAGTCGCGCTCCAGCCGGCGCGCATCGAGCGCGCGCTGCAGCGCGTCGCTTTCGAACTGCCAGCGCTCGGGCGCGGCATCGGGCACGCTGACCTGCACGATGCCGACCTCGACCAGTTCGATCACCCAGGCGGTGTCGGCACCGCAGGCATGGGCCAGCTCGCGCAGCGCCAGCGGCTGGGAGGCGCTCACCACGGTGCTGGTCGTCACGGAAACAGTCGCCATGATCAAACTCCCAGGTGACGGCGCGGGTTGAACGATGAAGCGGCCTGCGCCAGGGTTTGGTAGGCCTTGCGCACGGCGTCGCTGTCGGCCGGCGGCAGCGCGATTTCGAGCAGCAGGTACAGGTCGCCCGGCGTCTTGCCGGCGAGGCCGCGCCCCTTGAGGCGCAACTGCAAGCCATTGCGTGCGTTCGCAGGCACGGTGACCTCGACCACGCCGCCGGTGGGCGTTGGCACCTTCACCTGCGCGCCGAGCGCGGCTTCGCTCGGCGTCACCGCCAGCGTCATGTAGAGGTTGCGCTCCTCGATGCGGTAGAGCGGGTGGGGCGCAATGCGCACTTCGAGGTAGAGGTCGCCGGCCGGCTCGCCGCCGTGGCCGGGCATGCCCTGGCCTGCGAGGCGGATGTACTGGCCCGGGTGCACGCCGGGCGGAATCTTGACGCTGAGCGTGCGCGTTTCCCACTGCGGCATGCCTTGCGCGTCGACGGTCTGGGCGCGCAGCGTGATCTCGCGCTCGGCACCGTTGAGGGCGTCTTCGAGCGCGATCTCGATCGCTGCATGGTGGTCTTCGCCGCGTGCGCGCATGTGCTGGCGCGTGGCACCGCGCCGCTCGGCCGCGCCGAACAGCGAAGAGAAGAAATCGCTGAACCCGGCATGGTCGGCCGGCCCGGCGCCGGGCCCGCGATGGAATTCGTAGCCGGCGTCCCAACCGGGCGGCGGCTGAAAGTCGCCTTCGGGCGAGCCGCCGCGCGCCACGCGATCGGCCAGCCCGTCGTAGGCCGCGCGCTTTTCCTTGTCGCGCAGCACGTCGTTGGCTTCGTTGATGTCGCGCATCTTCACCTCCGCGTCGGCTTCCTTGCTGACGTCGGGGTGGTACTTGCGGGCCAGCTTTCGGTAGGCCTTGCGCACCTCGTCCTCCGAGGCGCCGCGCTCGAGCTCGAGGGTCTTGTAGTAGTCCTTGAATTCCATGATGGCGGGTCAGGCGATGCCGGCGGCCGCGTCGCCTTTGGCCTGCAAGGCAACGACCGTCCACAGGGCGCTGCTGCGCTCGAAACGCAATGGCTGCGCATTGCCCAGCACGCCCATGTCGATCGGCACGCCGAGCAGGGCGGCCAGCACGAACAACGTGCCGCCGTGCGCCACCACGAGCACCGGCGCGGGCCGGGCCAATGCGGCCGCCAGCGCCGGGCGTTTGCGGTCGACGAACTGCGCCAGCGTCTCACCGCCCTCGGGCTCGCAGGCCCAGTCGATGGCGGCCGACGACGTGCCGATCAGCGCGCCGAAGTGCCGCTCGCGCAGCGCGGCATCGGCCGTGGGAACGAGCCCGTGCGGCGCGGCCACGGTTTGCGCCGTGATGTGGGCGCGGTTCATGTCGCTGCAGACGATGGTGCGAATCGTCTCCCCGGCCAGCAGGGTGGTGGCCTGCGCCGCCTGGGCCAGGCCCAACTCGCTCAGCGGCTCTTCGGCCGACTGGAAGATGCGGCGCGCGTTGCAGCCGGTCTGGCCGTGCCGCAGAAAGTAGAAGTGGTCGCAGGCCGGCGCAATCGACTGCGCGGCGGCCAGCTGCACCAGCAGGTCGAGCCCGCCGGGGGTGAAGTGGGCGGGTGTGACGAGGGAGGCTGGGGCTGGCATGTGCATCCGGGTTCGGTCTTCAACCCATCCGGATCGCCGCGGGCCGGGCCTGCAGGCGCTCGATGTAGGCATCGATCTTTGCGCTGTTCGAACGCCCGCCGAACATGCGCTGCCAGATGAACATCGAGCCGACCATCACGTCGGCCGCGGTGAACTGCGCGCCGAACAGCCAGGGCCCGTAGCCGAGCTCGCGCTCGACCACGCGAATGGTCTCGTCGAACTCCGTCCAGCCGCGCGACGGCAGGGTCGGCTGCTTGAGCAGGCAGTCGCCCATCGAGGGCTCCAGCTGCGAGGTCGAATACACCATCAGCGAGAGGTAGCGCCCGCGCTCGTCGGAGCCGACCGGCGGGGCCAGCCGCCGGGCCGGAAACTTCTCGGCCAGGTACATGCAGATGGCCGCGTTCTCGAACAGCCGCACACGGCCGTCGACCAGCGCCGGAAGCTTGCCGGCGGGATTGACCTGCAAAAAAGCGTGCTGCTTGTGCTCGCGCTTCTTGAGGTCGATGGGCACGATCTCGTACTCGGCCCCGCATTCGTCGAGCATCCACTTGGCGACCAGGGCGCGGCTGTAGGGGTTGAAGTAAAGCTTCATCATGTCGGCAGACTCCTTGGCCGGATTCAGAACTTCGGGATCCGCAGGGTCTTGCTGATCATGAGCGTGCCCGACAGCGCGAACAGCAGCGTGATCGGGTGCAGCACCCAGGGCCCGAGCGTCCAGGCGCCGCCCCACAGCGCGCCGCCAATGGCACCCTTCCAGGCGGCGAAGGCCAGCACGCCGACCAGCACCACGCTGGTGGGAATGGGCGTCCCTTCGAAGTACTTGACCTTGTCGGCGCCCTCGGAGAGCGCTTCGGCCGTCACGTTGTAGCGCGCCAGCCGGCTCACGCCGCAGCAGACGAAGTAGATCAGCAGCAATGCGTCCCAGCCGCCGTTGGCGCCGGCCGCAAAGGCCAGCGCGGCCGGCGCCACACCGAACGAGATCACGTCGGCCAGCGAATCGAGTTCGCGCCCGAGCGCCGAATGCGTTTGCCGCCAGCGCGCAATGCGGCCGTCGAACACGTCGAAGATGAACGCCGCCGGCGCCAGCGCCGCAGCCCAGAGATAGACCGAGAGATCGTTTTTCGCCACATAGGCCATGGCAAGAAACACGCAGCCGACGCCGCAGGCTGCATTGCCGAGCGTGAACGCATCGGCCAGGTGGAAACCGCGAATCATCGAGAAATGCTTGCGCGGGGGCGTGGCAGCGTTGGGCAGGGGCATGGCGCAGTTCCGGAGAGTGGCAACGCACCTTAACGCATGGGCCGCGGCGGGCGTGTCAGACCAGACCGGCGACTCAGCGCGCTGCAGCGTCGTGTTCTTCGGCCAGATGGGCGAAGCGGCCCAGCAGTTGGGCCGCGGTGGGCGTCGCCTCGACGCCGTCGCGCAGCGCGGCCGGATCCTTGCCTTCGGCACGCAGATCGTCGGCCACCGCATCGATGTACCCGCGCATCGCGGCCGCGTCGAACTCGGGGTGAAACTGCACACCCCATGCGCGTTCGCCGACGCGGAAGGCCTGGTTCGGCTCGAATGCATTGCCGGCCAGGCGCACCGCGCCATCGGGCAGGCGCAGCGCGCTCTGGCGGTGCACCACGTGCGCGGGAAATTCGTGCGGCAAGTCGTGGAACAACGCGTCTGCGGCCGCTGCGTCGGTGAGGTGCACCGTCACGGTGCCGATCTCGAGGCCGCCCGGGTGGTTGTCTGCCGCGCCGCCCAGCGCATGTGCGAGCAGCTGGTGGCCGTAGCAGATGCCGAGCACCGGCGTGCCACTGGCGACGATGCCGGCCAGCCAGACGGCGGTGGCCTCGCTCCAGTCTTCGCGGTGCGACACCATCGAATGCGAGCCAGTCAGCACCACGCCCGAGAGCGTGCCGGGCGCGGGCAGGGTGTCGCCGCGGCGGGGGTCGAGCACCACCACCGGGAGGCGCGTGTCGCCAAGGCCGTGGGCGACCCAGTGTTCGAAATCGCCACTGGCGTCGCGCAGGGCGTCGAGGGTGTCGCCGGCCTTGAGGATGACGAGCGGATGGGGGACGAGGTCTTCCATGCCGGCAATCATGCCGCAGGGCGCACGGCCGCGTCGATGGCCTCGCGCACCGCTTGCGCAACCTGGTCGACAACCGCCTGGCGCTGCGGCGATGCGATCCAACGGGTGCGCAGGCCGGCTTCCCAATCGGGATGCCCGCGCGCCGGCCGGGCCGCGCGCAGGATGTCGGCGACCTGCCGCTGGCTGGACGCGCCGTCTTGCGGTTCGCCGGCCGCGATGCGCCGCATCGCCGCATGGCCGCGCTGCTCGAGCGCGCGCACCAGTTGCAGCTGCCATGCGAGCAGCCCAAGGAGCACGCCGTCTTCGACCGTGAGCTCCTGCACGTCGCGCAGCCGGTTGGCGAGCTTGCGGCCCACCGGGCCCCAGCCTTGCGACACGGCGCCGCCGATCGATGCGCCCAGCGCCGTGGCCGCGCCGAGCGAGAGGCCGGCCAGCGCAAGATCGGCCACGACGCCGACCGCGGCGCCGACGGCCGCACCCTTGCCGAGCCGCACGCCTGCATCCTTCATGGCTTCGGGGCTGAAAAAGTCCATGCTCCAGCGGCCTTCGAGCAGCGGCAGCGGCGCCTCGTCGGCGTCGCCTTCGCGAAAGCCGTAGAGCGCCAGCAGATCGTCGGCGCAGCGATGGGCCTTGGTCGACACGGTTTTCTGCAACTCGGCGATTGGCGCCTGGCGGCGCACGGGATCGTTGAAGGTTTCCGATGGCACGCCGCGGCGCAAGGCCGAGGTATCGACTGCAAGCTCGGCCAGCCGGGCGGCGGCGGCGGCGCGGCGTTGCACGGCCTCGGCTTCCAGCGCTTCCACCACGCCGCGCAACTGCTCGCGCCGGTCGCGCAGCAGCGCACCCAGATCCTGGTACAGCTCGCGCTCGGCGCCGACGAAAGGCGCCGCCGCGTCGAACCGCACCACCGCGTGCAGCCCGTAGGCCGAGAGCAACTCGCGCCAGGCTGGCTCGCGGCTGGCGCCGTCGCGCACGAAGTTCAGCACCGGCAGCACCGGGCGTGCACAGGAGTTCAGCAGTTCGATCTCGGCGCGGAACTTGGGCAGCACCGGCTCGCGCGCATCGATGACCAGGAACGCCGCGTCAACCTCCAGCAGCGCGCGCAGCACCTTGGCCTCCTGCTCGAACGCGCCATGCGCTTCGGGGCCCTGCAGGAAGGCGCGAATGCGCTCGGGCGGCGTCTGCGCGTCGGCCGCGAAGGCCTCAAGGTGCTCGCGCAGGCTGACCGCGTCTTCGAGGCCGGGCGTATCGAGGAAGGTCACGGCGGCGCGGCCCTGCATTTTGAGTTCGATGCTCTCCACGTGGCGTGTGGTGCCGGGGCGCTCGGACACCTCGCCGAAATGCACGCGCCGCGTCAGCGTGCGCAGCAGCGAAGTCTTGCCGGCATTGGTGTGGCCGACCACGGCGATGCGGATGGCGGGCGCGTTCATGTCCACCCCCGCAACGCCGTGGCGAGATCGTCATGGGCCGTAACGCGTTCCAGCCCCGCGTCGACCAGCCAATGCCGCCAGCGCTGACCGGCCGCAGCATCGCCCGCCACCAGCCAGAGCCGGCATTCGCCGCAGTGGGCGAGCAGCTCGCGCAGCAGGCGGCTGGTGCCGCGATCCGGGCTCGATGCTGCATGGCAGGCCACCAGCAGCGCGCGGGGGCGCAGCCTGGCCACCGTGTCGAGCAGTTCGTGCCGCTGCATCGCGCTGCCGTCGATGCGCAGCACCGGCGCGGCGGTTGGGGGCAGGCCCGGCGGCGGCCATGCCGATTCCGGCGGCAGTTCGAAGCCGACCACCACCAGCGCATCGCCGGTTTCGCCGGCGGCCAGGCCGACGGGTGCGTTCAGGTGCTGGGGGCCCGGATCGCCGTCGACGATCGTGGCCGGCGCCATTGCCTCGAAACGGGCAAGCAGCTTGCGGTAGTAGGGCGCCGCAAGATCCGGTTGCAGCGCAGGCTTGCGCCGCTGCCACACCAGCGCACTGACCAGCGCGAAGAACACGCGCGGCAGCAGGCCGTAGGCCACGATGCACCCCGTGAGCCACAGGGCCCAGGCGCGCTGATCGGCAGCTTTCGTCACGGGCGACAACACGGTCGCGGCGTCCGGTACCGGAAACCCGAGCCAGCCCGGCGCCCAGCCCAACAGCCGCACTCCTTCCACGAAGACACCGGGATCCAGAATCGTGGTTTCCCAGCCGAGCGTGTAGCTGCGGAAGGCCAGCGCAAACAGCAGGGCGCCGAGCACCACAGTGAACGACAGCGCCCAGATGCCGTGGCTCACAAAGCCGAAAGCCCACGGCAACAGCCGAGCCCGCGCCAGCAACTGCGTGGCGGCGCGCAGCAACACAGGTGCCTGGCCCTGCCTGCCGCCAGCCACGCGCGCAGTCAGCGCCAGCCAGAGCCACCCGAAAGACGCATTGAAGGAACTGAGCGGCACGACCAGGCCGACCAGCCAGAGCAACAGCGTGAGCGCGTGCACGCCGAGCAGGC
Source organism: Variovorax nitratireducens (assembly GCF_051216545.1). Taxonomy (NCBI): domain Bacteria; kingdom Pseudomonadati; phylum Pseudomonadota; class Betaproteobacteria; order Burkholderiales; family Comamonadaceae; genus Variovorax; species Variovorax nitratireducens. The sequence continues at coordinate 115,934 of NZ_JBPJZO010000011.1, forward strand.
TGACCAGTGCCACCATGATGTTGATGCGCCGCTCGCTGCCGCCGACCACATTGCCCGCCAGCGCCAGGCCTGCGAACACGATCAGCAGCACCAGGGCGAGCGCGATCCACGGGGCCCAATGCCGCGCGCGTGCCAGCTCGGCTTGCAGTCCGATGCGCCGGCCGAGCGCGCTGGCGCGCTGCGCAATGCGGGCCGCGGGTTCGCGCTGGTGGACGACTGCCTCGCGCATGGCGGCCGCATCATCGAGCGATCCGGCCTGCTCGATGAGTTGCACTGCTTCGGTGATCACCGCGTTCGACAACAGGTCAGTTTCGCGCAGGGCGGTGTTCAATGGCTTCCCTCGGGCATCAGAGCGCTGAAATTATGCCCGTGCCAGTGCCAATGAAACGGGGCCGCAACAGCGGCCCCGAAGGGATTCGACCCGGCGTGGCCGGGATCGGCGCATTCAGGCTCAGCGCATTCCGAAGAAAGACAGCACTGCAACCACGACCACGACCAGACCGACGATGTAGATGATGGAATTCACGGCGAAGACTCCTCTTTGTTGAAGACCGGCACAGTGTTGCCGGCCGCGTCCGCCCGGCCTGTCGGAAGGGGGGAGCGGCTGCTGTAGGAATCAGGCCGCTTCGTCGTCCGAGCCGTCGCCCAGGAAGCCACCACTCTGGTGCGCCCACAGCCGTGCGTAGAGGCCGCCTTGCGCCAGCAGCGTCTTGTGGTTGCCTTCTTCGACCACGCGACCCTCGTCGAGCACGATCAGCCTGTCCATCGCCGCGATGGTCGAGAGCCGGTGCGCGATGGCGATCACCGTCTTGCCCTGCATCAGGCGGTACAGGCTGGCCTGGATCGCGGCTTCGACTTCGGAGTCGAGCGCGCTGGTGGCTTCGTCGAGCAGCAGGATGGGCGCGTCCTTGAGCATCACGCGCGCGATCGCGACGCGCTGCCGCTGCCCGCCCGAGAGCTTGACGCCGCGCTCGCCCACATGCGCGTCGTAGCCGCGCCGGCCATTCGCGTCGCCCAGGGTCTGGATGAAATCGTGCGCTTCGGCGCGCTCGGCCGCGGCGCGGATCGCGTCCGCGCCCGCATCGGGCCGGCCGTAGGCAATGTTGTCGGCCACCGAGCGGTGCATCAGCGAGGTGTCCTGGGTGACCATGCCGATGTGGGCGCGCAACGAGTCCTGCGTCACCTGCGCGATGTCCTGCCCGTCGATCAGGATGCGGCCGCTTTCCAGGTCGTGAAAGCGCAGCAGCAGGTTCACCAGCGTCGACTTGCCCGCGCCGGACCGGCCGACCAGGCCGATCTTTTCGCCCGGCGCCACGGTCAGTGTCATGTTGTCGATCACGCGCCGGCCTGCGTCGCCATAACGGAAGCTCGCCTGCTCGAAACGCACCTCGCCGCGCGGTACCGTGAGCGTCGTCGCATCGGCCGCGTCGAGCACGGCACGCGGACGCGACAGCGTCTTCATGCCGTCCTGCACCGTGCCGATGTTCTCGAACAGGCTCGTCATCTCCCACATGATCCAGTGCGACATGCCCTGCAGGCGCAGCGCCATCGCGGTCGAGGCCGCCACCGCGCCGATGCCGACGGCGCCGTGCGACCAGAGCCACAGGGCCGTTCCCGCCATGCCCGCGGTGAGGCCCATGCTCAGCACGTGGTTGCTGATCTCGAACGTGCTCACCAGGCGCATCTGGCCGTAGCCGGTGTGCATGAACTCCTTCATGGCCGAGCGCGCGAAGCCGGCCTCGCGGTGCGTGTGCGAGAACAGCTTGACGGTTGCGATGTTGGTGTAGGCGTCGGTCACGCGGCCGGTCATCAGCGCGCGGGCGTCGGCCTGCGCCTTGCCGATCCTGCCGAGCCGCGGCACGAAGAACCACAGCTGCACGAGGTAGAGCAGCAGCCAGACGACAAAGGGCAGCATCAGCTGCCGGTCCAGCACGGCGGCCAGCACGATCATGGTCGCGACATACACGCCCATCGCCACCAGCACGTCGGCCAGCACGAAGACCACTTCGCGCACGGCCAGCGCGGTCTGCATCACCTTGGCCGTGATGCGGCCGGCAAACTCGTCCTGGTAGAAGGCCATGCTCTGTCCGAGCATCAGGCGGTGGAAGTTCCAGCGCAGCCGCATCGGCAGGTTCACGGCCAGCGTCTGGTGCTTGACGATGGTCTGCAGCGCGACCACGCCGATGCTGGCCACCAGCGCCGTGCCCAGCCACATCAGCGTGGTGCCGCGTTCGTCCCAGAGCCGGGCCGGAACCTGGCCGCCGAGCCAGTCGACGATGCGCCCGAGCATGGCGAACAGCAGCGCCTCGAAGGCCGACATGGCGGCGGTGAGCAGCGCCATCGCAGCGATCTTGCCGCGCACGCCGTCGGTGCAAGACCAGATGAAGGCAAAGAAGCCGGAGGGCGGCAGTGCGGGCTCGGTGGCGGGGTAGGGAGGGAGCAGTTTCTCGAAAAGGCGGAACAAGGCAGGGAGTCTCCAGCGAGCCGCCACTGTAGCCGCGCAGCGATTCCCTTGCCCCGGCTGGTGCAAGCGCTATCGATCGGAAAGCTGCTCGGCCAGAAAGTCGATGAAGCTGCGCAGCTTGGGCGCCATGTATTGCCGGCTGGTGTACACCGCGAACAGCGTCACCGGCGGTGCGGCGTAGTCGGGCACCAGCCTGATCAGGCCGCCCTGTGCCAGGTCGTGGTCGACCAGCCACTCAGGCAGAAAGGCCATTCCCATGCCGGCGCGCACTGCGTGCAGCGTGAGCGTGGTGTCGTCCGAGAACATCACCGGCTGAAAGCGAAGCGGCGCGTGGCGGCCGCCAGCGCCTTTCAGCGAGAGCCCTTCGAGCTTCACGTAGCTCGGCACGATCGCGCCGAGTCTTGCCAGATCGGCCGGCGTCGCAGGCAGGCCCATGCGCCCGACGTAGGCGGCGGCCGCGACCAGGTGAAACGGCACCCGGCACAGCGGCCTCGCGATGAGCGCCGGCGAGGGCTCCTGCGTGGCGCGCAGCGCCAGGTCGTAGCCATCGGCGGCCAGATCGATCTTGCGGTTTTCGAGGTGGATGTCGACCAGTACTTCGGGGCAGTGCGCGCGGTAGTCAGCCAGCACGCGCGCGAAGCGCGGCGTGGCGCACCACACTGGCGCACTCACCTTGAGCCGACCACGCGGCGTGTCGTTGCGCTGGCCAATGGCGACTTCGGCCGCGTCGAGCAGATCGAGTGCCTGCGTGCTCTGTGCATACCAGGCGGTGCCGGCCTCGGTCAGGCTCAGATGCCGGCTGGAGCGGTTCAAAAGGCGCGCACCGAGCGATTTCTCGAGTTGCGCGACATGCTTGCTCACCATCGGCGCCGAGATCGCGAGCCGATCCGCCGCAGCCGTGAAGCTGCCCGCTTCGACGACCTCGCGGAACACGCGCAGGCTGGTCATGCGATCCATCGATGATTTCCTCTGGAGAAATGAACCATTGAATGTAGCGCTCTCGAATTCCATATGGGAAACCCCTACATTCGTGCAAAGGAATTTTTCTCACCATGAGTGACAACCACACCCCGCGCCTGCCCACCTACTTCATCTCGCACGGCGGCGGCCCCTGGCCCTGGATGAAAAAGGAGATGGGCCCGGCCTACAGCCAGCTCGAAGCCTCACTGGCGGACATGCCGCGCCAGATCGGCCGCACGCCGCGCGCCATCCTCATGGTGTCGGCGCACTGGGAGGCACCGGCTTTCACGCTGCAGGCCAGCCCGAAGCCGCCGATGATCTACGACTACGGCGGCTTTCCGGCGCACACCTACCAGGTGCACTACGACGCACCGGGCTCACCGGAGCTTGCGCGCCGCGTGCGGCAACTGATCGCGGCCGCAGGCTTGCCGGTGGCGCTCGATGCGGAGCGCGGCTTCGACCACGGCGCCTTCTCGCCGATGGCCGCGATCTACCCGCAAGCCGATGTACCGATGGTGCAGTTGTCGCTGAAGCGCGGGCTCGACCCGGCCGAGCATCTGGCGCTGGGCCGTGCGCTCGCGCCCCTGCGCGACGAAGACGTGCTGATCGTCGGCAGTGGCCTGAGCTATCACAACCTGCGCAATTTCGGCCCGCAGGCACACGACGTGTCGAAGGCCTTCGACGACTGGCTCGACCAGACGGTGGTGCAGGGTGCTCCCAGCGCCCGTGCAGCGCGCCTGAACGACTGGGCTTCGGCACCTTCGGCACGCATCGCCCACCCGCGCGAGGAGCACCTGATTCCGCTGATGGTCGCGGTGGGGGCGGCCGAAAGCGAAGCCGGCGTGCGCGTCTATCACGAAGACGCGTTCATGGGCGGCCTGGTCGTCTCGAGCTTCCGCTTCGGCGCGGCGCAGGCCTGAGTTTTTTCAACGCCCGGGGTCACGCGCGCCGTAACAGCGTCTGGCGTGGCGTTTCGTTGAAGGCGCGGCGGTAGTGCTGCGCAAACTCGCCCAGGTGGCAAAAGCCGAATCTAAAGGCGGTATCGGCCACGCGCGGAGCCTTCCCGTCTGCCGAGAGCAGCGCTTCGCGCGCTGCATGCAGCCTTCTGATCCGAAGCCATTGCAGGGGCCCCATTTCTTCGGCGGCCTGGAAGGCTGATTGAATGGTTCGCGCCGGGACATCGATGCCGTGGGCCAGCGTCGTCAGCGTCAGCGGCTCCTCGAGCCGCTCGAGCATGTAGGCCTTGGCCTTCCTCAGTGTCGGCGACACCGCCGCGCCGCCCGGCGGGCGCATCTGCAGATGGGAGTGGGGCTGGCGCAGCAACAAGCCCGTGACCAGCAGGTCTTCCAGCCGCGCGTGAAGATGCGGCAGCGCAGCCAGAGCCGGATCGCCACGCGCCGCCTCCGCCATCATCCGCAGCGCCGGCTCGATTGCGCACCATGTCGAGCCATCCGTGGGCACATCGCCGCGAAAGCAGATCGCATCGTGGGGCGGCGCTCCCGCCAGTGCGGCCCACGCGGCATCTACCGCCGTTCTTTCGATCCGCACGACGATCTGTTCGTAGTTCTCGGTGGCCGTGAAGTGGAACCGTTGCCCACCGCCCACGATGGCCAGCTGACCGGGTGTGGCCTGGTAGGCGTGGCGGCCGTGCCAGTACTCGATCCCGCCGCGCGTCGGCAGGCACAGCAGGTAGTAGTTCTCGAGGGTGCCCGGATCGACCTCAACCGGCGCCTGCCATGACAGCCGACTCAACGACAGGGCGCCCATCGGAAGGTTGTCCATCCGCGCATGCAGCGAGCCACCGGGGGCGAGCAGACGAAGCCGGTGTGGACTGAACACGCGTCCGCAGAGGAACTGCGCTTCGTCCGCATCCCGCGTTTCGAACAAGCGGCCTCGCTCGAAGTCCACGCCGGCGAAGAGCGGCGATGCAACCGGCGAAGTGTTCATGGGCGGGGAAGCAGTCGCTGCGAGGGGTGAAGGGGGTTGCAGTTTCATCAACCTGTACGCCCCGTCAATCGGGATTTTCCTGCCGGTCGGCCTGCGCAATTCCGATAGCGGCTGCGCGCGGCCGATTGTCCGGAAGAGATCGACGACCCAGCATGGCGCCTGTTCTTCTTCTGACAGCGAGACAAACATGAATCAGCAGCACGGCAACCCGGATCTACTGCAGGGCGACATCCTCAACGCGCTGGAAGACGCGCTCTACCGCGGCAAGCTGGGGCGCCGCGACTTTCTTCGCCTGGCCGCGGCAGCCGGTGCCGGAATGGCGACGGCCCAGTCCATGGCGCAGGACGGCAGCGACGCGGCCATCACGCAGCTCTACAACGCGGCCAACCTGCAGCCCGAGTACGACTACATTGTCGTCGGCTCGGGCAGCGGCGGCGCGGTGGTGGCCGGCCGGCTCGCTGCCGAGAGCGACGCGCGGGTGCTCGTGCTGGAGGCGGGCGGCTCCGATCGGGTGGAGGCCGTGCTCAACCCCGGCTTGTGGCCGACCAACATCCGCAGCGAGCGCGACTGGGGCCACTCCGCCGCGCCGGGCGCGGCAGTGAACAACCGCGCGCTGATCCTTCCGATGGGCAAGGTCGTGGGCGGTGGCTCTTCCGTCAACGTCATGGTCTGGTCGCGCGGACACAAGAACGACTTCGACGCCTGGGCGGCCGAGACCGGCGATCCCGGCTGGAGCTACGCGCGGGTGCTGGAGATCTACAAGCGCATCGAGGACTGGCAGGGAACGCCGGATCCGGCACGTCGCGGCAAGGGCGGCCGCCTGTGGGTGACGCCGCCGCAGAATCCCAACCCGATCGCGCCTGCGATGCTCGATGCAGCGGCTTCGGTCGGCATCCCGAAGTTCGCCGACCAGAACGGGGCCATGATGGAAGGCGCGGGTGGCGCGGCACTCGCCAATCTGCGAATCCGCGATGGGCGCCGGCGCAATATTCCGTCCGACTACCTCTACCAGGCGCTGAAGCGCCGCAACATCACCTTGCTGACCGGCGCAGAAGTGCAGACGCTGCGCATGGAAGGCAACCGGGTCAAGGGCCTGACCTTCGTTCGCAACGGCCAGGTGCACACGGTCGCTGCGGCACGCCGGGTGGTGCTCAGCGCGGGAGCGATCAATACCCCGAAGATCCTGATGCTGTCAGGCATCGGCGACGAGGTCGAACTCAAGCGGCACGGCATCAAGACCGTGGCCAAGCTGCCGGGCGTGGGCCGCAACTTCCAGGATCACGTGCTCGTTGCGGGCTGCGTCTGGGAGTACAACAAAGCGTTGCCGCCAGCGAACAGCGCGGCCGAGGCCACGTTCTTCTGGAAGAGCGATGCGTCCTTGCCCGGGCCGGATCTGCAGCCATTCCAGATCGAGGTGCCGTATGCCTCCGAGGTGACGGGCCCTCAGTTCAATGCGCCCGCAGGTTGCTGGTCGATTGCCCCGGGACTGGTTCGCCCGAAGAGCCGCGGGCGTGTCAGCCTGGCGTCGTCCAACCCCGCGGCGATGGCGCAGATCGACGGTGCGTTCCTGACCCATCCTGACGACGTCAAGGCCCTGCTGCGTGGCATCGAGCTGTGCCGCGAGATCGGCAATTCGGCGGCCATGAAGGAGTTCGTGAAACGCGAGGTGATGCCGGGCCCGCTGGCCGGGAAGGAGATGACCAGCTTCCTGCGCAACGCCGCAGGCACCTATTTCCACCAGAGCTGCACCTGCAAGATGGGACGCGACGACATGGCGGTGGTCGACGGCAGGCTCTCCGTGCGCGGCGTTGAAGGCTTGTCGATCGCCGACGCCTCCGTGATGCCCACGGTGTCGACGGGCAATACGATGGCGCCCACAGTGATCATCGGCGAACGCATGGCCGATATTCTTCTGAAATGATCCAGGATCAATTCACCGAAGTCGATGGCATCAGGACGCGCTATCGGGAGGCAGGAACTTCGGGCGCTGCCGTGCTCCTGCTGCATGGCATCGGATGTTCGGTGCTGGAATGGGAAAGCAATATCGAGGCGCTCGCGACACGGCATCGCGTATTCGCACTGGATCTGGTGGGTTTCGGCCTGTCGGACAAGCCGGCCGATCACACCTACAGCCTGCGCCGCCTCGCCCAGTTCGTTCTCGACTTCATGAAGGTGAAGGGAATCGATCGGGCCCATGTTGCCGGCAACTCGCTGGGCGGCCGCCTCGCGCTGGAGTGCGCCGCCATTGCGCCGGAGCAGGTCGCGTCGCTCTTGCTGGTGGATCCCGCCGGCATGGCGCGGCGCGGGACGCTCTTCGAGTTTCGTCTTGCAACGCTGCCGATCCTGGGCGAGATCTTCACCCGGCCGCACAGGCTGGGAACCAGGATGCTGTGGCGCAAGGCATTCGCCGCACCGTCTTCGTTCGTGACCGAAGCGCTGGTCACGACGAAGCTTTTCCTGGCGCGCCAGCCGGGCGCACAGGCTGCGTTCCTCAAGACGCTTCGCGGCTTTGTCGACTTCCGGGGTTTTCGTCCCGAACTGGTCGAGCAGCTCGCTGCCGCGCTCCCGGGCATCCAGGCGCCCACGCTGGTGCTGTGGGGCCGGGACGACCGTTTCGTGCCCTGCACCCACGCTGAGGTGCTGCGTCGAAGGCTGCCGACCGTGCAGGTCGAAATCTGGGATCGCTGCGGCCATGCACTGCAGGTTGAATGCGCGCAACGCTTCAACGAAACCGCGCTCGGCTTCTGGCATCGACTCGACAAGGCCAGCCCGCGCTAGCAGCAGCAGGCAGGGGCAGCAGCCTCGTGCATCGGCAACCCGGTTGAAGCGATGGCACTTTCTGTGTCAACCTGCGTCGCTGGGCGCAGCCGCGCCGACAACACCCCGAAGGAGATCACCATGGCCATTCCCCATGTGCAAGCCGGCGAAATCGCGAACGTGATGCCGCTCGGTGCGGATCTCGTCGGCACGCGCACGCACGCGCTCTTCAAGTCCGAGGATCTCGAGGTAATGCGGATCGTCATGCTGGCCGGCGACACCATGCCGTCGCACGCGGTGGCTGGGGAGATCACCCTTCAATGCATGGAGGGCCGTGTCGTATTGACGTATTCGGCAGGCGAGCGCGAGTTGATCGCAGGCCAGCTGATTCACCTCGCAAGGAACGATCCGCATGCCTTGCGCTGCCTCGAAAACGCATCGCTGCTCCTCACCATTGTTCTGCGGCCCGATCCGCACAATGGCCGCAAGACATGAACCACGGTCTTGCATTCAAGGATCTCGATCCGGCGTTGATCGGAGCGCTGAGGTTTCCGGGGCGGGATCAGGGCGGCGGGGCACGCTGCTCCGCGAATGTCCTCCGGGCTTCGCCCTCCCCCTTTATTTCGCTGCGCAGCGTGCCCCACCGCCCTGATCCTGGAAGCGATGTGACCGTTTCGCGCTGAACACCACGAGCGTGCCCAGGCCGCTGGTGGTGGGTGGCCCCTGCAGCGAAATAAAGGAGGAGCCGAAGGCGGGGGACATTCGCGGAAGGGGCCACCCGCCGCCAGCGGCCTACCCCGAACGAACCCCGAAACGCCAAGCACGAAGCGCGGGCGCCAGATGCTCCTGCCGGCAAAAGCCAGGTTCTTTATCTCTGAACGCGATCCGGTATCAGTCGCCCTCGCGCGCCAGCAGCCCGGCACGCGACTGCCGGCCCCAGGTGCCGCGCCCGGTGAGAAACATCCACCAGCCCAGCGCCGCACCGGTGTGCCGCAGGATCTGGAAAGTGAAGGGCTCGATCAGCGCCGCCAGAAAGGCTTGCGCCATGCTGGCCCCGCTGGCCTGGCCGATCCAGCGTCGATAAAGGTGCACTGACCACAGGTGAAACAGCAGGTCGAGCGCGATCTTGGCGCCGATCACGCCCGCCACCGGCGCGAGGATGCCGAGCTGGCCGCGCACCAGGTACACCAGCAGCAGCGCAAACGCCGCCAGGCCGTAGAGCGGCTGCAGCGTGTCGATCGCCTTGACCGGCAGCATCGCGGTGCCGAGCCAGCCATAGCGCCGGTCGCCGACCATCGCGCGGTACCAATACTGCGTCTGCAGAAAACCACCGAACCAGCGGCGCCGCTGGCGCAGGAAGGCCGGCACGCTGCTGGGTGCATCGGTATGGGCCTGCGCGTCGCCCAGCACCCGCACGCGCCATGGCAGCTGGTGGGCCTCGGCGTGGCGGTGCAGCCGGTGGATGAGTTCGTAGTCTTCCACCAGGCAGTCGGGGTCGAAGCCGCCGACGGCGCGCACTGCGTCGAGCCGGAATGCGGCGAATGCGCCCGAGATCAATAGCAGCCCGTTCAGCCGCATCCACGCGTAGCGCGAGAGGAAGTTGCGGATGTACTCATAGGTCTGGAACCACTGCAGGCAGCGGCCGCTCAACGTGCGGCTGCACACCGGGGTGATGACACCCGTGGCCGCCACCAGTTCGGGCTCGGCCGAGAAGGCACGGCGCACCGCCGCGATGGCCTGGCGGTCGAGCAGCGTGTCGCCATCGACCGTGAGCACGGTCTCGGTGCGGATGCAGAGCATCGCGGCATTGAGCGCGCGGGCCTTGCCGGCATGCGGCAGGCGCAGCCAGTACAGCGCGGGGTGCAAGGTGCTGGCGGCGCTGAGTTCGCCGGGCGCGGGCTCCGTGAAGCCGTAGCGCGTGGTCAGCAGCGCCGCGGTGCCGTCGCTGGAGCCGTCGTCGGCAATCACGATCTGGTCGGGCACATCGGTCTGGCCGAGCAGGGCGGCCAGCGTGACGGGCAGCACTGCGGCCTCGTTGTGCGACGCGATGATCACGCCGAGCGTGGCCGGCCGCAGGTCGGCCGCGGGCCGGCGGGCTGGTCGCAGGATCGGCAACGTGGCCCAGGCCACGAACAGCAGCAGCACGGTGTCGTAGGCGATGTAGGCGACGCCCACCGACCAGCTCCAGACGCCGCCAACCATGAAGGCCATGCTGAAGAGACCGAGCCAGAGCAGCAGCACGCCGCCGTGGATCAGCAGGCTGCGTGCAGGCGTGGGCGGTGGGGAGAGGCGTGGCGAGGCGGCCGTGAAGGCTGCGGAAAGGGCGCGCTGCTGGGAATCTTTCAAGAGAATGTCCGGTCGATCAAGGGGTACGCAGTCCGCGCGGTTTTGGTTTCGATGGCCCGGACTGACCCGGGACAATGCTGACAGACTCGATTCCCCTGCAAAAATTCCACATGCCCATGATTCCCGACCGCTACACCCGCCCCGCCATCCTGCTGCACTGGCTGATTGCCGCGCTGATGATCCTCAACATCGCCTTGATCCTGACGGTCGAGCAGTTTCCCGACGAATGGGTGCGGCCGGTGGTCGACACGCACAAGTCGCTCGGCATCACGGTGCTGGGCCTGGTGATTGTCCGCATTCTCTGGCGCGCCACGCACCGCCCACCCGAAATGCCCGGCAGCTACGGTCGGCTCGAGCGCTGGGCCGCGCATGCGGCGCACGGCGCGCTCTACCTGCTGATGGTTCTGCTGCCGCTCTCGGGCTGGATGCACGATTCGGCCTGGAAGGACGCGGCCACGCATCCGATGCAACTGTTCGGCCTGGTGCCCTGGCCGCGCATCGGCTGGATCATGGACATCGAGCCTGTCATGAAGGAAACGCTGCACACCGTTTTCGGCGCCGTCCACGAATGGGCCGGCTACGTGCTGTATGTGCTGTTCGCCCTGCATGTGCTGGGCGCGCTGAAGCACCAGTTCATGGACGGCGAACCAGAGCTGCAACGCATGCTGCCCCGATGAACTTCCCGCCCGATTCCGACCCCGGCGCACGCGCGGCCATCGAGCGCATCGAGGCGCTCGCCACCCATCACGACCCGGTGCACGAAGGCGTGCGCGTGCGATGGCGCCGCTTCGGCAAGGCCGACTCCGCGCAGCCGCCCATCGTGCTGCTGCACGGCGGCCATGGCAGCTGGATGCACTGGCTGCGCAACGTCGAAGCGCTGGCGGCAGAACGCACGCTGTGGCTGCCCGACATGCCAGGCTTCGGCGATTCGGGCACACCGCCGCGGCCCGGGGCGGACGACGCGGCGGTCGGCCCGCTGCTGAAAGCGCTGGGCGGCACGCTCGACATGCTGATCGGTGCCGGTACGCCGATCGACCTTGGCGGCTTTTCGTTCGGCGGCCTGGTGGCCGCGAAGTTCGCGGCCGGGCGCGGCGCGGTGCGGCGACTTGCCCTGATGGGCAGCGGTGGCCACGGCACGCTGCGGCGCATGACGGTCGAGATGATCAACTGGCGCGCCGCCGCGAACCGGGCGGAAGAACGCGCCGCGCTGCAGCACAACCTTGGCGCGCTGATGTTGCACGACAAGGGCTTCGACCCGTTGGCTTTCGAGATTCACGACATCAGCTGCCACGGCACACGCTTTCGCAGCAAGGAGGTGTCGCTCGCCGGCGGGCTTCAGGCCGCGCTCGACGTGATCGCGGCGCCGCAGTTGCTGGTCTGGGGCGAGTACGACGTCACCGCCGAGCCGCGCTCGCTGGTGGCGCAACTGACTTCGGGCCACCCGCGGCGTGAAGGCGTGGTGATCGACGGCGCCGGGCACTGGGTGCAGTACGAGCGGGCCGACGAGGTCAACGCGCTGCTGCTGCGCTTTCTGGCCTGAGCCGGTCAGACCGGCACGGACGCCGCATGCCGGCGCCAGAACGCGGCGTCGGGCGCAGGGCCCGACCCCGCCGCCGCGTTGTCCGCCATGTGCTCCGGCCGGCTCGTGCCGGGAATCGTGCAGGTCACGGCCGGATGGCTCAGCACGAACTTCAGCAGCACCTGCGCCCAACTCGTGCAGCCGATCCCGGCCGCCCAGCCGGGCAGGGGCTGGTCGCGCAGCTTGCGCAGCAGGCCGCCACCGCCGAACGGCATGTTGACGATCACCGCCACGCCGCGCTCGGCCGCCAGCGGCAGCAGGCGCTGCTCGGCCGCGCGGTCGTCCATTGAATAGTTGATCTGCAGAAAGTCGAGCTTCTCGGCCCGCAGCACGGCCTCGACCTCGGCATAGGCCGAAGCGGTGTAGTGCGTGATGCCGACATATCGCACGCGTTTTTGTTCTTTCCAGCCACGCAGCGTCTTGAGGTGGGTGCGCCAGTCGACCAGGTTGTGCACCTGCATCAGGTCGATGCGTTCGGTGCGCAGACGTGCAAACGACTGCTCCATCTGCGCGATGCCGGCCTCGCGGCCGCTCGTCCAGACCTTGGTGGCCAGAAAAGCCTGGTCGCGCTGCTTCGCCACGGCGAGCAGGTCGCCTGCCACGGCCTCGGAGCGGCCGTACATCGGCGAGCTGTCGAGCACCTTTCCGCCGGCGGCGAACAGTGCGTCGAGCACGCCCGGCAGCCGCTGGTATTCGGCGCTGTCGGGTGCCACATCGAAGCCGATCCAGGTGCCGCAGCCGATCACGGGCAGGGCTTCGCCGGTGGCGGGAATGGGGCGGGTGTTCATGGGGGTGGGCTGGCGGGGTTGGGCGAGGGCGGACAACGGCAGCGTGGCGCCGAAGGCGAGCCCGGCGCCGAGACGAAGGAAGCGGGATCGACGCAGGGAAGGAGGGTTCATGGCGGGTTCCCGAATGATCGCTGCGGTCATGCAAAAAGAAAAACCCATGCCGCCAGAATACTGTATAAAAATACAGTTACTCGATTGCATCATGGGCCTTCCTTCCCTCGACCCCTTTCTGACCTCCGGGCGGCACAACATGTGGCGCGGCGACGAGCTGGGCGGGGCCGATGCGCAGGTTGTCGGCTCCGGCCATGCCGCGCTCGATGCGCAGTTGCCGGGAGGCGGCTGGCCGGTCGGCGCCATGACCGAGGTGCTGCAGTCGGCCCCCGAGGCGCATGTGTGGCAACTGCTACTGCCTGCGCTGGCGCAGGCGGTGCAGGCGCGGGGCGGGCCGGTGGTGCTGATCGGCGCCCCGCACGAACCCTTCGGGCCCGCACTCGCGGCGGGCGGGTTGCCGGTGGAGGCGTTGATGTGGGTGCGCGGCGCGCCGGGCGGGGGGGCTCAACGCTTGTGGGCCTGCGAGCAGGCGCTGCGCTGCGCCGATGTGGCGGCCGTGCTGGCCTGGCTGCCGCAGGCGCGCGTGGGCGAATTGCGCCGGCTGCAGCTCGCGGCCGCGCAGCACGAAGGCTTGTTGTTCGTGTTCCGGCCCGAATCGGTGGCGCAGTCGGCCTCGCCGGCCCGGTTGCGGTTGCAGGTGGTGTCGGCCGAAGCCGGGCAGATGGACGTGCACCTGCTCAAGCGCCGCGGCCCGCCGCTGGCCGCGCCATTGACGCTGCCGGCCCGCAATGCGCGCATGACGGCGCTGCTGGCTGCCAGCCAGCTGCGCCGCAAGGCGCGGCTGCAGCAGCAAGGCGTTGCGATGCCCGCAGCGCCCGGCGGCATCGTGGTGCGACTCGATCTGCGCAGGAGGGAGCTCCATGCACTGGATCGCCTTGCAGTGGCGTGACGAGGCCTCCCGGCTTGCCCCTTCGTGTGCTTCGCCACTTCCCGAGGATCCTGCTTGCGCCATGCCCTCGCAAGAGGCCCTGGGCTGGTGGGCGCTCGGCTACACGCCGCGGGTAGCCTGGCTCGATGAAGCGCTGCTGCTCGAGGTGTCGGCCTGCGAGCGGCTGTGGGGTGGGCGGCTGCCTTTGATGCGCCTGCTCTCGGCATCCACACCGGCGCAGCGACTCCAGCAGGCGCAGGGTGCCACCAGCCTGATCGCGCTGGCGCGGCTGCGTCTTTATGCGGCCGGCGTGAAGCCGCCGGCGGACACACCCGCCGCCTTGCCCCTGCACACGCTCACGGCCGCGCGCGATCACCTCGACGTGCTGGAGCGCCTGGGCTGCCGCACCTGGGGCGACGTGGCGGCGCTGCCGCGCGGCGGGCTGGCGCGGCGCTTCGGCACGGCCTTGCGCGAGGCGCTCGATGTGGCCTGGGGCCTGAGTCCCGAGCAGCACCGCTGGCTCACGCTGCCTGACGTGTTCGAGCAGAAGCTCGAGTTGCCGGCGCTGGCCGAGACGGCGCCCGAACTCATGTGGTCGGCCAACCGCCTGCTCGCGGCGCTGCAGATCTGGCTGCGCGCGCGTCAGCGCGGGGCGGTCGCGCTCGAACTGCAGTGGACGCTGGATCTCAAGCGCTACAACGGCGTCAACCTGCCGCCGCACCAGAGCATCACCGTGCGCACGGCCGAGCCGACGCAAGACATGGCGCATCTGCGCCGTTTGATGAGCGAGCGGCTCGCGCTCGCCCAACTCGCCGCGCCCGCAAGCTGGTTGCGCCTGCGCTCGCTCGAAACCTCGCCCTGGGCCGGCGCCAGCACGAGCTTTCTGCCCGAGGACAACCGCAAGGGCGACAAGCTGCACGAACTGGTCGAGCGGCTCAGTGCGCGGCTCGGCGCGCAGCAGGTGGTGGTGCCGGTGGCGCAGGCCGACCATCGGCCCGAGGCGATGCAGGCGTGGCGGCCGGCATTGGCCTCCAGAGCGGAGATGCGGTCGCCGCCGGGCCGCCCCAAGGCGGGCCGCGCCTCCCCCCCGGGGGGTGGCGAAGCACACGAAGTGGCAAGCCGGGGGGCTGACATTTATCCGCCCTGGCTGCTGCGCGAGCCTTTGCCGCTCGAAATGCGCGATGGCCACCCGCATTACCGCGGCAAGCTGCGCCGCCTGGTCGGCCCGCAGCGGCTGGAGGCCGGCTGGTGGGGCGGCACGGCCGAAGAGGGCGGCCACCCCGCGGTGCGCGACTACTACATCGCCGAAAGCCCCGAAGCCGGCCTGGTGTGGGTGTACCGCGAGCGGCTGTCGGCGCCGCTCGCCTCCGACGAAGTGCCGCGCTGGTATCTGCAGGGCCTCTATGCCTGAACTCAGCGACAAGCAACTGCAAGCGCGCAGGCCGGCCCGGCTGCATGCGCTGCCGCTCCCTGCAGCGCCCGCGCCGGCCCTGGCCTTGCCGGATTACGCCGAACTTCATTGCCTGACCAACTTCAGCTTTCAGCGCGGTGCCTCGCACCCCGAGGAACTCGTGGCGCGCGCCTACCAACTCGGCTACCGCGCGCTGGCCATCACCGACGAATGCTCGGTCGCCGGCGTGGTGCGCGCGCACGTCGGCCTGCGCGAGCATCTCGAAGCGCTCGACGAGTACGACAAAACGCATCCCGACGAAGCACCGCAGCCACGCAACCCCGGATTCCGCCTGCTGTTCGGCAGCGAGTTCCGGTTCGAGCGCTTCAAGCTCGTGGTGATCGCGCACAACCTCGAAGGCTGGGGCAACCTCTGTGAGTTCATTACCGCGGCGCGCACCACCGAAGCTCCCAAGGGCGACTACCGCGTGAGCTGGGACGCCAGCGACGTCGCCTCGTTGCGCCATTGCGAAGTGCTGCTCGTGCCACAGCGTGTCTTTGGCGGCGCTGTCGATCTGGCGGCGCTCCGCGACGATGTGGCGGGCGCTGCAGCCCGGTTCGGCGCGAGCCTGTGGATCGCGGTCGAGTTGCTCAATGAACTCGACGACGACCTCTGGCTCGGGCTGCTGGCGCAGTTGAGTGCCGACACCGGCGTGCCGCTGGTGGCCGCAGGCGATGTGCACATGCATGTGCGCTCGCGCAAGCCGTTGCAGGACGTGGTCACCGCCATCCGCGAAGGCAAGGCCGTGGCCGGCTGCGGCTTTGCGCTGCAGGCCAATGCCGAGCGCCACTTGCGGCCGCGACTGCGGCTGGCCGACCTTTGTCCACCAGCGCTGCTTGCCAACACGTTGGTGGTGATGGAACGCTGCCGCTTCGACCCCGACGTGATCCGCGAGACCTACAAGTACCCGCTCGAGAACGTCGGTGGCGGCGAAACGCCGACGCAGACGCTGGTGCGCCGAACCTGGGAGGGCGCGGCCACGCGGTATCCGGCAGGCGTTCCGCAGAAGGTGCGGCGCCAGCTTCAGCACGAGCTCGACCTCATCGCCGAGCTCGAGTACGAGATGTTCTTCCTCACGGTCGAAGACATCGTGCGTTTCGCCCGCTCGAAAGAGATTCTGTGCCAGGGGCGCGGCTCGTCGGCCAACTCGGCGGTCTGCTATTGCCTCGGCATCACGGCGATCGACCCTGAAACCGGCAACATGCTGTTCGAGCGCTTCCTGAGCCGCGAACGCCGCGAGCCGCCCGACATCGATGTCGACTTCGAGCACCAGCGGCGCGAAGAGGTCATCCAGTACATCTACGGGAAATACGGCCGTGAGCGTGCTGCCATCGCCGCGGTCGTGATTCGCTACCGCACGCGCAGCGCCCTGCGCGACGTGGGCAAGGCGCTCGGCATCGACGCGCGGCTGATCGACGCTTTTGCCAAGGACCATCACTGGTTCGACGCCGAGATCCTCGATGCGCGGCTCGAGGAAGTGATGGCCAGCGCCGGCGTGCGCGAAAGCACGCTCCGGCTGCGCCAGTGGCTCGAGCTCACGCAGCAGCTCAAGGGCTTTCCGCGCCACCTGAGCCAGCACGTCGGTGGCTTCGTGCTCACGCAGACCAGGCTCACGCGGCTGGTGCCGGTCGAGAAGGCGTCCATGAAAGACCGCTCGGTCATCCAGTGGGAGAAGGACGACCTCGAAGCGATGGGCATGCTCAAGGTCGACGTGCTGGCGCTCGGCATGCTGAGCGCCATCAAGCGCTCGCTCGACTTCGTCAACCAGTGGCGGGGCAGCGCGCTGGAGATGCACCAGATCCCGAACGACGACGCCGAGGTCTACGACATGATCTGCGACGCCGACACCATCGGCGTGTTCCAGATCGAGAGCCGGGCCCAGATGTCGATGCTGCCGCGCCTGCAGCCACGCGAGTACTACGACCTCGTGGTCGAAGTTGCCATCGTGCGGCCTGGGCCGATCCAGGGCGGCATGGTGCACCCCTATCTGAAGAACCGTGAGAAGGAGCGCAAGGGCCAGCCCATCGTCTACAAATATCCGGCCTTGTTCGAAGCGCTGGGCCGCACGCTCGGCGTGCCGATCTTCCAGGAGCAGGTGATGCAGATCGCGATGATTGCCGCCAAGTTCACGCCCGACCAGGCCGACCGCCTGCGGCGCGCCATGGCAGCCTGGAAGCGGACTGGCGGCATCGACAAATTCCGCCAGCAGCTGGTGGGCGGCATGGAAGCCAATGGCTATGACCGGCCGTTTTCCGAGGCCATCTTCAAGCAGTGCGAAGGCTTCGGTGAATATGGCTTTCCCGAGAGCCATGCGGCGAGCTTTGCGCTGCTGGTGGTGGTGAGCTGCTGGCTCAAATACCACGAGCCCGCCTGCTTCCTCGCTGCGATGCTCGACTCGCAGCCGATGGGGTTTTATTCGCCCTCGCAACTCGTGCAGGACGCGCGGCGGCATGGCGTCGAAGTGCGCCCGGTGGATGTGATGGTGAGCGCGCTCGACTGCACGATCGAGGCGCGTGCGCCCGATGCGGCAACGACGGTCGACCCGCGCTTCCTCGACCGCTCGGGCAACCCCGGTCAGCCGGCCGTGCGGCTCGGCCTGCGCCGCATCGTGGGCCTGAGCAAAGCCGGTGCCGAACGCCTGGTCCAGGCCCGCGCGCAGGCCCCGTTCACCAGCACCGAAGACCTCGCCGTGCGGGCCGAACTCGAAGGCAAGGACATGGCCGTACTCGCCGGTGCCGACGCGCTCATGGCACTGTCGGGCCACCGCCGCCAGCAAGTCTGGGACGCGACCGCGCAACGCCGTGCACCCGCGCTGCTCAAGGGCGTGCCGATCCACGAGCGCGCCCTGCAGCTGCCCGCTGCGCCCGAGGGCGAGGAGATCGTCGGCGACTATGCCGCGCTGCGCCTCACGCTGCGCCGCCATCCGCTCGAGCTGCTGCGCCCGCGGCTGGCGCGCATGAAGCTGCTGAGCGCGCAGGAACTGCTGGCGCTGCCCGACGGCCGCACCGTGCGTGCCTGCGGCATCGTGATGGGCCGGCAACGCCCGCAAACGGCCAAGGGCACCATCTTCGTCACGCTCGAAGACGAGACCGGCAACGTCAACGTGATCGTCTGGAACCACGTGGTCGAGGCCTGGCGCGATCCGCTGCTGCAGTCGCATCTGCTGGCCGTGCAAGGCACCTGGCAGCGCGATGTCGACAGCGGCGGCAAGGTCTGCCACCTGGTCGCCACCGGCTTCAGGGACTTGACCCCGCTGATGGGCCGGCTGGCGCACAACCACACGAGCCGCGACTTCCATTAGCCCTTAATCTGTCGCCATGCACGCTGTCGAAATCACTGCCCACGAAGTGCCCGTCGATCCACCGCCGACCGGCGTGCCGCCGATGCCGCCTGCGGTGCCGCCCGGCCCGCCACCCGAGGGCGACCCGCCCGCGGTCGAGCCGCCCATCATCGATCCGATCATCACGCCGCCGGTGGCCGACCCGCCGCTCAACACGCTCATGCTGGGCCGCGTGCATGCGCGCAGGCTGCGCGAGGTGTACCGCTCGGCCGGCTGGCCTTGCTGCGACGCCATCGAAGTCGACCTGCTCGCAGCCGGCCTGCTGGCGCGGGTGCGTTCGGCGCAGGGCCACGAGACATTGCGCGTGACCGACCGCGGCATCGCACACATCGCGGACTCGCTCGTGGTCAACCGCGGCGCCTTGTCCACGCACGAGGCACTGGTCGAACGTGTGGCGCGCGAGATGACGCGCAACGGCCGCATCGCCTGGCGCGGCCTGAGCCTGCGGGCCCGGCTCGCGCCGACAGAGGAGGGCGGCAAGCCACGCTGGTGCATCGCGCGGCCCGACGTGTTCTCGATCCGCAACACCAGCGTCGAGGCCTATGCACAACCGGTCGTGCACGAGGTGAAGGTGAGCCGCGCCGACCTGCTCGGCGACCTGCGCAAGCCCGACAAGCGGGCCGCCTACCTCGATCTGGGCGGGGAGTGCTGGTATGTGCTGGGCAACGACGCCAGAGGCCGCTGCATCGCGTCGCCCGACGAGGTTCCCGAAGGCTGCGGTGTGCTGGTGCTCGAAGAGGGCCACCTCGCCGTGGCCCGTGCCGCCCTGCACCGGCCAGTGCAGCGCATTCCGTTCGGCGTGTGGATGGCGCTGGCCAGGGCGCAGCCGGTGCCCGGTTTCGACGACGAAGCGCAG
Organism: Variovorax nitratireducens; assembly: GCF_051216545.1. NCBI lineage: Bacteria > Pseudomonadati > Pseudomonadota > Betaproteobacteria > Burkholderiales > Comamonadaceae > Variovorax > Variovorax nitratireducens. The sequence continues at coordinate 135,400 of NZ_JBPJZO010000011.1, forward strand.
GATTTGCTGGGTTCGTAGCCGGCCCCTTGTCCCTTCGACACTGCGGCGCTTCTATTTACATTGCACGCTAATCATTAGTGCGATAACATTGGTGCGTTGGCCCCCCGGGGACATGCACTTGGGGGCCGGCGTAGGAAGTGCGGGAGTTGCGTCATAAATACTTACCGCACTAACCATTTGCGTAGTTATTGAAGTCATCATCGACGAAAGGATTCATCATGAACATGTTCGCCAAAGCGATTGCGGCCTCTCTTGTCAGCGCCGCCGTGAGCGGGGCGATAGCCGCCGCACCGGAGCACACCACCAAGGCCTTCCTTGACGCGCTGGCCTCCGGCGGCGGCAAGCCGCTCGAACAACTGTCGGCCGCTGACGCACGTGCCGTTCTCGTAGGCGCCCAGGCGAGCGTCAAGCTCGAACTGCCGAAGGCCGACGTCTCGGAAAAGACGATCAAGGTCGATGGCAAAGACGTAAAGCTCAAGATCGTGCGACCGGCCGGCGTGACCGGCACCCTGCCGGCGTTCATGTTCTTTCATGGCGGCGGATGGGTGCTGGGCGACTTTCCGACCCATGAGCGACTGATTCGGGATCTGGTCGTCGGCTCCGGCGCAGTGGCCGTCTATGTCGACTACACGCCATCGCCCGAAGCTGGCTATGGCGTCGCAATCAACCAGGCCTACGGCGCCACCAAGTGGGTTGCCCAGCACGGCAAGGAGATCAAGGTCGACGGCAGCCGCCTGGCCGTGGCGGGCAACAGCGTCGGCGGCAACATGGCCGCGGTCGTCAGCCTGATGGCCAAGGACAAGGGCGAACCGAAGATCAGGTTCCAGGCGCTGCTGTGGCCCGTGACCGACGCCAGCTTCGACAATGCGTCATACAACCAGTTCGAGAACGGCTACTTCCTGACCAGGAACATGATGAAGTGGTTCTGGGATAACTACACGGTTGACGCTGCAAAGCGCAAGGAAATCTACGCCTCGCCGCTGCAGGCGACGGTGCCTCAGCTGCAAGGCCTGCCGCCTGCGCTGATCCAGACGGCCGAGTTCGATGTGCTGCGCGACGAGGGCGAGGCGTACGGCCGCAAGCTGGACGCCGCCGGTGTCGATGTCACGGTCACGCGCTACAACGGGATGATTCACGACTTCGGGCTGCTCAACGTGCTGGCCAAAGTTCCGAGTACCCGCTCGGCGCTGCTCCAGGCTTCTTCAGAGCTGAAAAAGCACCTGAAGTAATCGCGAACCCAACCAGCCGGAGCAACGCTGCTCCGGCTGCGAAGTCGCGGTCTCCGAGCCTGCATTCTTGCCGATGACCTTAGCGCGCTAATGATTATCATGCTGGACGTTATGGAGGCTTTTCTATGAGCAAGATGTCAGAGGCGATGCTGCTCGACCAGCAACTGTGCTTCAGCGTGTATTCGACGTCACTGGCAATGACGCAGGCGTACAAGCCGCTCCTGGAGGACATTGGCCTGACCTACCCTCAGTACCTCGTCATGCTGGTGCTGTGGGAGCGCGATGGGCTCACCGTCAAGTCGCTCGCAGAACGCTTGTCGCAGGATTCAGGATCCGTCACGCCGGTGGTGAAGCGTCTCGAGGCCGAAGGACTGCTCTTGCGCAAGCGGGACAAGCAGGACGAGCGCAACCTGGATTTGACTCTGACGCCGAAGGGGCGGGCCCTCCGGGAGAAAGGCGTCAAGGTGAATCAATCCTTCGCCAAGGTATGTGGCCTTTCGACTGACGATCTGGCGACGCTGAGAACCGGCCTGACCCAGCTACGGAGTCGATTGCAGGCCTAGTCAGGCCGTGCCAGGCGCGGGCGCACCCGAACGTAGGACGCATCCTACAGAACCTTGCTCGATTTACCGTCCTCCGCCGCTTTCGCGGAAGCATCTGATACCGACGCTCAAAAATTAGGAGACAACCTGAGGAGACAGCTGTGAGCGAAGCCATATTTTGTTTCGACACCGCCAGCGTGCGGTTTGCGATCTACCCGCCGGGCGCAGCTGGCGCGACCCGTGTCATCGTGGAGATCGGGGAAGATCCGTTGCGTGATCATTTCGGCGCGACCGGTGGCGGTGAATCGCTGCTCGAAGCGTACCAATTGCACAGCGATGAAATCGGCGAGAAGGCCATGGTGCGCTACCTGGCGGCGCCGCACAAACCTGTGTTCCTGACCAGCGCCGACTTCGATTGGATCGATCAGGTGGAAGAGATCCTGCACCTCGCACAGACCACTGCGCTGCAGGCAACCGGCCAACAGCAGCAATTGCGCGAGCCAGCCCACGCGTAGTTTCAACCCCTGCAGCGGGGCAGGGCTTGGGCTACGGCGGCGGTGAGGCTTCGAGCCTCCGCCTGCGCGGACACCGCGCGAACACGCAAGAATAAGAAAGTAGTAATCGGCGTCGAACGTCCATGCAGAGCCGTTCGGGCGCAGCCGCGCGCTGTCCTACGGGGCGAGACGCAGGCTGACGGCAGCGCGCGGGGGAAGGGTGCGGAGACTGTCGGGAGGAGAACCTCCAATGCAACAGCAAAAACTCATCACCTACCTGGCCGAAGACAACGCCGTCATTCTGGAAAATCTGATCGAGACCCTGCAGGAGATCGCCGAGGTTCGCGTGGTCGCGCATTCCAAGACCCAGGCGGAGACCGATCACTGGCTGGCGGCGCACGACGGCAGCTGGCATTTGGCGATCGTCGACCTGCAACTTGAAAGCGGAACCGGCCTGGGCGTGCTGGCGGGCTGCCGGAACAGGCAGCCGTACCAGAAGATCGTGGTACTGACGAACTACGCAACGCGCGAAGTCCGGCTGCGTGCGGCAGAACTCGGTGCGGACAGGGTGTTCGACAAATCCACCGAACTCGACGAGCTGCTTGCGTACTGCGCGGAGCAGGTTGGCAACCTCCAGCATGAAGACGTGCAGAAAGCCCAGGGAGAGGCGATGCGCCAGAGCCTCGTTGCCAGGGATGTGGAGGCCTGAGCGGTAGTCCAACATGTGGACCACCACCATGTTGGAGCGGGTGAAGGGAATCGAACCCTCGTATGAAGCTTGGGAAGCTGCCGTTCTACCATTGAACTACACCCGCGTGTCGTGCCGGATTCTAGCCGCGCGCGAATTCTCTCGACAGGTCAGTAGGCCCCTGGCGGCGGCGTGCCGCCGTTGCGGCGGTAGTGCGCGGCGCCGACCATGCGGCCTAGTGGCGCTTTCACGCTGTCGCGCAGCGTCGACATGCCTGGCTCGGTCGGTGTCATCTTCAAGGTCTGGCGCAGCAGGCGGTTGAACTGGTGCACCTGCGCATGCCGGCGCGTGACCGAGGTGTAGAAGGTCACGCCGAGTGACACGGACACGCCGTCGCCGGGCTTGACCCAGTCGGGTTCGGAGCGGGTCATATGCGGCGAGGTGCTCGGAAAGTAGATGCCGTCGCCCGGCCCGGTGTCGAACTCGTGGCTGCGTGCGCGGTACTCCTCTTTCAGGCGCACGCGCCTGAGCGACTTGGTGATGATGAAGTCTTCCACCGCGCTGGCTTCAACCACCGTGCGGTCGGTGTGGTCCCACACGCTCATGGTCTTGCGCCCGTGCAGCTGCAGCCAGAAATTGTTCTCGCGGTCGATGTGAAAGGGCGTCACCGAGGGCGGCGCAGAGAGGAACATGAAGCCGTTGATCAGGAAGATGCCTGGCTGCTCGCGCTCGATGGTCGGGCGCACGGTGTCGATGATCTGCGCCAGCAGCGTGGCATAGACCGGGTTTGCCTCGATGTTGTAGAGCGCCACCCACGAGTAGGGCTCGTGGATGCGCGCGAACACCTCGTCGATGCTCTTGCCGTCGGGGTGCTCGCCGTCATGCGCGAAGCTCGAGGCCTGCGTGATGCCGGGGCGCACGAAGCGGCACTGCTTCAGCGGCGCCAGGTACTTCGCCAGTTCGCCCAGCGCCGGCAATTGCAGCAGCGGATGCTCATGGAAGTTGTGCTTCAGCGGCGAAATGCAGTGGGTGCTGAAACCGGCCGCATCGGCGGGCGAGACGCGGTACTCGGCACTCGAAAGAGATGGGGCGGGCGGCATGCCTCGATGTTAATTCCAAAGAACTACAAGGCAATGCGCGCGGTCGCAATATGCCCAAAAGGCTAGTCAAGCCGCCCGCCGGCCATCGGCCACTTCCAGAAACACCGCGGCTTGGGCATGCTGCCTGGTCACGCCAGGTTGAAAGGCAACTGCCGCAGGGGGTTGCCGGTCAGTCGCGCGATGGCGTTTGCGAAGGCGGGCGCCAGCGGGGGCAGGCCGGGCTCGCCCATGCCGGTGGGCGCATCGGCGCTGGGCACGATGTGGACATCGAACTCCGGCATGTTGGTGATGCGGGCCACGGTGAAGTCGCCAAAGTTGCCTTGCTGCACTTCGCCCTCCTTCAATGTGATGGCGCTGCCGGGCAGGCACATCGACAGGCCCATGACCGCCGCACCCTGCACCTGGGCTTCCACGCTGCGCGGGTTGACGGCCAGGTTGCAGTGCACGCCGCTGGTGACGCGGTCGAGCACCGGCTGGCCATCCTTGACCGAGGCTTCCACCACGTAGGCCACCACGGAGTTGAAGGACTCATGCACTGCCACGCCCCAGGCACGGCCGGCTGGCAACTTCTTCTTGCCGTAGCCGCTCTTGTCCACCGCGAGCTGCAGTGCGGCGCGGTGGCGGGGGTGCTTGTCGCCGAACAGCTGCATCCGGTAGGCCACCGGATCCTGCTTGGTGCTGCGGGCGATCTCGTCGATCAGCGTTTCCATCACGAAGGCGGTGTGGGTGGAGCCCACGCTGCGCCACCACAGCACCGGCACATTGAGCTTGGGGTGGTGCACGGTCAGGCGCATCGGCACCGGGTACGGCTCGCGCATGCCTTCGGTGGCCGAAGCGTCGATGCCGTCCTTGACCTGGAACGGCTCGAACACCGTTCCCGTGAGGATGGACTGGCCGACGATGACGTGATCCCAGGCCAGGATCTTGCCGCGCTCGTCGAAGCCGATGCGCGCACGGTGCAGATGCATGGGGCGGTAGTAGCCGCCCTTGATGTCATCCTCGCGGCTCCACAGCAGGCGCACCGGCGCGTTCAGGCCTGCGGCGCGCGCGGCCTTGGCGATCTCGCAGGCCTCGACCACGTAGTCGCTCGAGCCCACGAAACGCCGGCCGAAGCCGCCGCCCGCCATCTGCACATGCACGCTCACCTGCTCGGGCTTGAGGCCGAGCACACGCGCGGCAGCAGCAGCGTCTAGCCCGGCGCACTGGGTGCCGACCCACAGTTCGGCGCGGTCACCGGACAGCTTGACGGTGCAGTTCAGCGGCTCCATGGGCGAATGGGCCAGGTAGGGGAACACGAACTCGGCTTCCAACTGCCGGGGCGCTGTGGCCAGCGGTGCCATGTCGGCGTCGAACTTGCGCGGACCCGGCTTCGTGGCCAGTTCGCGGTACTGAACCAATTGCCGTTCGCTGTCGACCTTCTCCACGGCGGCAGTGTCCCACTGCAGCTTCAGCGCGTCGCGGCCCAGCTTGGCGGGCCAGTAGCCGTCGGCCACCACGGCCACGCCTTCGGCGCCGCGATCCAGCGGCACACGCAGCACGGCCTTCACGCCCTTGATGGCGCGAGCTGCGCTGTCGTCCACCGACTTCAGGCGGGCACCGAACACGGGCGGATGGGCCACAACCGCGGTGAGTTGGCCGGGATGCTTGACGTCGATGCCGAAGTCCTGGCGCCCGCTGCTCTTGGCACGCGCATCGAGCCGCGTGGTCGGACGGCCAATGATCTTGAAATCCTTGGGATCTTTCAGCGTGACCTTCTCGGGCACCGGCAGGGCCATGGCGGCTTCGGCCAGTTCGCCGTAGCCCAGCTTGCGGCCACCCGGGCCGATCACCGTGCCGGCCTGCGTGCGCAGCGTGGCCACGTCGACATTCCAGCGCGCCGCTGCCGCCGACAGCAGCATGGCCCGGGCGCGGGCGCCGAGCTCGCGGTACTGGGTGAAGCTGTTCTTGATCGAGTTGGAGCCTCCGGTAAGGTGCATCCCGAAGGCGGGGTCGTGGTAGGCGGCGTCGTTGGTGCCGCTCTTGCTTCGCACCAGGCGCCAGTCGGCATCGAGCTCCTCGGCCAGGATCATCGGCAAGCCGGTCTGCACACCCTGGCCGAACTCGAGCCGGTTGATGGTCACGGTGACTTCGCCGTTGGCGGCGATCTGCACGAAGGCCAGCGGCTGCTGCGTCGGCTTCAGGGCGCCGGCAGGCTTTGCCGCACCATCGGCCTGTGCCAATGCCAGATGGGGAAACGCGCCGAGCGCCAGGCCGCCGACGCCGGCCAGCTTCAGGAAGCTGCGGCGAGGCAGCGTGGCGGCTTCGTCAGGTTGGCCTGCGGCCATCAGGCGTTGCAGGGCGCGCGGCAACTCGCTGAGGTCAATGTGGGTGGGCAACATGGCGATCCTTCAGGCGAGGGTTTTGGCGGCATCGGCCACCGCGGCGCGGATGCGGGCATAGGTGCCGCAGCGGCAGATGTTGCCGGCCATGGCCGAGTCGATCTCGGCGGCCGAGGGCTGCTTGCCCTTGGGCTGCGACTTGAGGAAGGCCGTCGCGCTCATGATCTGGCCGCTCTGGCAGTAGCCGCACTGCGCTACGTCGTGCTTGACCCATGCCGCGTACACGGCGTTGCCGACCGGGTCGCTGCCACCTGCCGCCGATTCGATGGTGACGATCTTCTTGCCTTCGGCCGCAGAGATAGGCGTGATGCACGAGCGGATGGCCTGGCCGTCCAGGTGCACGGTGCAGGCGCCGCACAGCGCGGCGCCGCAGCCGAACTTGGTGCCGGTCATGCCCAGCGTGTCGCGCAGGGCCCAGAGAATGGGGGTGCCGGGGTCGACGTCGACTGCGTGTTCACGGCCGTTGATGTGGAGCGCGCTCATGTTTGAATCTCTGCGGTTGGATGGATGGATATCACTTGGCGCCGTCGAGCAGCCATTGCGCGAGCGACTGCACGTCGGCATCGGGAACCTGGGCCTGCGGCGGCATGGGCATCGGGCCCCACTTGCCCGAGCTGCCGCCCTTGATGCTTGCAGCCAGTTGCGCGGCGGTTCCTTTGCCCTCGCCGTACCTGGCGCCGATGTCCTTCCAGGAGGGACCCACCACCTTGGCCGCGGGCTGGTGGCATGCGACGCACGTGTACTTCTGCGCCAGCGCCAGGCTGGCCATTGCGTGGGTCGGCCACGCGACGCTGACACCGATGCCCAGCACTGCAACGAGAGAGGTCGCCAGCGAATGCCGGACGGCTGTGATGCGGCCAGTGCTGAATTGCGGTTTCCGTGCTTCGGTCATTTCTCTGTTTCGTCCTTTGCGGGTTGTGCCGACTTTAGAAACATGGATAAGAAAGAAAAAGTGGTCAATGCCGCATGCCTTGTGAAGGTAAGCTTCAAGGTATGAAGCTGAGCCAACTGGATGGATTGATGGCGTTCTGGAAGGTGGCAGAACACCGCGGGTTCACCGCAGCTGCTGCGGATCTGGAGGTATCACCCTCTGCGCTGAGCCAGGCGATCCGGCAGCTGGAGACGCGGCTGGGCGTGCGCCTGTTGAACCGGACGACGCGAAGCGTCAGCCTGACGGAAGCCGGCCAGACCTACCTCGCCCGGATCGGCCCGGCCCTGGGCCAGGTCCTCGATGCGGGGGATGAGCTGAACGTTCTGCAGGGGCGACCCGCCGGGACATTGCGCCTGAATGCCGCGAGGATTTCCACCGCACTGGTTCTGCAACCCATATTGGCCGGCTTCCTCCATGAGCATCCCCATGTCCAGCTTGAACTGACCAACGACGAGGGCTTCGTGGACATCGTCGAGAAAGGCTTCGACGCTGGCGTCCGCTTTGGCGAGAGCATCCACCGGGACATGGTCGCCGTCCCCCTCGGTGGCCCGGTCGCCGTTGCGGTGGTGGCTTCCCCGGAGTACCTGCGGCGGGTTCCCGCGCCTCGCCATCCGGACGAACTTGTGCGGCACAACTGCGTGCGCTTCCGCTTTGCTGCAACAGGCACGATCTACAAATGGGAATTCGAAGTGGAGGGGCGCCCGGTGGAGTACGAGATCCAGGGCAACCTCACCATCAGCGACACGATGTTCGGCATCGATGCTGCACTCGAAGGCGTCGGGCTGGCCTATACCTTTGAACAGCTTGCACGGCCCCACATCCGGGCCAAGCGCCTCAAACGCGTGTTGGCTTCGTTCTCACCGACGTTCCCGGGCTTCTACCTTTACTACCCCAGCAGGCACGATCAACCGTCGAAGTTGAAGGCGCTGATTGAGTACGTTGGTCGACGCAAGTAAGTCGGTAGTTCGCTATTCCGGCCCGACCCGCGAGCGGGCTCGGGGTAATCTCCTGCACGGCAACGAAAAGTCGGGATGCAGAATGTTCCGATGAAAAAATCTGCGGTCGAAGCGAGCCTGCTTCTTGTCGATGACGACCCCTCGATCATCCAGGTGCTGAGCCGGATACTTTCGGACTACACCACCGTTCGATTTGCGACCAGCGGAGCGGATGCCTTGCGGCTCGCAAAGGAGGCGCTGCCGGATTTGATCCTGCTCGATGCGCAGTTGGGCGACATGAGCGGGCTGGAGGTGTGTGAGGCCTTGAAGGCCGACGCGTCGATCGCCGACGTTCCGGTCATCTTCGTCAGCAGCCACCAGGAAGCCGAACTGGAAGTGGCCGTGCTGCAGATGGGCGCGGTCGACTTCATCCGCAAGCCGTTCAATGCATCGCAGGTGACGGCCCGCGTCAACACCCAGCTCAAGCTCAAGCGGCTGTCGGACGACTTGCGCAAGTTGTCGCGGATCGATGGTCTGACGGGTCTGCCCAACGGCCGTGCCTGCGAGGACACCCTGACGCGCGAGTTGCTGCGCGCCTCGGAATCGAACCAGGCTCTTTCCCTCGTCATGCTCGACGTGGACTGCTTCAAGTCGTTTGAAAATCTGTACGGCCGCAAGGCTGCGGATGCCTGTCTCGCGGCGGTGGCCGAGGTAGCGCGCCGCGGTGTTCGCCGGCCCGGTGATTTCGTGGCCCGGCTGGACAACGACCGGTTCGCCCTGATCCTTCCCGATACGCCGCCCGAGGGTGGCTTTCACGTTGCCAACCGGCTGCTGGGCGAAGTCGAAGCCTTGGACATCTCGCATCAAGGTTCTTCCGTTTCGCGGCATGTGACGTGCAGCGCTGGCGTTGCCTCTTTCGATGCGTCCGTGCCTCGCGAACCCAACGCCACGGTTGACCACGAGCCCCTTCACCGGGCGGCCGGCAGCGCGCTCGCGCAGGCCAAGCAAGCCGGCCGGGCCCAGGCCTGCCTCATGTCCGCTCCCGGCTGAATGTGAGCAGATTCCTCAGCCGCCTGGGCCGTTCTTTTATCGCGCTGGTGGCGGGCTTGGGCATCGCCGTGGCCGCCGGACTCTGGCAGGCCAAAGACAACGAAGCACGGTCGAAGACCCGCTTTGACGCGTTGACCCGCCGCGCGGTCGAGCAGGTCGCCGCCCGCATGCAGGTGTACGAATACGGCCTGCGCGGGGCGCGGGGCGCAGTCATCGCCGCCGGCGGCGAGACCGGCATCACGCGGCTGGGATTCGCCCGGTACAGCGCCTCACGCGACATCGATCGCGAGTTTCCGGGATCCCGCGGCTTCGGCTTTGTCCGGCGGGTGCCGCTCGATCAGGAAGCGGCATTCATCGCCGCGGCGCGCCTGGACGGCAAACCCGATTTCGCCCTGCAGCAACTGGGTCCGAACGACGGCGACCGCTATGTGGTCCAGTACGCCGAACCTGCCGACCGCAACGGTCCCGGCTTCGGACTCGACATTGCATCAGAGCCCAATCGACGCGCTGCCGCCGACCGCGCGATGCTGAGCGGCGAAGCGACCCTGACGGCACCGATCGCGCTGGCACAGGAAAACCGGCCAATGCGTGCCTTCTTGCTGCTGCTGCCGGTCTACAGGATCGATGCTCAGCTCGCCAGGTTTCAGCAGCGCTTTCGCGAGCCCATGGCGCCAGAGGTTGCGCGCGCAGAAACCGTCGGCTGGGTCTTGACGCCGCTTGCCATCGACGAGGTGCTGAAGGGGTTCGACTATCAGGACGGCGCGTTTTCCCTTGCCCTGGCCGACATCACCCGCGCCGACCAGCCCGAGCGCTTCTTCGTGTCGCCGGGCAGTGCCTCCGCTGCGGCCGGCGCGCGGATGACCGCATCGCCGCTGCAACTGTTCGGACGCGTCTGGCAGGTGGAAGTTACCGCACAGCCCTTGTTCGCCACCCAGCTGAACCTGCGCAATCCCTGGGCGGTCTTCGCGGCCGGGGTCGCGTTGGCCGCAGTGCTGTCGCTGCTGTCGTACGTCTATCAGGTGACGCGGCGGCGGCAAGAACTTGCCGATGAGCAGCGCTCGCGGCTGGCGGCCATCGTGACCAGTTCCAACGACGCCATCATCGGCCGGCGCCTGGACGGAACCATCACCGACTGGAACGCCGCGGCAGCGCAGATCTTCGGCTACACCGCGGAGGAGGCGGTTGGCCAGCCCCTGCCGGATCTGCTGGTGCCTGCGGCGTATGAGCCGGAAGAAAAGGAAATGCTGCGCCACATCGCAGAGGGCAAGTCCGTCGCCGCATTCGAGACCTTTCGCCGGCATCGTGGCGGGGCCATGGTGGCCGTTTCCGTCGCTGCGGCGCCGATCCGGGCGGCCGACGGCCGGGTGGTCGGCGACGCGCAGACCGTGCGGGACATCACGCACGAAAACGCGACCAAGGCGCACATCCTCGAGCTGAACGCGATGCTCGAGCAGCAGGTGAGCGAGCGCACGGCTCAACTGCTGGCGCTGTCGACGCGCGAGCGGGCGATCCTGACCGGGGCGGGCAGCGCCATCATTGCGACTGATGTCAACGGCGTGGTGACCTTGTTCAATCCGGCTGCGGAGGCCTTGCTGGGCTATGCAGCGTCGGAGGTGGTTGATCGCGTCGAGATGAACCGGTTTCACGACGCCCAGGAGGTTCATGCGCGCGCCACGGCGCTGTCGGCCGAACTGGGCCGGCCGCTGGCCCCCGGCGAAGTGTTCGAGCCCGCACCGGGCGCGGGGTTGGCAGCCGCCAGCGAGTGGACTTACGTGCGCAAGGACGGCACCCGGGTTCCGGTTCATTTGAACGTCAGCGCCCTCTACGACGGCGAGGCGAACGTCGTCGGCTTCATTGCGATTGCGGTCGATCTTTCGGAGCGCAAGCTGGCGGAAGAGAAGATGCACAACAACGAACGCATCATGCGCATCGTGACCGACAACATTCCCGGCGTCGTCGCCTACTGGACGCCGGACATGCGCTGCACTTTTGCGAACAACGCCCATCAGCGCTGGATGGGCCGCTCGCCGGCGCAGATGATCGGAATCACGCAAATCGAGCTGCTCGGCACCGAGCAATTCAGCAAGAACGAACCCTTCATCCGTACCGCGCTCGCCGGCCAGCAGCAGCGCCTCGAACGCACCCGCACGCTCTCGGATGGAACCACGGTGCACTACTGGCTGCACTACATTCCAGACCGGGACGGCGATGTCGTCAAAGGCTTCATCTCGGTGGCGGTCGACGTGACCGAAATGAAGCGCGCACAGACCCAACTCGAGAACCTCAATCTCGCCTTGAACGAGCGCCGCGACCAGGCGGAGTCGGCCAGCAAGGCGAAGAGCGAGTTTCTGGCCAACATGAGCCACGAGATCCGCTCGCCGCTGAACGCGGTGATCGGGCTGACCTATCTGCTGCGGCAGACGCCCCTGGACACCCGGCAGCAGTCGTTCCTGCAGAAGATCGATGCCGCCGGCAATTCGCTGCTGGGCGTGATCAACGACATTCTCGACATCTCGAAGATCGAGGCCGGCGAGATGGCGCTGGACGAGTCCGAGTTTGGCCTGCGCGAGTTGCTGAAGGACGTCGCGGCCATGATGACCGTGAACGCCAACCACAGGGGCATTGCGCTGCGGCTCGACGCCCCGGAAGACCTGCCGGCCCGGGTGCGCGGAGACGTCACCCGCATCCGGCAGATCCTCGTCAACCTGCTGAGCAATGCGATCAAGTTCACTGCACAGGGTTCGGTGCGGCTGAGCGTGCAGGCGCAGGAGAGCATCGGGGATCGGCTGCGCCTGCGCTTTGCGGTGACCGATACCGGCATCGGCATCGAAGCCGATGTGCTGGCCCGCCTCTTCAGGCCTTTCACGCAGGCCGATACGTCGACCACGCGACGTTTCGGCGGCACCGGGCTGGGCCTGTCGATCGTCAAGCAGCTTGCCGAGCTGATGGGCGGCGAGCTCGGTGTCAGCAGCACGCCGGGCCGCGGCAGCGAGTTCTGGGTGGTTCTGCCGCTCGAAGTCGTACCCGACGGCGCATCCCGGCCGTCCGCACTCGGCGCGTTGGTGGACGATGTGCCGTGGAATACGCCGACCGAACAGCGCCTTTCATCTGTGCGTGTGCTGGTGGTGGACGACAGCCCGGTCAACCTTGAGGTCTGCCAGCACATTCTCGAACGCGAGGGCGCACAGGTTGCGTTGGCGAACAATGGCCGCGAAGCGGTCGAACTGCTGCGTTCGACCCCTCTGGCTTTCGACCTCGTCCTGATGGATGTCCAGATGCCGATGCTTGACGGCAACGAGGCAACGCGACTGATTCGGCGCGAACTCGGTCTCACTTTGCCGGTGATCGCATTGACCGCCAGCGCACTCGTAGCCGAACGGGAGCGCGCATTCGAGGCGGGCATGGACGACTTCGTCAGCAAGCCTTTCGATGTGGAGGCCCTGATCCGCTGCGTGCGCGGCTATGCGGATCGGGCCCAGGGCCGGCGCGTGCCGTCGGCGGCCGAGGCGGCCGCCGATGCGGTGCATTTACCCTTGGGCTGGCCATCGATAGAAGGCATCGACGCGGCGGACGCGGTCAAGCGCCTCGGGGGCGATGTGGCGCTGCTGCGAAGCGTGCTGCGCCGTCTGCTCGCCGAATTCGGCGATCTTGCGCGCGTGAGCGCCGCGTCTTCGAGGAGCGAATCGTCGGCCGTCTTGCCGGCGCGCCTGCACAAGCTCCATGGCAGCGCTGGAATGATGGGCGCCAAGGCCGTCGGCCGACTGGCGGCCGACGCCCAAGCCGCCCTGAAAGCGGGCGACCGGGGCCGGGCCGACCAGATGCTGCGCGCGCTGAGTGGAGAACTGCACAAGCTGCAGATGGCGGCGAAACCGTTTCTCGATGCCGAGGACGCCAGGACTGCGGGTGCGGGTCCGGGCTCCGCAGCCGGCGCGGACACTGCGGCCTCGCTCGAACCGGAGGATCTGGCCCTTTTCATCGACAGCCTGCGCAAGCAAAGCCTGGGCGCGATGGCGCTGTTCGACGAACTCGCCGCCTCGCTCCAGGGTTCGCTCGGCAGCAATCGCTTCGAGGCGCTGCACCGCGCCATGCAGGATCTTCAGTTCAAGCGCGCCATCGAGCTCCTGCAGGAGCCGGCCTGACCCGGCTTCTGGGCGAGTCAGGCGCTGTGCGTCACTTCAGGATGTCGCCCAGGCACAGGTACTTGATCTCGACATAGTCGTCCATGCCGTGGTGCGAGCCCTCGCGCCCCAGGCCCGACTGCTTGACGCCGCCGAAGGGCACATGCTCGGTGGCGATCACGCCGGCATTGATGCCCACCATGCCGTACTCCAGCGCCTCGGCCACGCGGAAGATGCGGCCGACGTCGCGGCTGTAGAAATAGCTGGCCAGGCCGAACTCGGTGTTGTTGGCCGCATCGATGGCCTCCTGTTCGGTCTTGAAGCGGAACACCGGGGCAAACGGGCCGAAGGTTTCTTCGCGCGCGCACAGCATGTCGGCGGTGGCTTCGGCGATCACGGTCGGCTCGAAGAACTGGCCCTTGATCTTGTGCCCGCCGGCCAGCACCTTGCCACCCTTTGCCACTGCATCGTCGACGTGGCGCTGCACCTTGTCGACGGCGGCGTTCTCGATCAATGGGCCCTGCATCACGCCGTCTTCAAAACCGTTGCCGACCTTGAGTGCCTTGACCTTGGCGGCGAACTTCGCGACGAAGGCGTCGTACACACCGTCCTGAACGTAGAGGCGGTTGGCGCACACGCAGGTCTGGCCTGCATTGCGGTATTTGCTGGCCATTGCGCCTTCCACGGCCGAGTCGATGTCGGCGTCGTCGAACACGATGAAGGGCGCATTGCCGCCGAGTTCGAGCGACAGCTTCTTGACGGTTGGCGCGCTCTGGGCCATCAGGATGCGGCCGACTTCCGTGCTGCCGGTAAAGCTCAGGTGCCGCACGATGTCGCTCTCGCACAGTTCCTTGCCGATCGCGATGCTGTTGCTGCTGTCGGCCGTGAGAACGTTGAGCACGCCGGCCGGAATGCCGGCGCGCACCGCGAGTTCGGCCGCGGCCAGTGCGGTGAGCGGCGTGAGTTCGGCCGGCTTGATGACGACGGTGCAGCCGGCGGCCAGCGCGGGCGCGACCTTGCGCGTGATCATCGCCAGCGGAAAGTTCCACGGCGTGATGGCGGCGCACACGCCGATGGCCTGCTTCATGACCAGCAGGCGGCGGTTGTTGTCGAACTGGGGGAGCGTCTCGCCGTTCACGCGCTTGGCTTCTTCGGCAAACCATTCGATGAAGCTGGCGCCGTACGCCACCTCGCCCTTGGCCTCGGCGAAGGGCTTGCCCTGTTCGGCCGTCATCAGGCGGCCGAGGTCTTCGGTGTTGGCGATCAGCAGGTCGAACCACTTGCGCAGAACGATGCTGCGTTCCTTGCCGGTCTTGCCGCGCCAGGCGGCCAGTGCCTTGTTGGCCGCGGCTATGGCGGCGGCCGCATCGCTGCGGGTGAGGTTGGCGACGTCGGCCAGCTTCAGGCCGGTGGCTGGGTCGTTCACGTCGAAACGGCTTGCGCCCTTTAGCCACTGGCCGTCGACCAGTGCATCTGTCTTGAGCAGGGTCGGGTCGTTGAGCAAGGCGAGGGGGGAGGTCTTCATGTCCATGTTTTTCTTCCAGGTGTGCGGAGAGGGGCTGCCTGCAGCCAGCCGGCTATCCTAGATCAGCGTCGGCGGCCACGCAGCCACTCAAGTACCAGCAGCAGACTGGTCGTGAACACGATCAGCAGCGTCGCGACGGCCGCGATGGTCGGCGAGATGTTCTCGCGGATGCCGGTGAACATCTGGCGCGGCAGCGTGACCTGGTCGGGCCCCGCCAGGAACAGCGTGACCACCACTTCGTCGAACGAGGTGGCAAAGGCGAACAGCGCGCCCGAAATCACGCCCGGCGCAATCACCGGCAGCGTGATGCGCATGAAGGTGTTGAATGGCGTTTCGCCCAGGCTCAGCGACGCGCGCACCAGGTTGTGGTTGAAGCCGGCCAGCGTGGCGAGCACGGTGGTGAGCACGAAGGGCGCGCCCAGTGCCGCGTGCACCACGATCAGGCCGAAGTAGGTGTCGGCCAGCCCGATCGGTGCGAAATTGAGGTACGCCGCCACGCCTACCACCACGATCGGCACCACCATCGGCGAGATCAGCACGCTCATGAGCAGGCCCTTGAACGGGAAATTGGTGCGCGAGAGGCCTACCGCCGCCAGCGTGCCGAGCACGGTGGCGACCACCGTCGCGGCCGGCGCAACGATGAAGCTGTTGCGCGCCGCGCGGCCCCATTCGGGCGACTGGAACAGGTTTTCGTACCACTTGAGCGACCAGCCCGGGATCGGATAGGCCAGGAAGGAGCTGCTCGAAAACGACAGCGGGATCACGACCAGGATCGGCGCCAGCAGAAAGGCCAGCACCGCGACACAGAGCGCGCGCACCGCCCACCAGCCGAGCTTGTCGGCAAAGGTCGAGTAGGCGGGAAATTCGGGGAGAAGCTTCGGCATGGAGGTCTTTCGTGCGGCTTCAGCCCAGGCTCAGGTCGGCCTTGCCGATGCGGCGGTACACCGCATAGAGCACCAGCGTGGCGGCCAGCAGCAGGGCGCCGAGCGCACAGGCCATGCCCCAGTTGATTTCCACATTGGTGTAGCGCGCGATGTAGTAGCTCAGCATCTGGTCGTCGGCCCCGCCCAGCAGTGCCGGCGTGACGTAGTAGCCGATGGCCAGGATGAACACCAGCAGCGCACCGGCGCCGATGCCCGGGTAGGTCTGCGGCACATAGACGCGGAAGAACGCCACCAGCGGCGGACTGCCGAGCGACACGGCCGCGCGCTGGTAGGTCGGCGGCACGCTTTTCATCACGCTGTAGAGCGGCAGGATCATGAAGGGCAGCAGGATGTGCACCATCGAAATGATCACGCCCGTGCGGTTGAACAGCAGCGCCAGCGGCTGGTCGATCAGGCCGATGCCGATGAGGCCGCGGTTGACCAGGCCTTCGGACTGCAGCAGCACGATCCAGGCCGCCACGCGCACCAGGATCGAGGTCCAGAACGGCACCAGCACCAGGATCATCAGGATGTTGGCCTTGCGCGCCGGCAGCGTCGACAGCCACCAGGCCAGCGGATAGGCCAGCAGCAGGCAGAAGAAGGTGACCACGGCGCTGATGTGGAACGTGCGCAGCAGGATGCCGCCGAAGGCGCGCTGGTCGGGCGGCATGCGCTCGACGCTGCCGGCCGCATCGCGGCGCAGGTCGACCGAGGCCAGCAGGTAGTCGGGGGTCCAGCGCGATCCGTTCTTGGCGATCGCCTGCCAGAATGGCGGCTCGGCCCAGCGCGGGTCGAGTTCGAGCATGCGGGCCTTGACCTCGTCCGGCGTGCCGGCGATCGGCAGCGCCCGAAAGGTGCCCATCACCAGCGAGCGGGCGCCAGCGATCTCGGTGTTGAGGCGGCGCGCCAGCGCGCCGGCGTCCGAACTGTCGGCCAGCTGGCCGAGGTCGGACGCGATGGCGGCAAAGGCCTGGGGCGGTGGCGTGTCCTTGCGGTTCCAGTCGTCGAGCGCCCGCACCGTGCGCGGCAGCGCGTTGGCCACTTCCGGGTTTTCCACGGCACGCTGCAGCAGCGCGACGATCGGCACCAGCATCGTCAGCAGCAGGAACACCAGCAGCGGTAGCGTGAGCGAAAAGGCGCGCCATTTGCGGCGCGACTCGGCACGCGCCAGCGCGCGCCGGAGTTCGCCCGGCGGCGCGTCCGCCAGGGTCGGGGTGGTCAACGTTGCCGAACTCATTGAAAGACCTCCGCGCTACGCGCTGCGCCGCTCATGCCGCTTACTGCGTGGCCCAGGATGCGAAGCGCTTCTCGAGCGCCTCGCCCTGGTCGGCCCAGAACGCGACGCTGAACTGCAGCGCTTCCTTGGCGTTCGACGCCGAGGTCGGCAGGTCGTCCAGCACCTTCTTGTCGAGCGACGCCAGCGCCTTGGTGTTGGTCGGGCCGTAGGCGATGTTGTTCGCATACACGGCCTGGTTTTCGGGCTTCATTGCGAACTGGATGAACTTGAGCGAAGCATCCTTGTTCGGCGCGCCCTTCGGGATCACCCAGTAGTCCAGGTCATAGATGCCGCCGGGCCAGTAGATCTTGAGGTTGCGGCCTTCGCGGTTGGCAGCGTCGATGCGGCCGTTGTACACGGTGGTGAGCACCACGTCGCCTGCCACCAGGAATTGCGGCGGCTGCGCGCCGGCTTCCCACCACTGGATGTTCGGCTTGAGTTCGGTGAGCTTCTTGAAGGCGCGTTCGGCACCGTCCTTGGTGGCCAGCACCTTGTAGACGTCGGCCGGCTTCACGCCGTCGGCCATCAGCGCGAACTCGAGGTTGTAGCGCGCACCCTTGCGCATGCCGCGCTTGCCGGGGATCTTCTTCACGTCCCAGAAATCGGCCCAGCTGGTGGGGGCGGTCTTGAGCTTTTCGCCGTTGTAGGCCATCACGGTCGACCACACGAACACGCCGACGCCGCATTCGGTGACGGCAGCGGGCAGGAAGTCGGCCTTGTTGCCGATCTTCGAATAGTCAAGCTTTTCGAACAGGCCTTCGTCGCAGCCGCGTGCCGCATCGGGCGACTCGACTTCCACCACGTCCCAGGTCACCTTCTTGGTCTCGACCATGGCCTTGATCTTGGCCTGCTCGCCGTTGTACTCGACCGGAATCACCTTGGTGCCGGTCTTCTCGTAGGGCTCGTAGTAGGCCTTCTTCTGGGCGTTGGCGTTGGCGCCACCGAAGTTGACGACGGTGATCTGCTGCTGTGCGAGCGCCGGCAGTGCGAACACGGCGGCGAGGGCGCAGGTGAGAAGTGTCTTTTTCATGATGGAAGAGTCCTTATGGGTTGGCGGAAAAAATCAATCAGGGAAGGTAGATGCGCGCATGCGCGACCGGCAGTTCGAGCGAGACCCGCTCGCCACCCTGCGGCGGTGCGGCGCCCTGCAGGCCGGTGAGCGGCAGCTTGACGGTGGCGTCGGCCTGGCCGCCACCCAGGCTGCACAGCAGCCGGAGGTGGTCGCCGTAGTAGATGACGCGCGTCACTTCGGCCGCGAGCATGTTGCGCGTGGCAGCGTCGGATCCCCGATGCAGCACCACGCGCTCGGGGCGGATGCACAGTTCGACCGCGGCGCCGACGGCTGCGCCGCCCACGTTCAGCCCGTCCAGCACGCGGCCGTCGGGCAGCGCCATGGTGGCCACGTCGCCGCCGGCCTGCAGCGTGCCCTTGAGCACCGTGTTGTCGCCGACGAAGCCGGCAACGAAGCGGTTGGCGGGCATCTCGTAGAGGCGGTCGACAGTGTCGAGCTGCTGGATTACGCCCTCGTTGAAGACCGCGACGCGGTCGCTCATGGTCAGTGCCTCGCCTTGGTCGTGCGTCACGTAGACGAAGGTCACGCCCAACTGGCGGTGCAGTTCCTTGAGCTCGAGTTGCATGTGTTCGCGCAGTTGCTTGTCGAGCGCGCCGAGCGGCTCGTCCATCAGCACCAGTTGCGGCTCGAACACCAGCGCGCGCGCCAGCGCCACGCGCTGTTGCTGGCCCCCCGAGAGCTGGCCCGGCAGCCGGTCGGCCATGCCCTTCAATTGCACCATGTCGAGTGCGCGTTGCACCCGCTTTTGCTGCTCGTCCTTGGCCACCTTGCGCACCGTGAGCGGATAGGCCACGTTCTGGCCCACGCTAAGGTGCGGGAACAGCGCGTAGTTCTGGAACACCATGCCGAAGTGCCGCTTGTGCGGCGGCGTGCGGGTGATCTGCCGCCCCTCGAGCAGGATGTCGCCCGAGGTGGGCGACTCGAAGCCCGCGAGCATCATCAGCGTGGTGGTCTTGCCCGAGCCCGAGGGGCCGAGCAGGCTCAGGAACTCGCCGCGATGGATGTCCAGGTCGAGCTGGCGCACCACCAGGTGCTCGCCGTCGTAGGTTTTCTGGACGCGCTGGAATCGCACCAGGGGTTCTTCGGTCATGGGGGTGTTCACAGAGGGGGGTCGATCAGCGCAGCGCGGCGAAGCTGTCCGCCAGAAGCGCAAGGCCTTCGTCCACTAGCAAGTCGGATGCCGTCAGCGGCACCAGCACGCGGATCACGTTGCCGTAGGTGCCGCACGACAGCAGGATCAGCCCGCGCCGGGCCGCCTCGGCGACCACCTTGCGGGTGAGCGCGGCGTCGGGCCGGGCCGTGTCGCCTTGCTCGAACAGTTCGATGGCCACCATCGAACCGAGTCCGCGCACGTCGCCGATGGCCGGCTCGTCGGCCGCGATGCGGCGCAGGCCCGCGGTCAGCCGTTCGCCCAGCGCCTTGCTGCGGGCCAGCAATTGCTCGTCGTCGAACACCTTGAGCACCGCGAGCGCGGCGGCGCAGCCGATCGGGCTGCCGGCATAGGTGCCGCCGAGGCCGCCGGGTGCCGGCGCGTCCATCACCTCGGCGCGGCCCACGACGCCCGAGATCGGGAAGCCGCCGGCCATCGACTTGGCGGTGGTGATCAGGTCGGGCGCCACCGGCCACTGCTCGCTAGCAAACCAGGTGCCGGTGCGGCCGGCGCCGGTCTGCACCTCGTCCGCGATGATCAGGATGCCGTAGCGATCCGCCAGCGCGCGCAGGCCTTCGACGAAGTCGTTCGGCGCCACATAGAAGCCACCTTCGCCCTGCACCGGTTCCAGGATGAAGGCCGCCACGCGCTCGGGCTCGATGTCGTTCTTGAACAGCAGTTCGACCGAGTGCAAAGCATCGTCTACGCTCACCCCGTGCAGCGCGTTCGGGTACAGCGCATGAAACACCTCGCCCGGGAAGGGGCCGAAGCCGACCTTGTAGGGCGCGACCTTACCGGTGAGGCCAAGCGTCATCATGGTGCGGCCATGGTACCCCCCGGTGAACGCAATCACACCGGGGCGGCGCGTGAAAGCGCGCGCGATCTTCACCGCGTTCTCGACCGCCTCGGCGCCGGTGCTGAGGAAGATCGACTTCTTCGGAAAGTTGCCGGGCGCCAGCGTGTTCAGCCGCTCGGCCAGCTCGACGTACGGCTCGTAGGCCAGCACCTGGAAGCAGGTGTGCGAATAGAGATCGACCTGGGCCTTCACGGCGGCGCTGATCGCGGGATGGCAATGGCCGGTGTTCAGCACCGCGATGCCGCCGGCGAAGTCGATGTAGCGCCGGCCCTCGACGTCCCAGACCTCAGCGTTGCTGCCGCGGCTGACGAAAATTTCATGGGCCTGGCCGACGCCGCGGGCGACGGCGGCGGTGCGCCGTGCCATGAGGGCGGCATTGCTGAGATGGGGTTCGCGCTGCATGGAATTCTGTGTCCGGATGGATGGGATGCCGGCACTGTAGGTTTTGCAGGGTGGCGCTGCCATGTACACCCGGCACGATCGGCCGGTGGACTGTGCTGGTCTTGTATCCTGTACATACTTTCCTCAATATGGTGCACGCCGGTTTGCCGAGGCCCTCTCGATGCTCATTCTTCGCCCCGAATCGCCGACACCTCTGGTCAGCCAGATCGTGGAGGGGCTGCGCGGGTTGATCGGCAGCCAGAAGCTCAAGGCCGACAGCAAGCTGCCTTCGATCCGGGCCTTTGCCGCGGCGCACAACGTCAGCGTCTTCACCGTGGTCGAGGCCTACGACCGGCTGGTGGCCCAGGGCCTGCTGGTCTCGCGGGCCAACGCGGGCTTCTTCGTCAAGCGGCGCAGCGACGAAGGTGGCGGAGCGGCCAGTGCACCGCGCGCCGACCCGCGCTTCGATGCGCGCTGGTATCTGCAACAGATCTTCGAGAACAGCAACCTGCCGCTCAAGCCGGGCTGCGGCTGGCTGCCGCACGACTGGCTGTTCGAGGACGGCGTGCGCCGCAGCCTGCGCCAGCTCGCTTCCGACGGCGCCGACATCGGCGGTTACGGCCTGCCGTACGGCCACATGGCGCTGCGCATGGCGGTGGCCGAATCGCTGTCGGAGCGGCAGATCCAGGTGGAGGCGCCGCAGGTGCTGCTGACCCAGGGTTCGAGCCAGGCGCTGGATCTGGTTGCACGCCGGCTGCTGAAGCCGGGCGATGCAGTGCTGGTGGACGACCCGGGCTACCCCAACCTGATGTTCATGCTGCGCTTCCTGGGGGTGGAGCCCATTGGCGTGCCGCGCACCCCCACGGGCTACGACCTGCCGGCGCTGGAAGCCCTGCTGGCGATTCATCGGCCCAAGGCCTTCTTCACCCAGCCGCGCCTGCAAAGCCCGACCTGCTCCATGGCGGCGCTGCCGCAACTGGTACGGCTGCTGCAGCTGGCGCAGGCGCACGATTTCGTGCTGGTCGAGAACGACATCTATGCCGACATGGACGCCTCCATGCGGCCATCGCTCGCAAGCCTCGCCCAGTTGCGGCAGGTGGTGTACGTGAGCAGCTTCTCCAAGAGCATCTCGCCGAACCTGCGGGTCGGCTATGTCGTTGCCGAGCCCGAACTGCTGGGCGACCTGGCCCAGCTCAAGATGGTGTCGGGCCTCACCTCGTCCGACATCACCGAGCGCCTGGCCTTCGGCGTGGTGACCGACGGCCGCTGGCGCAAGCATCTCAAGGCGCTGCGCGACCGGCTGGCGCACGCCCATGGCACCGTGGCGCGCCGGCTGGAAGCGCGGGGCTTCGAGCTGTTCCACGAGGCCGCGGCGGGCATGTACCTGTGGGCCCGCCATCCGGACATCGCGGACAGTGCCGAGCTCTCGCAGCGCGCCGCCGGCGAGGGCATCATGCTCGGCCCGGGGCAGTTGTTTCTGGTGAATCCGCGCCCGACCGGGTGGTTGCGCTTCAACGTGGCCTTCAGCGAAGACGAGCGTTTGTGGCGTTTCCTGGAGCGCAGCGTGGAGCAGCAGAGCGGGGAACTCGCGGCGCAGGGCGAAGACTGAGGGCTTCGGGCGCCCCGGGGCCTTGGAACAGGCCCCAAACCTATAATCGAATGTTCAAGCAAATCAAGCATTTAGGCGCGTTCCCGCGCCTGCGCAGAACCAGATCCCGATGAGCCAGCCCACCTTCACCGTCGCCGACATCCGCAAGACTTTTCTCGACTTCTTTGCCTCCAAGGGTCACACGGTGGTGGCCTCGAGCCCGCTCGTGCCCGGCAACGATCCGACCCTGATGTTCACCAATTCGGGCATGGTGCAGTTCAAGGACGTGTTTCTCGGCGAAGACAAGCGTCCCTACGTGCGCGCGGCCTCGGTGCAGGCGTGCCTGCGCGCCGGCGGCAAGCACAACGACCTGGAGAACGTGGGCTACACGGCGCGGCACCACACCTTCTTCGAGATGCTGGGCAACTGGAGCTTCGGCGACTACTTCAAGCGCGAGTCGCTCAAGTGGGCCTTCGAGCTGCTGACCGAGGTCTACAAGCTGCCGGCCGAAAAGCTCTGGGCCACCGTCTACATCGAAGACGACGAGGCCTACGACATCTGGACGAAAGAGATCGGCCTGCCGCCCGAGCGCGTAGTGCGCATCGGCGACAACAAGGGCGGCCGCTACATGTCCGACAACTTCTGGATGATGGCCGACACGGGGCCCTGCGGCCCGTGCTCCGAAATCTTCTACGACCACGGCCCCGGGATCGCCGGCGGCCCGCCCGGTTCGCCCGATGAAGACGGCGACCGCTACATCGAGATCTGGAACAACGTGTTCATGCAGTTCGACATGCAGCCCGACGGCTCGGTCAAGAAGCTGCCCGCGCCCTGCGTCGACACGGGCATGGGCCTGGAGCGCCTGGCCGCGATCCTGCAGCACGTGCACAGCAACTACGAGATCGACCTGTTCGACAAACTCGTCAAGGCCGCATCCCGTGAAACCGGCGAGAAGGATCTGAACCACAAGAGCCTGCGCGTGATCGCCGACCACATCCGCGCCACCGCGTTCCTCGTGGCCGACGGCGTGATCCCGTCGAACGAAGGCCGCGGCTACGTGCAGCGCCGCATCATCCGCCGCGCCATCCGCCACGGCTACAAGCTGGGCCAGAAGAAGCCGTTCTTCCACAAGCTGGTGCCCGACCTGGTGGCGATGATGGGCGAGGCGTATCCCAAGCTCGTGGCCGATGAGAAAAAGATCTCCGAGACGTTGAAGGTCGAAGAAGAAGGTTTTTTCCGAACCATTGCCAACGGTATGGCCATCCTTGAGGGCGAATTACACGAAGGCGTGAAAACGTTGCCTGGCAAGGTGGCTTTCACACTGCATGACACCTTCGGTTTTCCGCTCGATCTGACGCAAGACGTTTGTCGTGAGCGTGGAGTTGCGGTCGACGAGGCCGGCTTCTGGACGGAAATGGAGGAGCAGAAGGAGAAGGGCCGGGGCGGAAATATTTTCCAGCAGAGGCGCAAGGTTGAATACACCGGCGCGGGCAACACCTTTACCGGCTACGAACACCTCGAAGAAAGCGCCAACGTCGTCGCGCTGTACTTCGAAGGCGCCGCCGTGCAGGAACTGAAGGAGGGCCAGCCCGGCATCGTGGTGCTCGACAACACGCCGTTCTATTCCGAGAGCGGCGGTCAGGTCGGGGACCAGGGCCTGCTCACGGCCGAGGGCGTGCAGTTCGGCGTCGACGACACGCAGAAGATCAAGGCCGATGTGTTTGGCCATCACGGCACGCAGACGCAGGGCACGCTGAAGGTCGGCGACAGCGTCAAGGCCGCGGTCGACGGCGCACGGCGCGCCGCCACCATGCGCAACCACAGCGTCACCCACCTGATGCACAAGGCCTTGCGCGAAGTGCTCGGCGAGCACGTGCAGCAGAAGGGCTCGCTGGTCGATGCCGACAAGACGCGTTTCGACTTCGCGCACAACGCCCCGGTCACGCCCGCGCAGATCCTCGAGATCGAGAAGCGCGTCAACGCCGAGATCCTGGCCAACGTGGCCACGCAGGCGCGCGTTATGGACATCGAGTCGGCCCAGAAGACCGGCGCGGTGATGCTGTTCGGCGAGAAGTACGGCGAGACCGTGCGCGTGCTGGACATCGGCTCCAGCCGCGAGCTGTGCGGCGGCACGCACGTTTCGCGCACCGGCGACATCGGCCTGTTCAAGATCACGAGCGAAAGCGGCGTGGCGGCGGGCGTGCGCCGGGTCGAGGCGATCACCGGCGCGAATGTGCTGGCCTATCTGCAGGATCTCGAATCGACCGTGCACACGGCCGCGCAAACCCTGAAGGCGCCGGCCGCCGAACTGCAGGGCCGGCTCACGCAGGTGCTCGACCAGGTGCGCACGCTCGAACGCGAAGTGGGGTCGCTCAAGGGCAAGCTCGCTTCGTCCAAGGGCGACGAGCTCGTGGCGCAGGCGGTCGACGTCAACGGCATCAAGGTGCTGGCCGCCAAGCTCGATGGCGCCGATGCCAAGACGCTGCGCGACACCATGGACAAGCTCAAGGACAAGCTCAAGACCGCCGCCATCGTGCTGGCCGCTGTCGATGGCGGCAAGGTGCAGATCGCGGCCGGCGTCACGGCCGACACCATGGGCCGCGTGAAAGCCGGCGAGCTGGTCAACTTCGTGGCGCAGCAGGTCGGCGGCAAGGGCGGCGGCAAGCCCGACATGGCGATGGCCGGCGGCACCGATCCGGCCGGCCTGGCCGCGGCGCTCAAGTCGGTGCAGGGCTGGGTCGCCGAGCGCGCAAACTGATTTCATGACAGCCGGCGCCGTACTCGTGATGGGTGCCGGCAGCGTCGGCTGCTATGTCGGCGGTTGCCTGGCGGCGGCCGGCGTGCCGGTCACGCTGGTGGGTCGGCCGCGCGTGCTCGACGCCATCGCGCAGCAGGGCCTCACGCTCAGCGCCATCGACGGCACGGCGCACAGCGTGCCGGCCAGCGCGCTGCGCTTGGCCGGTGCCGTGCCGGTCGATGCGGCACCGTCCCTGGTGCTGCTGTGCGTGAAGAGCAGCGCCACCGCGGAGGCCGCGGCCGAACTGGCGGCGGTGTTGCCCCCCGGAACGCTGGTGCTGTCGCTGCAGAACGGCATCTCCAATGCAGCCGTGGCATCGGCCGCGGCGCCGTCGCTCAAGGTGCTGCCCGCGATGGTGCCGTACAACATTGCCGAGCTCGCACCGGGCGCGTTCCACCGCGGCACGGTCGGGCGCCTCGCGGCACATGACGATGCGCTGCTGCTGCCCTGGCTGCCGGTGTTCGAGCGCGCCGGCGTGCCGCTGGATCTGCGCGCCGGCCTGCTGGCGATCCAATGGGGCAAGCTGCTGCTGAACCTCAACAATCCGGTCAATGCGCTGTCGGGTCTGCCGCTGCGTGACGAGCTGCTGCAGCGCGGCTACCGGCGCTGCCTTGCCGCTCTGATCGACGAGGCCATGGCCGCGCTCGATGCGGCCGGCATCGCGCCGGCCCAGCTTGCCGCGGTGCCGGCGCGCCGCCTGCCGACGGTGCTGCGCCTGCCCACCTGGCTGTTTCGCATCGTCGCCGCGCGCATGCTGCGCATCGACGCCAAGGCCCGCTCCAGCATGGCGGACGACCTGGCGCTCGGCCGGCGCACCGAGATCGACGCGTTCTGCGGCGAGGTGGTGCGGCTCGCGCAGGCCAACGGTCTCGCTGCGCCGCGCAACGCCAAGATGGTGGCGCTGCTCGACGTGTGGCCGGCGCAGCCGCAGCGGCTTGCACCCGGCCAGCTCTGCCGGCAACTGGCGCTCTGAGCCGCTGCCCACCCGCGCAGGGTCACGCGAAGAACTTGCAGAGCGACGCGGCGGTGCGCGTGTCCATGTTGCGGCCGCGGTTCAGGTGATCGTCGATCTCGGCGGCGCAGCCTAGCATGCGCGGGTACAGGAAGATCGTGAAGGCCGCCGTTTCCAGATCGCGCTCGCCGATCTCGCCGGCCTGCAGCGGCTTCCACAGCATCTTCAGCAACAGCGCTGCGATCACGGCGTCGATGTTCACGCAGTAGACGTTGCGTGACACGCCGGCATCGAACAGCTGCTGCACCAGCGCGCGGTAGAACTGGTGGAACACGTTGGTCTCGCCGCGCCGGTCGAACAGCTCGGCGATGAAGACTTCGCGCGGGTCGTGGTTGACTGGCTTGTCCTTGAACACCGGGTGGTTCACGCCGGGCAGCTTGGCGATGTCGAGGCTGCCGAGCGTCTTTTTTTGCTTCTTGTAGTGCGCGTACTGTTCGACCGCCCGGACCGCCAGCGCCTGCAGATCGACGCCGTGCTGCTTGCTGCTCGGGTCCTTCAGGCCGCTGTCCTTGAACTGGTCATTCAGGTAGGCAATGCCTTCGTAGCCATTGCCGCCGTGCGCGTAGCCGGTGTGCGTGAGAAAGCCGACCAGCGCCTTGTTCAGTTGCACGCGCTCGGGCTGCTCGGGCCCGTCGGCCGACACCGCGCCCTTGGCGCCCTGTGCCGAGATGGCGCCCGGGCCGTTGGTGAGCAGCAGGCCCACCAGCGTCTGGAACGCGAACAGGTCGTCTTCGCCCGGCGTGTGGCCGAGCAGCGCGGCAAAGGCGATCTCGCCGAGGCTCAGCGAGTTCAGCATCTGCTGTTGCGGGATGCCGCAGAAGGCATCGGGCGTGTGCTTCGACGCACCGGCCGACGCACCGATCAGCGTGCCGAACAGCTGCAGCCACCACGGAAAACTCTCGGCCGTGATACGCGAGATGCGCTTGCGCGACAACGGCCCCCAGGCCAGAGTGGCAGAGATCGCTGCCAGCACCGCAGCTTCGGTCGGATGGCCGCCAAGGTGCTGGAGCCAGCGCAGGAACACCGAGCGGCCACCGCGCGCCGCGACGCCGGCCATCAGCGCCTCGGCGCGCGCGTCGGGCACGTTGGTGGTCATCGCGGGCAGGTTCGAGGTGTCGACCTTGCCGAGGTCGAAAGCCTCGTTCAGCGACGCACCGAACTCGTTGCCGAGGCCGGCCGCATGGAAGCGTTCGATCATCACGTGCAGTGCCGCACGTGCGGCCTCCTGCCGCTTCGGCCCGACGATGGACGCCGCTGCGGCCAGCACAGCGTTGGGCGCATTGCCGGCCTCGCGGCTGGCCTCGGCCGCCGCAAGCTCGGGCCGGCCGTACAGGTTGATGTAGGCCGCGACCGTTGGCGCGATGAGCCGGCGGTCGTTCTCGCCGCCGGCGTCGTGCACCAGCGCCAGCGCCACGTTCGATTCGAGCGGTAGCGTGGCCGCGTCGAGCATGCTCATGCCGTGCAGGCTGCTCACCTGCGTCTTCGCGTCCATCTGCGAGGCGCCTGACGCGTCCTTCATGGCCTGGCGCGGCACCACGCCGCCGATCTGCGTGTTGAGCACCGCCACCTGTTCGTTGTAGGGCGCCAGCGCCTCCACCACGGGCAGGCGCAGTTCATCCGGCAGGTCGAGCCCTTCGTCGGAGCCGAACCACGGCTTGAGCGCGAGGTTGCCCTCGGGCGCGAAGTCGGGCAGGGTGGCATTGGCCCGCATCACTGCCGTGAGCGCGGCCGGTATGTGGGCGATGTTGGCCACCACCGCACCCTTGGCCGATACCACCGGGTTCTCGGGGGTGAACAGCGCATCCACGCCGAACTTCTCCATGAACCAGCGTTCCTTCGCCTGCGCGTCGTCGCTGCCGCCGGCCATGGCGCCTGCATGGCCCACGGCGCGCGTGAGCTTGCTCTTCCAGCGGCCGACCACGCAGGCCACGACCGGCTTGGTGAACTTCGCCTCGAGTTCGTAGAAGCCGCCCGGCTCGCAGTACAGCACCGCCGCCTTGCTGCGCGCATCGTTGGCCAGCGCAAACGCGAACTCCGGCGCGGCGTAGTGGATGTAGACATCCTTGCCGCTGCTGACGACCGTGGTGGTGCCCCAGCCGGCCATGCGCAGGTACTGCGCGATGGTGGTCGAGAAGCCGCCCGAGTTGGAGAAGATCGCGATTGAGCCCGGCCGCAGCGAATCGCCCGGGTTGTCGCCGCCGAGCGCGCCACCGATGCGCACCTGGTTCCACGAGTCGGCCACGCCGAGCCCGTTGGCGCCGAAGATGTCGATGCCGTGCTGCTGGCCCATGGCGCGGATCTCGCGCGCGTCGTGCACCGAAATCTTCTCGGTGATGATGAAGATCTTGCGCAGGTCGGGGTTCACGCGGATCAGCTCGGCCACGCCATCGCGCGCCGCCGAGGGCGGCAGGTACACCACGCCGCAGTTGAAGCGGTGGCCCGCGGCCAGCGCGTCGCGCACGTTGTTGAACACCGGGATGTTGCCGATGCTGGTTTCGAGCACGGCGCCGCCCTTGCCGGGCGCGGTGCCGCAGACCACGTTGCCGCCCGAGTAGACGTGGCTCACGGGCGTGACTTCGCTCGATTCGCCGCCCAGGATGTTGAGCACGCAGACGCGGTCGTCGCGCGATGCGACCTGCGTGAGCGAACTGATGCCGACGTGGTACTTGAAGCCGCCCACGCCCTTGTTCTGCCAGTTGTTGTGCATGATGTTTCCTCGTGCTTCAGGCGGTGACGGTGGCTGTGGCGGGAGCGGTGATGCCCAGGCGTGCCGCAACCTGCGCGCGGCCCCCGGCCTTCATCCAGGTGTCGACCTTCTTGGCGAACTGGATCACCTCGCTCATGTCGGAGTCGAAGCCGAACAGCCGGTAGGGCAGGCCCAGTGCATCGCAGGTGTCGCGCAGCGCACCCATGCCGCGCACCAGGTTCGGCCCGCCGCGACCCACCACCACGTAGAGCGGCGTCGGCCCGTGCGCGCTGAAGTGTTCGCGCAGCGCATCGGCCATGGCGCGCAGCGTCTCGAAGATGTCGGTGTTGTTGCTCTTGCCACCGATGATGAACAGCACGTTGGCTTGCCGCAGCCAGTGCTTGAAGCAGATGCGCGCCACCTCCTTCATCTTTTCGTAGGGCGGGTTGCCGCCGAAATCGGAACTGATGATCGCGTCGTCGCCCAGCATCTCGGTGACCAGCGAGTTGGCGCCGCCGCCGAAGGTCGGCGCCAGCACTGTGCCGCGGTCGTTGATCACGTACACGTCGCTCTGGCCCTGGTGGGTGCGCAGCGTGTTGATCTCCTGCTCGAAGCTGGAGTAGTCGGCGGCGAACAGGTGCGGCGGCAGCTTGAGCCGCAGCCAGCGCGGGTCGTCGCGGTCGAAGCCGCACTTGAAGTCGCAGGCCACCGGCGTGAGCCGGCCCTTCTTGTCCTCGCGCATGCGGATCGGGTTGAGCTCCAGCGTGGTCATGCCGAAGTTGTGGAACAGCTCCCACAGCTTGGGCAGCTGCTGTACCAGCGGCGAGATGATTTCTTTCGGTGCGCCGATTTCGGTGAGCGCGTTGGCCACCACGAAGGCCTTGAGCCCGGTAAGCGGGTCGAACGGCACCATCGCCACCTGGCTCTTGTCGAGCTCCTCGATGTCCATGCCGCCCATGTGCGTGAGCGTCATCATCGGCGCGCGGAAACGGGTCGAGTCGCTAATCGAGAAATACACTTCGTGCTTGGCCGGCACGCCAGCCTCGAAGGTCACGCCGTTGGCCTTGGCCTTGACGTGGCCGACCTGGTGCTCCGCGAAGTACAGGCGCTCTTTTTCGGCCAGTGCGGTCTGCAGGTCTTTGGCGCGGCCCAGCAGGCCGGCCTTGCCTTTCTTGCCGATGCCGCCCTTGAACACGGGCTTGATGAAGATCAGGCCGTATTTGTCGATCAGGGCCTTGATCTCTTCTTCACTCGCGCCGGGCCCCAGCACTTCGGAGGCGGGGAAGCCCGCGAACTCGAGCAGGCGGGCGCCCTGCAACATACCGGTGATCTGCATGGCTGATGTCTCCTTCGATGGTGGAAGAACAAGGCACGGTCGCGCGCCGGACATGCAGCCCGGATGCCGTGCTGCTGTTCATCGTAGAAACCGAAGCTGACGATCAGCCGTCCAGAAAATCAGGGAAAACGCGCGGTATTCAGGCCGAAGCAGGGGCGACGGTACCGCCCACGATGCCGTGGCGCTGGAGCGAATCCGCCACGAAGCCGCTGGCCTTCATGGCTTCCACGAAGTCTGCGAGCACGGCGGCCGGCTCGGCGCCGCGATCCGCCGGCAGGCCCATGGCCTGCTGGATCACCATGAAGCGGCCGGGCAGCAGGCGCAGCGCAGCGTGCTGCTGCGCCCAGTCTTCCAGCAGCTTGCGGATGCCTGCGGCCACTTCGACCTGGCCTGCCTGCAGCGCCGCGAGCACGGCTGGCGCGTTGGCTACGCGCTCGATCGTTGCCTGCTTCAGTTCGCGCGTCAGGAACAGGTCGTAGGCGCTGCCCGAGCCCACGGCCACGCGCGTGCCGGCGCGGTCGACTTCGTCATTGTGCTCCAGGGCGGAGCCTTGCGGCACCAGGTAGCTGCCCTCGATCAGCACGTAAGGCGCGCTGAAGCGCAGGCCCTCGCCGCGCGCCGGGTCGATCGCGAAGAAGCCGATGTCGGCCGCGCCGTTCTTCACGGCATCGACCGACTGCGCGGCCTTGTCGAACACCACGAGTTCGATCGGCAGCCCGAGCCGCGCGGCCAGTGCGCGCGCCAAGTCGATCGAGACACCGACCGGCTCGCCGCTGGCCTTGTCGCGGTTGGCGAGGATCGGGTTGCCGAGGTTGATGGAGGCGCGCAGCACGCCGGCGGGTGCAAAGGCGCGTGCCAGGCCGGGGGCGATCGGTGCGGTGCTCTTCATGCTTCTTGCGCCGCTCAGTTGCGCCAGGTGCCGCGCTCGCGCAGCACGATCTTGCGGCCGTCGTGCACGATCAGCCAGCCGTCGCTGCCGACGAAGTAGCTCACATTGCCGTTGTAGAACTGGTAGCCGGTCGGGTCGCAGCCTGGCGGGCAGGCGCGCATGCCGGGCTTGCCGGTCAGGTTGATGCGGCTGCCGTTGCGGTTGTGCGTGCCGGCATAGGCGAACTGCTCGCAGTCGGTCACGCGCTCGCCGCACAGTGGTGTGATCTCGACGGTGTAGCTGCGCGTCTCGAGCGTGGCCGCGTGCAGCGGGCCGAGTCCGGCAGTGAGGGTCAGGGCGAGGGTGGCAGCGAGTCGCTTCATGCGGGCTCCATGTCGGGTCTGGGAGCGGCCAGTGTATGCCGCTGCGCGGCGCCTGTGCAGCACGGCGGCCCGTGTCACGCGACCCGGTTGCGCAGCGGTTCCCCGGCCAGCCAGCACTGGAGGTTGTCGGTGAAAAGCTCTGCTACGCGCGCTTCGTTGCCGTCCGAAAAACCCGCGCTGTGGGGCGTGGCGATCACGTTGTCCAGTTGCCAGAGCGGCGATTCGGGCGGCAGGGGTTCGTGCGCGAAGACATCGAGAAAGGCACCGGCGAGGCGCCCCTTGGTCAGCGCCTCGACCAGCGCCGGCTCGTCGACCAGCTCGCCGCGCGCCACGTTGACCAGGTGCGCGCCGGGTGGCAGCAGTGCGAGCGCGCGCGCATCGACCAGGCCACGGGTTCGCTGCGTCAGCGGGCAGGCCAGCAGCAGCCAGTCGGCCCGGGGCAGCACGCGGCCGATCTCCTCGAAAGCCAGCGTCTCCACGTCTGCCGCAGCGGGCTCGGCACTGCTTCGAACGACCACCAGGCGAAGCCCGAGGAGCCGGAGCGAGGCCGCGACGTGCTGGCCGATCGGCCCCCAGCCGACGATCACGGCGGTCTGTCCGGCCAGGTCGCGCGGCAGGCCGGTGCCGATCAGCGGCGCCCAGTGGACCGCCCGCTGGGCGCGCATGAGTTGCGGAAAGCGCCGCGCCAGCGCCAGCAGCCCGGCCAGCGCGGTCTGCGCCACCACGGCGGCGTTGGCGCCCGACGAGGTGCTGACGGCCACGCCACGCGCACGCAGTTCCAGGTAGACCGGCCGGTCGGCGCCGGCCGAGTGCGCATGCACCCAGCGCAGGCTGGGCGCACCCAGCATCGCGTCGTAGAACGCCTGGGTCGCGGGCAGCACGGCATGCTTGGTGGACAGGCCCGTGACGTCGCGCGAAACGAAGGCAACGTCGGCATCAACCCCCGGTTGCGGCGCGACAAAGCGATGGTCGCGCGGTCCCGCCGCCGAGGCGATAGCGGCACCGGCTCGCTCGCGGGTGGCGTCCGACAGCAGGATGCGCAGCGGGGCTGTACCGGGCGCCTGGGTCATTCGGCCGTGGCACCAGACTCGCGCACGATGATCTTCCACTTCTCGTACTCGCGCTGGGTGAACTGGCCGAACTGGGCCGGCGTTCCGCCGACCGGATCGGCCCCCTCGCGGATCATCTGTTCTTCCAGCGAAGGCAGGATGTCGTTGACCGACTTGTTGAGCAGGGAGATCACCGGCGCCGGTGTGCCCTTGGGCGCGAAGAATCCGAACCAGGAGCCCGCGGCGAAGCCTGAAAAGCCTTTTTCCGCCACGGTCGGAATGCCCGGCAGGGAGCGCGAGGGCTTCTCGCTGGAGACGGCCAGCGCCCGCAGCTTGCCGGCGCGGATGTGCGAGATCACCGACGGGATGGTGGCGAACATGAACTGCAGGCGTCCGGCCAGCAGGTCGCTCAGCGCGGTGGCGCCCTTGTAAGGCACGTGCGTCGTCTCGGCCCCGATGCGCTTGCTGAGCATGTAGCTCGACAGGTGCGAGGAGGTGCCGGTGCCGGTCGAGCCGTAGTTGAGCTTGCCGGGGTTCGCCTTGGCGTAGGCCACGAATTCCTCGAAGGTGTTGGCCGGGATCGACGGGTTGACCACCAGCACGTTCGGTACGTCGGCGATCTGCACGATCGGCACCAGATCCTTCAGCGGGTCGTACGGCAGGTTCTTGTAGAGCGTCTGGTTCACGGCGATCGGGCCGACCGAGTTGACGATCAACGTGTAGCCGTCGGGTGCCGACCGCACCACGGCCTCGGTGCCGATGTTGCCGCCGGCGCCGGGCTTGTTGTCGATCACGAACGGCTGCTTGAGCTGCTCGCCCAGTTTCTGGGCGACCGAGCGCGCCAGGATGTCGGTGGTGCCACCGGCAGAAAAGGCGATGACGACGCGCACCGGCTTGGTCGGGTAGGTCTGCGCGCCCGCGGGCAGGGCGGCAATGAACGCAGACGCTGCCAGCAGGGCCGCGGGAAAAAGGGAAGTACGCATGGGTTTGTCTCTCTTGGTTGGAATCGCTTGGTTCAGTCGCGGTAGCCGGGATCCATCCGGTCGAGCTTGCGCAGCAGCGCAGGCCACTCCATGACGCCGTAGGGGCGGCGCGTTCCGGGCTGGTAGTTGCTCCAGGTCGCCTCCAGCACGTCCGGCGGCACCGGGCGGAACGGGCTGTTGCAGGCCATGGCGGCCAGCTGCGCGCGGCAGGCCAGCTCGAGCCGGTGCATCCAGTTGAAGGCCTCGCCCACCGTCCTGCCCACCATCAGTGCGCCATGGTTGCGCAGGATCAGCGCCTCGCCCTGGCCGAGGTCGGCGACCAGCGATGCCTGTTCGGCGGTGTCGAGCACCACGCCCTGGTACTCGTGGTAGCCGATCTTGAGGAAGCGCATGGCCGTCTGCGTCAGCGGCAGCAGCCCGCAGTCCAGCGAAGAGACCGCCATCGACGCCCAGCTGTGGGTGTGGATCACGCAGTCGACCTCCGGCCGCGCCGCGTGCACCGCGCTGTGGATCACGTAGCCGGCCTTGTTGACGCCGTAGCCGAGCGCGCCGAAGTCCGGCTTCGACAGGATGTTGCCGTCGTGGTCCACCTTGATC
Source organism: Variovorax nitratireducens (assembly GCF_051216545.1). Taxonomy (NCBI): domain Bacteria; kingdom Pseudomonadati; phylum Pseudomonadota; class Betaproteobacteria; order Burkholderiales; family Comamonadaceae; genus Variovorax; species Variovorax nitratireducens. The sequence continues at coordinate 169,347 of NZ_JBPJZO010000011.1, forward strand.
AGGCTGGAGGCCGTGATCTCCTCGTACATCATCCCGTAGGCGTTGATGAGGAAGGCGCCGTCCTCGCCCGGCACGCGGGCCGAGATGTGGTTGGCCATCATGTCGGCCATGCCGTAGTACTCGACCAACCGGTAGCAGGCGGCCAGGTCGACGCGGGCCTGCCATTCGGCCGCGGTGCACTGGTTCTTCATCGAGGGGATGGCAAGGGTGCCGGGCGTTGTCATGCGGATCTCCTGTGGGTCATTCGGCGGCCAGGCCGATCGGGCTGGGTCGGCGTTTTTCGATGGCGTGGCGCAGCAGCGACGCGGTGCGGAAGATGCCGTGGGCGAACTTGCCGTAGGGCAGGGTGGCAAACAGCGCCATCACCGCGCCCAGGTGCAGGCACAGCAGCAAGGCCAGCGCCGGCGTGCCGCGGCCCAGCCAGAGCGCAAGGCCGCTCGCGCTGGTCAGGAACAGCAGCGCGATGAAGCCCAGATCCATCGGTTTCTGCGCGGCGTCGCCGTGCAGCGGATCGCGCCGGCGGTTCAGCCACCAGAGACCGGCCGTGCCGGCCATCAGGCCGAGGCCACCGGCCACGCCGAGCAGCTTGGGCAGGCTCGGAAACTCGTAGGGTGCGATCCAGCCGAATACGTAGTGGTAGAGCGTGGCCACGCTGGTGGCCGCAAAGCACAGCAGGAAGCCGTAGAACGTGAGGTGGTGGAAGCGGCGGCGCGCCAGCGTGAAGGCGTCGTCCGCCTCGTTGCAGCCCTCGCCGTGGCCGCCGCCGAGGTACTTCAGGCGCAGCACCGCATCGGCGGCCTCGGCCGTGGCGGACGGGCTGAGCGCGGCCCCGCCGGTGGCGGGCGTCACGTCGCGCCAGAAGCGGCGCACGCCCATGGCCAGCGCCAGCGCGGAGAACAGGAACACGGGGGCGAACAGGCCGACCAGCAGGTTGTGCGGAAACAGCCGGTAGAAGTTGCCCTGCAACGTGTTGCCCCACAGCGGGCCGTTGGCGGCCACGCCCAGGATCAGGAACAGCGCCAGCCCCGCCGCCAGCGCGAGCGACAGCGTAAGGCCGTTGCGCTGGTAGAGCTTTCCGAGCGCTGGCGGCCACGCGTAGTCGGAGTAGGTCTGGCTGCGCACCTCGGCCATCGCCTTCGGCACATTGACGGCGAATTCATGCGGCGGCGCGTACTGGCATGCATGCAGGCAGGCGCCGCAGTTGTGGCAGAGATTGGCCAGGAAGTGGATGTCGGCCTTGCCGAACTCGAGCCGGCGCGTCATGGCCGGGAACACTGCGCAGAAGCCCTCGCAATAGCGGCAGGCGTTGCAGATCTGCATCTGGCGGCCGACCTCGGCCTCGCGCGCGCTCAGGATCGGGATCACCGTGCCGCCAGTGGCCGGGCCATTGGCCAGTGCGCTGGCTTCGCGCGTCAGGGCTTCAAGCGCTCGCATGTGCGGCCTCGCTCTTTGTTGCCAGCGCCGCCTGCGTGCCGGCGATGCGGCCGAAGGCCGTGCCGATCGCCATGCCGACGCCGGCGGTGTAGCCCTTGCCGAGCACGTTGCCGGCCATCATCTCGCCGGCCACGAAGAGGTTGGGGCTGGGCCGGCCGCCGAAATGCACGGCGGCCTGGTCGTTCACCTTGAGCCCGAGGTAGGTGAAGGTGATGCCGGGCTTCAGCGCGTAGCCGTAGTAGGGCGGCGTGTCGAGCGGGCGCGCCCAGTGCGTCTTGGCGGGCGCGAGGCCTTCGGTGCGGCAGTCGTCGAGCGCGGTGTGGTCGAAGCGGCCGGGACGGCAGGCGGCGTTGTAAGCCTCCACCGTCTGTACGAATGCCTGTTCGGGCAGGCCGAGCTGGCCGGCGAGTTCGGCGAGGGTGTGGGCCACGGTGCCGGGAAACACCGGTGGCATGAAGCGGCCGATCGCCTTCTGGTCGATGATCGAATAGCCGACCTGGCCCGGCTGCTGCGCCACCAGCCGGCCCCAGATCGCGTAGCGCTTGGGCCAGAAGTCCTCGCCCTCGTCGTAGAAGCGAAGACCTTCGCGGTTGACCACGACGCCGAGCGAGACGCAGTCGATGCGGGTGCAGATGCCGCCGTCGTAGAGCGGTGCGCGCGCATCGATCGCCACCATGTGCGCCTGCGTCGGATCGCCGATGGCATCGGCGCCGGCCTCGATCATGTGCTTGAGCAGCACGCCTTCGTTGAAGCGCGTGCCACGGATCAGGAAGTTGTCGGCCGGCCATTCGCCGCGCTCGTTCTGGCCCCACGCTTCGCGCAACCATGCGCGGTTCGATTCGAAGCCGCCTGCCGCCAGCACGCAGCTCTTTGCCGCGATGCGTTCGCCGCCGGCCGTGCGCGCGGCCACGAAGCGGTCGCCGTCGCGTTCGATCGTCGCGACCGGCGTGTCGTAGCGGATCTGCACGCCGAGCCGCTCGGCGCTGCGAAAGTAGGCATTGACCAGCGCCTTGCCACCGCCCATGAAGAACGCGTTGGTGCGCGCCACGTGCAGCGCGCCGGACAGCGGCGGCTGGAAGTGCACGCCGTGGCTGCGCATCCAGTCGCGGCAGTCCGACGAGGCGCGGATCGCGAGCCGGGCCAGGTGCTCGTCGGTGAGCCCGCCCGTTACCTTGAGCAAGTCCTGCCAGTACTCTTCTTCGGGGTAGGCGTCGATCAGCACGTCCTGCGGCGCGTCATGCATGCAGCGCAGGTTGCGGGTGTGCTGTGAGTTGCCGCCGCGCCAGGCGCGGGGCGACGATTCGAGCAGCAGCACGCTCGCGCCGGCCTCGCGCGCCATGAGCGCCGCGCACAGTGCGGCGTTGCCGCCGCCGATCACCAGTACATCGGTCAATCTTCTTGTCTCCGTGGGTTCCAGGAGACTGTAGGCACGTCGTGCGCCGGCCGAAAGGCCGATTGAGGCAACGGGTGTTCAGTTTTCGAGAAGACGCGCGCCGATCCACAGCCCGTTGCGCACCAGCCGGCGCGCGGTGTCGGCCATCACCACGCGCGCGGCGAGCGCGGCCGGCGAGAGTTCATCGTCCGACAGGCTGACAAGCAGGTTGCGGCGCCCGACGTGCGCGTCGGTGATCTGGCAGCGCACCACGTCCTCGGCCGAATGCCGGGCGGTCGCCGCACCCGGCTGGATGGTGGCGCCCTGGCCGGCGCGCACCGCGTCCATCAACAGTGCGAGGCCGTCGACTTCGGCCACGACGTTCGGCGCGACGCGCACTCGTGCGAACGCGGCCGTCAGCGCCACGCGCAATCCGTGGCTCGCGCTCGGCATGATGAGCGGCACGTCCGCGAGTTGCGACAGCCGCACCTTCGCGCCAAGGGGGCGCTGCGGGAGCGTCGGCGCGGAGATCACGAACAGCTTCTCGTCGAGCAGGGGCGCAACGCTCCAGCGCCGCGGCGTGGGGGTCTGGAACAGCACGGCCAGGTCGAGCTGGCGCGCCTCCAGCATGGTCGACAGATGGCCCGAGAGCGCCTCCACCATGTGCAGCCGCACGTCGGGGTAGCGCTCGCGCATGGCCTGCATCAGCGGCACGCCGAGCACCGAGGCCGTGGTCGGTGCCAGCCCGACGCTCACATGGCCCGACAGCCGCGCCTGCTGCGCGGCGTGCACCGCGCCTTCGGCATGGCGCAGCGTCAACTGGGCCTGGTGCAGGAAGGCCATGCCGGCATCGGTGGGCGTGACGCCGGTCGACGCGCGCTGCAGCAGGCGCGTGGACAGCTCGCTTTCGAGCCGGCTGATCTGCTGGCTCAGCGCCGAGGTAACGACGCCCAGCTCAACCGCCGCGCGCCCCATGCTGCGCAACTCGCACACCTTCACGAAGTAGCGCAGCTGGCGCAGCTCCATGCCGGTTCAGCGGGCGCGGGCCGGTTCGAGCCCGCTCTTCTTGATCACCGGCTCGGCGGCCGGCGAGATGAAGTAGGCGATCATCTTCTTCGCAGCCTCGGGCTCCTTCGAGGTGGTCGCGATGCCGGCCGAAAACACCGTCATGCGCTGCACCTCGGGCGGCAGCACGCCGACGAAATCGGTGCCGGCGATAGGCAGCAGTTCGCTCACCTGCTGCATGCCGAGTGCGGCCTCGCCGCGCGCCACGATGGTGCCTACCCGCTCGCTCAGGATGCGCTTGCTCTTGGGCTTGACCTCGGCCTCGATGCCCAGGTTCTTTAGCATCTCGGTTTCGTAGTAGGTGCCGCTGGCGCTGGCCGAATACGCGATCGACGGTGCCGCCAGCAGGGTGCGCTTGAGGGCCTCGACGGTGCTGATGTCGGGCTTGGGCGCGCCCTTTTTCACCGAGAAGCCGATCAACGAATGAACCAGGTCGACCTGGCTGCCCGGCACCACCTTGCCCTGGGCCACCAGCGCGTCGAGCGCCGGTCGCGCGAGGATCACCACGTCGACCGGTTCGCCGCGCGCCATGCGGCTCGGAATGGAGTCGGCAGCACCGCCCATCGAGGAACCGTAGGCCGTCTTGACGGTGTCGCCGCTCAGGCGTTCGTAGGCGGGGCGGAGCTCGTCGTAGGCGGCGGCAAAGCCGCCCGAGGTCATGACGTTGATCTCCTTCGGCGCCGGCTTCGCGCCCATGCCGGCACAGCCGGCCAGGGCCAGAGCCGCGGCCAGCAGCGCGGCGCGACGGGTAAGGGCGAAAGCGGTGGTGGAGAGAGGGTGCATGCTGCGCATCAGTCCTTGTAGCCCGGGTCGATCCGGTCGAGCTTGCGGATCAGCGACGGCCAGACGAAGCTGCCGCCGAGCCCACCGGTCTGCACCTTCATCGCATGGCCGACGCCTTCGACGATGCGCGGATCCACCTGCGTGAGTTCGCTGCCGCCCGACTGCGCGGCGATCTGGATCTGGCAGGTGTTCTCGAAGGTGTACATCGAGAGGAAGGCATCCGCGATGGTCTTGCCGCAGGTCAGCAGGCCATGGTTGCGCAGCATGAGGAAGTTGGCCTCGCCGAGGTCGGCCTGCAGCCGCACCTTCTCGTCGTCGCGGATCGCCACGCCTTCATAGCCGTGGTAGGCCAGCGAGGCCAGCACGAAGGTCGACTGCTGGCTGATCGGCAGCACGCCGTTTTTCTGCGCGCTCACGGCAATGCCGGCTTTGGTGTGGGTGTGCAGCACGCACTGGATGTCTTCGCGCACGGCATGCACCGCGCTGTGGATCACGAAGCCGGCCGGGTTGACGGGGTAGGGGGAGTCGATCACCTTGTTGCACTGCTGGTCGACCTTGACCAGGCTCGACGCCGTGATCTCGTCGAACATCAGGCCATAGGGGTTGATCAGGAAGTGGTGCTCCGGGCCGGGCACGCGCGCGGTGATGTGCGTGAAGACCAGGTCGCTCCAGCCGTACAGCGCGACGAGGCGGTAGCAGGCGGCGAGGTCGACGCGCAGTTGCCATTCCTCGGCGGAGACGAGTTGCTGGACTTCGGACTGGGTGGTGGCGTTCATGGGTTTCTCCTAGGGGGTCAGGTGGTGGCGGGCTGTTGCAGCGCCGCCTTGTAGATGCTCTGCTTGGGCTGCGCCATCACGCGTTGCAGCATCGGCATGAACTCTTCGATCGGAAGGGTTTCGGCTTTCGCATCGAAGGCCGGGTTGTCGTAGAGCTCGCAGAACTCGGCGGTGGGCTCGTAGCCCGCGTGCGCCTTGAAGTTGTCGCGCAGGTTGCGGTCCAGCCCGATGTGGTGAAAGAAGTAGTGGCCCTGGAAGATGCCGTGGTTCTGCACCATCCAGTGGTTCGCTTCGCTCACGAAGGGCTTGAGGATCGCGGCGGCAATGTCGGGATGGTTGAAGCTGCCGAGCGTGTCGCCGATGTCGTGCAGCAGCGCGCACACCACGTACTCCTCGTCGCGGCCGTCGCGCCAGGCGCGCGTGGCGGTTTGCAGCGAGTGGGTGTAGCGGTCGATCGGAAAGCCGCCGTAATCCCCCTCGAGAAGCTGCAGGTGCTTAACCACGCGCTGCGGCAGGCCGCCTGCGAACTGCATGAACTCGCCGCCGATCGTTTGCCAGTCTTCACGCGTGCTGTCCTGCATGCGCACGAAGGTCGCTCTTGCGTTCATCCGTATATCTCCTGTGGGGTGGCTCACTGTAGACTTCGGCTCGCTGCCAAACTGTCCGAAAAATGACAGTTGAGTGCCCGCGTAAACCCCCGGTTCCGAATCGAATGCCAACGCCACCCAAGCCCCAGTTGCCGGCCGCACAGCGTGACGCGATGGGCGCCAACCCGTGGTTCGCCAGCCTGCCGCGCGCCCAGCGTGAGGCGCTGCTGGGTGCCGCGGAACTCACGCACTGGCGCCGCGGCGCGATGGTGTTCCGCCAGGGCGACCCGGTGCACGCGGCGGGCAGCGGCCTGTATGGGCTGGCGGCCGGCATGATCAAGATCTCCACCCTGCGGCAGGACGGGCGCGAAGCGATCCTCGCGGTGCTCGAGCCCGGCAACTGGTTCGGCGAGATCTCGCTGATCGACGGCTCGCCGCGCACCCACGACGCCACCGCGCTGGGCGCGCTCGATCTGCTGGTGGTTCCGCCCGAAGCCTTCGCGCAATTGATGCGCGACGTGGTGTTCGCCAACGCTTTGGCGGCGCTGCTGGCGGCGCGCGTGCGCGGGCTCTATGCGCTGATGGAAGACGCCACGTTGCGGGGCCTGCGTGCCCGCGTCGCGCGGCGCCTCATCACGCTCTCGCGCGGCGACGCGACGCAGTCGTCCGAACCGCGCCGCCGCGTGTTCCTGTCGCAGGAGGCATTGGCCATGATGCTGGGCGTGACGCGCCAGACCTTGTCGCGCGAGCTCAATGCGCTGGCGCAGGAAGGCATGATTTCCCTCGGCTACGGCCAGATCGAGATCGTCGCGTTCGAGGCGCTGGAGCGCTGCGGCACGGGCGGCTGATCAGCCTTCGATGGCGGCGCCGCGTTCGGCCAGCAGGCCGCGCAGCAGCGAGCGATGGCAGCGTGCCTCGTGCTCGCAGTAGCAACCGACCGCCAGCGCGCTCTGGTGCGACAGCGCCGCCAGCAGGTCGAGGCTGCGGCTTGCGTCGGGCTCGGCCATCTCGCGCTTGTAGGCGCGCGTGAACGCATTCCACTGCGCGGGTGTTTCTGCGTCCTGCCCGAGCTTCATGGTCTCGGCCGACGGCGCGAGATTCGGATACCAGACGTCATACCAGTCCTGGCTGGCGAACTCGGCTTTCGGCACGCCGCGCGGCGGGCGCCGCACGGTGCCGATGCGAAGGCCTTCGCCGGCGGCGCGTTCGCTGCCGAGGCGGACGATGCGGATGCTCATGATGCTTGTCTCCTCCTTGTCGTCGACTTGCCGACTCAGGTGCCGACGATACCGCCGTCGCGTCGCTGCACCACCACCGTGGCCGAGCGCGGGCGGGCGCTGCTCGGCAGTTTGCCATCGGGCCAGGCGCTGTTCGGCGCGGCATTGCCGTCGTCGCGCGTCTCGCCCGGATGCTGGATGTTGACGAACAGGGTGCGGCGATCCGGCGTAACCACGCAACCGGTGACCTCGCAGCCGTTCGGCCCCACCAGGAAGCGCTTGATTCGCCCCGTGGACGGGTCGGCGCACAGCATCGCGTTGTTGCCGAGCGTGGCCATCGGGCCTTTGCCGATGCCCGGGCCGCTCATGTCGGTCTGGATCCAGAGCAGGCCGCCGCTGTCGAAAACCAGGCCGTCCGGGTTGCCGAAGGCGTCGGCGTCGGCGCTCGGGTAGTGCACGCCGGCGTCCGGGCGCTTCGGATCGCCGGCCACTGCGAAGTGATCCCAGGCAAAGCCTGTGCTGGCCGCGTCCGCGCCGTCTTCGCGCCAGCGCAGGATGCCGCCGTAGATGTTGCCGGCACGCGGGTTGGCCGCATCGGCCGCGGGCTTGCCTGGCGCGCCACGCTGGTCGTTTCCGGTGAGGGTGACGTACACCTCGCCGGTTTGCGGGTGCACGGCAATCCATTCGGGGCGATCCATCCGGGTGGCGCCGACGATGTCGCCGGCAAGCCGCGCGTGAATCAGCACGTCGGCCGGGTCGGCGAAGCCGCCGGCAGCGTCGATGCCGCCCTGGCCGTGCTTCAGTTCGAGCCATTGGCCCCGGCCACCGGTGTCGTAGCGCGCCGCATAGAGCGTGCCGTGGTCGAGCAGGCTGCGGTTGGCGCGGCGCGCGGCTGCGTCCTGGCCCGGCACCACCTTGTCGCGGCTCACGAACTTGAAGATGTATTCGAAGCGCGCGTCGTCGCCCATGTAAACGGCAACGCGGCCGTCTTTCGTGAGCGTGCAGGTGGCGCTTTCCTGGCGCTTGCGGCCCAGCGCAGTGCGCTTGACCGGCACTGATTCGGGGTCGAACGGGTCGATCTCGACCACCCAGCCGAAGCGGTTCGGCTCGTTGGGGTGCTTGCCGACATCGAAGCGCTCGTCGAAGCGCCAGTAGTCGACCCATTGCGCGCCGGGAATCGTGCCGTAGCGTCGCTGGGCTTCGGTCAACTGCGCGGCCGCCTCTTTCGGCCCGCCGAAATAGCCATGGAAGTTTTCCTCGCAGGTGAGGTAGGTGCCCCAGGGCGTGACGCCTATCGCGCAGTTGGCGAAGGTGCCGAACACCTGGTCGCCCGCCGGGTTGGCGGCGGTGCGCATGCGCGGCGAGCCGGCCGCCGGGCCGGTGATGCGCATCGGCGTGTAGCCGTGCACGCGGCGCGCGTAGCGCGATGGCAGCACCTGGCGCCAGCCCTGCGGCGTGCGTTCGACCTCGATCACCGAGACGCCCATGGCATGCAGCGACTTGCGCACCCGCTCGGCCGTCCATTGCGTGGCGCCCGCAGGGTTGAGCAACTGCTCGTCGGTGTACTCGTGGTTCATCACCAACAGGCCGCGGTCGGCGCCGAGCGCGAAGAAGTGCATGCCGTCGTGGTGCATGCCGGCCTGCACCGCCTGGTCGGCTGCGCTGTTGGACCCGTCGGGTGCAAAGGCCGGCATCGATGCCGGTACGCCGGTTGGCGCGCCCCACGGGTACAGCACCTCGTAGCGGTATTCGGGCGGCAGCGTGATGTCGTCGGTCAGGGTGGCGGGCACGCCGGTGAAGCCGAGCACCCGGCCGGGCGTCGCGGCCAGGCTGGTGCAGCCCTCGCCAAACAGGGCGACGATGGCGGCGGCAGCGCCGGTCTTGAAAAGATCGCGTCGATCGAGGGTCATGAAGAGGCATCATCGCCGACCCGTGGTGCCCGCCATACTCGCGAAGAGCAAGGAGACCTCACATGACCCACCGAATCGAATCGATCCGCCACCCCGATGGCGTGGTCGAACTGCAGCTGGACCGCGCCGACAAGATGAACGCGCTCGACCCCGCGATGTTTGCCGCGCTGATCGAGGCCGGCGAGAAGCTCCAGCGCGACACCACCGTGCGCGCCGTGGTGCTCGCGGGCCGCGGCAACGCCTTTTGCGCCGGGCTCGACATGCAGTCCTTCCACGGCATGGGGGAGGGCATCGGTGCCGACCTGCTGGCGCGCTCGCACGGGCTGGCCAATGCCCCGCAACAGGTCGCCATGGTGTGGCGCCAGGTGCCGGTGCCGGTGATTGCGGCGGTGCACGGCGTTGCGTTCGGTGGCGGGCTTCAGGTGGCGCTGGGGGCCGATGTGCGCATCGTCGCGCCCGACACCAGGATGTCGGTCATGGAAATCAAGTGGGGCCTGGTGCCCGACATGGCCGGCATGGTGTTGATGCGCGAGCTGGCACGAACCGACGTGGTGCGCGAGCTCACCTTCACCGGCCGCATCTTCTCGGGCGAAGAGGCGCTGCGCATCGGCTTTGCCACGCGGCTCTCGGTCGACCCGCTGGCCGAAGCGCTTCAGATGGCGCACGAGATCGCGGGCAAGAGCCCGGATGCCATCCGCGCCGGCAAGCGCTTGTTGAATGCCGCGATGAGCCTCGGCGCAGCCGAGCTGCTGATGGCCGAGTCGGTCGAGCAGCAGGCGCTGATCGGCAGCGCGAACCAGGCCGAGGCGGTCAACGCCAACATGGCCCGGCGCGCGCCTTGTTTTACGGATCCGGCGGCCTGAGGCTCAGACGCCGCTGAAGCGCACCGTTTCCTCGAGCGGTGCGCGAGCCGTTTCCAGCGCATTGACCGGATGCGCCGGATCGGCCCAGCCGATCGACATGCCGGTGAAAAGGATGCGCTCGGGCGGCAACTGCAGGGTGCGGCCGACGGTGTCGGGGTAGTGCGCCCAGCATTCCTGCGGGCAACTGTCGAGCCCTTCCTCGCGCAGCAGCAGCATCACGGTCTGCAGGTACATGCCGCAGTCGGCCCATTGCGGCGGCCCCATGCGCCGATCCACCGAGCAGAACAGCGCCATCGGCGCCCCGAAAAAGGCGTAGTTGTTGGCGAACCAGCGGCGCCGGGCGGCCTTGTCGTCGCGCGGAATGCCAAGCCTTGCGTACATGGCTTCCCCAACCTGAAATCGCCGGTCGCGCCAGGGCGAAGGCAGCGACGGCGGATAAACATCGTAGGCGGGCGTTTCCTCCACGCCGGCCTGCAGCTGTTGCTGCATCAGCGCCTTGAGCGCATCGAGTGGTTCGCCGGCCAGCACGTCGATGTGCCAGGGCTGCAGGTTGCCGCCCGAAGGCGCGCGCGCTGCGAGCGACAGCACGCGGCGGATGGTCTCGGCCGGCACGGGATTGGGAAGAAACGCCCGGGTCGAGCGGCGGGAGGTGACAGCTTCGTGGACGTGCATGGCGCGCCATTCTGGCCGAGATGGATCTGGCAGACTCCGGCCATGTCGTTCAAACTGCTCCACCGCCTCATGCAAGAGAAACTCCCGGTTTACCTGACCGAGGGAGCTGACATCGACAGGCTGCGCGTGCTGATGCTGGCCGGACTTGCCAAAGGCGAGATCGCGCCGCCGGTTCGCACCCTGTCCGGACATGTGCAACCGCCCGCCGCCGTCACCGAGATCACGCAGATGGGTCGCATGATGGCCAACAGGTTCCCGGGGGAGCAGCGCAGGCGCTGACGGGCCCCCGGGCGCGGCGCCTGACCTACCAGCCGAGGATCGATTTGAGCGCCAGCAGGAAGCCGAACATCAGCACCACGACGACGACCGCCCTGACCCACATCGGGATGCCCCGGGCAGGGCGCACCGCGTCCAGGGTTTGAAACGAGGTTGTTCGGTCTTCGCGCTCGGGCCGGTCGCGCCACATGTCAGGTTTTGTATCCATGTAGCTAAATATACTTACATTTGGATGCGGGCGGCTTGGCTTTTCGCAGATAACACGCCGGTTCGTGATAGCGTTCACGGCATGAAATCGCTTGACGACCTGATCAGGAAGCTCCCCCCAGGCGGGACGATCGTCGTCAGGGCAGAGATGATTGGCCTGAGCGCCAAGGCTTTCCAGGATCTCGCGCAGGAGATACAGGCCGACGGTGGTGCCGACGACTGCGATTTCGTGAAGGCGCACCGCCTGGGCGAAACCAGCTGGGCCCAGCTCGGGAAGGCGGTGGAGGATTCCGGGCTGCCCGTGGACGCCATCACCTTGAGACGTCACCGAAACTGACACGTGTCAGCCAGCCGGCCAAGAAAGTGGCCGACATGAGTACTACCCAAAAAGGAGTACTTAAGTGTGAAAAATTGTCTTGCAATGTAAGTAATTGGTAATCACAATTGCTTACATGACGCACCCACGCCAAAGCTCCCACGAATGGTGGAAAGACAAAGCCGACCCCAGTGAACTGGCGGCTTTTACTCAATCCTACCGCGCCAGCCAGCGCGAGCTGAATACCGCGGGATGGCGCCGCAACGCGCTGCTCTGCATCCTGGCGGTTGCCACCGCGGTCGCCATTCGCCTGATCACATCATGATGCACGATCCGCTCCCCTTGCCGCGTCTGAGCATCTCGCAGCTCAGGGCGCTGGCCAAGTCGGTGCGTCATCAGGCGGGTGCAAACGACCCGACCGCCGATTCTGTCGCTGCCGCGCTGGAGTCCGTCTCGCGCAGACGCACGGCCCGGCAGCCGTTGCTGCTGGCACGTCGTGCGTTCACGGGGCTGCAACGCCGGCTGTTGCAGCTGGCCGACGCAAGCGTCGACTTCGCGCATGTCTGCCTCGCGGCCCGTGCGCTGCAGGTCGCGGCGTACGGCGAGCAGAACGCCAGCCGCTATCTTTCGAGCCAGGCTGCCCAGCGCAGGGCGCCGGCGTCAACCCCGGGGAGCAAGGTCATGTCGTTGAGTCCATCGGTTGTCAAACAGGCGTTCCTTGCCGTGGAAAACGGCAACGGGCTGTCGCCCGACCTCTGCAATGCGCTCGTTGAGCTAGGCTGGCTCGAGTGGGTTGACTTTGTCCACGGCACGCCGATCGACGCGAACAGCCCCCGGTCGCTGCTCAGAATGACGCGGGAAGGCCGCAGGCTGTTCAGGACAGAACGCGTTTCGCTGGACGCAGGCAGGGGCAGCGCGAACAGTTTGGCGGCCTGAGGCGGTCTTTTGCAGACTCGCGCAGGCGATCTCCGCCAGGAGTGGCAGTGACGTAACAGAGATGACTTGTTGCGTGGATAGATTGCGCGAGCCCAATCTATCCATCAGCTTCTTCATGTCGTCCTTCCTGTCATCCGCCCGTCCGTTCGCCATCACCCTTGTTGCAGCACTCTGCCTTTCGGCATGCGGTGGTGGCGGCAGCGGCGGCGCCTCGTTTCCCATAGTCAGCACACCGCCCGCAGCCGCGAATCCGCCTGCTGTTGTCGAGGCGGCTGGTCCGCCCAAGGATCTGGGCTTTACCGACACCGCGCCCGTACCCGACCAGGCCGCGACACCGCCCTTCGTCGACAACGTGGCGACCAACCAGCGCGGCGATGCGCGCTACGCGACCAAGGAAACCAATGCCGGCGTGCGCGTGGTGGCCGGGTTCCTCGACTTCTGGCAGCCCAGCACGTTGATCGTGGATGCGGGCGTGTCGGCCGCGGCGCAGGCGGGCTTTCCGGCCGTGGTGCCTTCCACCTGGAGTGGTGTTCCCGGCGATTCCACCGACGGCAAGATCCTCAACGCGGCGGTGTTGAACAGCAACATCCAGTACGTTGTCGACGCCACCAACGCGCGCACCAGCGCCCAGGAGCTGGCTGCCTACCTGGACGACCGCCGCGGCAAGGGCTTCAGCATCAGCGACGGCATGGGCCCGCTCACGGCCGTCTGGCGCACCGCCACGCAGCAGAGCACCACCATCACAGGCATCGCCTCCAACGCAACCACCGTGCTCTACAGCGACGGGGGTAGCGACATCGGCGTGGCCGGTGCGGCCAACCCGACCTTCGGCACTGTGGTGGATCTGCTTAACAACATCGGCGAGAACGGTTCCACCGAGCCCGCCAAGCGCTACTACAAATACGCGCGCCCATGGCGCTGGAGCAGCAGCGTCAAGGTGGTGCCTGCGCTGGAGCCCGCCAAGAGCACCACGCCAACGACCGACGGCGGCTTCGTGAGCGGCCACACGGCCGAGGCCGTGCGCAAGTCCATCGCCTTCGCCTACGTCGTGCCCCAGCGCTTCCAGGAGATGGTGGCGCGCGGCCTCGAGCTCGGCGAGAACCGTATCCTCTCTGGCATGCATTCGCCGCTGGACGTGGTCGGCGGCCGCGTGCAGGGCCATGCGGTCGCGGCGGCCAGCCTTGCCACCGGCGCCAACGTTGCGCGCAAGAGCGCAGCCTACGCGCAGGCGCAGACGGTGCTGATGGCCGCGGTGGGTGCTGCCGATCCTGCCGCGTTCAACGACTTCGCGCACTCGCAAGATGCCGCGACCGATCGTTTCGCGGACCACGCTGCCAGCAAGGCCGGCTACCTGCGTCGCATGACCTTCGGCTTCAAGCAGTTTGGCGACGCTACCAAGCCCGCCGTGGTGCCCAAGGGCGCCGAGGTGCTGCTCGAAACGCGCCTTCCGTATCTCGACGCGACACAACGCCGCGTGGTGCTCAAGACCACGGCCGTGCCTTCGGGCTACCCGGTGATGGACGACCCCGAAGGCTGGGGCCGCCTGAACCTGTTCGACGCGGCCGATGGCTACGGGGTCTTCAACGGCGACGTGGTCGTGACGATGGATGCCAGCCTCGGCGGCTTCAACGCCATGGACAGCTGGCGCAACAACATCTCTGGCGCCGGCAAGCTCAGCAAGCGCGGCAGCGGAGCGCTCAGGCTCGGTGGCGACAACAGCTATGCCGGAGGCACGCAGCTGGTGACCGGCACGCTTCAGGCCGACTCTGCGGCCGCGTTCGGCGCGGGCAATGTCTATGCTGCCGGCGGCACGCTGGTCTGCAATGCGCCTTCGCTCGTGACGATGAAAGGCGCCTACACCCAGCTGGCCGACGCCACGCTGCAGCTGAACATCGGCAGCAACGGCGCTGGTCGCTTGAGTGTTGCGGGCGTGGCGGCCCTGGGCGGCACGCTGAACGTGACCTTCAAGCCCGGCTCCGCGCCCAGGGTGGGCGACACGCTCACGCTGATCTCCAGCGGTGCCCTGACCGGCAGGTTCTCGGCCATCAATGTGCAGGGCTTCAAGGTCACGCCGACCTACACGGGCACCGAAGTCCTTCTGCGCATAGACGCCTGACTACTGCTGCCGCGACGCACTGAAGCGCAGCGCTTTCACCACCAGCGAGAAGGCTGGCGAGGGTTGGCGCTTGCTGGGGTAGTACAGGTGGTAGCCGGAGAATTTGGGGCACCAATCCTGGAGCACGCGCACGAGTCGACCCGATTCGATGTGCGACATCACTTCATCGTCAGGCAGCAACGTAATGCCCAACCCCGCGAGCGCGGCGTCCACCTGAGGCGGTGCGGTATTGAAGATCAGAGGCCCATCCACACGGACGTTGACCTTACGGCCTCGCTTCTCGAAGTCCCAGACGTACAGCCCGCCTGATGTCGGCATGCGTTGGTTGATGCACTGATGCCCGGTGAGATCGGCCGGCGTCTTGGGAATGGGATGGACTGCGAAGTAGTCGGGCGAAGCCACCACCGCCATTTGAAGCGGCGGGCCGATGGGCACGGCGATCATGTCGTTGTCGATGGTGTTCCCCATGCGAACACCGGCATCGAAGCGGTCAGCCACGATGTCACGAAAACTGTAGTTCATGTCGAACTCCAGCTTGATGTCCGGGTACTCGCGAAGCAACGGCATGAGCTTGGGCAGCAGCACGCTGTGCATCACGTGGTCGCCACACGTGATGCGCACGGTGCCCGCAGGCTTGTCACGCATGTCAGTCAACGCCTCGAGTTCAGCCTCGATCTCATCGAAACGGTGACCGATGGCCTTCATGAGTCGCTCGCCCGCCGAGGTCGGCGCGACGCTGCGCGTGGTTCGCGTCAGCAGGCGGATCTGTAGCCCCTCTTCCAGCCCGCGAATAGCTTGGCTCAGCGCCGATTGCGTCACCCCCAGTGTGCCGGCGGCGCGCGTAAAGCTGCCTTCGCGCGCCACTGTCACGAAGGCGAGCAGGTCGTTGAGATTGCGTCGTGGCATGCCGCCTCCCGATTTAGAACTGATTAGCGTGGGTAATAAATGTATTAAGCATTCATTATCTAGTCAATGTGCGCACGGCTTGGCAAACTTCTTCAACAGTGAAAGTGAGCAGCACCCGGCAATGAATGCCTGACACCGCACATCTCCAAAGGACATCGATCATGAAAACCCCAGCAGACAACACCTTCGCCGCAGTCGTAGAGCAAACCGCCAATGCGGCCGATCGACGCGAATTCTTGAAAATGACCGGCACTGGCATGGCTGCCGCGGGCATGCTGTCGACGGGCGGCGCGGTATGGGCGGCGGCTCCGACAAAGCGCACAAGCCTGCCCAACGGAGCAGACAATTTCTACACGAGCGACAAGGTCACCGTACAAAAGGTCATCTTCAAGAATCAGTACCAGATGACCGTCGCAGGCAACCTCTTCGTCCCCAAGACGCTCGACCGGAAGAAGCGCCGCCCGGCGATCGTCGTGGGCCACCCCATGGGGGCGGTGAAGGAGCAAAGCGCGAACCTGTATGCCACCAAGATGGCCGAGCAGGGATTCGTGACCCTGTCCGTCGACCTCGCTTTCTGGGGAGGCAGTGCGGGCCAGCCGCGCAATGCCGTCTCGCCGGACATGTACGCCGAGACGTTCAGCGCCGCTGTCGATTTCCTTGGCGCCCAGGCGTTCGTCGACGGGCAGCAGATCGGCGCCATCGGGATCTGCGGCAGCGGCAGCTTCGTCGTCAGTGCGGCGAAGATCGATCCGCGCATGAAGGCCATTGCCACGGTGAGCATGTACGACATGGGTGCTGTCAACCGCAACGCGCTGAATCATTCCCAGACTCTGGAGCAGCGCAAGCAACTCATCTCAGCCGCTGCCGAACAGCGCAACGTGGAATACGCCGGCGGAGCGGTCAAGTACACCAGCGGCACCGAGCATGTTTTGACCGCGGAGACCCATCCCATCCAGCGCGAGTTCTATGACTTCTATCGCACGCCGCGCGGCGAATACACGCCTGCAGGCGGATCGCCACGAACCACGACTCACCCGACCTTGAGCAGCAATGTCAAGTTCATGAACTTCTACCCCTTCAACGACATCGAGACGATCTCGCCTCGCCCGATGCTGTTCATCACGGGTGACCAGGCGCATTCCAAGGAGTTCAGCGAGGACGCCTACAAGCGGGCCGCCGAACCGAAGGAACTGCACATCGTTCCGGGTGCCGGTCACGTGGATCTGTACGATCGCGTGCCCTTGATTCCGTGGGACAAGCTGACATCGTTCTTCGGCAAGCATCTGGGTTCCGCGAGCGCCTGATGACAGCGCAGGCCTTCAGCGCCCGTTCGGGCAGCGCCTTCGTCGAACACAGGGGCGAAGCGCAACCCGCGCACTGGGGAGGCGTCCTCGCAATGACGCTGTGCGTCTTCGCGCTGATCGCCTCGGAGTTCATGCCCGTCAGCCTGTTGACGCCGATGGCGTCCGATCTCAAGGTCACCGAAGGCATGGCCGGACAGGGCATCGCCATCTCCGGCGCCTTCGCGGTGCTTACGAGCCTGTCCATCTCGGCGATCGCCGTCAGGATCAACCGCAAGACGTTGTTGCTGGTGCTGACGGCAATGATGTGCCTGTCCGGGGCCATCGTCGGGCTCGCTCCCAACTATCTGACGTACATGGTGGGCCGGGCGCTGATCGGCGTTGTCGTCGGTGGCTTCTGGTCCATGTCGGCGGCCACGGCCATGCAGCTCGTGCCGCCTTCCAAGGTGCCCCGAGCCCTGGCGATCTTCAATGGCGGCAACGCGCTGGCCACTGTCGTGGCGGCGCCGCTGGGCAGCTACCTCGCCTCGATTGTTGGCTGGCGCGGCGCCTTCTTCTGTCTGGTGCCGGTTGCGTTGATTGCGTTCGTCTGGCAGACGTTCAGTTTGCCCTCGATGCAGGCACAGCCACGCGCACCGGGTTCCGGCCATGTCTTCAGGCTCTTCAGGAGCCGGTTGGTGACCCTCGGCATGCTGGCGGTGGGCGTCTTCTTCATGGGGCAGTTCGCTCTGTTCACCTATCTCCGGCCATTCCTGGAGACGGTAACGGGGGTCGACGTGTCCACGTTGTCACTGATCCTGCTGACGCTGGGCGTCGCGGGCTTCGTCGGCACCACGGTCATCGGCCGGTTCCTGAAGTTTCGCTTCTATGGCACGCTGGCGATCATTCCGGTTCTGATGGCCGCCATCGCCGTGATGCTCATCGCCGGCGGCGCTTCGGTGATCGCCACGACCGCACTGCTGGGAGTCTGGGGCCTGGTGGCCACTGCCGCGCCGGTCGGCTGGTGGACGTGGATTGCACGAACCCTGCCACAGGATGCGGAGGCTGGGGGCGGGCTGATGGTCGCCGTGGTCCAGCTCTCCATCGCGCTGGGTTCTACGGTGGGCGGCCTGCTGTTCGACGGGAGCGGCTACCGGACCACTTTCGTCTTCAGCGCCGGCGTGCTTCTGCTCGGTGCGCTCCTGGTTTTCCTGACGGCGCGTGCGCAGCACGCCGAATCGACATGACACTTGACCCCCGTTCGTTTGCAAATGCAGTGGGACCCGGCCGCCTCTGGCGCCTTCGTGTCGTGGGCCTGGCCATCGGCCTGCTCGTCCTTGGGGGCAGCGGAGCCGCCGAGCAGCCGGCCTCGGGCTCACCCGTTGTCGCTCAAGCGGATGCCGGTCCGGCATCCATGAAACCAAAGGAATTGCGCATGTGGATGACCGTCAACGAACGTCGCTTTGCCATCACACTGGCCGACAACGCGGCCGCCCGAGCATTCGCCACCCAGATGCCGCTGACGCTGGACATGCCAGACCTCAACGGCAATGAAAAGCACGCCACGCTGCCCAAAGCGCTGCCTGCGAACGCAAGCCGACCGGGGACGATCCGCAATGGCGACCTCATGCTGTACGGCGCAGACACGCTGGTCGTTTTCTATCTGACCTTCGACTCTTCGTATTCGTACACGCGCCTTGGCCGGGTGGATGAGCCGACCGGTCTGGCGCAAGCGCTCGGCCCGCGCGGCGCACGGGTCACATTCTCACTTCAGTGAAGCTCGATCACCTTCCCAGCTCGCTGGATTGATTAGCAGAAGTAATAAAGCCTT
Organism: Variovorax nitratireducens; assembly: GCF_051216545.1. Taxonomy (NCBI): domain Bacteria; kingdom Pseudomonadati; phylum Pseudomonadota; class Betaproteobacteria; order Burkholderiales; family Comamonadaceae; genus Variovorax; species Variovorax nitratireducens. The sequence goes on from NZ_JBPJZO010000011.1 coordinate 187,894, forward strand.
TAAGCATTCATTCGGTAGTCAAGCTGTGGAGCGCTTGACAGACTGAGAGCGTGGCGAAGAACAACAAGAACACATTTCGCACACGCTTTGCGATCCACGCCGAGATGTGGTTCCTCCGCACGATCTTTCATAAAGGACAAAGTCCATGCCCCCCGAAATCGAAAACGACCTGCCGGCCGTGCTGAGTGCCGATGAAGCGGCGCTCATCCGAGAAATGCCTGCGCTGAACGACGTCGGCCAAGCGCGACGCACCTTCATGATGCAGACCGGCGGCGGCGGCATCGGGCTCTTCGCTGCCAACCTGCTGGCAACGGAGTCGGCGCTCGCGCAGATGCCGCCAGTGCCTGGTGCAGCGTCCGCGCCTGTCGTTGCGCAAAACGTTGTGAAGGTCAACTTCCAGGTCAACGGGGCGCCGCAGACGCTGGAGGTCGACTCGCGCGTCGTGCTGCTCGATGCCCTTCGCGAGCGCCTCGCGTTGACGGGCTCCAAGAAGGGCTGCGATCAGGGCCAGTGCGGCGCATGCACCGTGCTGGTGGACGGGCAGCGCGTCCTGTCCTGCCTTACCCTGGCCGCCACGCTCGAGGGCCGCGCAGTGACGACCATCGAAGGACTGGCGAAGGGCGATCAGCTGCATCCCATGCAGGCCGCCTTCATCAAACACGACGGTTTCCAGTGCGGCTACTGCACGTCGGGACAGATCTGCTCGGCCGTCGGCATGCTCGGCGAGGCGCAGCGCGGCCAGGTCAGCCACGTCACCGACAACGTCGGCAAGACCACGACGCGCCTGACCGACGACGAGATTCGGGAGCGCATGAGCGGCAACATCTGCCGCTGTGGTGCCTACCCGGGCATCGTCGCGGCCATCCAGGAAGTCCATTCGGGCCGCCAGAGCGCCCAGACGTGGGGATTCGCCACCGAAACGCAACTGGCGATCGCCAGGAAGGAGGACGGCCATGCGACCGTTTGAGTACGTGCGCGCGTCTGACGCCGCCTCCGCAACGGCCGCCATGTCGGCCATGCCGCAAGCCAAGTACCTCGCCGGCGGCAGCAATCTGCTCGACCTGATGAAGGAAGATGTGGAGCGTCCCGCCCGACTGGTCGACATCAGCCGCCTGCCGCTTCGGGATATCCAACGGACACGCTCCGGCCTGTCCATCGGTGCCCTGGCCACCAACGCCGAAACGGCCAACCACCCGCTGATCCGCGAGAACTACCCGCTGCTCACGCAGGCGATTGTTGCGGGTGCGTCGGGTCAGCTGCGCAACATGGCCACCAACGGTGGCAACCTGCTGCAGCGCACGCGCTGCAACTACTTCTACGACACGTCGATGCCATGCAACAAGCGCGAGGCCGGCAGTGGCTGCGGCGCGCGTGAGGGCCTCAACAAGATCCACGCGATCCTGGGCTGGAGCGAGGCCTGCGTCGCGACCTATCCCGGCGACATGGCCACGGCGCTCTACGCGCTCGACGCCAAGGTGCGCGTCCGCGCGCCGGACGGACGCGAACGGCTGATCGCGATCACCGACTTCCACCGGCTGCCGGGCGACACGCCGCAACGCGACAACAACCTGGAACATGGCGAACTGATCGTGGCGATCGAACTGCCAGTGCCGACGGCCGACTTCGCGCGCAACTCGCACTACCTGAAGGTCCGCGACCGTTCCTCGTACGCCTTCGCGATGGTCTCGGTGGCCGCCGCACTGGACATGGATGGCAGCAAGATCCGGCAGGCGCGCGTGGTGATGGGCAGCGTCGCCCACAAGCCCTGGCGCAGCGCCGAGGCAGAAGCGGTTCTCGTGGGCCAGCGCGCTGACGAGGCGACCTGACCCTGCCTCGATTTCACGTACAGCAAGAAAGTTGGAAACTTGAGCTGTATGGAGAATCGAAATGCGAGATAGCAAGCTGCCGAAACGGCAGTACACGGACGAATTCAAGGTCGA
>NZ_JBPJZO010000012.1:0-173434 GCF_051216545.1 Variovorax nitratireducens
CTTCTTCCTCTTGCCAGCTTGCTCGGCATCCGCAAAACTGATCTGGCTCATCGCTCGTGCTCCTTTGCAGGTTCAGTCCTTCATGCAAGAAACGTGCTCTTGATCAGATGTTCCCTAACACCAACGCTCGCCATGCGCGACGCGCTGCGCGCCGACTATGTCGCTATGGTGGGAATGATCTTCGGCGATGTGCCACCACTCGATACCGTGCTTGCAAGCATCGAAGAGTTCGAACGTCGGGTGAACGAGTGAGCTTGTCCCCTCTTGGCTCGCCAAAATGTCGAAGGTGTAAATAGGGATGGAGAAAAAAAAGGCGGGCCGCGAAGGCCCGTTTTTCTTAGAGATTGGCGTAGTGGACTGGCCTCGAGCCCGCGACCCCCGGCGTGACAGGGGCGAGGGTCGAAGTATCCGGATTTGACATGACAAAGCCAATGCTCTCATCTGTTGTCGTTCGCACAAGAGAAGTTGTATCTACTAATGCATGCTGCCGCCCAATGAGCGAGTACAACTTCGTGGGTCCGATCGATGCTCCCCTTTGCAAGAGAAGTTGTATATCGGTGATCGTTTCAAGAGAAGTTGTAGCCTTATCGATGTCATTGATCTGAAACGAAGTGGCTCTAAGTTGTCGATGCCGTCGATCGGCGCACAACCCTGGGGGCCGCAATGTCGAAAGCGCCACGCATCGCTCTGCTCTTTGGTGCCGGTGAGACTGCATCGCACGACGATCCTCGACTGCCGTTCAACTGGCCTGCAGTGGACTGCGATGCGCTAGCGCCCGAGCGACGCGACCTCTTTCTTCGACGCAAGCGCGGGGTCGAGCTGTACCTGTCGGGGTCGACCAATGCCGAGATCGTGGCGGAATGCGGATTCGGCCGATGCCAGATCTACCGGCTGATCAGGGAGCGCTGCCTCCAGCAGCACGAAGACGGGCAACTCAACGGATGGCGTGGTGCACTGCCTCACTTGCGCCTCAAACCTTGGTCGCGGACAACGGCTCCGAAGTCCGGTGTGGAAGGGGAAGGCACGTCGGGCGCGCTGATGTGGCTCTTCGCATCGCCTGGGGGTGTCGCGCTCGAGCAGCGCTTGCGCCGTCGCATCCTGAGCCGGCCTGCGGCACTCGAGTCCTCGCGTCGTCGGCGGCTGGAATTGTTCAACTGGTTCATTCGCGAACTGCGCACCGCAGGCTACGAATCCCGCGGCGAGTGGCCCTTCAACGTCGACCGGCTGGGCTACGTCACGATTGCAGCCTTCATTGACAAGGTCCTCGCTGAGAATCCCCAACGCCATCGCGCGCTGCAGGGTGGCAAGGATGCGCAGCGCAAGGCGCGGGCTGGCGATGGCGTCGACCGCCCTCACCTCGGCCCCTTCGAGCGCGTCGAGTGCGATGCGCACAAGCTCGATGCGCGCATGGTGATCATGGTCCCCTCGCCGCACGGTGGCGCCGAGCCGCGCACCATCCATCGCCTGTGGGTGGTCGTGCTGATCGATGTCGCGCCGTGCTGGGCTATCACCTGAGCCTGCACCGGGAATGCACTGCGGAAGACGTCCTGAAGGCCGTCAGGAACGCACTCAGTCAATGGAGGCGCCGCGAGCTGCGGTTCAGCGGTAGTGCCTACGCGGCGGAAGCCGGATTCCCCTCGTCACGCCACGAGCGCTACGTGGGTGCCTGCTGGGACCAGTTCAGTGTGGACGGGGCCATGGCGAACACCTGCGAGCGGGTGGCGCGTCAGCTGGAGAACGTGGTGGGCGCGGCAATCATCAAGCCTCAGGACAGCAGTACGTACGCCAGCCGCCGAAGCAAGGACGATCGTCCCTTCATCGAATCGTTCTTCCAGCAACTCAGCACCAGCGGGTTCCACCGTCTGTCCACGACAACCGGAAGCTCGCCGCGGCACAAGCGCGGTGAAGATCCCGACGCTGCCGCCCGCGACACCCAGTTCCAGCTCGAGTACGCCGAAGAGCTGCTGGACACACTCATTGCCAACTACAACGCAACGCCGCATTCGAGCCTTGGATACCGCAGCCCGCTGGCCCAGCTCGATTTGCTGTGCTCCCGCACTGCGCGGCCCTTGCGGTATGCGGAGGAGATCCAGGTCCGGGGGCTGGTGGGCCTGCGTCGACTGTGCACCGTCAAGGGCGGCATCGACAGCGGCCGGCGTCCGTACCTGCAGTTTGCCAATGCCCGCTACTCGGCCGAGTGGCTGTGCCTCAGGACGGATCTGCTCGGCAAGAATGTCTGGGTACAGATCGAAAACGAAGACGACGCCCGCCTGGCCATCGTCTCCACGGTTCAGGGGCTGATCCTCGGGTCGGTGCGCGCCGCCCCGCCCTGGCACCGCACGCCCCACACGCTCTTCATGCGCACCGCGATCCGCGCATTGCATCGTCGACGCCTGATCCACCTGAGCAGCGCCTGCGATGCGGTCGAGGAGCTGATCCGCTTTAGCGAGTCACAACCGGGGAGCAAGCTGCCGCCGCACCCCGCATACCTGGAAGCGCGCCGCGTGCTGCAGCAACACGTCGAGCAGCTGGAAGAGACAGCGCAGCCGCGGCTGCAGCCACCAGCGCGCACGTTGCAGCAACCTGATGAGCCCGCGGCGGATGCTGCCGAAGCGCCGCCGTCGCCGCCGTCGCCGCCGTCGAAGCTGCCAGCTATGCAGATGGCGAAGGTGTGGTGATGCACACCGATGCTGCGGCCGCCCTGGTATCGCGTCATCTGCCGCGCGACCACCCGCTCGTCACGCGTGACTACTCCCTCTTCACGCCGGCGATCGGACAGATGGCCGAACAGATGGGGGGCTGGCTGGACGATCAGGTCGACGGGGCCACGATCTACGGTCCCTCGCGCTACGGCAAATCGAGTGCGGTGGACCACTGGCTGCAGTCGCTGCGGATGCACCGCCACAAGGGTTTCGTTCCGATGGTGGTCTGGAGCCACGCCGACTCTGGTGGTGCCCAGTCGGTCGGGCGGTTCTACGCGCAGCTGCTGCTGGCCAGCCGGCATCCGCTGGCGACGGCCACGCGCAGCCCGTTTGCGCGCCAGCACATGCTGATCGAGCGCTGGGCCGAGCTCGCCCATCAGGGCGGTGGCCGGTTCATCGTCCTCGTCATCGATGAGGCCCAGGGCACGACGCAGCGCGAGTGGCTCTGGCTGGTCCAGTTGCACAGCCTGCTCGAGAAGGAGCGGCTGCGACTGTGTGTCTTCTCGATCGCCTCACTGCAGTTCTTCGATGAGCCGATGGCGATGGCGCAGACCGGCGGTGCCCATGTCGCTGCCCGCTTCATGTTGACGGCACAGCCGTTCCACGGCGTGCGCGATGTCGAGGAACTCGCCTTCGTGCTGGCCGGATACGACCAAGGCACGGAGTGGCCAGCGGGCTCCGGCGTGTCGTTCACCGCCGGCATCGCCCCGCAGCCCTGGGCCGATGGCTTCCGGATGGCGAATCTGGCGCCAGCGCTGATGCAAGCGTTGCGCGACGATCTGCCCGAGCGCTACGCCGGACCGGTCGAATTCCCCATGAAAACCGTCGTCCAGGCTGCGCGACACGTCCTGCTGCGGGTGGCCGCGGGCGCGCTGCCCGACGATGTCATGTCGGCCAGATCACTGGCATCGATCGTGGCCGCTTCCGGGCACCGTGCACTGATGGCCATCGTCACTGCCCTTGGCGCGCGCAGCCAGCGTGCGAGGCCGGCATGAGCGTCGTGAGCGCCAGGTGCGGCAACCACTCGCGCCTGACCTGGCACCGTGGCAGCGTCCTGCCGTTTGCCTCCCTCTGGCTGACGTTGCAACGCGTGGCTGCACTGAACGGCCCGGGCTTCTGGGGCGTACCCGATGCAGCCACCAGCGCGTCCACCAATGCGTCCACCAATGCATCTACCGTACGCCCGGTCGTAGCGCGCGGTGCCGTGCATGCCCTGGTCAACGAACGCCCGAGCGGTCGCGGGCCAGGGGTTGCGATCGAGGATCTGGCCCTCTGGCTCGGAGAACACCCGCAGGTGTTCAGGGGGTCCCATCTGGGCCACCTGCCCTCGAGTCTGCGCTGCCTTGTGCATCCGTCCGTCCGGCTGTGCCCAGCCTGCCTTGCAGGCGGGTACCACACCGCGCTCTTCTCCCTGGTGCCGATGCGTCATTGCCCAATCCACCGGTGCGAGCTGCTCGACAGTTGCCTTGGTGGCCACCCCATCGACGATCGGATCGACGGCCAGGTCCTGGCCCGCCACGGGCAGTGCAGCTGCGGCAAAGCCTCGTTCTTCACGCGCCAGACGTGCCGCCGCCCCGGCCTGGACCCTGCACTGACCGTCCGCCTGCGACCTGTGGCCGACTGGCTGGACCGGATCGTGCAGCTCACGCGGCCCATGGCGAAGGGCGAGGCCGCCGCGGCCAGTGATCAACGCTTCCTGACAGGCCTCATGCAATGGTGCAGCGCGCTGGGCGTGGGCTATCCGGAGTGCTTCGATCCACCGCCACAGAGCACGCGCGCATCCGTCATCGAAGTCAGTGCGCCAATCCGGGGACAGGAGCGCATGAGCGATGTGGAACTGCGGTGCGCCGAGCATGCCCTGGCGAGCGCGCTCGCCAGGCACTTGCGTCGACACGTGGCGCCCGGTGCGCGCCGCGCGGGCATGGCGCTATTGAGCGATCCCGACCCACGGCGCATGGCGCAGGCGATGCAGACGAATCCGACGTCCGCGGCGGCGTTTGCGATGCTGGTGTTTGCCGGCCTCGCCGAGCGCGCCACCGCGCGACGCTGGCCGCACAGCCTGTCGACGGCGCAGGCGCTCTGGGTCAGGGAGCATCCGGACGGCTATCGCCGGTCCACCCAGTTCGTCAGGCAGCCTGGCGGCAACGCGTGGCTGGCATCCCACGCGGCTCGCATGTCGATCGCCTGGGCCTGGCGGCAGGCTCAGCTGTCAACGCTCAGCGCCTTGCGCAGCGGTGTTGCCGACTGGCGCCACGTCGATGACGGGCCCCGGACTGAATGGGTTGCGCTGACTTCAGCCGATGGTCAACGTGTGGTGAGCAGCCCGCAGATCGCCGCAATGGACTGGACGGCGAGGCGCCCGGACAAGGGAGCGCGACGTCAGGCCGCCGCGGTGGCGCAAGCACAGCGGCATGCGCAGGCGTTGCGAACCTGCCGGGGTCCGGTGCTCGAGTGGCGCGAAGACTGGCAGGTGGTCGCAGGCGATGAAGCGCTGCCCGGGCGGCTGGTCCGGCGTCGTTTGCTCGGGGTGCAGGGGCGGCCGTGGTTCTGGCTCTACCGGGGGGCGAACGACTTCGTTGCGCGCGCGTGCGCCCTCCCCGTCCAGGCCGTCGGCGAGACGCCCAAGGCCGCCATCGACGCACTGCGGGTGACGCTGAGCCAATACCTTCGTCGGTTCCCTACCCCGGACGCGAGCGAACCGGAAGCGGCCGTCGAGCGCCTCACGGTCGTGGAGGGGCCGTTCGAGCGCTACGCGGCGCACCACTGGGTGGACCGCTACGGCTTCTGGCGGTCGGCGGGAAAGATTCACGAATGGATCGCAGCCCGGCAAACGGCCTGGAATGGGCCGCCGGCAAGCCCGGCAGGGCCTCAGGAGGTGGCGAACCGCCATATAGATACAACTTCTCTTGAAACTTAATAACAACTTCTCTTGCACGAACGGCGGAGCTCGTCCGGCTACTGGTGTCAGGTGGATAGTGCTATTTCGATAATCTTTCTTATCACGACGGCCATATGGAGACGCTAAACTGCATTTGTGAAAAGTGCCTCACCTCGCAAGCACAGTCCAGAAGGCTTCCCGAAGTCCGCCGCCCTCGCCTGCCTGCGTGCTTGGCATTCGGGGCTGAGCACCCGCGATGCGGTGAATCAGTACGTCGGAGCTTCAAAGGCGGCGGGACAGTCCTCGAGGGCCATCGTCACGGGCATCCGGAAGGAACTGGCCCAGTTCGCGCGAACGCGCCAGCGCGCCGACCTGGCGCGCCTCTTCGAGCTGCCGGTGGCCGAACGGGTGAAGCACGCCCGCAAGGTCGCCGATGCGGTCGAAACGTTGTCTTCACTGCCCCTTCCCTTCCCTGCTGTCACGGACGACATTGATGACTGGCTGCAGCCGCGGTCAGTGCGAGCGTTGCGGGCGCACGGGATCAAAACCTTGGCCGATCTCACAGTGCGCGTGCCGCGCCGCCGCCGCTGGTGGGCGGGTGTGCCGGGCCTCGGCGCCTCCGGTGCCCGGCAGATCGAAGCGTTCTTCGATGCTCACCCCGAGCTCACCGCGCGGGCTCGAACGCTGGTGCGCCTGGACACGCGGGGTGACGTGGTGCCGCTGGAGCAGTTCCTGGTGCCGGCGGAAGTCGACGGCTCGCGCGGCACCTTCCGCGGGCCGGTCGAAACCTGCACCCTGGCAGCGCGCAACGACTACGAGGCGGTCAACGCCTGGCTGTCGATGCACGAGTCGGCGGCCACCCAGCGGGCCTACCGCAAGGAAGCCGAACGCCTGATCCTCTGGGCGGTGCTCGAGCGCGGGCGGGCGCTGTCGTCGCTCACGGCAGAGGATGCGGTCGCCTATCGGGCGTTCCTGCGGCGGCCCTCGCCCCGATCGCGTTGGGTAGGGCCGGCACGGCCAAGGACAGCCAGCGACTGGCGGCCGTTCGCGGGGGATCTGGCGGCCCGGTCGGTCGCCTATGCGCTCTCGGTGGCGGGCGCGCTCTTCCGCTGGCTGATCCAGCAGCGCTACACGCTGGCCAACCCGTTTGCGGGGCTCAAGGTGCGCGGCGCGGATCGCTCGCAGGAGCAGGCGGTGATGCGGGTTTTTAGCGAAGGGGAATGGGCGATCGTGCAGTCGGTGGCCGAAGGGCTCGAATGGGGCGGCGGCTGGGAGGCCCGGGCGGCGCAGCGGCTGCGCTTCGTGCTGGACTTTGCTTATGCCACCGGACTGCGCGTCAGCGAGCTCGTGGGGGGCACGCTGGGCCAGATCGAGGTCGACGGGCATGGGGACACCTGGCTGCACCTGAGCGGCAAGGGTGGCAAGGCCGCCAAGGTCGCCCTCCCCTCCATGGCGCGCGGCGCACTGGATCGCTATCTGATGCAGCGGCAGTTGCCGGTGACGCCCTCAAGGTGGGAACCGGCAACGGCGCTGATCGGGAGCATCGAGGGGGATGAAGCCAGCATGGGCAGCAAGTCAGGGATCAGTGCAACGCGACTGTGGCATGTGATGAAGCGATTCTTCGCGCAGGTCGCCAAGGTCATCGAGAACGAAAATCCGGCGACCGCGGACAAGCTCAAGAAAGCCAGTCCGCACTGGATGCGCCATACGCATGCCACCCACGCGCTGGCGCGCGGGGCCGAGCTCACGACCGTGAGGGACAACCTCAGACATGCTTCGATTCAAACGACTTCGATCTACCTGCATGGGGACGAGGTGAAAAGGGCTCGGCAGATGGAGGGGGCTTTTGGACAACAGCAGCCCTAACGCGGCCTCAGCGCGAACAGAGGTCACGGTCTTGCGCCCGCAGACTCAGAGATTGTTGAGAGAATTCAGAAAGCTATCTCGCTCCATAATTGTTTTGTGGCAAATGCAACGTTGCCACGACTAGCTATTGGCAATGAAAACTGCGCTACTTCTCTCCGGCGGTATGGACTCACTCAGCATCGCATGGTGGAAGCGCCCTGATGTCGCAATCACAGTGGACTACGGGCAGCTGCCCGCACTCGCGGAGATGTCCGCGGCCGCAGCGGTTTGCTCTCAGTTGCGAATCGAGCACCACATCGTCGAGATCGACTGCAGACGGCTGGGTTCGGGCGACATGGCAGGCTCCAGCGCCAGCGCGCACGCCCCGGCTTCTGACTGGTGGCCCTATCGCAACCAGATGCTGATCACATTTGCAGTGATGAAAGCCATTTCGCTGGACGTCCAGAAACTGATGATCGGAACGGTGAAGTCCGATGGCGTGCATCTCGACGGCACGCCGGTGTTCGTTCAAGCCATCAGCGCGCTGGTGGCCTTGCAAGAAGGTCACATGGTCGTGGAAGCACCGGCCATCGCTTTTTCGACGGAAGAACTCATAGCGGCAGCCGAGGTGCCCCGCGAGTTGCTGGCCTGGGCGCATAGCTGTCACAAGGCCAATGTCCCGTGTGGCACCTGCCGAGGCTGCAACAAGTACTTCGGCGTTCTGAAGGCCATTGATGCTGACCTGGCCTGATCTCGGAGCGCCGGCGCCGAGGACGCACCCAGAGCCGTATTCGCCGTTGGTATGGCCGTTGGGCAATCGCACATTGCTGGACCACGCCGCATCTCAGCGGTCGTGCCACGCCGAACTCGGCAAGTTGCTCCGCACGAGGCGCACCGAACGGCAGCTTGACGCGATTTCAGACGCCGATCTCGGCGCATGGCTGGACCTGTGCTGCCGATCGGAGCTGGTGCAAGGCTCGATCTACGGCTTCGATCTGCGTTGGAAGCCGACGCCTTCGGCCGGCGCCATCCATCCCATCCACCTTGTTCTTGCGACGCCAGGGGAGGCCAGTTGGCGTCGCTACGACGACGTTGGGCATGGACTCGTCGATGTTCCGAGTGCACTCGACGCGCGCGACGTCCATCGGCTTATGCAGGATGTTCTTCCGGCCCCCCATGCCACAGTAGTCCTGCTTGCTGCCGAAGTTGGCAAGACTGCGGCCAAGTACGATCACCCGGCCAGCTTGGTCTGGCGCGATGCCGGCGCATTGCTGGCGGTTATGGGTTTGGCCGCGCACGCCTTATCGCTGGGCTTTTGCCCGCTGGGTGTCACGGGTGAGCCTTGGGTGGGACGTTTACTTGATCAGCAAGGATTGTTCGGTGTTGGCGCCGCGTTCGTGGGCACGCGGGCTGCGGCGTCGGACTGATTTCTGGGCGCCCGTCGCGACCCCTCGCTTGTCGGCCAGCAGCCGGTCCACGGACTTGGGCGACAGTTTCATCTCGAGCCAGATCACCGAGTCGAGCTCGGACGGCTTAACCTGCAAGCGCTCGCTGAACTCGAGGAACCGAGCTTCCAGATGCAGATAGTGGCGCTCCACAGTAAAGGAGGGATCGAAGAACCCCGCCAGCTCGCCGGCGCGGAGTATGTGTATATCGAGGATAGCCACGTCGTCGGCATCCATCCGGTTTCGCGCGATCCAGGATGCCGTCTTCAATCCGACACCAGGCAATCGTGTCAACCAGTCGCGCAGGGCTCTCCCGGATTCTGTGGGCGCACGCTCCTGGGCAAGCAGTTTCAAAGCCTGTCCCAGGTAGCGCGACTTCTGCGATGCGAATCGGTATCGCACCTTGCGATCGCCTAGATCGAGTGGCGTCGAAAGCAGTTCGTGGATCTCGGCTTCGCCCGCCGCCGCTCGCAAGGCACCACTCTCGCGCAAGCGGCGAAAGGCTGCCAACCCCACCTCGGCGGGTATGCCGTGGCCGCCGAGCAGGCAGGCCGCGACCTCTTCGACCAAGTTGCCGCCGAGCCTGTGGGCAATGGTCGAGCCCGTGATGCGACGTGCGAGCACCTGGTAGGCCCAGTAGGCCGGCGTGGGGAAGGCCTCGACGGCGCCCCAGCGTACCCCAGGCATCACTTCCGCGTCCGCGGGCGGCAACTCCACCTGGACGTTCAGGTGGCCAGTACAAATGCCGGCAAGCTGGTTCATGGCTGCGACCATTCCTGCGCGTACCTGTCGCGGATCAGCGCCACCAAATGGCTTCGCTCGAGTGGTGCCATGCTGTCCAGCCGCTCCAGCCAACGCCCGTTGCGACGCTTGATCGACTGTCGCTCTCTGAAACTGATTCCGAGGTGCGCGCCGTCATGAAGGTGCGTCGGGGGCGGGTAGTTGAGCCAGAGGCACTCCTGGCGCACGTCGGCCTGCGTGCGTGCCGAGAACGTTACCGTCCGCCAACTCGCCAACTCCTGCGCGTATATCGCGCTCTCGTAGCCAGAGATCATTACCATGCAGGGCAACGTCTTGAGCACGCCGAGCAGCCGTTGGTGGTCGACATCCTCGAAGTCGTGCCGATACACGCGAGCCTGGCGCCTCCCGCTCTTGACGTAGGGCGGGTCGCAGTACACCAGTTCGCCGCCCCTAAAGGGATAGTTCTGCAGGTAAGTCGTCGCGTCGGCCTGGACAAGCCGGCACAGTTGCGGCCATTCAGCATGCCAGCGCTGGATGACGTCTTCGTCAAGGTCGAGGCCAATGTTCAAGGCTGCGCGTTTCTTGTGGCGCATCACCGCTCCCCCGCCCAGGTGGGATTCGATGTAGGTCGTGTGGGCAGGCATCAGGTTGATGATCTGCTGGTAACACTTGCCCTTGCCGCCGGGATAACGCATGGCGTCGATCATCGTCAGAAATGACGATGATGGCAAGTCCCAACTGCGCCCTAAACGCCCAAATTTGGATGCTGGGGAAGGGAGCCGCCCTTCCGAAGACTCGAGGAGCGCGGCACTGCTGCGCGGGACTTCACTGCCAGCCTGCTCAGGCCCGGCAACGCTCATCAGTCACCCAGGGAGACGGCGATCCACAGCGCACGGTAGATGGCGCTGACATAGTCGCTGCAAAGGATGCACCCGGAGCCCGCCATCATTTTCAGGTCCTCCTCGCCCTCGTTCTCACAATAGATGACCACCGGCGTGCCGCGCGCCAAGGCATAGCCGATCTCCACCAGCGTTCCGGCGTCAAGGCCGTCCGCGACCGCAAAGACCAGGTCCACCTCACGCAGGGCGGCCAAGTCAGCCTGCACCACCTGGCCGGCTGAACCGACGCCCACGTCGTGATACGGCGAGAAGACTTCAAGTCCGAAATGTTGCAGTTGCGCGCGCGTCTGCTCGACCAGCCACAGTTGGGCGAGCGTGAAAAATGGCGCAGCCAGGTAGACCTTGGGGACGCGGCCGGCCAGAAAGGTTGCGGACGGCAGCACCGGCGCAGCGTCCAGGGTTTGCAGCGTCTGCACAGTGGGAAAGCCGCCCGTGAGGCAGTAGCTCGCGGTTGCCCGGGAGGCGGCTTCGGCACTGGCTTGAGCGCCATGCCCCCGTACAGCCCAGTTCAGCGCAAAGTGCGCGCTAAAAAGGTCTCCGGAGCCGAGCTTCCAGACGTTCTGGGTGTGCAGCGCCGACACATGGCTGTTAAAACCAGCGTCGGAAACCACGGCGCCCAGCGGCCCACGCTTTACTACGACCACGTCCGCGCGGTTGAGCGCACGAACGGCCTCCACCAGCACTTCAATGGGCGCATCATGCAACCCGGTCATCGACTGGGCTTCGTTCTCATTGAGCACGACCGCCAGGCGACTGGCCCGGGAACCATTGGCCTGGAAAGGCACGGGCGCCGTCGAGCTCTGGGGATCGTACACCACGTTGCCCCCCTCCACGACGCCCTCGCCTTCCATCATCCCGAAGCGCAGCACATTGGGTGCCTGCACCAGGATCGGTGGCTGCGCTGGCGTCGCTTGCTCGATCTGGGGGCGATCCAGCGCATGGACATAGACGAAGCGCGTCGTGGTGGCAGCAGGCGAGACATGCAACCGCGTCCCCTCCAGTTCGCATCGTGCCGCCAGCGCCTGCTGAATCCGGTCATCCGCATAGCAGTGCAGCGCCACGCGGACTTGGTCGTCGAACGCGGCGATGGCCGAGCAGGCCCGCCCGGCCGATCCATACACCTCGTACCAATCCGGACGAAGACAGCGCTCTTCGTAAACGCCACCTATGATGGCAAGCGACTGAAAATCGCTCATCAGGTGTAATTCGATGCGACCGACACCTGGAGCCGCACGAGCGCGCCGTTCTTGGCCACGACTCGCGCGCGGTAGGACGTTCCGCCTTCGATACATGCGCGCAGCCGATAGACCAGTGGAGACGCCAGACCGCCAACAAGGTCGCCGTTGTGAAGCACGACCACTGCGCCGCCCATGAGGGCCACATCTAAGATCTGGCCCGGATAGAGGCCACTGACCATGTGCGGACGTGGCGACGCAAGCATGGTGTTTATCACCAGCTTTTCACAGCTGACCTCGGGGCCAGATGCGCCCCCTCCAGAACCACTCGAACCCGACATGCACTCTCCACATTCATTGTTAGGGCGCCTCAGTGCCTGTCACGGCAAGTCGGCCATCTAGGCGTCAACGTCCGTCGATGCTCACGTCCCCCATTGCTTTCCAGGCGCCGCCAGCATACGCTAGGCTACACTGGAATGGCACCCTGGTGCTGCATCGCAGGCCCCACATATGACCTCGAAGATCCATGAGTCGAATACTGACCGCTGAAGAGTTTGTTACGCTCATCTTGGCCCAGATCAAGTTGAAGGCTGACCGTGACTTTGTGCTCGACGCGAGTCTGATCGACCAGCGTTTCGAGGATGCCCATGACTGGTTGCGCAATCGCGAAGAGGCCCTCGGCATCGTTTCGAATTTCACCTTTCGACGCGATCCGCTGTACGGTGTCACGGCGACATTCCGGGATGCGCTACTGTCCCTGCGTGAGCGTCGATTGATTCAGCCCGACGCCTCCAGGCGCGCCTATCGCCTGAGCCTGTCGCAAGCCCTGGCTGAGGACTACCTTGCCCACGGGGTGCTGCCCCCTGCGGTGCTCGAGGAGCTTGTGAACATGACTTTTCCGGAAGTTCTCGCGACCGCACTCGTCTGAGCTTGTGGCTTTGCTGTCGCTTGAGCTGCTCAAAGAGGTCGCGGACACGCTGGCGGATCAGCATCTGAGCCAGTACATCGAGGACCTCGATGCGGGCGCAGCGCGCCGGCTGAAACGCAAGGACATTAATGACGCCTTATGGGGGACGGTTTCGCTGTCGCCGGCGGAGGTCGCCGTGCTGGATTCGCCGCTTTTGCAACGTCTGCGTTTTCTGCGGCAGATGGGCGTGGCGCATTGGGTCTATCCGGGCGCCGTGCATACGCGCTTCGAGCATGCCATCGGGGCGCTTCATCAGACACAGCGACTGGTGGAGTCGCTCAATGCACAGGTGGTACGTCACGACTCTGCACCGCTGGTGACAACGCAAGATGCGCAGCTACTGCGGCTGAGCTCACTGTTCTCACATGTCGGTTGCCTCGCTTTTTCCGACAGCGTGGTGCTCGAACTCAAGGCCCATCCAGACTTGGCCATGGTGACGAAGGACTTTGCGACAGACAGTGATCTCCAAGAGTTGGGGGCCGAACCTTCTCTCTGCCAGCTTCTGGCGCACTACATTATTCAGTCGCCGGCGGTCCGAGCGCTCTTGCAAATCTTGGTCAAGAGTGGCCTGTTGCCGATGGAGAAAGGGAACGACGAGGAGAGGGTTGAGATTGCGATCCGGTTCATGGCACTGGCCGTGATAGGCCGACGGGTCGACGAGCTGCGGCCACAGCTGCAAGAACTCGTGAATGGTCCATTCGACGCGTCCACACTTGACACGCTGGTGCGTGACGCAAAGTTCTCGGGAATTCCGTCGGTGCTGGACAGCAGTCGGCTGATGCAGAAGTTGACAGGTAAGGCGCTCCGCCTGGATGCCCTGCCTGACTGGATGAATCAGGGTCTGTTCTTCGCCGTTGATCCGCAGGCCCCGCCACCGACCATGTGGCTTTTCGGGGTGCCGTCGAATGCGACTCCCATCCTGAACGAGCTGCAACTCGCTCAGGTGCTGGTGACGACCAAGATTCACAGGCACCCCAAGGTGTTGGCTACCGAACAGATGCTTCGCTCGGTCGTGCATACCTTCGGTGAACTCAGTACGGCGAAGGAGCTTTTGACGCTGCTGTACTCTACGTCGGAGGACGTATTGCTCAGCCTGAGCGCAGGCGCTTTTGAAACGGCGCTGCATCGCGCCTCCACTTCGCCGCTGACCGACGACGAGCGGGTTCGCATTAGTCTGGCCGTTGACACCTTGGCCGCGCTTCGAGAACGCCGAATTTGGGTTCGCGCACTTCAGCTGTCCGACGCTGTGATCGAAGCCGACCTATCGGACTCGGTGGGCCTACACCGGTTCTACAGCGAGCTGAGGCATGTGCAGCGCGGTCCCGATCTTCTTGCCCAGGTCTGTGACGAGGTCGCCGTGATCCGGCGGGCCGCCGGTCAACCGGCAATGTCTAGGGAGGAACTGGCCGCGCGGGTCAACTTGCGAAGCTTGTTCTCTATCTCTGCTGAGCCGCGGATTGGCAGGGCCGTCATTCTTCCACCCAGCAAGCTTCCCTACATGCTGCGCGAGACTTGGGTCGGTGCAGACAACTGGGTCGATCAGTATCTGCGTGGGCAGCCTACGGTCTACGTGTTCGCGACACACGAACTCGCTGACACGGTTTACGTAGCCATTGAACGGCTTGCAGATCGCTTGTTTGGCGCCAGGTTGCCGCAAGGCACGCTTGAGGCTTCCAAAAGATCGAAGGATCGAATCCTCGAGTTGAAGGAGGCGCTGCGCTCAAGCGGATCCTGGACAGGGCATTCGTGGTCAATCCGGCCGCGCGCCCAGATCTGGCATTCACCGCAACTGGACAAGCGCATTGCGCAGGTCGCGCTCAAACTCAGCAAGGTCGAAACGATCCCGGTGTCAGGCAACAATGAAGAACTGCCGAGCGCGATCCGCCGCTGGCTGGAGCAGTTCGAGAGCAGCAATGACATCGAGTGCGCGCTGACCCTGCTCGAGCGCTTCGAGGTCGTCGATCGTGCCAAATCAACGCGGGCCTTCGATGAACTTTTCCTGGCTCATCCCGAGTTCCGCGGCGCCTATGCCGTGTCCTTTGGCGAGCCAAAGGACGGGGCTGTTATTCAGGGCTACTTCGCCGACGAGCATGCGCACGTGGTCAAAGTCGTTACCCTCGATCAGTGGTCCCGCGAGACTGACGAGCGGCCTCTGATCTTTGTCGATGACTGCTGTGGCTCAGGCAGCCAGGTGTGTGACGTTCTGGCCGCCTGGCTGGAGCGTCCCGACTTGCGCGAGCCTCTGGCAGAAGCGCGCGATGCGCAGACCAAGGACGTGCAGGAGCGATTGCGCAGGACGAAGATCGCCTTCTTGTTCATCGCCGCCTGGGATGCTGGAGTAAAAAAGATCCGCGAGCGGCTGGTCGACCTGGGCCTAGATGCGGTGGTGTTTTCCTATCTTGGGGAACAGAGCATTCCCTTTGTGGAGGACGTGCTCAAGACCGAACGCGCCAAGGCATTGAACGTTACCGCGTTCGTCGACAGATGCCATGTCATCGGCAGAGAGATTCTTAAAAGCAAGGGAGTGGAGCCGAAGAAAGTCGAATCGCGCAAGTTCGGTTACGGCAACAAAGGCATGCTCTTGTCGACGCTGGTCAACGTTCCGACTCAAACGGTCACCCTAATTTGGGAGCGCGGGATCGTCGACGGTGTGCCGTGGGAGCCGCTGTTACCGCGTCGAAAGAAACGGTAGCTGGCCCTGCCAGTCAGCTGAACGCGTAGGACGGGTCCCGTACTTTTATGCTGTCGTTGATGATTTGTGACGAGGGGCTAAGCCCGCGTCGCTTGCGTGGTGGCGATCGCATGGAGCGAGCCAGACCGAACGGTCGAAAGCAACGGGGCGAAACGCCCTCCGATCGCAGCGGTCAAACACTCTGATCGCCCGGCTCTGGATGACTGCATTGGCCGATTGAAGTCTTCCGTGCCGACTGCCTTACGCGCATTGCGCTCGCCTATTCCTGGATTAAGTCACGGCCGCGGTGTAACAGTAGTTTACATTCCATCAGAACGCTTCATGCTCTCGATCGGAGAGCGAGGAAGCATAACCAGGTCTCAGCATTGGTCGCAGCAAAAGCTGTGCAGGTAGCACCGACCAGCTGGCGAAGCCCATGGCACGGGCTCTGTCTTGCTCGCCCGCAGCCACCAGACCGAGCCATGACAGATTCAAAAAACTCAAACCAGACAACGCCTCAAAAACCCGCCGGAGTCGCGCCGATTCCCACGGTGCGGCTTGAAGCGACCACGGTAGAAAAGCTCAATCTCGCGGACTTCCAGAACGCTGTACCGATGCTCAAATCGCTGTGCATCGCGAATGACGTGGATACCGCGCTCCGCGAGGTCGATCTCTGGATTGAGGCGACGCCTGCCTTCCTGAAGCCGAAGGTTTGGCGCGTCGAGACCGTGGGTGCTGGTGACCTCTGCACGCTAAAAGACCTCGACGTACAGCTGGACGGGCCGTTCTTGACGCGCTTGACCGAGGCAGAACAGGCGACCGTGATCTTCACGCTCAGGCCGCGAGGAGACCAGATCACGTCCATTGCGAGGCTGGATTGCGTGGTTGAGTTGCTACCGCGGAATCAGTGGGGCGGCCTGTCCCACATGCCTGACCTCGTGGCGGCCTTTGTCCAGCCGAACGATCCCGCTGTCGATCGCCTGCTCAAGCAGGCAGCCGAAGTACTCCGCAAGAATGGAAAGAACCCTGCGCTAGATGGCTACGCTAGCGGCAACAAGGGCGCCTGGGAGCTGGCTTCGGGCATCTGGAGCGCCATTGCATCGCTGGGCCTGGACTACGCCCTCCCGCCCGCCAGTTTTGAGCACCGCGGTCAGAAGGTGCGCGGCGCCGGGCAGGTCACGGAAGCAGGTTTGGCGACCTGCCTTGATCTGGCATTGATGTTTTGTTCCGCCCTGGAACAGGCCGGTCTCAACCCCCTGCTGGTGTTCACCAAGGGGCATGCGTTTGCCGGCGTCTGGCTCAAGCCTGATCAGTTCAGCACAGCCGTCGTGGACGATGTCACCGCTCTGCGGAAGCGGATCCGACTGAAGGAGCTGGTGGTTTTCGAGACCACCATCATCACGCAGCGGCCCGCTCCCAGTTTTACTTACGCGACGCAGCGTGGTGCCGAGCAGATCAGCGAGGCGGTTGAGGAGACGTTTGAGCTCGCCATCGACATCCGGCGAGCGCGCATGCAGCGCATCAAGCCCCTGGCGAGCGCGGAGACGATCGCGTCAGCGCCTATCTCCGAACCTGCGCCGGTCACCGAACCCATCTTTGATGAGGGTCCCGATCTACCGGACGAGGGCGAGACAGGTGAGCCCGATCCAGCCACACTGAACCCGAAGGATAGGCTCGCACGGTGGCAACGCAAGCTGCTGGACTTGTCCCTGCGGAACAACCTCCTGAATTTCAAGGGCGGCAAGAAGGCGCTCAGGCTTGAGGCGCCGGACGCGAGTCTGCTAGAGGACGTGCTGGCCGAAGGCCAGATCCTCAAGGTGTTGTCTCGCCCGGACCTGATGGATGGTGCCGATCCGCGCAGCCAGGCAATCTATGAGAGCCGAGAGCGCGAAGACATTCGGCGCGGCCATGCGCTCGACGCCCTCAAACGCAAGGAGGTCTTCGTCGGCGTCGCGAAGGATGAACTCGAAGCGCGACTTGTCGATCTGTTCCGTACGTCGCGAACGACGATGCAGGAAGGCGGCGCCAACACGCTCTATCTTGCACTTGGCTTCCTGTCCTGGACGCGCGACGACCGCGCGGGTCAGAAATATCGCGCCCCTCTGATCCTGGTCCCCATCACGCTCGGACGCAAGAGCGCCCGCTCGGGCTTCACCCTGGAGATGCACGACGACGAGCCACGCTTCAATCCGACGCTCATCGAAATGCTGCGGCAGGACTTCCATCTGAACCTGGGCATCGCGGACGGCGAGTTGCCCAAGGACGAGCGGGGACTGGACGTGCAGGCCGTCTGGAAAGCCGTGTCGAACGCGATCAAGGACATCAAAGGCTGGGAGGTCTCCGAAGAAGTCGTCCTGTCCATGTTCTCCTTCGCCAAGTATTTGATGTGGAAGGATCTGACCGAGCGGACGGACCAGCTGCGGCAGAACGCCGTGGTGCGTCATCTGATCGATTCGCCCCGAGACAACTATCCGTCTGGCGTCGCCTTCCCCCCTCCTCGCGAGCTGGACCGTGAATTCGGCCCGGAGCAAACATTCTGTCCGCTGCCAGCCGACTCTTCGCAGCTGTCTGCTGTGATGGCCGCCGTCCGGGGAAAGGATTTCGTGCTGATCGGCCCGCCAGGCACCGGCAAAAGCCAGACAATTTCCAATCTGATCGCGCAGTGCCTGGCCGAGGGAAAGCGCGTTCTCTTCGTGTCCGAGAAGATTGCTGCGCTGGACGTTGTATTCCGTCGCCTGCGCGAGGTGAAGCTGGGCGAGTTCTGCCTGGAACTGCACTCGAGCAAGGCGCGCAAGCTGGACGTTCTTGCCCAGCTCAAGACCTCTTGGGAGGCCAAAGGCGATGTCGATCCGGACGTCTGGCGCGCGGAAGCACAACGCCTCAAGTCGCTCCGCGACGAACTGAATGGCTACGTTGAGCGGCTGCACCATCGGTTTCCGAACGGGATGACGATCTACGAGGCGATCGGCCGCGTCGTCGATGGCGACGCAATACCGCAGCTGGGTTTGTCGTGGGACGTTGCACACGCGCACGATGCGGCGGCGATGGAGGCCCTGCGCAATGTTGTGGAGCGCCTCGATGTCAACGCGAAGGCGATCGGCTACGAGGACCTCCTTGTCAATCCGTTGGCCAATGTGGGCCACAGCGAATGGTCGCCCAAGTTGCAGCAGGCGATGGTGGACGCCGCGCGCGGCGTTTTGCCGGCAGCGCAGGGCCTCGCTTCCGCATACGAATGCTTCTCCAGCGCCTGTGGCTTTCCGCCCCTCTCGGTGACTCGCCGCGTTCGTGGCGCAATGGGAGTGTTGGCCCGTGCCCTTCCCACGGCCACCGGTCACGACTGGCGCTTTGCGGCACGCGCGGACGCCCGCGCCATAGCAGATCGGCTTCGCAGTGGAACGGAGCACCTTGCGCGTCATCGTGAGCTCTCAGCGTCCCTGTCTCCCGCTTGGCCGCCTTCGATTGCGGCATCTTGCCGGCGGGGAATGCTCCTGATCGAGCAGCGGCAAGCTCTCCATGCGAGCCTCGGGCAACCATGGTCCGAAGACATCGCGCGGGAACTGCAGGATGGTCTCCAGTTGCTGGAGAACGTCTCCAAGGTGACCGCCCAGCTGTCCGTCGTATACGGAGAGCAGATCGAACAGATCAATGTTTCGCAGCTGCAACGGGAACTGGCCAAGGCCGAGAGGGCCGTGTGGCCGCTCTCGTTTCTGGGCAAGCGCAAGGTGAAGCAGACGCTCGAAGCCTCGATCACTGGCGAAGGAGAACCGAACGTCGCTGGAGACTTGCGCCTATGGATTCAGATCCGCGCGCTGCGAGCGCAGGTGGAGGCGGTTCAGATCGGCACAGCGGTCGACGGAGTGTGGGCGGGCCTGAAAACCCGGCCCGAGTTTGCTCACGCCTCGCTCAGCTTTCAGACTGCGCTGGCGTCCGCAAAGCGGGGCCAGGAATGGCTCGATATTGGCCTGGAGCCTGTGGCAAACGGCCGCTGTGGCGAGCGGCTTGCCAACGAGCTGAAGAAGTTGCGCGATCTTCGTTCGCTTGATTCGGAAATTGCATCGTTGGAAGGCCTCTCGGCAGCGACAGATGGACTTTGGGCGGGTGCCGCTACAAGAACCGATGCGCTGGAAGCGGCACTGCATTTCGCTGCCGTGCTTGAGAAGGTTCGCAGTGCCGGCGCACTGGAAGAGCAGCACGAACTGGTGGCAGCTGGAGCCTGCGGGAACACCATGGCTGCTGACCTTCAGGTCTGCCGCCAACGTGCGAAGGTAGAAGCAGGCCTTGAAGGTTTGAGCGGTCTTCGAGCGTCGACACATCGGCTTTGGAACGGCCTGGACACTAAGGTCGACGATGTTGAAAAGGCGTTGAAGTTTCATGCCTCGCTGAGCGCGGCGATCACCAACCTGGCAGCAACGCCAGAAGATCTGGCTGCGATCATCGGGCCGCTGGAACGACTGCTGGGTGACAACAACGCCCTGCTCGAACCGTCTGGCGCTCTCGTCGCCGCAGCGAAGAGCTATCTCCCCGCATGGCTTGGACTTCAGCCGAAGATCGACAACCTCAGTACCGCATGTGCGTTCTCTGAACTGTCCAAGACCCATTTCGGCGACATTGCGCTCAGCGAGCTCATCGAACGGTGTGACGCCATCGTTCGATCCGAACCGCGCCTCAACGCCTGGTGTGCGTGGCGCAAGGTTCGAGGACAGGCGATCCTGCTCGGCCTATCGGGTGTCGTCGCGGGTGTCGAGAACGGCGCCGTTGGCGCTGGACAAGTGCTCAAAGCGTTCGAGACCAATTACAGCAGGTGGTGGTTGAACATTGTGGTGGACAGCGAGCCGCTGATCCGGACGTTCGTTGCGGCGGAGCATGAGAAGCGCATCGGCGATTTCCGGGCGCTGGAGACCCGCTATACGGGCCTGACGCGGGCGTGGATCCGCGCCAGGCTGTGCGCCGATCTGCCACAACAGGAATCGGTGACACGCAGCTCTGAATGGGGATTGCTTCGTCACGAGATGACCAAGAAGACCAAGCATCTGCCGCTCCGCACGCTGATGTCCAGCCTGCCCACGGCGCTGACCAAGCTGACACCCTGCCTGCTGATGAGCCCGCTCTCGATCGCTCAATACCTGAGCGCGGACGCCAACGCTTTTGACGTCGTCGTCTTCGACGAGGCTTCGCAGATTCCGGTGTGGGACGCCGTAGGCGCGATCGCGCGGGGCAAACAGGTCGTGATGGTCGGCGACCCTAAGCAATTGCCACCCACGAGCTTCTTCGACCGTGCCGAGTCGTCAAACGACGAAGAGGATGTCGAGGGCGACCTCGAAAGCATCCTCGATGAATGCATGGGTGCGAACTTGCCTACGATGAACCTGTCCTGGCACTACCGCAGTCGCCACGAAAGCCTGATCGCGTTCTCGAACCACCGTTACTACGGTGGATCGCTGGTCACCTTCCCTTCTCCAGTCACAGTCGACCGTGCCGTGAGCTTCCATCACGTAGCCGGCGTTTATGAGAAGGGTGGCGCGCGCATCAACAAGCCCGAGGCTCACGCGGTGGTCGCAGACGTCGTCCGAAAACTGAAGGAGCCAGGGTTTCGCGAATCAGGGCTCACGATCGGGGTAGTGACCTTCAACTCCGAACAGCAGACCCTCATTGAGGACTTGCTGGATGAGGAGCGTCGGAAGGATCCTTCGCTCGAGCATCACTTCGCGGAGTCGGCCCTGGAGCCGCTGTTCGTCAAGAACCTGGAAAGTGTGCAGGGCGACGAGCGGGATATCATGTACTTCTCGATCACCTACGGTCCGGATCTCACTGGAGCGGTGTCGATGAACTTCGGTCCCATGAACCGCGAGGGTGGCGAACGCCGCCTAAACGTTGCCATCACACGTGCCCGTGAGGAGCTGAGGGTGTTTTCCAGCATGAAGCCCGAGCAAATGGACCTCGCACGAACGCAGGCGCGTGGTGTCAAGGATCTCAAGCACTTCCTTGAGTTCGCGGAGCGCGGCACCAAGGCTCTCGCCGAGGTGAATAACGGTAGCTTGGGCGGATTCGAGAGTCCCTTTGAAGAGGCAGTAGCGGCAGCGTTGTCCAGCAAGGGCTGGGAACTGCATACGCAGATCGGCGCGTCGTCGTTTCGCATCGATCTTGCGGTTGTGCATCCGGACGCCAGGGGCACTTACCTGACCGGCGTGGAGTGCGATGGGGCGACCTATCATCGCTCCGCGACGGCCCGCGATCGCGACATGCTGCGCGAGCAAGTGTTGCGCGGACTCGGTTGGGAGGTGGTTCGAATCTGGTCAACCGACTGGTGGGTGGATCGTGCGGGTACGCTGGAGCGCATCGACCAGCAACTGAAAGAACTGCTTGCGCGCAGCCGCGCGAAGCGGGCGGAGAAGGCTGAGAGAGAGTCCGCCGCGCTGGCTGCCAAAGAGGCCATCGAAAAGGCACGTGTGGCGCTTCCAACTGCGGAAGCTTTAAGTGAGATCAACAGCCTTACGACCCGTGCCGGCGAAACGACCGAGGCGGCATCCGACGAGCCTCGCCCTACTCTGGTAGTCCAACCCGAGCTTGAGGTCTACGCGCGCAATGGCGCCATTACCGAGGCGGGAGCGCCATCTGCAACCTACGTGGAATCGGATCCAGCAGTCGCGGTCGATGAGGTTCTGCCCGATCGGTTCTTCGAGGCCGCATATGACGCATCGCTCGCCAAAATGATTGCGCATGTCGTTGCGCGCGAGGGCCCTTTGCTGGACTCCGTGATTGCACGTCGGATCGCTCGCGTCCATGGCTGGCAGCGAACCGGCGCACGAATTCATGAGCGGGTGGTTTCACTTGCGGCCAAAGCGTTCGAGGGGACGCAGGACGAAGCGGGCGTCTTTTATTGGCCAGGCCTTGCCGGCGCAGAGGAACACGCCGCATTCAGACGCGCGTCGGTCGACGCTCGGCCTGTAGACGAGATCTGCATCCAGGAGCTTACAAGTCTGGCGCGAAAAGTTCTTGCTTCGACCGCAGGCGAAGCGGCAGTCACTGCCATGGGCGAAGAACTCGGACTTGGACGCATTCGTGCGGCTTCGAGAGCCCGCCTACTTTCGGCACTATCTCTAGCTGCTCAGTAAAACGAGCGCTCATTAATGTTCGAGCTTCAACCGAACGTACCTAAAAACCAAGAGGAAACCAGTTTTGCACGAAATCATCTGCCCGCACTGCACCAAGGCCTTTAAGATCGACGAGGCCGGCTACGCAGACATCCTGAAGCAGGTTCGTGACACCGAGTTTGAGAAGCAGCTGTGCGATCGGCTGGAACTGGCCGAGCGGGATAAGAAAAACGCCGTTGAGCTCGCCACAGCAAAGGCCGCCGGCGAACTGCAGAAGACCGCTTCCGCCAAAGACTCGGAGATTCAGGAGTTAAAAGCCAAGCTTGAAGGCGGCGATGTCGCGCGAAAGCTGGCCGTCAGCGAGGCTCTCGGCACCGTTGAAAAGCAGCGCGACTCGCTCGCGAACGAACTCGAGCAGGCTAAGCACGACAAAAAGTCGGCGTCAGAACTGGCCGAGGCGAGGCTCCTGATTGAACTCCAGAAGCAAGCCGCTGATAAAGATGCGGAGATTCAGCGGGTGAAGGCTCAACTGGAGGTCATTGAGGTTGCGCAGAAGCTCGCGATCACCGAGGCAGTGAATGCCGTCGAGAGGGAGCGCGACGACTTGAAGAGCGGCATTGAGCGAGTGGAACTGGAGAAGCAACTATCCGAGAACTCGCTCAAGGACAAATACGAGACGCAGATCAAGGATCGCGACGATGCGATCGAGCGTCTTCGGGACCTGAAGGCCCGTCTGTCCACGAAGATGGTGGGCGAGACGCTCGAGCAACACTGCGAGACCGAATTCAACCGCATCCGCGCTATGGCGTTTCCGCGGGCCTACTTTGAGAAGGACAACGACGCGCGTACGGGCAGCAAGGGCGACTACGTCTTCAGGGACACCGACGAGGCCGGTATCGAGATTGTCTCGATCATGTTCGAGATGAAGAACGAGAGCGATCAAACCGCGACGAAGAACAAGAATGAGGATTTCCTGAAGGAGCTTGACAAGGATCGCACCGAGAAAGGGTGTGAGTATGCGGTGCTGGTCTCCCTGCTCGAACCCGACAGCGAGCTCCATAACACCGGGATCGTCGACGTGTTCCATCGCTATCCCAAGATGTATATCGTCCGACCGCAGTTCTTTTTGCCGATCATCACGCTGCTGCGCAACGCGGCGATGAATGCCCTCAAGTACAAGGCAGAACTCGCGCTAGTCAAGGCGCAGAACATCGACATCACGAAGTTTGAATCTGAGCTCGACCTGTTCAAGACTGCATTCGCGAGGAACTACGACCTCGCCTCTAGTCATTTTCAGAAGGCCATCGCAGAGATCGACAAATCGATTGACCACCTGCAGAAGACCAAGGATGCCCTGCTTGGGACAGACCGGAACCTCCGGCTGGCGAACGACAAGGCACAGGACGTAACGATCAAGAAGCTGACCCGCGGCAACCCGACGATGGCGAACAAGTTCGCCGAACTCAAAACTCAAAGTGCTACCACCGACTGAGCCTAAACCAAGCAATCCCGGAAGCACGCGCATGGCAAACAACTGGAAGATCCCTGCTGACCTGGAGCATATGGGTCGTGAACGCGACCAAACCGGCGTTTACTGCCGAACGGACATGCTAGCCGCGGTGCCACGTGGTCAATCGCTGAAGCGCGTGGCCTCATGCGAGCACATCGTCAATGATCTCGCGCTCGTCACGCCGGAGAACATTGTTCTTGCCTGCATGTCCTGCAACGCGAGCAAAGGCCAGAAGCTGCTTGCCGCTTGGCTGCAAATCCAGCTACTGCAGAATGCGCGGCATCGATGCCAGCACTGTTGCCGACATCGTAAAGGCAGCGCTTGCGCCCGCTCCAGACGCCGCCGCCTCGAAAGCGTCCCGCGTTGTAGTCAGTCCGCTGACTTTCTGAGCAGACGGGACGCATCTCCATGCCCAAAATCTTGAAGGTCGTAGCGATCGTCGGTGCTTTTGCCGCACTGCTCGCAGGAGGGCTGCTCTTCAGCTCACGCGAGGAAAAGGTTGTCCTGCTGGATCCCGCGCAGGTCGTGGTGTTGCGGACGCCTGGTGGCTACCTCGAAGTCGCGACGCTCGTGCGGAACGAAGAGTTCAGATGGCGCTCCTCGTACACATGCCTGGGTCGGCCCTGCCCGGAGATTTTCGGCCAGCGCATTGGGACGATCCGGGTCCCTGTCCACTACACCTACCGCATTCCGCTAGCGGATTCGTGGACCCTTGCGCCTGACGGCGATGTTTACGTGCTCAGCGTTCCGCCGCCCATCCCGCTGCTGCCGCCCGGCCTCGACACAGGCAAGGCCGATTTCATGACGGAGCGCGGCGGCATCCTGCCTCCCAGCGCATCCGGGAACCAGGCCAACCTTCTCAGAAACCTTGGGCCCGAACTCGCCGAGCGCGCCCAGCGCATCGAGTACATCAAGCAGCAGATACCTTCTGCCGAGAAGACAGTTAGGGAGTTTGCCGAACGTTGGATGGCTGAGCAGAAGAAGGGGCCTGTGAAGCCAATACGTGTCGAGTTCAGGATGACCGAGAGTAGCTAGTCGGCATGCATCAGGGCGTCAACGTTGTATCGTGGCCGATGAACTCATTAAATGATGGAGTTGAAGGACTGTCGCTACGTTTCCCGAGAAGCAATTCAGCGCCGATAGGAAAAGTCGATGGCGGGCGCGTAAGAAGCGTTGCGGCCATTTGCGTTCCGCGCGATCAGCGTCGCAGCAGCTCAGGTCATCTAATAGCGCGACCAATCTTGCCGACGTGATCAAAGCTGTAGACGTGCTCGCGCGCCGAGCGTCGGCATCGTCCGACGATACGGCCTGAAAATTCTTTCCCTCCGTCAAAAAGCTCGATACTTCCTCCGCATTCCAAACACGTGGAGGTGTAGCGCGCAAAGACCAGTTGCGCAGCCTGCTCACTCGTAGAGGATCGCAGCTCGAGCGTCACGTTGTCCTTCGAAAGCGGCGTCAGCAACGTCGGCGCCATCACTATCCGCAGCTCAAATAGTTCGCCGAAGAATCGGAAGATTCCGATCAGTCCAGCAGCCACGGCTGCGAAGACACCTATGGTTGCGAGATCAGCTGGGCTCAGGGGGCGCGTGAGACGAAGTCCGAAGTAAAGCAAGAGCCAAGCCGACGCGAGCACCACAACCAGCATCGCCATCAGCGTCAATGCAAACGACCACCTGGTAGCCGCAGTCCACGGCACGCTGCCCGCTCGTAGCGCGTTGCTCAACAAGGAACCAGGCGCAGCGACGCTCTCAGTTGTGTAGTAGATACCGCCAGCCGGCACCTGCGGTACTGGTGCACTGTCAATTTCTTCAGGGATCGGAGCTGGCAAGATCTTGTAATACGAAGGATTGCCTTGCTGCTTCTGGAGCCGAGGAATGAAGGCCAGCCCTTTCCGCCGAGCCTCCTGAACCATTCCTTCTTGCCACTGCGCTTCAGCCTGCAGCAAACGGGTCCAATGCGGACTGAGCCAGGCACTTGGCTCCTTTCCGGCCTCAGGCGCGACCCCCGCCTTCAGGTTTACGGCGGTGAATTCAGTCGACTTGCCGCCTTGTGCGCGCGCCATCGTTTGCGTTGCCAGCTCCCTTAGTACCTCGTAGGCCTTCTGGCGGAAGGCAAGCTGGGTGTTGTCCAGGTAAGCGAGTACTACCGCGGCGGCCTGCGCCTCCGGTGGATCGCAGGCATCCCGGGAGGTTTCTGGGAGGGTTTCGGACTGCAAGACTTGCATCATGGTCCCGAGCATAGAGGCTCCAACACCACCGGACCCTCATATGAACTCTCAATCCTTCAGGAACTCCCGGAAGCGGCGCGCGGCACGACAGATTCTTCGTCGTCGCAAGACAGTCGGCCCTCAGGGGTCACCCCACAAGCGGGCCATTGACCGACTGGCGATGGAACTCGGTGCACGCGAAGGGCTGATGGGCCTCTTTCACTCCGGAGTCGAATGGCGTGCCCTGATGTCTCTGGTAGATCCCAAGCGACTCGTCGTCGTGAGGCGAGAGAAGTCCTTGCCCGTTGGCGACCGACGGCTTGTCCCAGACCTCGTTGTCCGCTGCGGTCGGACTGACAAAGTCCTCCTGGTGGTCGAGGTCTGGCATACCCATGCCGTCACACCGCGCAAGAAGGCCGCCTTCCTGGCGGCCGGGTACCCGTGGATCGAAGTAAGGTCCTGGCACGTCATCTCGAGGACCCGCAAGAAGCCGCTGCCGATTCTGGACTGGGGCGGTGCCGGATTGCCCAACGGCCCAGAGCAGCTGGCTCTCTTCACTCATCCTCCGATCGCGAACTGCGGCACCTCGATGATTCATGCGGCGTCGCTTCCGACCAGGTCGAATCTGAGAAGCCCGTATCCAAGGGCATACTCGAGCCTTCAGGGGGTGTACACGAGCTGCCAGGCTTCTGCCGGCCAGCCGCCTGACCGCGCTACCTGATAACTGAGCAATGACCGATTCTCTTCACGGCCTTGCCAAGCAGGTTGAGAAATTTGCTGCCGACCGCGACTGGCAACAGTTCCATTCGCCCAAGAACCTCAGCGCTGCTCTCTCGGTCGAAGCCGCAGAGCTGCTGGAGCACTTTCAGTGGCTCACCGAGGACCAGAGCCGGACGCTCGCTTCAGAGAAGCTCAATGCCGTCGGCTCGGAGGTGGCGGACGTTCTGCTGTACCTGATCCAACTGTCCAATGCGTTGGGCATCGACCCTATCGCGGCAGCACAGGCCAAGCTCCAGGCCAACGAGCTGAAGTACCCCGTTGATCGCTCCCGCGGCAGCGCCAAGAAGTACGACGAACTGTGAGCGCGACACGCTGGTGATCATCTACCAAGCCAACAAGCGCGAGTTTCTTCATCACGCGCTGCGTGAAGACATCGAAGACGTGGTCTCTCGACAGTTTCGAAGCGCCACCGGCTACGGCGTCGGACCCTCGGAGGTTCAGGCCTGGAAATATTCGCTACTTGAGATGGCCAAGGTACTGCAGGACGAGGAGATCCCGCAGGATGCGGGCGTGGCGATCGAGTACCAACTGCCCCAGAGCACCAAGCGTATCGATTTCGTCATCGCGGGCGAGGACGCAAGGTCCCGCACAAAGGTTGTCATCATCGAACTCAAGCAGTGGTCCGAATCGCGCCGCAGCGACAAGGATGCGGTGATTTGGGCCCGCCGTGGCGGCCGCACCGGGGAACGAGAAGGTCCTCACCCGTCCTACCAGGCTTGGACGTATGCCGCCTTCCTGCAGGACTTCAACGCCGCTGTGCAAGACGGTGACATGACCTTGCAGCCTTGTGCCTACCTGCACAACCATCCGCGCGACGGCGAGATTGATCACGCCCACTACAACCATCACGTGGAACGAGCGCCCTTGTTCCTGATGCGCGAACGCGCCAAGCTGCAGGCGTTCATCCGAGAGCATGTGCGATACGGTGACCGCAAAGGCGCGCTCTATGCGATCGAGAACGGTCGCATCCGCCCGTCCAAGATGCTGATCGACACCGTGGCCGGCCTGCTGCAGGGCAAACCGGAGTTCCTTCTGATCGACGACCAGAAGGTTGTGCACGAAACCATCCTGCAGGCCGAGGCTCGAGCCGCGGAGCGCAAACAGGTGGTGATCGTCCAGGGCGGCCCGGGCACCGGAAAGTCGGTCGTCGCCATCAACTTGCTGGGCGCACTCATTGCGCGAAAGCGGAACGTGCGCTACGTCTCCAAGAACGCAGCGCCGCGCGCCGTCTATGAAGTCAAGCTGACAGGAACCTTCTCAAAAACGAGGATCAGCAACTTGTTCAGCGGTTCCGGCGCATTCGTCAATGACGACCCCGACAGCTACGACACCCTGATCGTGGACGAAGCGCACCGCCTAAATGAAAAGAGCGGTCTCTACCGCAATCTTGGCGACAACCAGGTCAAGGAGCTAATCCGAGCTGCCCGCTGCACGGTGTTCTTCGTGGACGACGACCAGCGCGTCACCCTCCTCGACATCGGCCACACCGAAGAGCTCCGACGCCAGGCGCGAGCGCTGGATGCGGAGGTGACCGAACTGGAACTATCCTCACAGTTCCGCTGCAACGGATCGGACGGGTATCTCGCCTGGTTGGACAGCACCCTTGGCATCCGCGAGACTGCGAACCGCACCTTGGAGGGGGTGGACTACGACTTTCGAGTGTTCGACGACCCGGCGGAGATGCATGCGCTGATTGCGCTCAAGAACGAATCGAACAACCGGTCGCGCGTTGTGGCCGGCTACTGTTGGAAGTGGCCCAGCAAGAGGGATCCCCAAGCCTGGGACATCACGTTGCCCGAGTTCAACTATCAGCGCCGTTGGAATCTGGACAAGGATGGGAGCCTCTGGATCGTGGCAACGAATTCTGTAGCGGAAGTAGGCTGCATTCACACCTGCCAGGGGCTGGAGTTGGACTACGTTGGCGTCATCATCGGTCCGGACCTGACCTGTCACGACGGTCGCGTGGTGCCTGATGCCTCGAAGCGGGCCTCGTCAGACCAGTCGGTCAAGGGGCTCAAGAAGTTGCTGACGGAGGATCCGGCCGGCGCCCGCGCCCTTGCGGACACCATCGTTCGGAATACCTATCGGACGCTCATGACCCGGGGCATGAAGGGCTGCTACGTGTATTGCACCGATCCCGCGCTGGCCGATCGTTTCCGGAAGAGCATCAGCAAGTTAACGCAGCACATTGGGGCTGGAGATGAGCATGAGTGACCCGCCCGGCACGGACGCCGAGATCAGGGCCGCGGCGTTTGCGCACGTACGGCGATTGACGGTGCTAAACGACCATCTGAGTTCTGAGCATCTGCGTGCGGGATTCATGTACCAGGGCGAGCGGCTGCCGTTGATCAACCCGCAGCGAGGCATCTTCAAGCCCAGACAAATGCGCTACCTGCTCTCGATTCGGACGGTCTATCCCAAATCAGGTGGGTATTCCGGAGCATCGTGACCGCCCATTCCGGGCCATCGTGACCGAGCATTCCGATCGAACGTGACCGGCGGTTCCGGGCTCAACGTGACCGATTTCCGGGTAGCCCGGAATCCCCGGTCACGATGCCGGAATCGACGGTCACGGCAGCGGAACGCTGCCGTATGTCAGCGTGTTGGTGTTGCGCATTTCATCCACCCCATGCGGGGTAGCCTGCCGGGCTTTGCCGGAGACAGGCGTGCCCGCACCAAGGATCAACATGCGCAAGATCAGAGACGTCTTACGTCTCAAGCTCGAAGCCCGCCTCTCCCACGAGCGAATCGCCGCCTCTCTGGGCATCTCCAAGGGCGTCGTGGCCAAGTACGTCAGCCTGGCGAGCGTCGCGGGCCTGGACTGGGCCACCGTGCAGACATTGAGCGACACGGCGCTGGAGCGCCGTGTCGTGCAAGGCCGCTTGGACCGACCGACCCACTACGTGCCGCCCGACTACGGCCGTGCCCACCAGGAACTGCGGCGCAAGGGCATGACGCTCATGCTGCTTTGGGAGGAGTACGTCACCGCCCACCCCGGGCAGCCCACCTACCGCTACAGCCAGTTCTGCGAACGGTATCGGCGCTATGCGTTGCGGCTGAAGCGCTCGATGCGCCAGATCCACCGCGCCGGCGAGAAGCTCTTCGTCGACTACGCCGGCCCCACGGTCGAACTGGCCGATGGCAGCCGGGCCCACGTCTTCGTGGCCGCGCTCGGTGCCTCCAGCTACACCTTCGCATGCGCGACGCCGCGCGAGACCATGGCCGACTGGCTGCAAGGATGCGCACGCGCCCTGAGCTTCATCGGTGGCGTGCCGCAGCTCATCGTCCCCGACAACCCGCGCGCGATGATCGCCAACCCGAACCGCTACGAGCCTCGGGCCAACGAAACGGTGGAGGACTTCGCGCGTCACTACGGCACCTCGGTGTTGCCGGCGCGGCCGCGCCATCCGCAGGACAAGGCCAAGGTCGAGTCGGCTGTCCAGGTCGTGGAGCGCTGGATCCTCATGCGCTTGCGCCACCGGCGCTTCGCCAGCGTGGACGACGTCAATGAGGCAATCGAGCCATTGCTGGAGCGGCTCAACGGCAAGCTCTTCCAGAAGCTGCCCGGCAGCCGCGCGAGCGCCTTCGCCGATCTGGATGCACCTGCCTTGCAGGCGCTGCCGCTGCAGCCCTGGGAGTGGGCCGCCTTCAAGAGCGTGCGCGTCCATATCGATCACCACATCGAGATCGACGGTCATCGCTACAGCGTCCCGCAGAACCTCGTTGGCCTGCTCCTGGAGGCGCGCATCACGGAGCACGCGGTCGAACTGCTGCACCGCGGCCAGCGTGTCGCCGCCCATCAGCGCAGCGCCCACAAGGGTGGCTTCACGACCGTCGTCGCCCACCTGCCGGCGGCGCACCGCGCTCATCTCGAATGGACACCCGAGCGCCTCGTGCATTGGGGGCAGAGCATCGGCGTGGCCACGGGCCGCCTGGTGGCGCGTTTGATCGAGGAGCGGCGCCACCCGGAGCACGGCTACCGCGCATGCCTGGGTCTGCTGTCGCTGGCGCGCCGCTATGGCAAAGACCGACTGGAAGCTGCCAGCCTGATCGCCCTCGAGCTGGGGACGGCGAAGTACGCGCATGTGAAGGCCATTCTGGTCAACGAGCGAGACAAGGCTGCTGCGAGCACGGCGCCCAGCTGGATCAGCCCTCCCCATGAGCATGTGCGCGGCCCAGGCTACTACCAGTGACGTCGGACACCCCCCGCTCAACACCGAACAACAAGGAATACCCAATGATGATGAACACGACCCTGGATCAACTGCGCAGCCTGAAGTTGCTGGGCATGGCAGCAGGACTGCAAGACCAGCTCACGAGCGCCGGCATGACGACCATGAGCTTCGAGGAGCGCACGGCGTTGCTGGTCGAGCGCGAGATCCACTGGCGCGGCGACAAGCGTCGTGAACGGCTCTTGAAGGAGGCGCGGCTGAGGTATCCGCAGGCCGCCATCGAAGACATGGATGCGCGCGCCGGTCGCGGTGTCGATCGCAAGGCCGTCATGAGCCTGGCGCTGGGCGACTGGATCGATTCGGGCCACAGCGTGCTGATCACGGGCCCGACGGGTGCGGGCAAGTCGTGGCTTGCCTGTGCGCTGGCGCAGTACGCCTGCCGGCGAGGCCGCTCTGCGTACTACCAGCGCATGCCCCGGCTCGGCGAGGAGCTGCGCATCCGCCACGGCAACGGAACCTTCGGCAAATGGCTGATCCAGCTGGCAAAGACCGATGTGCTCCTGCTCGACGACTGGGGCATGGCGGCCCTGGACGCTCAGGCGCGCAGCGACCTGCTGGAGATCATCGACGACCGGGCGGCCAACAAGGCCACCATCATCACCAGCCAGCTGCCGATCGAGCACTGGCATGCATGGGTCGGAGACGCCACCATCGCCGACGCGATCCTCGATCGTCTGATGCAGCAAAACCACCGACTCACCCTCACGGGTGAGTCCCTTCGACAGAAGCCAAAAACCAGTCAAAAGGACAAGAACACAGACCCATCGTGACCGACACTTCTAAAATCTGAACGCGCAACTCAGCACGCATGACGACCGGTCACGATCAAGCGGAATCGACGGTCACGTTCGCCGGAATACGCATCAGGCGCCAAGATCTGGTACGACGATCAGCGCGACGTCCACAAGCAGATCTATGAAGGTCAGGAATCGGTCGCCTATGCGTTTATGGGGCAGAACCCGGATGCAGCAGACAACGTCTGGCTGCGCGAGGCGCTCGAATCACAAACACCCTTTATCTACTTCCTCGGGACCTCGCCGGGACGCTACCAAGCGATCATCCCGGCGTTCATCTCGGGCTGGGACCGCCAGGCGTTGAAGGCCAGCGTTGCGTTTGGTGCTGCGGGACAGATCGAAATCGCCTCCGACGCCACAGAGCGTCGGTATGCGCTGAGGCAAGTTCAACAGCGCCTGCATCAAGCGTCGTTTCGGGATGCGGTGATCACCGCGTATCGCGGGCGGTGTGCGTTGTCTGGGTTGCCAGAGGCGCTGCTTTTGGATGCAGCCCACATCATTTCCGACGGTCATGAGGACCTTGGCCAGCCTGTTGTGCCCAACGGGATCCCACTGTCCAAGATTCATCATGCGGCGTTTGACGCCCATCTCATCGGCATCGATCCGTCATTCAAAGTCCATGTCTCGGATCGCTTGCGGGGTCAAAACGATGGCCCGATGTTGGACGCCTTGAAGCGCCTTCATCTAGGTCAGCTCCACCTGCCGCAGCGACCGCAGGACCGACCCGATCGAGACCGGTTGGCTCTGCGCTTCGAGTCGTTCCTTGCCGCGGCCTAAAGTCGCCTTAGCGCGCGAGTTCTGTCGAGGTTCGCCCGCTGCAGTTCGCATCCTGGCAGCTCGCGCAGTTTGGCTTCGGCGGCCGCGTCATAGTCGGGGCGCTTGAGCGGCAGCTTCAGACTGGTTGCGGTCGGTCGAGTTTTAGCGCCAAACGACCTTCCGGGCCGAAACCTGTCATTCGTGATTTAAATGCTCGGTGATCCGCTGTGCGAACCAAACCGGTCGCTTGGCCAGGTGCCGTCGCCGATGCGTCACGCACGGCGGTTGGCAAAGGGATGACCGAGCGCTCCGCGCCCGTTGCTGTCGAATTCTCCGCGAACCAAAAACGACTGCTGTGCAGCGGTTCGGTTGTCGATTTGCTCCCATGACGGTCGTCGACGGCCGTGGCGCAGTTCCGCACTGGGGCGAACAGCCACAACCTGATCTACGATTGGACACACATCAGAAGAGCCGTTCAGCCGATCCCTCTTGAGGACCTGTGATCCGACTAACCGTACCGCCCATCAAGGGCGTCTGGAAGCGGCCGCCTCGAACGGGGGGCCGGGCGCGTCGGGTAAGCTCGAAGGCCACTCGATCACTCTGCCCCCGGGCCAGCAACCAAATGGATGACGCCGACGTCGCCAAGCACATGCAGCCAGTCGTCGAAGATGGGTTTGCTTTGAACGACAGGCGCTTCGAGCGACTCAAACAGTGGCATGCCGTGCTGTTCCAGCTGATGAGTGCTCGGTCTTACCTGCACCAGCTCATGACCCGGGAGCGCACGCTCGGAGACCTGAGCGACGCGCTGACCGACTTGTCCTTGCTGGCCGCCTTCGTCCTTCAGTACAGCAAGTGCTTCACGAGCGGAGGCACCGGCCAGGCTCGCCTCGACGAGAAAAAGGTGTTCGACGCCGACAGCGACGCCCTGAAGGCCCACAAACGAATCCTCGACATTCGACATCGGTTCGTCGCACACAACGACAACATTGACCTCGTCGTGTCCAACCTCGCGGTCAAGGAACTCGAAGACCGATTCGTTGTACGACACCTCATGACCTACGCCATGCCGGGGAATGAATACCCCGACTTTCAAGCAGCGCTCGATGTGGTTGATCAGCATGTCATCGAGGGGATGAACAAGAACCTCGATAGCCTCGGAGGAAGGCTCGGCAAGGTCATCGTCCTGTACAACGACTAACTAGCTCTTCGAAAGTTTGCGATTTCCGTAGGAGCGACTGCGTAGCGGAGGCGCCCCCTCCGCACGGTCGCTGCGTCTCAGGAGGTCAAGAACTCAGAAACTGGCAGCCATCTCGTTGGGGCGTCACGATCGTCGTGCGACGGATGGCCCTTGTGACCGCTACGCGCAATGCCAGCCGCGACTGCGCGATGCGCTTGGCGTCGGCGTTCGCCGCCACGATGCGACCGGAGAACGTGCCCTCGTAGATGACGACCTCGTCGAACTCCTTCCCCTTGGCCTTGTGGATGGTCATTACGTGCAGGCCGCGCCATTCCTTCTGTGCAGCGACGAAATGCTCCTGAAGCAGGGCATCGCGAAGCGCCGCCTCGGCTCCGGCATAGTCCCCCCGCGTTCTCCACATCTCGCTGAGCGCGGTGCGCAGCGCAGAGCCCCTGTGCAGCAGGCGGAGGAAGCGCGCGTCCTCGGCCACGCGAGCCACTTGGTGCGAGGTGGACGCCGCAATCAGATCTCTCACGGCCACCCAGTCTTCCTCGGGGTTTCCTGAGAGCCTGAGGGCCGCACGCTCGACGGCGATCCTCTGGCACTCATCAACGACGAGCTCCCTGTTTTTGCCGCGGATTTTTCCCGTCGACATGTAGATACCGATCGCACCTGCGAGGTTCATCTCCGCCTGCGCAGGGGCCTTGTTTCCACTGCGACCACGGATGTGGGTGTGCAGCGCGGCGACCAGGCGTGATGCCAGCGCCGCGGCGCCCCCCCCTTCCAGCAGCACGGCGATGACGTTCGCAGCCAAGGACGGCGACTCCGCGTCCATCGCCACGTCGTGCCGAAGCGCGGGCAGCCCGTCCAGATCCGAGGAAAGATACTGCGAGAACTGCAGCATGAAGGCTTTGGACGGGACGAGGACGGACACCGAGGTGTTTGGCTGGTCGCGCAGGCGCCGCAGCGCGGCAAGTACCTCCGCTTTCGCCCGAAAGTGCGGGCTCTGGTTCCTGCGGAAGCCGTAGCGCACGATCTTCACGTGCGTGTACTCCTTGCCGCGGTTCCGACCAGTCAGCAGGTCGTTGCCGAAGACGTTGATGTCCGTTCCGTTGCTTCGGTGGTTCTCGCCCGTGAAATCGAAGCTCCCAGGCTGGAACGCCTCGACGAATTCGCCCAGGCGGCGGGGATCGGCTCCCCGGAACTCGTAAATGCGCTGGTCGAGGTCGCCGAGCGCGATCAGGCGGCTCTGCCGACCCAGCTGACGGATCATCGCCCATTCGTCGGCGTTGGTGTCCTGGAACTCGTCGAGGATGACCATGGGATAAGCGTCGCAGTAGATGGCCGCCAACCGGGCGCTGCGCTGGAAGAGTTGTGCGACAAGCCGCGCGAACAGGTCGAAGTGCAGCCGCCCCTCCTGCTCGAACAGGCGAAGCATCTCCTGCTCGCGGGCGCCGGCGTCCACGTCCGCGAAGTGCGCCGCGGCCTCCGGCGGCGGCAGGAGGGTGATGGCCCTCGCTGTGCTCAACAGGTAGCCGTGGCTGCGCAGGATGCTCCACGCGAACCCGTGGTAGGTGTTAATCTCGAGGTGCTTGAGCTCCTGCGGTGAGACGAGCTCGGCCGCCTTCTCGAGGATGCGCGCGACCGTTGGCCGCGCAAAGCTCAGGAACAGCACCTTCTGGCCCGGCTTCAGCGATCCGCTGGCAATTTCCTGCTGGGCCTTGACGAGCGCCACGTGGGTCTTGCCGGCGCCCGGGCCGGCGAGGGCCAACGCGTGTCCGGGGCAGGCCAGGAAGTCGAGCTTCTGCGGACTCCAGACCATCGACTTCAGGCCGCTGCGGCTTCGGCTGGGGGCGCCGGCGGCGCAGGCTCGACGACAAGGAAGATGCCATACAGGGTTTTGGCGACGTATTCAGGCATCTCCTGCCAGCCCGTGCAAGACGCCAGCAGGTCGGCCGCCTGGCCACTGCCCTTGCCCCAGGCGAAGTATTGCGTCAGCGCGTTCCTCAGCGCAGCCAGATCGGAATCTGCCCTCGGCGCCACGGGGATCAGGTGCTGCGGCCAGTCGCCGTCGGCCACCACGCTCAGCGCGTAGCGCCGGATCGCGTTCTCGTTGGTTCCCTGCAGCACTAACGACTCGAATCCCTTCGTGGGCGACTCGTACGTGTGGTCTACCGCGGCCCGGATGAGGGCGAGCTGCGCTTCGTCCTGCTTGTCGAACACCGCGAAGACGGTTTTGCCCAACGCCCTGAAGAAGTTGCCGAGCGGCGCGACCTGAGAGTCCGTCCTGGCGTCGATGACCGCCACGCCGAGCGCCTCGAGCGACTTGAAATACTGGGGATCGGTCTGGCTGAGCGTGCGAGCGGCCGCCGGCAGCGCGTCGAACTCCGTGCGTCCCTCGACGATGAGGACGTACTTCGCGAGCAGCGCCTCGCAGAAGCGCGCCCGGAACTCCGCCTTGTAAGCCTTCGGCTTGATCGTGGGTGGCAGGCTGGCGGGGACGGAGGTCAACACGCCGCCCGCGCGCTTCAGCACCTTGATCTGCGCGGGCTCGAACTCCTCGAGCACGTACGGCGAGTGCGACGTAAAGAGGGCCTGAGCGGACTTCTCGCGCACGCTGTTGACGATGCGCTTCTGCGTGTGCGGAGGCAGCGCCGTCTCGGGCTCCTCCATGGCGAAGATCACGTTCTGCTTGAGCTCGGCGATGATAGACAGCAACGCGAGCACCAGCGTGTTGATGGTGCCGGTGCCCTGATGCTGGTACGGGGCCGCGTAGCTGCTGCCGTCAGGTCTCTTGACCCCCGTGCCCATGAAGACCGTCAGCGTGCGACGCAGGGTCTCGCGGGTGAGATCCGAGACGCGCATGTGAGGGTCCTCGGCCCAGTCCGAGGGGACGAATTTCCTAATCGAGGCCTGCACCGCGGCCAGCAGCGTGGTGACGCCGAGTTCAGGTTTCTCGGCGACCGGCAGCGTGCGCAGCGATCCCAGCAGTTCCTCCCACATCTTCAGGCGCGATTCCTGAAGGCGCAGGATCACATCCAATAGCGATCCGCGCTCGAGACTGAGCGCGCGCGAGCCGGTGCGCACCGTTCGTAGGTATAGGAAGCCACACTTGCGCTTGTCGGAGGCGCGAAGCGCCTGGTACTCGCCGGCGCCGATCGGGGCGGGCAGCGCGAAGAACGTGTTACCCAGGAAGTCGTCCTCCTCCGCGTCGTAGGCGCCCCGGAAGAAGACACGCAGCGCGGGCCCGACCCCGGCGGCGTCGGTGCCTTCGGCCGGCGGGCCGGGCAGTAGCGTCTTCGCGTTCGTGTCCCACCATTCGAGGTGTTCGCGGAAGTGCCGGAGCTGCTCCTCGTTGAGGTCGGCGACGATGACCTCGACTGACAGCGGGATCGGCTGCCCTTCGGCGCTGAGGTACTGGCCCGCGTAGAAGTCGTGCTCGTCGACGACCGGGCGGCGTGAGAGCCGCTCCGGGCCCAGCACGAGGTCAATCGCCTCAAGCAGCGTGGACTTGCCCGCGTTGTTGTCGCCAACGAGCACGCTGTGTCCATCGAAGTGGACTGTGCCCTGCGCGATCCCCCGGAAGTTCGCGACCCTGACCTGAACAATCTTCACGGAGCCTTCTCCTTGAGTGGCTCGTTAGCGCGGCCACTTGCACTTGATTATGCGCACGCGCTCTGCAGCAGTGGAGCAAAAGTCGGGCAGCTTCCGCCGCGGGGGGCTGCACGGAAACATCGGCTTTGCAGCGCCAGCCGCCGTTCGAGGCGTGGAACTGAACGGCGGCAATCGCTGCGGACCTGCCGGCCTCTTTGGCTACCCGCGATCAAAGGCCCCCCGACGACGCAGCTCGACGTCGAGAGGATGCCCCACCAGCGAGCGGACGGCGTTTTCGTTCCAGACGAAGCTCGCCTCGACGTTGATCTGCTTGGGGTCTTTGGCGGTGACGGATTTGTCGTCCAAGAAGATTACGCCGGAGAGGTGCTTGGTGACGTCGGCGGCCGTGATGTTCGACTTGACCTTCTTATTGAAACTCTTCGCGAGGTCGGCAGAACCGAGATAGTTGTTGAAGAACTGCTTTCCGAACTCGGTCTGGAACGTATCCTTGCCAAACCCACGGAAGGCGGTCTCTCCCGACCAGGGAAACATCACATAGACGATTGCTGTCGGCTCTGTGCGGGAGAATTTCTTGATGTGCCCAAACAGGAGCGTGTGGTGCCGCGTGGCGTGTTCAATTGGCGAGTAGGCGCTCGCGCTGATATAGGCCCCAGCATTCCAGGCAAATTCGTATGAGAGACCCGGGATAACCTGGCTTGTCAGACGCGGCGTCCTGCCGTTCACGTCGACGCCGCTTTCAAGCTCAGCGAGCAGCTGCAGGCGGTTCGCGGCATACGGCGTGAAGTCGTCGTCGTGATCGTAGGTGGGCATGATCATCATGCTCTTGATGCCCTTGGCCTTCCGAAACTCGTCGAAGATGCCGTCGAGAATCTGCCCGGTCTTGTCGGAGAGATTCTTGGTGTCCATTGACACGCCAAGAGTCTTCAAGCGCATATCGTGATTCGCGTTCTGCATGCCCATTTCCGACGCGAGGGTATCTGAGGCCGGCACTGTTTGGTCGAGCTCGATGTTGCCCGGGCCGGTCAACGAGGCGGCCAAGAAGTAGTCCAGCGCGCAGAGCTCCGCATACGCGCCATCCCACTCATCTTCGGCGACGCGGTTCACCGCGCCGATCACGTCTTTGCGGAGGCTAGGGTCGGATTGAATAGCTGCATTGATCCGCCGCAGCCTTTCCTCGAAGTTCGCTGTGAATTCTGCAAACCTCTGCGGGTTCGCAAGCGCGCCGACTACGTTGTTTGTGTCGGTCTTGGCGATGTCGAACTTGGCAGACCCGGCCCCAAAAATGTTGTCGACAAACGCGGCGTAGTTCGCTCTTGGCGTCATTGCTACCTCTGGTGCTGTTAAAAATGGCGGGCCGCAGCCGTGCCGCACCGGATTCGCAGGATTTTAGATGCCCTCGTCTTCTCTGCTCACCATAGGACCAAGTGGTGAATGTCGACCGGGCGAGTAACTGTAGCCCATGTCGTCGTGCTTGCCGCCTACGGCAAGTTCAAACTGTCCCGACGGAGCAACTGCCGCTGAAGACCGAACGTCGGCTTCCTGCGCGACACCGTGAGTTCAACGCACGCCTGGCAACCGTCAGCAATCGCTGCAAAGCACCCGGAAATCACCCCCGCACCAGATCTACAGTGCCCGATAAACCCCCAGATTCGCCGCAGGCTTTTCGTTCGCGGCCTCCAGCACCCGAATCACGCGGTGCAGCCTCTCACATTCCCGCTCCATGGAGGCCACCCAGGCGCGAGCATGCTGCGCCTCGTTGAAGGCCTTCTCGTGCAGCGCGGACATCCCCCACCGACTCTCGAACCAAAGCGCCAGGTACACGGCACGCGGTGCGTTGCCGCGCGCCTTGTAGCGCTGCAGGGTCCGCAGGCTGACGCCCAGGTGCCGAGCCACTTTCTTTTGCGGCTCGGTCTGGTCGCTCAGCAAGAATGAAAACGGCGGCAGCCGCGCAGGAGACGGTGCAAGGAACGGCATGGGGGCACCTCCTTCAAACCGGCGAAGAGGCCGGCCCGGGGTGTCAGTTTGTCAGGGGGCGTAGCGCCCTGCCCTGCCGGTCTCTTCCCTCTGCCCTGTCCGTGTTCAGGGCGCGTCGGGAATGAATAGACATAACTGCATACTTGCTTCGCGCAACTTATGGTTGGTTGCTTCTGACCTGCCCCCTCCCAGCCGTACCAACGTACGAGCAGCGAAGTCCGTCAACTTGGAGAATGAAAGACATGAAAGAGCAGATACACCGAGGGGCAGATCATCGGTTTCATCAAGCAAGCCGAGTCGGACTTGCCGATCAAGGATCTGTGACGCAAAGGCGGCTTCAGCGACGCGACCCTACATAAATGGCGCGCCAAGTACGGTGGTGTGGATGCGCCCGACGCCAGGCGACTGCGTGAACTCGAAGCCGAGAACAACAAGCTCAAGAAGCTGTTGGCCGAGGCCCACCTGGGCATCCACGCGCTGAACACCGCCTTCGCGGTAAAGCGCTAGCCCCACAGGTCAAGCGTGCGGCCGTCGCCGCCATGATCCAGCAATGTGATCTGAGCGAGCGACACGCAAGCAGGCTTGTGGGGCTCTCCCGCCACAGCTACCGCAATCCACCCGAGGCCGGGGCCATGACGCAAGAGCTCAGCAGCAGATCGTCGAGATCGCGCATACACGTCGGCGCTTCGGCAATCGGCGTATCCACGACATGCTGCGCCCGCACTTCCCGGGCATGAATCACAAGCGCGTCTACCGCCTGTACAGCGCCCCAAATCTGGTCGTGCGAGCGCAAGAAGGGCAAACGTACCGCCAGCGAACCCGTGCCGCTGCAACTGGGCACGACGGTCAATGAGGTGTGGAGCATGGACTTCGTCAGCGACAGCCTGAGCGCGGGACGGCGCATCAAGTGCTTGACCGTGGCCGATGACTTCAGCCACGACGTGAGCATCTCGGTGCACTGGGCCGTCTCGGGCCAATACGTCACGCGTCTGCTCGACTAGGCGGCGGTCTTCAGGGGCTACCCATTGGCCGTGCGAACGGACAACGGTCCGGAGTTCACCAATCGTGCTTTCATGGGCTGGGTGTAGACCCATGGAATTCGCCACATTTTGAACGAGCCTGGAAAGCCTATGCAGAACGGCTATATCGAGAGCTTCAACGGCAAGTTCCGTGATGAGTGCCTGAATGAGCAGTGGTTCGAGACGCTGCAACAAGCCAGGTCGGCCATCACGCTCTAGCGCCAGGACTACAACGAGATGAGGCCGCACAGCAGTTGCCAGCGAATGCCACCGGCGAAATTCGCCGAGCTGCATCACCAGCGCGCTGGCGATGCAGCTCGAACCAACTCAACAACCACCGAGATCAACTAATCTTGCAACCCCGGACTTCCTCGTTATGAATGGCACGGCAGGAGGGGGCAGGTCAGTCAGACGCTGCGCATTGCGCGCTTTTCGTTTCGGCTTCCTTCATCTGAATCTCCTGTGACGCCCTCGACCGCAACGGCGCGATCGCATTGAGGCGGGGCTCCAGTGGATCACCGCCGGTCATCGAGGGCCTCCCCACTGTCGGGGAGGGGTCGACGCCCGATGGAAAGTTTGTCCAGGCAGGCCAACGACGCAAACGGCCCGGACAACCCGCGGCGTCCTCTCAGCAGTGGAGGCGTTCGCGGCAGCGCCTTGCCTTCCCGGATCGCAGAAATTGGCGCTCTGTCGCTGAGCGTCGACGAGAGCAAGGCGAGGCTGCCGGATCTCATACCACCCGGAAGCTGAACGCGGGAAGCTTTCAGACGCCCAGCCATCGCATTGTTGGCCTAACGCTGGAGAAAGCGTTCAGGCAGTCCGCGCGACGCCAACTGGCGAAGATCCAGCTCGAGGCTGGTCCAGGTACCGTCACCCTTGCGGACCTGGATGCCGATGCAGTAGACGCCACGCGAGCTCACGTTTTGCAGGATCGCGCGTGTCCCATCCCGGATTTTGCGGATGTGGATAGTCTTCTTCGGATAGGTGTCGTGAAGATGAAAGACTACCGGTCCGCGCAAAGCAGATCCGTCGGTCGAATCAACGGCAACGTCGAAATAGAAGATTCCCTTGGTCACCCCGCACAGAACTGCTTCCGCGACGCGTCCATCGCGGCGAGCGGCCCCGCCCCATCGCCCCTGCTGCAAATCCGCGGCATTGAGAACGGGACCTGGTTTCGGAATGACGGTGGGATCGTCGACGGTCGGCGGAAGCCTCGGATCACGCCCCGCGCGCACCGATGCGACAGCCGATGAAAGCAGTCGGTGCAAATCGGCGTGACCTCGGAAGTGGATCACCTGGTGACCCGCTTCCAACTGCTGTCGAAAGCGTTGCATCTCGACTCTTGTGGGTAGCGACAGGCCTGCACGTTCCACTGATTTCATGAACACGAGAAGGGGTTTGTGCAAACGAAGGGCTTCACGGTAAGTGAATTCCATTGCCGACATGTCTTCGCGAAACACGGCGCTGCCGTCGAGCGGCACGCCGTATCGGTCCTGCACGATCGCGACCACCAAATCGCATTCGCGCACGTTCGCGCTTTCGCGAGGAATCTGGAGGTCATTGATATCGAGTTCAGCTGGCAACACCTCGTGGCCCAACGTTTCGAGCAACCTGGATGCGTTGCGCACCACTGCGTCTTCTGTGCGCGGGACGGCCAGCGCGATTTTCAGGCCGCTAGTTTGACGCTGCCGCAAGGAGTGCACCAACTCCCCGAATTGCAT
Organism: Variovorax nitratireducens; assembly: GCF_051216545.1. Taxonomy (NCBI): domain Bacteria; kingdom Pseudomonadati; phylum Pseudomonadota; class Betaproteobacteria; order Burkholderiales; family Comamonadaceae; genus Variovorax; species Variovorax nitratireducens. The sequence continues at coordinate 42,199 of NZ_JBPJZO010000012.1, forward strand.
TTCGCCAACTTCCAGGCGTAGCGCCGCCAGAAGTTCGTCGATTCTGCGGTCTACCAGGCGATCCGCAACTTCGGCCAATTGCATTTCCAGCTGGCGTCGATCAACCAGAACGATGCGCCGCAATCGGCTGTCGTCCAGTACGTCGAGAATCCGGTCAACACCCTTAGACTCATAAGCATGGACGAGCAGCCACCGGTTTCGATAGGCGTGCCAGTCAGGCGGTAGGTCTTTCCCGGTCAGCCAGTTGACCAGGTAGATGCGGGCCGTGCTTTGCAAGTCCGGTCTGAGCATGCCGAGCCATCGCGCTGCAGTCGGGTCGAGCCATCGACTGCCGCCCGGACCCTCACACAGCCAGCAAAGCTGAGCTGCCATCTGCTCGGTGTCCTCGTCGTGCGCGGGTCCCCCGGGGCGAAGCACCTGCAGACGCATCAGGTCCGTGCGCTCGCGCTCGGAAAGTGTATCGATGAACATTCGAAGCAGCGCATCGTACCGGCCAGCCGGCATGCCAGCGGCGCGCATCTGTGCAGCGGCCGAAACCTTTCGAAGGCAGAGGGAGCCTGCAAGCACGATCTGTTTTGGCACGCACTCGTGGACTGGCTCGAGCTCGCGCGCTGTCCGATGCCTCAATCCCATTTCGACCAGATGCGCTTCCGCCTCAGCCGGGGTGGGGTAGCCGATCACCGGTTGGTTGCGACTGGTCCGTCGTACGTAGACCATGGTGAGTGCGCAATCTTTTGGACGCGAAGGTTCGACAGAAGCCAGCGCCACCCGAAGCAATGGCCCGCGCGAGGATGTCCCGTCGACGGGTCTGCCCTCGAGATAAATGCCTCCCGGGAAGCGCTGCCGAAGCGAAACGTATTTGATGAAGGCCCGCGCCAGCAGCAGCCGCGCCCCCGAGTCCTCGTAGGCGGTGAGTGTGACTTTGCGACCATGTTGGCACTCTGTTTCAAGCCAGTGAGCCAGCGCGTCGACTTCACGCTCGCGCTCAACAGCCTTGCTCGCAAACTGAGGCCAGCCGATCAGTCGGCCTGCGGGCACATGACTGATCAGTTTGTCCATCACCGCGGCCACTGGCGTATTCGTCGCCACCACGAAATCCCAGATTTCCGTCGGCGGCACAGCCTCATCTTCGTCCCCGATGGCAACTGAAACTTCTTCGTCTGTCTCAACGAGTGCGTGACCTTGGGCCACCAGAGCGTCGCTCAGTATGCTGGCGTAGGCGCTTCGCTGGTTCGGCGGCCGCAGCTTCACCCGCCAGCGACGATTGGAGCGCGGTTGCTGGCCGCCGGATGGGGCGATACCGCTCGCAGGTGGTGCTGCAGTGCCCCCAGCGGGCGCACCGATCAGGCCCCGCCGCTCGTACAACTCTCGCGCGACATGGACAAAGGCCCTGGCTGCCGGCGGCAGCAGAGCAGACCCCCGTTCATCCAACACGAGCGCGGTGAAGTCCGCAACTACATTGCCGGTCTTCTCCTGAATGTAGAGACGCAACGCTTCTTGCGTTGGCGCCAACAGCCCGTCGACTGTGCGTGCCTCCGTTCGCGACAGCCCTCCCCGCAGCCAGAGACGGATGCCCGGTAGAAACTCGTAGACAGCGTCATCGTCGGCGCGCTGACCGTGAACGCGGCGCAGCAGCCCGGACATCAGGACTTCGGCGAGCACGGAGGGCGACTGATCGATCGAAGATGCCCGCTGCACAAGTCGCATCACAGGCAGCGTCAGCGGCGAGGCGGACAACAAGCGCATCAGCTGGAAGGCGGACGGTGAATGACGGCTGCGGAACACCGCCACGTTGTCGCGCGGATGGCGCCCCGCAGCGTCCTTGGCAACTGTTTCAGGGTCGTACGCCCTGGCGCCAGCGGGCACGCGCATCGGATCGAGCCGAACGGCCCGGTGAGCCACGCTGCGAGGCGCCATCACGAAGCGCGCCCAATGCTTTATTGCGTCAACCTCGAGCGGCAGCACTGGGACCACCGGATGGTCACGACTGCGCGAAAAGCGCCCGCTAAGGAAATCTTGGACGAGCAGATGCGCATTCGGCACGGCGCGTTCCCGGCTTTCCGTCCAGGTCGACGCGTCGCCCAGCAGTGTGAACGGCCAGGCACGTGTTGGCAGCATCTGGAAAAGGGCAATCACGGCATGGCGTGACAGCGCAGCAAACCACGCCGCCAACCCCGGCTCGCGCCATAGAGCTCCTTGGCCATGGGTGAGGACGAGCACCAGCTGACGACCATGTGATCCGACAACTTGCCTCGGCCCTGCGCCCGGCCCCGTCTCGCTTCGCAGCCCAACCTCACCCTTGTCCACCACCAGGTTCCAGAGCGCGACGCGGCGGAAAGCGCCGTGCCGCGTCAGCAGTGCGCCGAGCTCCCTTGCCATGCTTGACCATACGACCATGGGTTCGCTGGCATCGATCACCAGGGTCACATCGAACCAGCGCTCGGGTCTCGGCCTGAAGACTGGCGTGATATGGGGCCGCTGAGCGCTGAGCTGCGCTGTGGCAATAGCGTCCAGTTCCCGGCGCACCGGCGATGGAAAGCGGCGCATGAACGGGCGCAGGGCGCGCTCAATGGCGGTGCGTCCGGGCAGAGCCTCGGCCGACGGGACCGGAACACGCGTCGCTCGCAGCGGATCGCCCCCGGCAGCGCGTCCGGGCTCATGCTGGTAAAGCGCAACCTGCGAGACATCGTTCGTCTGAGCGCGCCCGGGACCGGAAGCCCTTCTGCCGTTTTCTGTGACAGATACAGCTGTGGACTCCGCATTCGTCGGAGGCAGAAGCTTCGTTTTGGGCGGCCGGGGCTCGGCCTGAGGCATCTCGCCGTCGAGAAGGTTGAGTGGTAGCGCGTTAGCCAGCCAGAAAGCGTCGGCAAACGTCAATGCGTCGGCCGCGTGATCGGTCGCGCGAAGCAGGGCCAACGCGCGCGGCAGTCTGGCCGCATCCATCTCAGCTCAACCTCCGAAACAGAACTTTCAGCACCCGTCGAATGTCCGGGCTTTCAAAGTTGTCATCTTCGTCCGTCAGAAGATGGGCAGCGTTCATCACCTGGTCGACCGCCATCGATCCGCGCTGACGCTCGTTCACGAACTCATCGACGAGTTTGCGCAACAAGGGCAACTCCTTTCCGAAATGCGAGATCACAATGCCGGCCAGTTCGTTCGCCGTCGGATCTTCGATCGGGCACTGTACGCAGCGACGTAGGAACGCCGCCGGAAAGTCACGCTCCCCGTTGCTGGTCATGACGATGACCGGATAATCCGTGAAGCGCACAAGTCCGTTGTGGACAGGCACTTCCTCCCCTTCTGGCGTCCAGAGAACAACATCGGGGCTGTGCTTCGCGATACGTTGAAGTTCCGGGATGGGGAAACTTCCCGTGTCCAGCACGTTCAGCAGGTCATTGGGAAGATCGACATCGCTTTTGTCAATTTCATCAATTAGCAGTGCCCGCGGTGTTGTGGTCGACGCCAAGGCGGCACCCAGGGGGCCAAGCGAGACGAAAGCAGCGATGTCCTCGGCTTCTTTGCCAGCTTGGCGAGCCGCCCCTGCGGGTCGCTGGATCTGCAATTCCTGCAGATGCTGCAGGCGGGCCAATGCGTCGTACTGGTACAGACCCTCCTGCAACGTTGATCGGGAATGGATGTTCCACGTCAGGACAGCGCCCAGCCGCAGCTGCTGACTGATCGAGTAGATCAGTGAACTTTTGCCGGTGCCTGGCTTGCCAGTCAGCAGCAAGGGACGTCGCAACACCAAAGCGGTGTTGACCGCGTCGACCACTTCGGGCGTCGGCCGGAACGCTTCGGCGGCGGCCTTGAGCCGTTCCAATCCGGGCTGCCGCCATGGCGGCGGGGGCGGCAAGCTAACGCGCTCTTCTGCAGCGGGCCGTTCAGGGTCGTAGATGGTCCATTCAATCATAGGGGAGCCTTCAGGTTTCGAAAGGGTTTCGTTCGGGCACGTCCATCAGCAACACCATGTCGGTCAGCGTCGGGTGCCCTCCGGCTTTGGCGTCTTTCAACGCAGCCGGCAAGCCGATCAGGGTGGAGGAATGAATCAAGTCAGATGCCGCACTGGCAAATTCGTCCGCATTTGCAACCGGCTCCCGCGGCCAGCACATGAACGGGTGGCCTGCCATCAACTCGCTGAAAAAGCGTGCGCGGTTGCGCCCGCGGTCTGCAGGCGTCGGCCCCGGGAAAGTCAGGCCCACCACGACACTGTCCGCCGTCGACGGCCGAAACACACATCCCATCGGAGAGCCCGCTCTTAGCTGCTCGAGGAGCGCGCTGTGACGACGTTTCCATTGCGCCGCCTGGCAATCAGCGGCCAAACCTGGCACCAATCGATCGCGCCATCGGACAACCACTGGCCACTCCTTGTCGAGCGATATCGAGACATCCAGCAACTCGTTTCTGAACTCGAGCCATTCGCGTGGCGCGCACAACAGCTCGCTGGGGGCGAGCAACTCGATGACCAGAGGCCGCGATGGATAACGCTGTCCGACGTTCTGCACTAGTTCGTTCAGCTGCTTGGCGAACCTTCGCGATGGCTCGGGGACATCCAGCGTTTCCCGCTCGACGTCCTCCAGCCAGGCATCATCAATGATCGCGAACTCGCCCGCAACATCGAGGCGCATGCTGACCTGCAGCAATACAGGTGCGTCAGGCGGTCTCCGCTCTTCCCGGGCCTGCCGAACCCATGGCCGCAGAAGACGCGATTTATGCAGAAGGGCCAGCAACTCGTCACGCGGCTGGGCCTGCGCTTCATGCACCATCGAAGCGGCGCCGACCAGCAGCCTTGCCAGGGACGCGAGTGACCGCTCCCGGTCGCTGGTATCCGAAATCCGCAGCATCAGCGCTTCGAGCGTTCCCGGATCGATGCTCAACTCTTGGCCTTCGCGCCTGAGCACGTCCTCGCCAAGCGCAAGCCACTTCTGCCAGTTCAACATGAGCCTTTCCGCCACCGGAAGAAAACGACGGACAATCTGGACCGATCTGAAAGCGTCGGACAGTGCAGACGCGGATCCGGCGCCCGAGGGCTGACCGCGTTGGCGCTGGATGAGTGCTTCCATCTGCCGATTCCGCAGCGCGGTCGACAGTTCTTCGAGGGAAACCGACTGGCCTGCCTCGCGCGACAGCAATGCCAGAGCCGCCACTGACAGGCCGGCCAACTGGGCATGTTGACGCACCAATTCGGCATCTCCGGCGTTGCGTTGCCTAGAAAAAAGGTCGCCGGATCCCGTGGTCCAGTGCAGATCGGAAATCCACTTCCTGCTGCCGTCAGACCTGAGCTTCTGCATCAGCTCATCTTGTAAGCCGAGTGCTTCTGGCGGCCACGCGACATGCTCAAACGTTTGAAGGACGCAGTTTGTGAAGCCTTGGTTTGGAAGGACCGCAGTTGAAGTTGTTTCGCTGGCACTCGACGCGAAGAAAAAATGCTGTTCACGCGACACCACGCCATCGCCGCTGAGTTGGGTCACAGTCGGCTGGGTTTGGATGACCTGTGCGCAGCAATCGATGAATCCGAACTGCAACGGTGCAAACAAGGCGGACCGCGTGTGCGTGAGCAGCGACGACAAGTCGAGTGCGTGCAGATGGGCGGCATCGCGGGAGTCGGCGGTCAATGCCATGCGCCGTTCGTTGCGAAGGATTCCGTGGCCAATCCAGTAAACAATCAGTACATCGCTTCCCTGCGCATTGGCGAGATGATCGAGCAGATCGGCACTGCGCGCAGTCTTTGGAATCACGCCGTCGGCCGCAAGACGTGCCAGTGCATCGTCATACTCTGGCCGCTTGCCGTGCGAAAGATTGAGCAGCAGGCGCAACGATGGATCGCGTCGACGCAGTTGGAGAGCAAGCCGGAGTGCCTGCCCAGCGACGGGTGCCGCAATGTTCAGGCGATTCGCTGCGCCGTAGTGTTCGACTGCAACGATCCAGGCGCATACGGTTGTCACGGAACTTTGGCCTGACGCGCTACAGCGCTCAGTCGAGGAACTGGACGATGTTTTCCCAGACTTTGTCGTTACGCCAGTAGGCGCTGTGCGACTCGGGGAACGGTTGCCCATTGTCGACTTGGCAGTCGATGGCTTCCGGAAACACGCCTTGCGCAACGTAGCTGAGGAAATCACGCTCGTCGAAGAAGTTCAGCCATCTGGGGAAATATTTCGGCAACCCGGAGCCCCAGGCACGTGACGCCAAAGCATCCATTTCATAGAAAAAGGGGGCTTGCGATCCCACGGTGATGAGGTGAGAAATACTTCGTTGTGATTCCGCAAGCCAATCCACGGCAGCAACCCCACCCAAACTGTGGGCGATCAACACGCTCGCCCTGGTGCGACCTACCTCCTCGCCAATGAAGTTGCGCAACTTGGCTCCGCGCGCCTGGTACTGAAGAATGTCTCCCGCCGCAGGGGTGCTGGCATCGTGCAGTTTGCCGCGCCTGGAACGCACAAAATTGGTAAGGCGTCCAAGCATCCAGTCACCGATGCCCGCCGCGGTTCCTAGGTCGGCGGTGAGCGCGGTCACGAGCTGATCCCGGCTTTCCCCCGTCAATCCCGGCATGCCATCGGCTCGCAGATCGATCTGCAGCTTGGCAATGAGTCCGCGGGCAACTTTTTCGTACACATCCTGTGGTTCGCAGGTCAGTTGGCGCACTACGGCCTGCCATGCAAAGTCGGCTTCAACTGCGGCGATGAGCTTTTGCCAAGGCGCCAGCAGATCCAATTGTTCAACCGCTTCGAAGGTGTACTTGCCAGGATGTGCCAGGGCAACGACAGAATCCCAGATTTGTGACCCAGGTGGTGGCCCGATGACCTGAACGACGGGTTCGATACGAAGTTCGAGCAGTGGATCCTGATCAAGAAGAATCCACAGAGCCTGTTCGGCGGACTCGCGTGCCGCGCTCTCATCGCCGCTGTGGGCATATTTGGGAATCGATGCACCGCCGCCATGCAGACGTGCGCCAAAGGCGTCTCCCCACTGGCACCCCTGGATGTCCCAGTCCTTCAAATATATTTCCATTCGCCGCCTGAGCAGGCGCATCGAAGCCTCGTATGAGGGTTTTCGGACACCCGTACCATGGATGAAGAGGGCAACTTTGGTCATACCAGGATGCTTCTCCGGAAACAATCAGGACGTCAATACCTCAAAAAGACTACGGGGTTGTCCGTGTGGACTGTGTTTCCGAAAGATTTATCACGCGGCTCGGAATGGCGTACGGAGCTCTTGTATCGGGACGCGCCCCCAACAGATGTGGCACCAACTGCATTCTTTGGCTTTTGCGATGCGCTTTCCTCCTCCGGATGGGGGCTGGCGACGTGCGGCCTGCGCACGGCGGCGGCATCTTTAGGTCCGGCTCGCTGTCGCGCGAGCCGTTTGCACCTCCGACCGCGATTTCTCACTTGCCGGCTCCACTCGCAAGCTCGAACGCTCGCGCCTTGGGCTCAACCGTGCGGGGAACTAGGGCGGATCAAGTCAGCCTCGTCCCATTCATGCACCAAACAAGGTGCCTGGTTTCACGTTCACGACCAATGCGTAGGAGAAGGCGGATGAGAACGACAACATTCAATGTGATTGGCCGATCTCGCGATTGTCACAAGGTACTCTTGCGAATGCATCCAGACTGCAGTCGAAGCGGGAGTCTGTTGACAAAGTTAATTCAATGACTCGACAATCGGGCCGCCGATTTCCGCTTTAGATAGATAAGGCTGGAGGGATTCATGGACGCAATCGACGCGCTCATCCTCGACGGAGAGCTCTTGGTCGATGAAGCAGCGCGCCGTCGCCTCGTGCTACCCCAGGTCGTCGAATCGGCCCTGCGGAGCGCGCGCAAGAATGCCGGTGGCTTGAGGAAGAAGGTATCGCTAAGACAACCCTTTTACGACGCACTTGAGAAGGCTGAAAGGGTGGTGAGTGCACCCGCTAAACAGATTCGAGTTGAGCGGGAGCGCCGTGCGCAGCTCCAGCAGCGAATCACCAGTGCTCGCGGTGCGCTAGGCTTTGCCGCATCGGATGGACTCGCAGTACAGCTCGCCACGCGCCAACGTATTCTTCAGGCGGCGGAAGCAATTGAGGCGGGAAGCGCAACCGCAACAGAGGAGCAAGCGTTTTACGCTGGGGTCAACGACCTTGAGAGAGAGCTCCAAGAGCCCATCGAGCAACTACTGCTGAAAGGCGAACGACGCGCCCGACTGCTGCTGAAAGTTGTCAGCGTGCGAGAAACCCTCGGATTGACGGCAGCACGGGGCGGCTCGGTTGAGCGTGTGCTGAGAGCCCCACTCTTTCAGGCAATAGAGGCACTGGAAAGCGGCAACATAACAGTTGCAACCGAACAGGCCTTCTATAGCGCACTCGACAGCGCCGAGCCGGCCCTTTCATCGGCTGCGGAGCAAATTCGCTTGGATCAAAGTAGGCGAGAGCGACTTCGCCCCCAGATTGAGGCAGCCCGCGAGTTACTGGCCTTCGCCGCTGCAAACGGGAAGAAGATAGGCAGCGAGACTCGTGACCCCCTGACGAAGACGGCCGAACTTATCGAGACTGGAATGGGCACCATTGCGGACGAGCAGGCTTTGGTGAAAGCATACGAAGAATTGACAATAGCACTCAGTCCGGTCACGGCGGAAACGCTGGACGCATCGAAGACCAGACTTCCGCACTTCTTCGACTTTTGGGCGAACAGAGCTGCCTTTGCTGCGGCATTCAGAAGGCTAACTCTCGGTCGATTTCTTCACATCATCGTGTTCAGCCTCGTGCTGCTGGGAGCTGCCTCTGCAATGGGCTACTACTCAGTTGGAAACACAGCTTTAGGCCGTTACGCGGAACTTGAGGAGCAATTAAGAAAGCTGAAGGCAGAGGGGCCGGCGAAGGATGCCTTGAAAATCCTTCGGCAGGAGGCACTGGGAAAGGCCAAGGCAGACTTGCAGACTGACCCAAAGAGCGTCGCGACTTACGAAGTTGCTCAGAAGAGCTTCGATGAGGCCGACCAAGCGGCAAGAAGTAGCTCGCTCCTATTCGAACAGGCGGAGAAGGAGTACAAGGAGGCGCCTGAGCGGCTCTGGCTCTGGACGCAGATACCTTGCAAGGGATGGACTACGTTTTTCTACTGGAACATGTGCTCCGAGCTGGACAGCGTTGCGCGTGGCGCGAAGGAGAAGACAGACATATTCAAGGTCAACGCTGCAAGGGCAATAGCTGCTCGGATGAGCGAAATTTTCCTGCCGATGCTTCTCGGATTCCTTGGAGCTTACGCGTTCATTTTGCGCAACCTTGCTGACTTGCTCGCCAAGAACGCACTCGCTCATGGGTCTGCTATCCAGCATGCAATTCGGCTGGGCACAGGGGGGCTGGCCGGCCTAGTTTCGGCTTGGATGCTACGCCCTGAGGTGGTCAGTACCGATTTGAAGAATGTACCAGCATGGGTTGTGGCGTTCATCGCCGGTTACGGGGTCGAGATTGTCTTCGAGTTCATGAACCGCGTCGTCAGTGCGTTTACATCGCAGAAGCCGAGCCCATAGCCCGCGCTATGTTTGCGATTTCCATGAGAGAACCGCCTGCGGAGTGCCAATGGTGTGGTCTTCGCGGCAGTTTGCCCGTAGTCGGTGCAACACCCGGTGTTTCCCCCGGATGAAACCGGTGACTTTCTTGGGTAGATCTGGTCTTTCCCATAGCCGTCATTCTCCAAGCTGACGGATCTCGCTTCGTTTACGTTGGTACGGCTGGGAGGGAGCACAGGTCACATCAACGACGCCACGAGCCGGCTGACGCAGTTGCCCTTCGTACAAACCGAGTTGGGCCTTCGCGAGCTTCATTAAACTACACAGGCGTATCCTGAGGGGCATGGCAGGCGAGTGCCTACCTCAAATCGGATGCGTTGATATAGGACGAAGGTGTAACGGGCGCATGAATTCAGCACGATCCGTATCTAGATTATCTATTGCCTTATTGGAGTGATTGACTGAAGCTTCCTGAGATCGAGCCGATCTTGAATTAGAGGCCGGCTTCGCGGATCGAGTTTGAATGGCGCGTCGCGTTCAACCTGAGGCAGCGATTCGGTGGTTAGAACGAGTAGCTCCGCCAACTTTGGTACGCGGTTGTTGATCAAACGGCTTGATATCGGCCAGCGATGTGCCACTAGTCTGCGATAGTAGGCCGAGCTGCTCGGGAGAACTCGTGAAGTCCTTCGCGAGGAATATCTTTCGGTAAGTGTTCGCACTGGCTTCGATGCCATCGAACGTGGCTGGAATGTGCCCCTTTGACGTCACATCCAGAACTTTTGCATCCGTGGTCAGAAGCGTTCGGGCCACCGCGTTAGTTTTGCTGACGGCGGCTGCCAAGACCTCGGGGTCGGATAGATCCACTCGAACGATGGATCTGGGAATTGATGTGCAGGTTGCTGGCACTCCAGGAACGACAGCGGTGCACGACTGTTCGATCACGATGCGCCGCTCCAGCGTCCAGGACGGTCCGAAGGTCGCCACCGCCCAATGCATGAGCGTAGCCTTCCATTCCGGAACGTTTGCGGAGCGCATTCCATTGTAGAAGTTTCGATGCGTGTCATGTGCCGTACGCTCCTTGGTCGTGCAGTAGTGGTCGTGGATTACAGATGCATTGATATATGAACCTTCGAAAGGCCCTCTGATGATCGACCAAAAGGCCTGCGGGATTGAGGCGCCGTCAACGCTGGAGCATCGGGCGTTGAACGAGAACACCCATCCGGGCGTGGCCAGTTCCATCGACTCCTTGGTCCCCCACGGCCATGACAATTCTTGTGAAAGCCACTAGGAATCTCAGAAAGGCGTTGTCGGAGCTGCCGCTTTTGCTGCGCACGACAGGCTCGATGCCGGCCTCCGTCCGGCCGACGTGAGCTTCAATCCGAGTGACAAAGAGCGCATCGTGGCGCTCGGGTGGGCAGGCATTCAGGGCCTTTTCGAGGGGATCGTGCACGATGTCCGTACCCATCAAAGTTCTGAGCCACCAGCCCGCACTACGCCGGGCGAACACGTCGATTACAAAGGCCACGTACTGCCAACGCTGCCAGCTCACGATGTGGGTGAAATCGCTGATCCACGGTTGGTTCGGGCGCTGGGTGCCGAACTGCTGGCTGACCACGGTTGGCGGACATGTTCCCCTGGCATAGTCGATCGTGGTTTGTACGGCCTTGCCGCGCGCCACCCCACGCAGGCCCTGGCGCTGCATCAGGCGCCCCCCGATGCGGCGTGCTACCCGCACTTCCATGCGGGAGCTGACTCTTGACCTTGTCAGCGCCATAGACCTGGATGCCGGATCGCCAGCCCGGCCCAGGTCTGCGTTGCGCTGCGCGCGCTCAACAACCTGAATCAAACCCTCGCGTTGCGCCCCTGTGTCGCGCTCATGTTGCCGACCCCAGGTCAACAAGGTCGGTGGTGTGCTGCTGAGCTTGCCGGCGATCGACACGACCGTCGTCCATCGTGATGTGCCTACCGCAGTGCCTGAACCCAACGGGCACGACGTCGATAGGCCACCGGGCGGCCTAGTCATTTTGTGTGATGCCGAATGCAGGAGAACGGTAGACGATTGCTCAAACGTTTTCACGGAGCAGCTCCAAATGAACATGGGCCGAATGAACGTAGGCGATTGGTCGATCGGGCAGGACATTTCGGGTTGCCCTGGGGGCAGACTGAAGTGTGCTTCGGGGAATGTCAGGCGGCCCGCTTCTTGCGCATCACGAGTCATCTACGCAGCACTCGTCGCTGGTACAGCTGGCTGCGTCACAGTGCACATCAAAGAAGAGGGAGGAGACGTTCGCACCAGTCGACAGATCGGGATCTTGCATGTCCAACTGGGGAATCCCCAACAGGCAATTGCCGGATCCCTTTCTGGTATCGGCATGGTCGCCGCGCCGCTCGGTTGGAGCATCGGCTATACGCGTCAGCGATGGGCATTGATTGGCAACGGCTGCCGCGCCGTGGTGTGGTTGGCACCGGGCGGGATTGACGAAAAGATGCGAAGCGATCTAGCGCGTTCTGCAGGCGTCTGTCTGCTTGAAGACGAGGAGATGACACGAACGGATGCATCAATGGAGACAAAACTATGATCATATTTGTTCGTGGGTATTTCGGCGCGTTGGCACTGTCGTTGGCAGGCTGCAGCGTGACCAATCCACCATTGATGTTCGGCGACACAACAACGTTCGGCGTACGGCTCGGCAACGATACGGCCACTGGGGGAGCATCGATCTCTTTGGGCTTCAAGGCACAGAGCATCGCGGTAGTACCCGTTTCGGCATTGGATGAGACGGGTACGCCCAGATTGCTCAAAGGACACGCGCAAGCTCAAGCTGATAACGGCGATAGGGTCGACGCGATGTCGGTTTTTGCTTCATTTGAAAGCGCCGCGCCTGTATCCGGCGCCCCGCAGCAATCTACGGTGCGTCTGGGCCAAGTGTTCTCCACCGGCCTGGCGGCGCAGTCCCTGACGATGGGCTATGTCTGCCGCGAGAATGCCGACCCCGGATGCACTCGGACGGCCGCCACTGTAGCGTTGCAGTCGGCCGCCTCCGCCGACGCTGCGGCCGCTTCGGCGACCAACGCAGCCCGAGCCGCAAACAGTGCAGCGGACAAGGTGGCGTCGGCTCTCGCCGACAGGCCGATCCGGATGGTCGAGCCAGCAAAGCGGGAGATGGAGAGCCCGGTCGCGGCGAGCGATCGACCCTACCAGTCGCCCTTGCTCTTTCTGCGCACCGACGTCGTAGGCATCGACATCGGCGGTTCGCTGGCGCAACAGGGTCTTCAGTTTAGCCTCGGCTACAACAACCGCAATCTCGCGTTGATACCCGTCTATGCTCAAGGTGCAGGCAACAAGGTCGTGCGAATCACCGGCCGCACCGGAGCCGATGACGGTGAACCGTCGCTCGACGTCCTCTCCGTACTGGGCCAGTTCAAGACGAACACACAAACCACGCGGCTCGGCTTCGGGCTCCACCGCTACTTCGCGACCGGCGTCGCCGCACGCAACCTCGGTCAGAGCATCGGCGCAGCGATCGCCAAGGTGCCCGTCCCGACGGATACACCCGCGCCGGGCGGCGCGGTCGCGGCGGTTCCCGAGAGTGCAGCGCCTGTCGCAGTGGCCGAGGCAGTTAAGTAGCCCCATGAATCAACAAAGCGAGACGTGCCATGGCTGGAAGAAAACTCCCATCTGAGGCGCACAAGCACGCTCTTTTTGAGGGCGGCGAATTGCGCGAAGGCGAAGAACTCCATGAAGGAGAGGAGTTGGAAGAAGGCGAGGATCTGCGCGCTTTCAGAGGCCTTGCGGGGGCCACTGCGCGTCGCCGAACGGCCAGCATGATCGTTCCGCCCCCGCCCTTCGCAGGCGTTTCTGGAGCGGAAGTGCTGTCCCTCGCAATTCACCACATCGGTGAGAAATATGTGCTCGGCGCGAGGGCGCCGATGGGCAATGCAGGCTGGTCTGGTCCGTGGGACTGCGCCGAGTTCGTCTCATGGTGCGTCTACCAGGAAAGCAAGATTCTTTTCGGCACCGAACCGCGCACGGATCCGATGTTGGCCGACGCATATACAGGGTTCTGGCTCCAGCAGGCGCGCAGCATGGAAGGAAGCCTCATCGATTGGCGCGATGCCGCCGGCATTCCAGGTGCCGTGGTGCTGCGCCGGCCGATGGGCGGGCAGATTGGCCACATCGTCCTGTCCGACGGGCGCGGCGGAACTATAGAGGCCCACAGTAGACTGCGCGGCGTTATTGCTGGCACCCTGAGCGATCGGCGCTGGGACTGCGGAATTCTGGTGCCGGGCATCCGCTACACGCGCTCGGATGAGCTCATTGATCTCAAGCCTGTTCTGGAGGGTACCCTTCGGCTGACCACTCCCTTGATGGAAGGCGGCAGGGTGCGCGACCTTCAGCAGCGCCTGCTCGAGCACGGCCTCATGGTTGGGGAAATCGACGGAATCTTCGGCCCCCAAACCGCGCATGCGGTCGGCGTCTTCCAAAGGCGAAGCGGGCTGGTGTCTGACGGCGAAGTGGGTAGCCAAACACGTACAGCACTCGGCTTGCTGTCGAACTGAAGGCACGGGCATGAGCATGTTCATGTCAGGCGGCCCAGCCAAAGCCACATGGCCCTCTGCGTTACAGATTCCCGAGCGACCAAACCCAGTTCAAATTCAGCAAAGTCTGCACCTTCAATCTTCGGAGTTCATATGCGCCTCGCCTTTACCTCCTGCATGAGCGTCTATAGTTTCCCTGTCCAACCTGTGTGGGACGAGATTACAGCCGCAGGCTGTGACGAACTGGTGCTCTTGGGCGATTCCGCCTACTACGACGTCCAATACTCTAGTATGGCAAAGGTGCAGTCGATGACGGCACATGGGTTCGCTACGCATGCATATGAGCGGCTGCGCACACAGCTCACGCAGGCGAACTTCGCGGCATTGGTTCGCACGCCTACGCTGCGCACCCATGCGATCTGGGATGACCACGACTTTCTCTGGAACGACGCCTGTGGCGGCCAGATTCAAGGTCAGCCTCAGTACAGTGATCTCTTGGCGCCCACGCGCGCCGTTTTTGCGATGTTCAGGAAGGCGCTTGAAGAGCGTATCGCGGCAGACAGTCTCCCGGTGAACTTGCCGCCTTGGAGCGACACGGTGCCCGAGCCCGGTTACAGCAACGTCCGGCTGGCCGATGATGTGCTCCTTCACTTGACCGACGGCAGAAGCTACAAATCCCGACTCGGCCGAGAAGCGTTGATGGGAAAGGCACAGCTGGACGCCTTCGAACTTGCCTGCGAAGATGCCATTCCGGAAACGGTCCATCTGCTGGCATCAGGCGTCATGTTTGAGCGTCCCCGAGCGGAGTGCTGGGCCGATTGCAGTGTCGAGCACGCCCGCCTTCTGGCGCTCAGACACAAGTACCGCATTCTCATGATCAGCGGCGATGTCCATGAGAACGCGCTTACGCGTTACCCCAACGAGGGTGACCGCTTCTTCTACGAAGCCACCTCCTCGGGGGCGGCCATCTACTCAAAGATGGTCACTGGAACACCGCGTCGCAACTGGGGCCTGCTTCAGATCGACGCCGACAGAATCCAGATTCAACTTTTCCAGTCTGGCGAGGCGCAGTACGAGCGCACTATCGACCGCAATACTTGGCAATGGACACCCGGCGCGCCAGTTCCAGTGCACGAAGCGGTCTTGCGCCTTCCAATGGCAGCATGACGCGTACGCAAGTCGCCTTGGTTGAAGACGACATCGGCACGCGTGAACGCGTGGCGCGCGTAATCCAGGCTGATGCCTCTTTGAACTTGGCCTTTGCCGCGGCGACTGCCGCCGAAATTTTGACGTGGTTGATCGATAACCCCATCAACGTCCTTTTGGTCGATCTGGGGCTGCCCGACCGCCCCGGGCTCGAAGTGATCCGGCAATGCCGCCGTTCGCAGCCGGCCTGCGCCGTCATGGTGCTGTCCATCTTTGGCGATGAAGCTAACATGGTGCAGGCCTTCGAGGCCGGGGCAAGTGGCTATTTGCTCAAGGATGGAACGGAGGCAGACCTAGCAGTGCACATACGCCACCTGCGTGCCGGCGGTTCGCCGATGTCGCCAGTGATCGCTAGGCAGCTGCTGAGGCGTTGGCAGGCCCAGGGGCTGGACAAGCCATCGTCAGAGCCAGCGGGTGCAGGGGCGAGCCGCACGACAGCCCACAGTACGGTCGCTGAGAAACTCTCGCCACGGGAGTTCGAAGTGCTCGACCTCGTTTCCCGCGGCTTCACTTACATCGAGGTGGCCGGTCGCATGGGCATTTCCGCAAGCACGGTACAAACGCACATCCGCAATATCTACGGGAAGCTGGATGTCCACAACAAGTCCGAAGCGGTGTTTGAGGCTCGTAACCTCGGCTGGCTCCCCTGAGGCGCTCGCCTCGCAGGAACGGGAGGCCGCGGCTGTCGTTAGGGGTACTCGCGTTGGTGCATTGATCGCACTGGCGTCGATTGCGGCGCTTGCCGCCTCGATCCCTTGCGCTGCCGCGCAGCACGAGCACGCGGTCACATCCGCGGAGATCACCGCGCGGCCCGACGGCCTTGCACCGCAGACTCGCACGGTAAGCCTGCCATTTCGCTGGGACCACGAATATCCCGGCCATGGCGGCAGCGTGAGTTTACGGATGTCTCTACCTCCGCAGCCCACCGACGAGGTGGAGGCGCTACTGATTTCTGGGCTCGGGAACCAGGCCACCGTGATATTCAATGGCGTCCCTCTCGCGCGCTTGGGCGCGCCAAGGGACCCGCACTATGACGCCGCAAAGGCAGGTCATCTCCTCGTCCTGCCCCCTGCGCTCTCTCGGCCCGGTCGGGCTCAGGAATTAACGGTCTTGGTCACAGCGCAGCGTCAGCGCGGTGGTGGTCTCGCGAGCGTTCAGTTTGGCCGCGAGTCTGCGCTCGCGCGAGTACAGCAAGCTCAGCAGCGCTGGCGCCATACGTCAGCATTGGTGTATGCAGTGAGCCTTTTGTTGATGGGAGGCTTAGCCGCCGGGCTATGGCTCCGGCAACGCGACACGCTGTACGGCTGCTTCAGCCTCGCAGCTCTGACCGGGGTGACGCGGAACCTGGATCGGGCGATGGTGGAAGTGCCGCTGCCATGGCCCTGGTGGGGTGCGATCGTCGCGGTCTGTTATGCATGTCATATCGCGTTGATTGCACGCTTCGTCTTGCTCGTGCTCGACCGAAGCCCGCCATGGTTTGTAAAGGGCTTGTATGGGGTCTTGGGAGCCGCGGTGGTCATGGCGTGCACCTCCTTCCTATGGTCCCATCCGATGCTGTGGACTGCTGGGCTGGCTCTGCTCCAGCTGACCGCCATGGCATGCTGGCCCATCGTCCTGCGGCAGGCATTCATCGCGCGCCAACCGATCGCGTGGGTCCTTCTGACAGCGGGGACTCTGGCGATCATCGCAGGAGCGCATGATCTGATCCTGGTGCGCATGGGGCTCCTTGGAGGTGCGAGCTTTACGCTAACACCCCATGCGATGTTCTTCTTTGTCGTGATACTGGCTGGGCTTGTCGTGGAGCGCTACAGCCGTGCTGTGGCCGACTACAGGGCGCTCAACGCCAATCTCGCGAACGTTGTCGCCGAGCGCGAGGCACAGCTGCGCGGCGCTTTCGAGGAACTCCGGATCAAGCAGGAAGAACAGGCAGTGCTGCTCGAGCGCCAGAGAATCATGCGCGAGATCCATGATGGGGTCGGGTCCCAACTTGTCGGGCTGCTCAACGTTGTAGCGCACCCATCACCTGATCGGGAGGTAGTCCAACAGCACGTCAATCAGGCTCTGGACGAAATGCGAATGGCCGTCGATTCGCTCCAACCGACTCAGGATGATCTGACGACAGTGCTGGCGACGCTGCGGTACCGCGTCCAGCCGAGGTTGGACGCCGCAGGCATCGAACTGGTCTGGGATGTCGCCTTGATGCCATCCATCGCAATGCTCAACGCGCAGGCGGCGCTGCAGCTGCAACGCATTCTTCTTGAGGCGTTCACCAATGTCCTCAAGCATGCAGGCGCCACCAGAATCACCATGCATGCGCAATGGAGAGACGAATCAGATCCCCCTCACGTCCTCATCACCCTGACGGACAACGGACGGGGCATGCGCGAGGATGCTCCGCTTTCAGGCGGTGGTCATGGCCTAGCCAACATGCGCGCGCGGGCACAAACCATCGGTGCAAGTCTAGCCATCCGACCGCACATGGGCGGCACAAGGGTCATGTTGGAATGGCCCGAGCCAATGGCTGAAGGACCGCCCGGCTGACAGGGGCGCACGCTTGGCCAACGCAAAGGCCCGAGGTGCCGAGGTGCTTCGAACGCGACAGTCGGTCGCGTTCAAGCCCTTATTGCGCGATTGCGAATCTGGAGCAGCCCGCTACCCGCGTGCAGCCGGCGGGGAGCCCTGCGAGCTTCTTTTCGGCGCGGACGGTGGAAAAACTGCTGACGGCCCTCCCCTTCGCACCGTCGCATGACATCACCGTTGTGGTCGGCACAGCACCTTGAGGGCTGTTACGTAGGCGGGATCAGTTCGAGATCGGGGCTAGCGGAATTAGAAATGACTCCGTGGGCGGGGGATCGCCTTGGCCCGAAAGAAAATCACACACCACGGTGCGACTTCTTGGTCATTGGAACTTCGCAAACCAACATCCCGCGGTGGGTGTGATGCGACCTATTTCCTCGGAAGATTGTCTGCACACACGTCGTGTGCGACCCTGAGAATTTGGCATAGACCGTCGTAGGCCGAGTCGGCGGCTAGTGCGTAGGCCTCGTGTGTCGGGTGGACGGTGCCTCCGGCGGCGACGAGTAACTCGCCGTCTGTCGGCTCCTTGTCGCCACCCCACGAGCGCAGGTTGAGCATGGAGTCGTTGGAGCTGTTCACCATCATCCTCCCAGGCGCTTCGAACTGAATCTCCTTCAGCGTTCGCTGTCTGGGGAACGGCATGGCGCACTCGTTCTTGTTGTCGTTGTAGAAAAATGTCGGAACCGAGGGCACCTCTAAACTGGCGACGGGAGCGCAGATGACGCGTTTTGCGAATAGCTTTGTATTTGAGGCTTCCCAGGCAACCGTTTTCACCCCTGAATTCGAGAGCATGCTTTGCACAGCGGGAAATGAATATGCCCCGAAGTCGACCACCTCTTTGTCGCCAATCCAGGAGGCCCAGTTTATTTTGCTCCGCCAGAGACGGATCGGCGATGATTTCGATACCTCTCGCGCGGTCGGTCCAAAGGACATATAGGAGTTCACGAAGCGCGCCTGCTGGAGCGGACCCGTACATCGGAATCCGTTCTTGGCGGATGAATCGGCGCCTCCGAGCGGGTCTGGGTATCTGACCAGGAGCACCTGATCTGGTCGAACCAATGCGCCTTCAGCAGCCGCAGCGATCAAGGTGCCATAGTCCTTTTCAAGCTCCTTTGCGCCGTCGCCGAGTTGCCGCACCAGGATCGCTCCAATTTTGTCTCGCACCAATCGCAGCACCCACTCTGGAACCGAACGCCCAGAGACGGTCCGATCTGGGACAAGGAGCCCGGTCACAGCACCGGCGAACTTGACATCGTTCCCACCCCCGGTGAACAAAAGCGCCGAAGGGTCCGCTTTTCGGTTGGAGCACTTTCGCTGAACGGCCACGCCCTTCTCCGGAAGCTTCGAGATGGGCTCGGTCCCCTCCTCCGTGGCGCACAAGACATCGCGAACCAAGTTGACCTGCGATTTCTTGAGGTAGTGGTTGCCATAGGACGTGCGCCCGGCTAAACCATCTCTCTGCCAGTCAAGCGCATCCTGGTCGGACGGAATGACGCGCCTTTGCTGGGCCAGAAATATCCCGTCCATGAACTCGGCGCCAGAACAAGAAACATTGACGAGGCGCACGGTGGCTTGCTTGTGCGTAAGCGCAATTTTCAGAGGGGCCAGCACAGACTAGGAAAGCAAAGAACGATGGCACGGCGAATCCCACCACACAGGCCTGGCATAGGGTCCAGGCGCCCTAATGAACCAGTCATTCCACACAGGTGTCTCCGTGTGATCGGAGTAGAGCGCGGCCCTGTCTGGGCTTCCCTCGACGGATGAAAACGAGTCGCCCATCGAGACGAGGACGATGTTGCTCGGTCTCACAGTTGCATCAAATCTCTGACCGCCGCTCGTGACAGCCGCCGCTGCGCTGGCTCCGTATGGGAGGCGGATCTCTGCCTTGCAGGCACCCGCACTCGCTGTGCCAGATGACGGGAGTTCCCAGGTACAAGGTCCGCTTGCGCCCTTCAACTCGAGGACCACAACGATGCGCGCATCGTCGGCGAACAAACTCGCGGTCTGGTGCGTCTCCTTGTTCGGGTCGACGAGGAAAAACTCCTCTTTTGGAATTGTCCGCTGGCTCTTGGCTGTCAGGCGCTCGGTCATATAAGACACCATGGACTCATGGCCTCCGGCATCCCATGCTGCTTGAATGCGGTCGAACGCCTCGTCCTTCAGGAGGGGAAAGCGGTTCACGACCTCCCACGTTAACTGCGGCTGCGCCGTGGCCGAACAGGCAAGATGGGCAAGCAGCAAAGCCACAGAAAAGGTCCGGATTGCCGACATGAGCACGCTCCTGCAGGGTCCCGCCGGACCAGAAGCGGCCTCGCGGTGTAAATAGCGGCTGAGCGTAACCAATACACCCACACTACACAACCAACGACGCTGCGCGGCGCGTTCGCTGCGGGCGCTGCGCGGTGGCGGCGTTGCCGGCCACGTTTTGCTGCGCAAGTGCCCGGGCCAGTTTCACCTTGCGCTTGATCCTGATTTGCGCGGTGCGCCTCACCGCATTGAAAGACCGCTTCTGCGATAGTAGGCCGTCGCTAGCGCGGCACGACCGACCGCAATCGCTGCCGCAAAGCTGGCGCCTGAACCAGGCTCGCCTACAGGCGCGATAAACCCCCAGATTCGCTGCTGGCCTTTCATGCGCCTCCTCCAGCACCCGAATCACGCGGTGCAGCCTTTCGCATTCCCGTTCCAGGGAAGCCACCCAGGCCCGCGCATGCACAGCTTCGTTGAACGCTCCCTTCGTGCAGCGCTGACGGCCCCCACCGACTCTCGAACCAGAGGGCAAGGTACACAGCGCGAGGGGCGTAGCCGCGGGCCTTGTAGCGCTGCAGAGTACGGAGGCTTACCACCCCAGAAAGAGGGATTGAGTTCACGCGAAAGTTGGCTAGAGTGCGTGTGGCAGTAGCGCCTACCCGCGCCATCGGTCGAATGCGTATTGATTCAACTTCGATCCAGTTGTGGCGTCAACGAGGGGGTAGATGGGCCTGACCTCCCCAGAACCTTCCAGCGAACAAGGCGTGTATTTTTACTTCCGGGGGAAGCCATGGTGACTAGAAGTCCGGTGGATGGGGGTGAGTTCGTGGACGATGCGGGCCTGCAGGAGCTCCGGCAACTGGTGCGCCAGCGCGTCCTGGCGCAGACCCATCAGATCCAGCGTTCACTGGTTCAGATCAATGCGGGCAACCCGCTGGGCGCCGAGACCTCGCCAGAACGGCGGGTGCGCCGGATCGCCGCGAAGACCAACATGCCGATGCGCGATGCCAAGGCCGTCGCGGACATGATCGAGCGCAATGCCACCTCCATCGACAAGAGTCGATCCGCCGCCGGCTCCGAGGCGTTCCAGGGCCCGACTATCGACCTGGTGGGGGTGGAGTTTCTCGCCAAGGGCCGCATCGCGGCCAATGCCGTGGGCCGCATCGCCTTCCGTTCGGGTCGCGCGCAAGGCAGCGGCTTCTTGGTGGCACCCGGCGTCTTCCTGACCAACCATCATGTGATCTCCACACCTGCTCAGGCGGCACTGATGCACGTGGAGTTCGACTACGAGGCGGCGGATGCCGGCGGCGCGCTGCCCGTCACCTGCTTCGCGTTCGACCCCGCGGCGTGCTTTGTCACCCATCCGGTCGACGGCCTCGACTTCACGTTGATCGCTCTCGGCCGGCGCATGAGCGGCAGCAAGGACATGGCCGAATTCGGCTATATGCCGCTTTCAGACGCGG
The DNA here is from genome assembly GCF_051216545.1 of Variovorax nitratireducens. Classification (NCBI taxonomy): domain Bacteria; kingdom Pseudomonadati; phylum Pseudomonadota; class Betaproteobacteria; order Burkholderiales; family Comamonadaceae; genus Variovorax; species Variovorax nitratireducens. Next base: position 63,710 of record NZ_JBPJZO010000012.1, read on the forward strand.
CCGACAAGCACATGCTGGGCGAGATCGCCAACATCATCCAACATCCCAACGGCGGGCTCAAGCAGGTCGTCGTGCGCGAGAACAACCTGGTCTCGCGCGACGAGACCCACGAAGTCTTGCACTACTTGGCAGACACTGAGAGGGGATCCTCGGGTTCGCCCGTCTGCAACAATCGCTGGGAACCGATTGCTTTGCATCATTGGGGCGAGCCCTGGCTCGAGCTGAAAGATGCCGAGGGTCGGCCGCTGCGTAGGGACGTCAACGAGGGCATCCGCATTAGTGCCATCGTGAAGTTTCTGCGAAGCAACGCGAAATCGTTCGGGGCGTCCCACCGCGGCGCCGTGGAGCGTCTGCTGGTTCTGTGGAAGAAGAACGAACGTGGCGGTCCTGTGTCACCTCCGCAGGAAAAGCGCGCGGCGGAGACTGTGTCCGGGTCCGGCGGCGCAGTGAGCCTGACCCAGGCCAACGGGACGGTATCTTGGGTGTTCCCGATCGAGATCACGGTGCGAGCGCCATTGCTGGATGGCAGGCGCCTCGCCGAGGATATTCCCGCCGGCCTGACGGCGAGCGTCGCAAGTGCCGCCGCCGGCGTCGAAGGCGCGGAGGCGAAAAAGGCCGCTTGGGAGGACGTGGACTTCAGCGACCGGGGTGGCTATGAACCAGGCTTCCTGCCGGGCTTCATCGTACCTGTCCCATCCTTCGACGGGGTGAGCTATCGACTCGCCTTGAACCGGCAAGCCGTCAAAGACGATGACCCCCACGAGCTGCGCTACCACCACTTTTCGGTTTTCATGAACGGCGACCGTCGCTTGGCGGCCGTCACCGCTTGCAACATCGATGGGGCCCGTTCCGCGGCGGTCAATCGCCAGGACAAGACAGTCAACCTAACGCCGACCCTGAGCGACTTGGGCGTCGAATCACTCGGAGCGGAGGCGTCGGACGACTTCCGGCCGGACGCCCGGGTGTCGCCTGACGAGCAGATGACTCGCGAATTCTATGAAGACCAGGAGGTTCCTGGATTCGCCAAGCCCCCCTATCCAGCTGCCGACGCCTCGCCGGCAGCACGGAAAAAATATGCGGCGGTGATGACTCAGCGCACGGCGCGGATGCTGCAGAAGGGTCACATCATCATGCGGGGAGATCCCGCTTGGGGAACGGAAGATGAAGCGCTGGCGGCCGAATCGGACACCTTCTTCTACACGAATGCGGCGCCCCAGTTCGGTTACTTTAACCAGGGAAGCGAAGAGGACAGGCCAGGCTCCAAGGGCAAGTTGCGGTGGCGTGCGGTGGAGACGTACATCCTGCGCAATGCCGTGGTGCATCGCCAGCGGGTGTGTGTGTTTGCAGGACCGGTCTTCGAAGACGACAAGGATCCTGCATATCGATTTGATTCGCAGGTCCCGATGCAATTCTGGAAGATCGCGGCCTGGGTCGAGAAAACGAAACTGCGCGCAATAGCGGTGATCGCCAACCAACGTCCCGTGTTCGAGCAGCTGACCCGAGGCATGCCCGAGTCCGCGGAGAACTTCAACAGCCCGGAGGAGCTCGCGCGGCTCAACGAGCACTTCACGACAGTGGCACATGTCGAGCAACTCACGGGCCTGAAGTTCGTCAAGGAAATTCAGCAAGCCGATGTTCGCAAGGGCCAGGAGGCCTTGGCTCCGTTGGCCGCCGAGGACGAGCAGGAGGAGTCGCCTAAGGACGCGTCGGTGTCCCGGGCTCGCCCCGCGAAGCAGGCCGCGCGTTCCACGGCCGCACGCAAGCGCGCACCGGCAAAGCGACCTGCCGCCGGGAAGCGATCCAAATGACCGCCTTGCTCGCCAGCTGCGTGTTGGCCCTGCTCCTCGCACCCGCAGCTGTTTTCGCGGCCGAGCCGGCGGAATATGCGATCCGCTGGGCTCAAGGCGGCCCCGCCACGACCGGCGATGTCATCAAGCTCTTGAAAGTCAAGGGCAAGCAGGAGGTCAATACCTACTCGATCCAGTACTTCCAGCTCGATATGACGCAGACGCCTTCTCCGAACGAAGTGGTCATCGGAAGGATGCGCACCCGATCGGACGGCAAGGTCGAACTCACCTACAAGACACGCGCGGACGTGTCGGCGTCGCCCGGCTCATGGGTTTGCCCGCTGGACGGCGCCAAGGACAAGACAGAAATGGACGTCACGGTACGTCGCAAGGACGTGGTGCGCAAACTCACCCGATCCTGCGAACTCGAAGCCAAGCATCCGCTGTCGTTCCCCGAGTCGCTAAAGGCAACGCCGAAAGGATGCGTCAACAAGATGACGCGCACGGTGATTGGCAAGGTGAAAGTCGAACAGTGGAGCACGTCGCGCGGAGCGTTGCTGGAGGTCTCGATGCCCGGCACCACGTCAGCGGAAGACCTGACCAATTTTCGGAAGATGGTCGCGCCGTTGCTCCAAGACGGCGTGATCCCGCTGGATCGGAGCAAGTCCGAAGCTGGGAGTGAATGCTAAGGGACACATTTCGCAGTCTTCAAATCGCAGTGACAGAAAATGCAACAGCATATGTACTAACGGCACAAACAAGCTAACCTTCCCAAATTCCCCCGTCCGTCACTTTCTTCTAAGCATCGAAATCCGCATTGCAAACACTCTTCGGTGGCGTTAGTATATTTAGTATGGCTTCCCTTCCCCTTTTCGACGAGGTTCCCACCCAGGCTGGGTTGCGTGAGGCCTTTGAGCGCTGGCTGGCCGACCAACGCGCTTCGCAGTCGCTGCGCCAGCCGGGATCGATCGAGGTCTACCGGGAGATGTGGCGCGGGTTCATGGGCTGGTGTCTGGGCCAGTCGCCCGCCGTCACGCTGACGTCGCTGGATGTGGCCGATCTGCAGGCCTTCCAGGCGGCCCGCTTCGGCATGAAAAGCGCCGACCTCTCCCTCACCCCACGGCATGCGTTGCGGCTGGTGCGGCTGGTGGATCGGGTGTTGCGTCACCATGCGGCGCAGACTGGCGAAGAGCCCAATACCGCGGCGTCGGACTGGCTTGCTGACAATCCCCATGTGCGCTACGCCGAGGCGGCCAGTGCCGATCCCCTGCCCGAGTTCCTCTCAGTGGCCGAGGCCAAGCATCTGATCGCGTTTCTGTCGAATGCGCGCCCTCGCCCGGGAGTCAGCGGTGCGCGACGGGATGCGCATGTGGCATTCACCTGGCAGGAGCTGCGCAACCGGGTGGCGGTCGGCCTTCATCTTGGCGGCGGGCTGACGCCGGCGGATGTGCGGGCGTTGACGCTCAAGTCGCCCATTTCTCGGGGCGGGCGGGTGCGCGAGTGCCCCTGGAAGGTTTCGATTCCGGTGCATGGGGATTCGGCTGCACGGGAGACGCCGATCGCGCCCTGGGCGGGCGAGCTGCTGCAGCACTGGCTTGTGGTTCGCCTGGAGGTGCAGATTCCGGGGGAGGTGCTTTTCCCGTCGACGCGCACGGGCAAGCCCTGGAGCAAGCAGTCGCATTACGCGGCAACGCGCCAGCTCCTTCAGGAGGCGGGACTGGACAGCAATGATGGAGGCACCTTCAGGCTGCGCCACACCTTTGCCTTGCGGCAGCTGCGCCGGGGGACGGCGCCTGAAGAGGTGGCGGGCTGGCTGGGCGTGGAACCGGCGGTGATGGATCGGTACAAGCGTGTTGTGAGCAGCCCATGGGACGTGGTTTAGAGGCGTGAAGCGCGAGCAACCTTACGACCGCCTCAGACTGATTGCCGACGTTCGCCAAAGGTGCCTACGAAGTCTGTTTACGGCAAAAGCCGACTCTTGCTGGTCGGCCGCAGTCCCGTGTGCCGTGCTGTACCGATGCTCGGCCCACCACGCGGCGCACGACCCCTGCCACCCACATCGCATGCGCGCACCGACCATAAGCGGCAGCATCCCGCTCGTACCGAGGCTGCTCGGAGCGTGAAAAGTCAGGCAAGCAACACTCTGCGAGCATCCAAACATCGGGGCACTCGCCAGAACCCTCGAATTCGTACTCATGGCTGTGGCCGGATTCTCGTGCTACTTTTAAGCGTAAACGCAAAAGCAATAATTCACCTATCGTCGCCACGCCTGCTTCCGCACTATTTTCCTCTCCGATGACGTACCTAGGTTGGCTGGGATCCGTCTGGCCATCGCGCAACGCCCGATAGGCGCGTCCGTCGCGCCTCATGCACTCCTGAACACTCTGCCCAGTGACCTCTCGCACATTTATTGCCTCGTCCTACTCGATAGCGCTCGCCAGTGCGTCTCGCATGGCGCCCGATGCCCCCTATCTCATCGTCTACCCTTCCAGCGACCGGTTTAACGATTTCGGAACCGCGAGCCGCGTGGAGTACTTAGTAGCGCGGGGTGGAAAGATGCCTCCAGAGCGCCTCTTGGGCAAGATGCTAGTGGCGCAACAGGACGCAAAGCAGGCTATTACGGGCACGTCCGATTTCCTGGAGAGGGCTGTCCGCGCTGTTAACGACAACGACGAACTGGCGCCGCTGCTTGAGGCGTTGGATGGCTATTTCTACCTCGGGGCACTCCTGGATTCGGATCAATACCAAAAGCTAATCTTTGCCGTCGGCCGGCGCAACGCGCGTGAGTTGCTTGCGGAAGCGCACGATCTAGCTGTGCTCCAGATTCAAGCGGATCGCAGTCGTGACGTGCAGTTTTTTCGCGGCACCCGGGCCTACGGTCAATCGCTGCTGCGACTGGACAGCACGTTCATTGCCGTATTCGGTTTCGCTAACCAATTGGCCGGGACGAAAAGGCTTGTGAATCGGCTGGAGCGACCTGAGACCATTGAGGTCGAAGAGGCCTCGCTCGAGAAGGGCAGCCTCCGACTGTCTTTCTTGCCCGATGCTCTTGGGATCAATCGCATTAACGTTTTGGTGGGGCCGAACGGCACGGGCAAGACCAAGTTCCTTAAAGTTTTAGTTGCCGACTCGCCGGTCAATTCCCATGGACCGATGCTGTTCATACCTTCGCCTTTGGACGAACCGGTCGCCTTCGAAAAGGCGGGCAGCGTCCAAATCCAGGCTCATCCGGCTACCGTAGAGGGCTGGGCCGCCCTCACTCGCTTATTGACGCTCATCCTTCGATCGGACACGCAATATAAGCAACTTGAACGTGCAGTAGACGGATTCATTGAACTCGACCAGATCATGGTGCCAATTGGGGAGGCGGCCGACGTAAACGATTCCATTACGGCCTTGATCCGCGAGCAACGGTATGTGCGGCTCGCCGGTCTGGCCAACGCGCCGGAAGGAAAAAAGACGGAAATAATGGGGTGGGTTGATCTTGATCTCGCCCCGCTCGTTGCGACGCAGACGCAGGCCAGAGCGCTCAGTTCAGGCGAGCGGGCGTTGTTGGGAATGTCCTGCATTCTCTTGGCTGCAATCCCCCAAGCAGGACTGGTCCTCTTGGACGAGCCCGAGCTGTCATTGCATCCTCGCATGATCGCTGAGCTCATGAAGCTTCTAGGCTTCCTTCTGGAAACGCGCAACGCACACTGCGTGATCGCGACACACCCCTTGTATGTTGTCAGGGAGACGCCGTCATCCGCGGTACATGTACTCAAGCGGTCGACCCAAAGCGGGAAGATCCAAGATTACGAGCCGATGCTTCAAACGCTTGGCGCCGGTCTGACCGAGCTGTCAAACGTCATCTTCGACGACTGGGAGATTCACGAATACTTCGAGCGCCGCGTGGGAGAGTTCGTGGCACGCAAGCACTCGCCAGAGGAAATTGAAGCCGCAAGTCGGGAACTGGGCGAATCCGCGCGAGTATCCCTTTACGAGCAACTGAGAAAGGGGCGAGATGAGGTCGCTTGAGCTACTGGTCTTGGACGACCAAGCGCTTCTCGAAAGTGTATTGCCACTAGGGGTGCACAATCGGCAAGTCGTGGACAACCGGACGCTCATCCTCAAGCAGTACCGCCAGTACGAGTCTGTCCTGCGTAACCCGCAGAAAGGCCAGCCCGCTATCGACCCCGACCTTAAAAAAGCACTGATGGGCAAGTATGCTGAAGGGCGGAAAGGCAAAGGTGCCTTCAAATACATTGAGTCGCGGGCCGAAAGCGGTGCTCGCAGCTGCCCCTATTGCGGTCGCTCTGGTCTGGCTGGGACCGCCGACCACTATTTGCCCGAAGAGCACTTTCCGTGGTGGGCGGTGTTCTCGCGCAACCTCGTTCCATCCTGCCAGCAGTGCCAAGGCGCCAAAGGTGATCGCTACGCCCCTGCAACCGGCGTCCGACCTTTTCACCCGCTTGTCGACCGATTCGGTGATGCACACATGCTCTCGATTCGCCCGATCTTCCAGGGCGCGGACCTAGCGGCCGTGACCTTTGAATTCGGATCAGTTGCCGACCGCCGCTTCCGGCGCAAAGAGCGTAAGCGCCAGAAGCACCTATTTGATCGCCACCGAGCGTTTTTTAGGGAAACGCGAGGGGATGTCCTCACCGCCTGCCGTTCCGCGCTCACGGACATCCGGATCGCCCTGAACAAAGCAACGATGAACGGCGAGCCACCCTTAGCATCGTTGAAAGAACAACTTGTGCAGGTAATGTCCTTCGAACAACACGCCACTCATGGGCCCTTGCACATTGGCCTTTTGCGGCGCCTTTGTGCGGACCCATTTTCGGTCCGGGATCTTGTGGCTACGGACCTTCCCCCTCGGGCCAAGACGCAAGGGGGAGTCTTCAATTTCCTTGCCTTGCGTTAAGAGGCCCCGAACATGTCCCTTCAACGCAAGCGTTGGGATTTTTACAGGGTGTTCTGTCAGGTCAGTTTGTGGGTAGCTTGCACGGCTAGTACATGTGCGTTGAAGGCATTTATCGAGCAGCAGTGTTCGCTTCACCGATCAGGGCCGTCGCTTCGCGAGAAAGCGCTGGTGCGCGGCAAGTTGCCTGAAGCCTCTCGTGCTTGAGCGACGAATGGGTTTGCGCGCGTTTCAAAGCGCTGCTTACCGAACAGACGATTCCCAGGATCATCGCATCGCCTATATAGATGTACTTCAGGCTCAGGTTTGCGGGGCAGGTCGCAGATGCTGAGAGTGGGCTGTTCTACAACTACTTCCGTAGCTACAACCCGACCACCAGGCGCTATGCACAAACTGACCCCATCGGCCTTGATGGGGGGATGGAATCGGATCAACTATGCGAATGTCAATCCGTTGAAATTCAAGATCCACTGGGCCTGTTTGGATACGCGGAACACAACTGGATCACGTCGCAGGCATTGGATGGCGACATGTCGTTCCCGGGCTTGGATACGCAAGTTGGAGGCGTTGATTTCCTGCCTGGAAGTCAAGATACAGGCAACTCCTTCTGGCATGCGATGCGTGACGGCAGGGCCGGCCAATCAGCTCAGGATGCTTCCAGGCTGTTCGATCACTATGTCGACGACAACATCAAATCTTGCACTCAAAAGGGCCTTGCTCGCGCGTTGCACGCCGGCCAAGACAGCTCCGCCACTGGGCACAGGAATTTCCAGCCTTGGTTCGGGGGTGTTCCTGGTTCAGCGCATTTGCGAGGAGAGGTGATGCCATCAAAGCGGTCGCTCGATGAGGCTAAAGGCAAGTCCCGCGATATCCTGCGTCGATACAAGGCCTCGTGCCCCTGCTAGGAGGATAAGCTCATGTCACTTCGCTTCAAACATCTACTCCTTGGTGCTTGCTGTGCCATTGGCATCGCCGCCACGGCGCACGCCGGCGAAAACTGCGCGCTTGTTGCACCACCGCGCGCTGCTGCCGTGAATGCCGACCACGGCTCCTTCCTCTTCGTCTTCCCTCGCAATGTCGAGGCAAGCTACAGCGGATGTCAGACCATGTGGAACGAGCGCGGCGCCACCGTGTTCGTTCTGAAGTTTGAGAGAGGAGTTCTCGCGTCCTACCAAGAGTTCGAGGAGCCGCGAAAGAAGGCGACGCTGACCTGCAAATACAGTGGTCATGCACTGAAGACGCGCTCCGACAAGTGTCCCGCCTATGAAGACGTTGGAGCAGGCTTCAGGACATTGCCGGAAGCCGACGAGCCACGTATCCCGGTTGAAGGCGATCCTCGAAAAGGCTGACTTCTATGCTCCTGATCGATTGGGAGCGCAGGAGATCAGGATCAGCATCGGCAAGTACCTCAGCGTCGTCGACATCCTCTTCGGAATCGTCAACGACGCGCCGGGCTACATCTGGGTGCCTGGAAAGGACCCGGTGCCAGTGGACTCAGGCTGGAAAGATGCCAAGCTGGACTTCACAGGGCCAAAGAAGGATCTACTCGTCGGCTTGGCCATGCGCGAAATGTCTGAGCTCGTCGAAGCCACAGCATCGGACACATGCTGCGGGCGCAGTCGGCGCCAGGAATGGGGTTGACCTGTCCTGCTTTCAGGAGCCGCTCCGAGGTCGCAGGCGCTGTGTGTTTAACGGGAGCGGCGGGAAGCCGAAGGGACATTCGTGTGCGGCAGATTCTTGGAAATCCTTGTCTCCAGTTGGACTGATGCAATGGAGTCGCGGCTACGCGCATTTGCCTTTCCCGTTTGATACGGAGTAGCCGGCATCGCCCTTGATTCGCCTTTTGCTCCCGACTCGAAGCGCTCGAGCGTGCGGACTACACGCGCCTGTGAGCCCGACACCGTTTCGTGAATGTCATGACGGGGACTAGCGTCGCGCAGCGCCTGGTTCATAGCCAGAGGCTGAGCCCAGCCCTTGCGATCGCGCAGATCGGTGTAGACCATGCGGTCGCCGCCGTCGATCACCGACACCCTCAGCGCAACCTCTTCCTTTGCCGTATCGCGCTGCTCTCGCAATTCTGGCGGTTGCGACAATAACAAGAAGTCTGACTTGCGAGCCGCATCGAGCGATCGTCCGGAAACCATCGCGGGTGTCTTTTCTCGACTCGACTCTTCCAGCCCGCTTCCGGCCGCATTCGCAGGTCGCACATCGAGCGTCAGCTCACCCGGCAAAACGCTACGCGGTGGCTTCATCGATTGCCTTCGTGGGCACCTCTGCACCGACCAAGCCGATGCGGATGCTGTTCACCATGTCGGCGAGGTCGCCCATGGTCACGTCCCTGCGCAGCCCTATTGCAGCATCGCGCATCAGCTTTTCCACGGATGCAAGGCTCTTCGCCGCAAGGACGGCCGGGTCAGACTTTGGTGCCCGGCGCAGCATTTTCAGTTCGTCGATCCGGATCTCGGATGCGCGTTGCTCCTTGCCCTCCTTGTCCGTCCAGCGCGTGGTGCGCGGCCGACCCTCGACATAGACTTCGCTCCCCTTCGTGAGGAACTCGAGCGCGACCTCCGCCAGCCGGTCGTAGCAAACCAACTGATGCCACTCCGTGTGCTCGACAACTTCGCCGGAGGCGCGGTCTGTCCAGAACTCATGCGTCGCCAGGCTGAAAGTGGCAAAGCCACCCTTCGCACTCTGCCCCGATTCCGGATCGCGGCCGAGCCGTCCGATCAATTGAATCCGATTCATCGCCTTCTCCTTCGTCAGAGAGCCGGTATCTGGCTCTCGATCCTGCGCTGGACGCCACCTCACCGCACGACCGACAGCGCATACATCGGGTCGTAGTAGATCGCCGGCACATGCCGGCCCAGTTCTCTGTCGAACACCAGCTGCACAACGACGTGCACCAGCGTGTGCAGCAACCGCAGGATCTCGTCGAGCGCGAGGCTCCGCCCTTCGTCCGACGCCTTGATCAGCAGCGCGATGCGCACGAACGCCTCCTGGGGCGAATTGGCATGGACGGTGGTGATGCCACCCGGGTGGCCCGAGTTGAGAACGTTCTGCACGTAGTAGAAAGTTTCGTCACCGCGGAGTTCGGCCAGCAGCACGCGGTTCGGCGTCTTGCGCATCACGGCCTGGAGCACCTGCTTGGCCGTGGCGCCAACCACCCGCTCGCCGGCGTGACCGTCACGACGGTAGAACAGCGCCTGCGCATTGGGGTGATTCCGAAGTGGCATCTCCGGCGTGTCTTCCACGGTGATCAGCCGCTCCCAGCTCGGGATGAGTTCGATGAGCGCGCGGATGAATGAGGTCTTGCCGCTGCCGGTCGCGCCCGAGACGATGGTGTTCTGGTGGCTGCGCACCGACTGCGCCAGAAACGCTGGCCAGTCACCCGCTTTCGCGAGATCCCACAGCTCGACCTGCGCGGGCTCGAGCTGCGCCAGGAGCCGGGCCCGGTCGTCGTCAGTCAACGACGCCGAATGCACATGCCGCGTGTGGGCGAAGTACCGCTGCTCGACAAACTGCCCCAGCTCGAACGACTGGCTCGTGTGCTTGCGCAGGTTCAGATAGATCATCCCGCGCGCCGCCGTCGGCGGCATCGTCATCTCGATCCGCTCTCCACCGGGCAGGTACGCCGACAGGATCGGATCGCCCTCGTCGAATGGCTTTTGCGAGATGTTCGCCAGGAAATTGCCCAGCGCCTGCAGGTACTCGAAGCTGATCGCTGGCGCTGTCACCTGCTCCCAGATGCCGCGCTTCCATAGTTGGACGATGCCCGGTGCGTTCACCGCCACCTCGTTCACGCTCGGATCAGCCAGCCAGCCCTCGAAGGCCCGCAGGTGCGCCAGAATGGAAACGTACTTGTCGGAAGCGCCCACGTCCGTCCTCCTCAGTTGGCCGACGCCGCCGGCCGCAGTTCGTACACCGTCGAGAAGTCGACGTCGCGTGCGACGAAGATCTTGATGATTTCCCCCTGGTTCTTGTAAAGGCTGGGTTTCAGCTGGCTTCCCTGCTTGAGCATTTCCTCGACGATCGACTTCGTCGTGCTGCCGGTGTTGCTCAACTGCGAAAGCGTTCCCTGCGAGCCGATGTTGTAGGTATCGCCGTAGCTGTTACCGCTGGCGCGCTGGGAGGCACGCGCATCGTCGCGCGCGATGTAGATCTGCTTGGCATCCTCGAACAGCGAGAAGAACACCGCGCCGGCGAAGCGCTCGAACCACTTGTTGTCGACATAGCCAGAGGTTCCGGCGCGCCCGAGCGCATCCGTCCCCGGCGAGTTCAGCTGCACCGACACGAAGTTCGGCGTGACCGCCCGTGACCAGAGTGTGAAGATCGTCGTCTGGCCCGCCTGCAGTCCCTGGGTGTACTCCCCTTCCATCGTGGTGCCGGCTTCCATGAGTACGACCTTGCCGTCCATCGACATCACGGGCGCGCTGAGGATGCACTTGAGGAAGCCAGGCTGATCCGTGAGGATCGCCGTCAGCAACGTGCAATCCGGCAGGGTTCCCTTGGCGAGCGTCATCGACGGGTTGCGGTTGATCGTCGCACTGGTGCCGGGCGTGATCGTGGCGGAAAGGGCGCTGGCCAGGGCGTTGGTACCGCCCTGCGGTGTCGAGGCGCCCGGCAGCCCGACATTGGTCACCGCGGCGCCCAGCTGCGCCGCAGCGGCGACGCTGGGCTGCGCCACCGCCAGGTTGATGGCGCTCTTGCGCCTGCGCTCCCGGATGCGGTCTTCTTCCGATATGCCACCCTGCCCAGTGGGCTGGGCCGCATCGGCCTTCTTCTCCGGCTCGGGGCAGTTCAACCCGATCGGCAAGCGCAGCCCACCGGGACACTCGACATACGACGGTGCTGCTGACGGCGGGCCGAGGGAGAGCGGAACCTTGACCTCTGGCGCCGACAGCGGACGACCGTCGTTCTGTGCATCCGTCTTGGCCGGTGCCGGCGCGCCGAACAGCCCGAAGTAGTTGTTCTTGCTGGCGATCCCGAAAAGGATCAGCAGCGCCGCCACGCCCGAGGTCGCAACCAGGATGAGTTTCTGCCCAGGCGCGACGGCGCGCTTTCGCTCGACCAGGCCCTCTCGCTCCTCCTCCGCAACGGGTGCTTCCTGCTTCTGCTCGAACATCATTCGCCTCCGGGTTCGCGGATTGCCCGCTGCACCTTCCCGCTGGCCGTGCCCGTCGGCGCCGACTGGATCGGCAGGGTCGGCGAACGGTTGGTGATGCCTGCGACCAGCGCGCCTCGGCGCAGGATCACCCGCTTCACGACGCGATGCAGAACCATCGTGTCTTCCTCGACGTGGTAGTCGACCAGGCTCTCGGTGCCGTCCGGCTCGATGATGAAAGCCCCCGGCATCGGATTGGCCGCCGAGAACAGCATGAAGGTCTGCCGGCCGTTGTCGTGCATGGACAGCGGCTGCAGCTCTTTCGGGCCGACGATCCAGTAGTCGTAGTTGAGATTGCCTTCGAGCCCGGACGCCTTGAGATCCGCCTTCATCCGCTTGCGGTCGGCCTCCTGCTTCGCGAGCGCAAGCGCCTCTGGCGTCGTGGCATCGCCCTCCGGATATTGCAGCCGAACCCAGTACGCGACATTGCGCGCCGTCCGGCTGGTGGTCTTGAGCTGGAACAGGTAGCTGCGCCGGTTCGTGAAGAGCGTCAGGTTCGTGTCCGCCTTGACGTCCTTGGGCTTGATCACGAACAGGTTGCCGTTGATGGCGGCGTGCCAGGCGTCGCGATCCCCCATGGCAAAGTCCTTGATCTCTTCCTTCTTGCTGAGCTCGATCGTCGTGACGACGCCCTCGGCCGCGGCGATGCGGATGATGTTGTCGCCGGTGAAACGCACGGTCTGGATGCGGGCGTCGCTGGCCGACGGCACTGTGGCGACCTCGGCGTGAGTCAAACCTGCGGTGCAGGCCAGACATGCGACCGACAACAAGCGGGCGGGCACTTTCATCGCGCGACCGCCTGAGGCATCCCAACGTTTGCCGGGGTGATCGACGCAGCGGGAGCGGGGACGGATCCGCCCTGCCCTGTTGAACCTGGTGCCGGAGCGCTCAGCACCTGGGGCACACCTTCCTGATCCCGCCGGTAGTTCACGGCGCAGAAGCCGAACGCGTTCACGTGCAGGTCACGAATCTGCGAGGGAATGTTGGCGTGCTCGTAGCGCACCGTGAGGGTGGAGATGTACCGCGTGCGCACGGGCGGCGCGACACCACGGGTCACCGTCTTGTCGAACCTCACTTGCGCGACCCGCAAGTCGTCCTGGTCGGTCGGCAGGAACGTGATGTTCTGGATCTCAACGCGCTCCGAGTCGGTCGGGCTCATCGTCTTCACGGGCGACTGCGCGTTGATCTCCGGGTTGAAGTAATTCTCCCAATCGGCGCGCACCGGCCCGCAGGACATCAAATAGGCCGTCTTGTAGTTGGCCTCAGCCTCGCCGCGGGTGAAGCCTTCGCGCGCCAGGACGTAGCGAGCGACATCCGAGAGAATGATCTTCTGGTCGCGATCGCGGCCGACATTCACGATCTCGCCCGGCGCCTGCACGTCGTACGCGCCGGTGGCGTTGTCGACGCGGATGATCGCCGGGACGAACTGCTTGAGCGGCAGGAGCACGCTCACACTCAGGACGCTGACCCCGCAAAGGATGCCGCACGCCCACGCGATCTTGCCGTTGCGTGACGCGCGGCGTTCGAGGTCGAGACGCGCCTGGGTGTCCCAGTCGAGCGCCTTGGCGAAGTAGGTCTCCTTCTCAGTCACTTGACCGCCTTGCTGACTTGAGAGCGATTGATCGGGCGCTCCTCACCCGATGGCCAGCCAGGAGGTGGCTTCGGGCCACTGCAGCCGGAGAGGGCCAGAGCAAGCAAGGCGGCTACTACTTTCAGGCGCGGTGTCACGGATCGCCTCCTATCTGGCTTTTGATCTGCTGAGAAGCGACTTCGCATGCGTCAGATGCGTCAGACCCGCCCCGAATGACCCTCCGCTTCCATTGGTGAGCGACGAGCACATCGTTGGGATCTGAAGAAACATGAAGAACATCGCCAGCGAGATGAGCAAGATGGGGATACAGATTGCGGCGACGTTCAGGCCTTCGCCACTCGCACCCAGGAGGCGCGCGACCATTGCCAACACGCCTCCGCCACCAACACCGCCCAACGTGGTATTGAGCTTCCCGACGTAGCTGTGCACGATGCCGATGAACATGAAGATGAAGAGCCCCGAGAACACGTGATAGAAAATAAAATAAAGCGCCGTGTTCAACCACGAATAGAAGTAGTTGCGTGTCTGAGGCAAAACCAGCGCCAACACGAAGAACGGACCAACGGCCAGCACCATGCTCAGACCGAGCTTCGAGAAGATGATTGAGAAGAGCGCAACTGCAAGAAGCAGGTAGACGGCGACGATGACGAGCACGCCCATCAGGAAGAGCGCAATGGCCGGCCCGAAAGCAAGTTCCTTGATCAGCTTGGTTCCGGCCATGAACATGGCAGAGACCAAATCCACCACCTTTTCGTTCACCTGGCCCAGTAGATCCGGTGCACTGCCTGAAGTGGCGCTCAACGCCCGCGTTAGTTCGGAAGGAAGATTGAAGAGGGGCGTGGCCACCCAGGACAGGTAGCCATTCCCCATGACGTACAACACCACCATGAAGCCGACAAACTTGAGCAGCCAGTCGGTGATCGGCATTGCCACCTTGCCCTCGATGATCAGATAGCACCAGATCAGCATGCAGATGCCGAGCAACACCCAAGCGATGGGGATGACGTAGCCAGAAATCCCGGCCGCTGCGCTTTGATAGAACCCGGTCAGGGCACGCTCAAAGTTGTTGTAGATGTCGCCAATGATGTTGTCGGCCACGGCGAGCTCTCCATCAGAACCTGATGCTGATGGGCTTGGACAGCTTTCGCACCTCGTCCTGGGCATTGCATGCGGACAAGCGCTTTCCGCGCTTCTCAACCTCAGCGCTGCAGGCGCTGTTGAGTTCGGTCAGTGGGCCCAGATTGCCTTTGTCTGCTTCGGCTGCGATGTACCTTGGGTCGAACTTTGCTGCTTCGACTGGCGCTTCCTGCTTGCCACAGCCGGCGAGCACCAACACGCAAGCGACCACGACTGCCTGGATAAAAGATTGCTTCTTCATGATTTCAGAACCGGATGCCACCAGCAGACCCACGGGTCATGCCGGCGTTGAAGTTGTCGATGGCTGACTGCTGCTGAAGGCGCCGATCCGCTTCTTCCATCGCCTGAATGGTCGACAGCTTGATCTGCTCGTTCTGCATGCGCACCGTTTCCACCTGGATGCGAGCCTGCACTTCCGAGATCGCCTTCTGGTCGGTCGAAGAGTTGATCGAGCCGACGAAGTTCTGCAGGTTGCGGATGTTTTCCGAGGCCTTGCGGTAACCCATATCGCCGATCTGCTTCTGCAGCGCCAACTGCTGCCACTGCTGCGTGCAGGCCGAGCGCATGGTGGCGTCGCTGTTCAGCTCCGCGCACGACTTCAGCTGATTCGCGCGAACGATGTCACTCAAGGAACCCGAAATCCCCGCGAACGACCCACTCCCGTTCTTCAAGCTCTGCACTGCGCCGACATAGTCCTGCGGCAGGTACTGCGTCAACAAGTCGTTGTTCATCAGGCTCCCGAGATTGCGCATGCCCTGCAGGGTGCCGTAGACCTGCTTCATCTGGTCGAGCTGATCGCTCATGGACTTGAGCTGCTCCGTCCACTTCATGATCGTCTCGATCTGGTTCATGGTCGCGGGGATGTCGCTCGTGACGGTCACGGGGATCTGGGCATGGGCGCCGCCAGCGAGGCCGGCACAGACCACTAGGCCAAACATGAACTGCTTCGCGCGCTTGAACAGCTTCATCACACTCTCCTTTCCAGATAAGATGGCAACCAGTGGGTGGGATCGGGGCCCAACTCGTCGATGACGGCGTGCATGACGTCGACGTTGTCGAGGCTCGCGGACAGGACGGACAACATGTCCTCCATGCCGCTCAGATCCAGCTTCACGACCACCGACTCGGCACCCTTCTTGAGCAGGAACTGCCCCGAGTTCTCGGGGGTGTGCTTGATGAGATGGAATTCGCGCGGCGTGAGCTTCAGCCCGTCGATGTAGTCGGCCTGCTCGGCCTCTCCGTTCGGCAGCAGGAGCTGCGTCGGGAACTGCGACAAGAGAGTGCTGCCCAGCGGCGAGCGGCTGATGTCGCTCGGCTCCTGAGTGTCGAGTCCGATCACGCCGTCTTCCTTGCGGATCGTCTTTCCCTTGTTCTCGATGAAGGTCTGCATGAGCGGATCCTTCAATGCACGCCAGGCCTCGGCGATGTCGATGATGTGCGGCGCGCCAGAAGCGTTCTGCGCGATCTTGTGCGTGAGGTAGCGCAGGATCGGCGTGCGAGCTTCCTCGATGTCGAGGAAGTTCGTCATGTCGAAGCCGAAGGTGTGCGAGCCGTCCAGGTCGAAGCGATCCTGCGCGTTGTCGAGCACCCAGGCGAACGCGCCGTCATCGCACCAGCGACCGAGCGCCTGGTACAGACTGTTCTCGCGGTGGGTCGGCAGCGCATCGCGCACACGCGCGTAGCGGCGGTGTTTCGGTTCGAGTTCGTAGACCTGCCGGATGCTGCGCAGCAGATCCTCTTCGTCCTTATGCGTCATGGCGTACTTGCCGTCGAACTGCGCATTCCAGGACATGATGCTGAGGATCACCGAGATGTTCTCGGCGGTTGGGGGCATCGAAAAGGGGTTCATGCCCGTCGGCTCGCCGCCCGCGATGCGAAAGTAACGTCCGCCCATGGCCCGGATGCAGATCTCTTCGCCGTAGTCCTTGTCGAAGCTGAAGATCTTCAACGGCTTGCCGCTCGCCATCGCCCGCTTGCGCGCGAGCAGACGCAGCGCCAGCTTGAGCACCGTCTTGCCGCCGCCCGAGCGGCCGATGATCTTGTAGTTGCCGAGCTCCTTGCGGTGCGCTCTCGGAACCGGCACATCCCCGTGGTCGTTGGCCGCTTCGTCTTCGTCCGGATCGGCTTTCGCGGGCTCCTCGTCATAGTCCAGCCGGATGCCCTGTTCCAGCAAACGGTTGCGG
This sequence comes from Variovorax nitratireducens, assembly GCF_051216545.1. NCBI lineage: Bacteria > Pseudomonadati > Pseudomonadota > Betaproteobacteria > Burkholderiales > Comamonadaceae > Variovorax > Variovorax nitratireducens. The sequence continues at coordinate 80,472 of NZ_JBPJZO010000012.1, forward strand.
CTCACGTGGAAGTTGAAGAAATAAGGGCCACCCGCTGCCGTCTTCATGAGCGCGATCGGGGCGCCCCACTGGCTGCCGCCGGCGTTGCCGCGCGGGTGGTTGTGCATCGGGAAGAACTTGGAGAAGTTCTTGCTGCTGATCGGCATCGCCCGGATGCGGCCGTACTTGAAGTTGCCCGGCAGCGTGCTGAAGTAGGTGCAAATCAGCGCCCCTCCCCGCTCGCGCGAGGTGTTCATGCTCTTCTGGTCGAGCAGCGTGACGGCGGCGTTGACGTTCTGGTTGAGCTCCTTGATGGAGTCGCCGTAGACGACGAGGATCAACTCGTGCTCGAACATCGAGAACTTGCCTGCCTGCAGCTGGGTGCGCGCCGCGGCCACCTCCTTCATCTGCTCCTCGTTGTCACTGGTGCTCTTGATCTTGTTGTACTGGGTTTTCAGGAGCGCATCGGCCTTGTCGAAGGCCATCACGGTCACCGACTGGGTCAGCACGAACTCGAAGGACGAGGACAAGAGGCCGTCGAAGACCTTGGAGTCCAGCTGCTCGGCGCGATAGGGCGCGACGAGCGTGAGCACCGCCGCAAAGCGGGATCCCGATACCCCTTCGATCTCGACCGTCTCGGCGCCGAAGTTGAGCGCTGCCGCCTGCAGGCTCTGGCTGAGTTCGTGTGCATCGAGGCGGATGCGCCGGTTCGCGTTGTTCAGCACGCGGCAATAGAACTCGGCCGTGCGGGAGCACAGCACCCCCTGGTTCGCGTACGTCCCAAGGAGCCGCGGGTGGTACCGCTTCAGGCTGGCCATCAGTTGCGCCGACAGCTTGGAAAGCTCGTCGCGCGCACGCAGCCGCAGTTCCGTCATGCCCTCGCTGCCCCGCTTGGACAGGCGGATGCTGGTGCGATCGGCCCGGTTGCCGGCCAGCCGGTAGACCGACGAGACGAACAACTGGTTGACGAAGTGCTGTTCGCCATCGAACTTGCGGGCGTACTGTTTCGCAAACTCCGTGCTGAGGTCGTTGTCGTAGCCGATGCCCGAGAGGTCGTAGCGCACCCGACGGCGCTCCACGTGCGTCCAGAGCGCCACGTTCGGGCTGCGCGCGATGTTGTTGATCGCGGAGAACCACTGCTGGTTGAGGTTGTCGAGCTCCTTGTGGCCGATGGTCTCGAACGACAGGCCCTGCACCTCGATCGTCTGGGTCAGATCACCTTCGTAGGTCACCACGGTGTGGTCGTCGATCTGCTGGGAGTACGGCAGGCAACTGGCGACGCTGCGCTCGGCCTTGATATTGGGGATTTTGGGGACGGCCGACATCAGTGCACCTGGCGGCGGGCGTGTCTGCCCCCATGGCGACTGACGTGCGGGCTGAAGCTCACGACGCCGGCACCATGGGTGTTCTTGTTCTGCACGAACCAGCGATGCCGGTAGCTGGCAACGAGATCGCGCACCCAGAACGGGTTGTCGTTGGTCTTGAGCACCAGCACGAGGTGCAGCGGCAAGAGGAGCAGCGTCCAGAACCCGAAAACGCGCATGCCCAGCAGCAGCACCATGCACTCGGCGCCGAAGACCGGCAGCGGCACATAGGCCTGCAGCACCGGAGCCTGTGGCCCGCGGTAGATCACCGCGCGCTCGAGCGCCGGCTCCTCGTGGCGAGTGTCGATGTCGGTCATGACCGGCTCAGAGGTTCGAAATCCCGGAGGCAGAGCCGCCCACCATGTCCTTGACGAACTGGATGATCCCGACGACGGCGAATGCGAGTGCCGTGCCGAGCAGTGACTGGAAGAAGATCTTCTTGGGATCGTCGCGGCCGAGCCAGTTGCCGGTGACCCAGTTCAGCAGGGTCAAGAGGCAGGCGATCGCGCCGATGACCCCGACGACGCCGTAGATCACGTTGAAGATGTTGACGCCGGCCTGTTTGAGGCTCTGCGCCATCACGGGGTCGACCGCCATCGCCAGGGCGCCCGCCGCACACACGAGCCGCGCGCAGGCGGCAGCGCGTCGTGCGCTCGTCAGGTCAACTCTTTGCAGCGGTGCGATGAACTGTTCCAGCATGAAATCTCCGTTGGGTGAAATGAATGGCGATGCGTGTGTGATGAGTGCCGGCCGTCAGAAGCCCGCGCGATGGCCGGATTTCTCGAAGATCTCGAGCGATTCGCCCGGGCGACTTGGAGCAGGTGGCGGCGCCTCGCGCAGCGCTGCGACGCTGAGCGCCGCGCTCGGGGTTCCCGCGCCCGTTGCGGGCAGCGGCGCCGACGCACCAACCGGCGCAACGCCCCGGCCGAGTTGAACCGTCGGCGGGGCGCTGCTCATGTACGCGAAGATGCGGCTCGCGTAGTCGTCGCTGATGCTGCGGTCGACGCCGCCCGAGTTGTAGCCACGCAGTGCCGCCCAGATCGCCGCGACGCCCGAGTACCCCGAAGCGGATGCGCGGTGATAGAAGTTCCAGAGAATCTTCTGGCCGACGCCCAGGTTCTGGCAGGCATCGAACGCCTGCTCCCAGCTCATGCCGTAGAGCGCGACGTTGCTCACGTGGATCTGCGCGAGACCCACCGAGAACTTGCGGCCCGCGGCGGCGAGCGACTTCGCGGTCGCAACGGCCTCCTCGACGGTGGACGGCTGCTTGACGACCCCCTGCGCCCGGTCCATGCCGATCGCCAACGGCTGCCAGGCGGACTCGGTTCGCACCAGCGCCTGCATCAGGACGGGCGAAACTTGCGGTGCGCATTGATCCAGCAGCGCGGCCATCGCTACCATTGCATTTCTCCCCAAGAATTCACTTCAGGTGCGCTTGCCAGGTGCCTGTCCATGAGCTGCGTCCAAAAAGCGAACAGGTTTTGTAAAACAAACAACTTATTGAACGGGTGGTGAAGTACATGCAGAATGATTTGCATAACAAATCATGTATTGATCTGAGATGTTCTGTTTGACAAGACTATGCCAGCGGCCGCAGAACCGCGCACCCGAAATTACAAACTGAGACAAACAAGCCACCGATGAGCCAGACCTTGCCCCCGGACGAAGATTCGCCTTCCCACGCTGCGCAGCTGGTGCGCGCGCTCCTGGAGCGACACGGCCTTCCCAAGCACCGGCACGCCTCCTTCGTCGGCGAGTTCTTCCATCTGTCGCGGGCGGCCTCCCACCAGCGCGTCAACAAGAGCTCGGCTTGGACGCTCGATGACTTTCAGGCGCTGGCAAACCGGTTCGGCGAATCCCTCGCGCAGGTCTTAGGCGCCGTCTCGCCCGCCGAATCCGGCAGCAGGGCGACGCTGCGCGTCGGTGGCATGGAGATCGGCTGCAGGATCTGGCTTGCCGATGAAGAGGCAGTAGAGGCGGACGAGTCATCGACGCAGCGCGGTGCGCTCGTGGCGATGGAGAAGGCGGGGGTTTACGTGGTCGTCCCTGCCACAGCGGCTGCGGGCGGGGATGCAAAGCGCATCACACGCCTCGTGATCGGGCAAGACGACACGCCGGCGCCGCGTGTGGCGGTGTTCGACGATGAACGCGACGTGGCGAATTCGGTGTGCGCTGGGCTGCGCGCGGCGGGCATCGATGCGGTGCCCTATTACGTGGCCGAAGAGCTTCTCGCGGACATACCGCAAGGCTTGTTCGACGGGTACGTGGTCGATTGGCTGCTGCCGAACAACGAGACGGCCGTGCCCCTGCTTGCGGCCGTGCGCGACCTGCCCGACCACCGGGCCGCGGTGCTCTTGTCCGGCAAGACCCGAAACGGCACGGCAGACCCCCGCGAGGTCGGCGAGGCGACAACCCGCTTCAAGGTGCAGATGGTGGAGAAACCGGTTCAGCCCCCGATGCTCGTTTCCGCCCTCGTGACCGATGGCCTAAATTCCACCAGACGCGCAGGCCCTCGACCGGTTTTATCAGAACCTCGTCGAACAGACCCTCGGGAATCTGCGGCCGGGCGGCGGTGATCGCCACGATGTAAGTGTGCTGGTTGGGCCCGGGATCGCGACGAATCCGATGCGCCAGTTCCACGCCGCCAATCTCCGGCAGGTCGAGATCGAGGAACGCGGTTTCGTACGCGTGTTGCCCCAGCATCGTCGCCGCCTCTGCGCCGGATCGCGCGATATGACAGGGGTGTCCGAACCGCTCGACCAGAGCGGCGACCGATGCGGAAATATCGGCCTGGTCGTCCACCACCAGCACCAGTCCATCCGGCGTCGCGTCCGATGGCACCTCGTCGGGATCCTCGAAGAGCACCGGGACGGTCACCGTGAACCGCGTGCCCTCCCCCGCCTTGACCTCGACGTCGACCCTGCCTCCGAGATGGTCCACCACGGTACGCACGACCGTCAGGCCCACGCCCGAGCCGTCCTTGCGGGGTCTCAGTTCCTCTTCGCGCGACAAAGGCTTTTGCAGGCTCTCGACGCCGCGCTGCGGCAGGCCTGGTCCGGTGTCCGTGATGACGAACACCAGTTGCCCTGCCGACTCGTGCGGCGCATTCAGCGCCAATGACACCTCCCCGGTCTTGGTGTATTTCACCGCGTTGCTCACCAAGTTCGCCAGCACCTGGCTGATGCGCTGAACGTCGGCGCGCACGAAGACAGGCTGCTGAGGCACGCTTGTCGAGAACTGCAGACCCTTCTCGCGGGCGGCATGGGCTGCGACCTCGGCAACGTCTTCCACAAGCGAGGTGGCTTCGAACGATTCCGGATTGATCTCGAGGCGACCGGCTTCGCCGCGCGCGATCGTTAAGAGATCCCGCAGCTGCACCCCGAGCATCAGTGCGGCGCGCCGGACCCGGGCCACCGCACTGCGGCGCTCGGCCGCCGGCGTGCCCAGGTCGAGCAGATCGACCGAGGACACGATGACCTGTAGCGGGGAGCGCAGTTCGTGACTCACCATGCTCAGGAACTGGGCCTTGGTGTTGATCGACTGCTGCAACTGCGCCTTGGCGAGCCGCTCCGAATCGAGCGCTTCCAGTCTTTCCCGGGCGAGTCTGCGATCCCTGCGCTGGGCAAGGAGGATCCAGGCCAGCCAGCCGAGGATCAGCGCGACCATGACCAGCGCATACAGCCTCCTCTGGCGAAGCTGCTCGAACAGCCGGGTGCGCCCTTCCTGTTCACGCTGGCGGGCGGCATTGGAGAGCGATGCAACGGTCGTGTCCATCGCATCGAAGGCCTTCAGAACCTCCCGGGCCTCTGCCGCCGAGAATTCGCTCGCTGTCACGGCCCGGCTGACGCCGCGGTCGAAATCAGCGATGGCCGCGGCGTGCCGGTCGAAGCCCGGCAACGAGCGCAGCCAGTCGTGCGTGGCGGACGGCTCGGTCAGCAGCTTGCCCCGGGACACCAGGATGTCCGTGCGCAGCAGAAGCTCCTGCGTGTCCTGCGGATCGACCGAAGGATCCGCCGTCTCCTGTGCGGCAGCCCCTGCGATCTTGAGGAGTTGCTCGCGAAGTTTTCCGAAATGGATCTGGTATTGGGATGCGGACCAGTAGAAGCCGTCGGCCGGCTCGTCTGAAGGCAAGCCCGCATCGTTCGCCGGGAAACTCCAGAAGACCAGCGACAGGCACAGCAACGGGAACAACGCGATGACTGCGTACAACCGCCATCGCTTCGGCCATTGCGCCATCAGTTCATTCCACATCGATGCGACACACCTGCCAGGCCATGCGCGCTGCCATGCTGGGCGCACGCAGTTCCGGGCGCTGATCCCTCGGATAGACGATGAACAGCGGGCCGAAGTCACTGCGTTTCATCCGCACACCATTGCGGGTGTGCGCCAGGATCGGCGCATATTTGTCGAGGTCGCTCACGGGGATGGTGATGGCGTAGTCGTTGAGTGCATAGACCCGCAGCGTTTGCGCTGAGCCCGCCTTGAGGTTGAGTACCTCGCCGAGCAGCGGGCCCTCGAAGCGGCTGACCGGCGTCCAGTCGGTGGCGGTGACGATCACCGAGACGGGAAGCGCAAGTATCTGCGCCTCGGTGAACCGGGCGGCCTTACTTGTCGCGACCTCCGTGGCAGCCGTGGCAGCCGTGGCAGCCGTGGCAGAAAGCCTCAGTGAAAGGGGCGCGGGCGAGGCAAGCGCGCCAGCGGACGGTGATGCGCCTTTCGATGGCGATGGCGGCGAAGGCACTCCGCCGAGCGCCAGAAAAACGTCGCGCTCACATTGCGCCGACGTCGATGGCGACAGCGAGATCAGTAAGGCAGCAAGAACCCAACTGCCAAGGAACCCTTCACGTGCGGACATTTCGAGCAACTCCCGTCAAACGCAACGCGTCCCGCGTGAACAGAAACGACATCATGATCTGCAACTCTACCGGCGTACTGTGAACGCGTCCGGCAAGCCGCGCGTCGGCGTGGGCCGAACCCTCACCTGCGCGGCGAGCTTGCGGCGCGCCGAGAGGTCTGTCTTGGCTTTGAGAACAGTCGCTTCGTTGCGGCTGTCGCGCAATTCAAGGGCCGCGAACTTCTTTGGCTCCCGGCTCATTGCAGCCCCCAGCTTGGCCGCATCGTCCGTGAACAGGGTGATGTCGTTGCGTGGGCGAGAGATGGCGACATAGAAGACTGCGCGGTTGCTGGTGAGGCTCTTGGTGTTGGCGTCCACCAGCACGCGATTCTTGGTGAGCCCCTGCGCCGAGTGGATCGTGCTCGCATAGCCATGCTGCAGGTGCAGCGGGCGCCGGCGATCGATCCGGATGTCGGCGCTCTTTGCGCCTTCCTGGTTGGTGCTCGTGCCCTTGCGCGCGTTCAGCAGGATCACATGCGTGCCGTCCACGGCACCGACCTGATAGCGTTCACCGTTGCAAATGCCCAGACGCTTGTCGTTCGCGGTGACGCGCACCCAATCGCCGGGCGCGAGATCGACAGTTTCCCTTTCGTACAAGCGCAGCATCGAATGCCGGGCCGGATCGAAGGTCACGCGCTCGCCGCCCTCGCGCGCCACCGTCAGCGTGTTGTGTGCGAGGTCGTGGCTCACCACCGCAAGCTGTTCGCCCTGCATGAGCTCCTTGCCGTAGCTGCGTTGCGGCACGACGATCTGGCCGGGCTCGTAACTCTGCGCAGAGCGCAGTTCGGCGCGCGTCATGTCCACGTTGTTCAGAACCTCTACGGACTGCCCGTCCGCCAGTTCCAGGCCGCCGCGCACCAGCGCATTGATCGCGCGGCGCGCGTCGTTGGTGCCGGCGACGATCAGGGTTTCCTTGCGCTCGGCTTCCGGCAGCTGCACGTAGGCCTCGGCAAGCCGCGCGTGGCGACGCGCGTCCTGCCGGACTTCCACGATGGTGTGCTTGAGCACCGACACCGCCAGGGGCACCTCGTCGTTCGCAGCATGAACCACCGCCGCGCGGATCGCGTCGTTCTTCTGGCGCTTGATCTCGGTGAGGAAGGCCTTCGTCATCCCCGCATCCTGCAGCTGCTCGAAGGGCTTGCCGGCCTCCACCGCGTGCGTCTGCTTGCGGTCGCCGCTCAGGATCAAACGCGCATCCTGCTTCTCGACAATGCCCATCAGTTTCTCGAGCTGATGCGCAGGCACCACGCCCGCTTCGTCCAGAAAGACGATGGAATGGCGGTCGAGGCGGCGCTGCTCGCTGGTGCGGGCGAGGAACGACGCCAGCGTCTGGGACTCCATGCCCAACGAGGCGAGCGCCTCGTTTTGCGAGGCATAGGGGGCCAGGCCGATCACGCGATAGCCGTGCCGCACCGAGAGCCGGCCGGCCTCTGCCTTGATACCCTCCACGGCCTTGCTGAGCATGTGGCTCTTGCCGGTGCCGGCCAAGCCTTGAATGCCGACGAAGCGGTCGCGTGCGGTGAGCACCATCGAGACGGCATCGCGCTGCCCCGCATTGAGATCACTCGCCGCCAGCATGTGCTGCACGACCTCCGAAGAGGCGACAGCCGGCACCGCACCCCGCCCGGCTTTCTCGATCGCCAGGATCCGGATCTCGCTTCGTTTGGCCTCGGGGGTGGCGAAGCGCACTTCGGCTGCCACCAGCGCGCCCCGCTGGATGGCTGACGCCACCGACGACTCGGCCTGCGCCTGCGTCTGGCCTCGCACGGCCATCGTGAGAGCGACCCAGGACACCCTGGTCAGCTTCTCGAAGTCGTCGTGGCCCTTGAACCTGTTCGCGCTCGGATCCTTGGCCAGTTCGCCCGCGCTGATGTTGAGGGAGCGCGCCGTCTGGTAGAGCGGCAATTCGGGCAGGAGTCGCCCGTCGGTCTTGGCCCGCTCGAGCGCGGCTTCCACGACGGCCGTCGTTGTGCGCGTCGCCGCTCGACCGTAGGCGACCTCCAGCAACTCGGCCCGCGAGAAGATGCCCTGCCGTTCGGCCAGGTGCGCGATCGCGAAGTCGATCGCGTCATCCGCGGCCTTGCGCGCCGTGCTCTGGCCGGTCAGTTTCTCGCGCACGGCGTCCACCGCGCTCTCTGCCGCTACGGCCACACGCTTACTCATGCCGGGTCGGACATCCAGGTCGACGCCCGCCTCGCGCGCCGTCTCGCGCCAGTGCTGGCGCAGCCAGGCCCGATCACTCTCGGTCTTCTTGGGGCGGGTTGCCAGGGTGATGATCTGCTTTTGCGCCGTGGAAGCGTTCTCGCGATCCTGGCCACGCGAAGCGAGGAGCGCCTCGATCTCGCGGCTGCGCTGGCTGAAATGCCGGATCGCCGCATCCGGGATGTGTGCAAGCTCCCAGCCGCCCCTGCGCGTCTCGCGCAGCTCAAAGCCGAGAGCCTTGAGTTCGGCCGCCAACGTGGCACGGTAGAACGCGCCGACCACCTTGACATTGCGCAGCATGTCTTCGTTGGACAGGGCCCGCCACTCGCCGTCCGCGCGCCGGGTGAGGTTCATCACGATCGCATGCGTGTGCAGTTGCGGATCCTGCGCGCGCGACAACTCATGGCGGAAGGTGGCGGTCACTAAATTCCCGGTGCGCTCCCGGAAGGACAGGCCTGCCTGCTTCTTGCGCGTGGCGGCGAATTGCTGCAGCAACTCGAGGCTCTTCTTCACGGCTGCGTCGTGGGCGGCGACGATGCGCGCATCACCCTGCACCAACGCCTGGATGCTCACCGACTTCGGCGCACTGAAGGTGAAGTCGATGCCCTTGCGATCCTTGCTCCCCTTGGTCTGGCTCAGACGAATGCGCTTTCCGTTGGGGAGCTGGCCGTCGAGCAGGTTCTGGAAGGTCTCGCGGTCCACGGCGTGAGCCCCTTCGAGCCCGAGATCCAGCACGCCCAGCCCGAGCCATTCGCCGCGATGACCTTCGTTGCCGTAGTAGTCGTCTGAGGTCTCGAAGTAATGCGCGGCGCCGGAGGCGCTGGTCACGAACTTGAAGGACAGCATGGGCAGCTTCCCGGTCAAGCCGACGCGATCGGTGATGCGGCTCTCGCCACTGCGGACGCGCGCGCGCCCGGTGCGGTGAACAACAGGTTCTCGGCTTGCGGCCGATCGTGGAATCCGTCGGCCATGATCATCGGCGTCACCACCACCGGTCGCGATTGGTACTTCATCGTCACGCGCGCGATCGGATAGTTGCCCGCCAGCTTCACGTAGCCGGTCAGGTTCGGCAGCAGATGGAATTCGGCAGGCGATACGAGCCGCTCCGTGTCCTGCCGATGCGAGAGCGTGCCTTTCCCGCCCGCCGTGCCCACGGAAACGCTGGGCGCGCGCCGCAGCACCGTGTGTTCGCCCAACCCGCGCGAGAACTCCTCGGCGGTGTAGGTGTCGAGTTCCCCGATGCCGCACAGGAAGGCGCTCCGAAAACAGTTGCGCAAGGTGAGCGCGTCGTCCTTGCCATAGGTGTCATTGAGTTGGGCCAGGGATTGCACGCCGGGCATGATGCGCAGACCCTTCTTCCGGCCCTTGGTCGCGGCATCGATGATGTAGTTCAGCTTCTCGAGCGAGTCGAGTTCGTCGCATACCAGATGCATTCGCCGGCCCGGCTCTTCCGGCATCGACAGCACGCTCGCACACGTGACGTCGACCCAGCACGAGATCAGCGGCTTGAGCGCCTGCAGCATGTCCTCCCGCCAGGTGATCCAGAGGCTGCCGTGCCCTTTGTCGAGCCAGTCTCTGAACGAGAAGTCGCCGGACGGCAGGTATTTGTGCGGCGTGATGTATTGCGTCAGCACCGTGCGGATGCTGGCCAGCGTATCGGGCGCGCCATGAAAGCAGCCGGCCGCGGGCGTGCCCGCAAGGAGCGCCTTGAGGTCGTCGTTGCTGGCGGTCGTCAGCCAGTGAACCAGGCGCTCGGTGGTTCCCGCGCCCTGGCGCAGCAGCACGGTGAGGGTCTCGCTCACGATCGTGCGGCCCATGCTGTTCCAGGTCTCCTGCTCGGTCGACGGGCTGCGCGGTATGAGGCTGATCGCGTACTGCTCGCAGTCGAAGCTGGTGCGGATCTCGTTGAAGATGCTCCAGCCCTGGCTGCGCTTGTCGAAGGGGTTCAGGATCATGTCGCCCGGCCTGTAGAAGTAGCGCATCGAGGCGCCATCCGGGTCGACGCAAATGATTCGATCGCCGCGGCCGCAGGCACTCTCGATGTACTCGCCGATGCACACGCTCTTGCCGGTGCCGGTGGACCCACCGATGAAGAACTGGGTGTTCTCCACATCCTTCGGGATCGGAATGCCCGCAAAAAGCAGCTGATCCTTGCCGCGACGCGTCTGGGAGGCGAGCACGCGCTGGCCGACCATCCTGGGACCGCGCAGGCGCGTAACGAAGACGGAGCCGCCGAAATGATTGGCATAGCGCTTCACGCACAGGGCGAACGTCAGGACGCCCAGCACCAGGCCGAGGCTCGGGCCGATCCACAGCACGGGGAGGAATGGCGTCTCCTTGGCCGCGTACCAGAGGCCCTTCGCAAAGAGCGGCGCGGGCAGACGGTAGTACAAGACCACGTTGGCGATCCAGCCACCGACGATGGCCAGGAGCACGCAGAGCGCGAGCCACGAGCGCAGCGTGTTGTCGGGGGTGCGGTGGTTCACGAACATCGAGAATTCACCTGCCTTTGAGGTAGCTTTCAATCGCACCGACATCCAGCGCCTGGTCGGCCTGGGCTCGGATGCTTTCGCCGACGGATTTGCGCACCATCACGTACAGGCCGCACACGATGCTCAGCAGCATGTCCGGATCCCCCCGTCCGTCGTCGCTGCCGCGAAGACGTTCGATGCCGCTGCCGATCCGGTCGAGGTCGGCCCGGATTTCCTGCAGCACCCCGACGTTGAGCTTGAGCGCGTCGAAGTAGACCTGCTTGATGTGCGAGCTGACACCAGTGACGCCGGAGGCGGCATGGGCGCGCAGGAGCACCTGCGCTTCCTCCTCGTTGAACTTGAGCGACACGATGCTGGCCATGGTCATACCTTCCTAGCGAGCAGCCATGCGGGTTTGCGCATTCGAGGTCATACCTTGCCGAGCGCCGGTCATACCGGACTTTCGAGGCTGCATGCGGGTTTGCGGGCACCTGGTAGGTGCGTATGGTGTATCGGCCCTAGGCGAGTCGGCGAGCCCATTGCCGTCCGCCAAAACGAGGCCTTTCGAGGGGTAAGGGAGCCGGTTGAGCCGGAGGATCGACCGGGAGCGTGACCGCAGGCCGAAGGCACTCGGTAGCCACTTCGTAGCCTCGATGTAGCCAACCTGTAGCTCGAACGTAGCCAAGACGATGCTCTCGTGTAGTCGATCAGTAGCCGAAATAGCGCCAGCCTGACGCGCGCCATCACAATTCGACGAGACATTTTTGGCATTCATGCGCCAAAATATAGCGGCCAATGCTCGCTTTGACCACATCAAATGCCTCGATCAACATCTCTTGATCTTCTACAACAGAGCACTTTGGAGCTTGTTGCCCAGAAACTGCGCAGCGAATCCGTGGTCATCGCACGCCTGTCTGCGCTGATCCAGGACGCTGTCCGGGCGGGCCACTCGCACCGCTCGATCCACGAAGCAATCACCGCAGGCGGTCTGGCCACCAGTTGGACGAACTACCGCATTGCGCTGGGAAGAGCGCGCAAGGCCCAGCGCGGCGCTACGCCGGCGCGCACCTCCCCAGCGCCCTCCGCCGCCTTGCCCGCCGCATTGCCCGTCGCGTTGATCAGTCCTGTCGAGCTGATTGGAGAAGCTCAAGGCACATCGTCCCTGCCGGATGAATGCGGGGAGATGGGCGGCTCAACGCGGGCTTCGCCATCGACGGGCACTTCATCGACCACCCATGTCCTGGACGCGCTGCAGCGCGCCCGAGAGGTCGCCTCCAAAGACTACAGCCGCATTGCGCGCGAGAACTACCGCCAGCGTCATCGCAACCCACCTTCAAAGGATCTCCCATGAAAATCTGCGTCTTGAACCTTTCCGGCAACGTCGGCAAGAGCACCCTGGCCGTGCACCTGCTCGCCGCCTACGCTCCAGGCGCGCGCATCCTGAGCGTGGAGTCGATCAATGCGAGCGCGGCCAACGACATGCAGGGACTCGATGTGGAGGAACTGAGCGCCAGCCGCTTCAAAGAGATCTTCCGCGAGATCATGCTGAGCGAGGAGGTCATCGTGGACGTCGGCGCTTCAAACGTTGCGGCCTTCATGACCGAGATGAAACGGTTCAAGAGTGCCGTGGGGGAATTCGATCTCGTGCTGGTCCCCACGGTGCCGGCGGACAAGCAGCAGCGCGACACCATCGCGACCATCGACTGGCTGCACGAGCTCGGGCTGAACGGGCGCAAGGTGCGGGTGATTTTCAACCAGTACGGAAGCGATGCGCTGGATCCGGTCGAGGTCGTCTACTCGCAGGTGTTGGGCTATGCGGCTGCGGACGGCAAAGGCAAGGCTGTCTACGAGCCCCATGCGGTCGTCGATCGCAATGAGGCCTATGAACTGGCGAAGGAGTCCGGCCAGGTCGTGCGCGAACTGGCGAGCAGCACGACCGACTGGAAGGCTGCGCGCAGCGAAGCCAAACGCTCGGGCGACATGGAAGCGCTTGAGCGCGCCATGTCCGGCCAGATGACCCACGATCTCGCCGTGACAGCTCACCAGAATCTCGCGCGCGTACACGCGCTGCTTTTTGCCGATCGGAGTGCGAACGAACCTGCAGCCGTCCCCGCAGGCAGAAAGCGTGCATGAATCCGGCGAGCGCGCAGCATGCGGCGCTGCGGATCCTGCTGGAAGATGTCGATCCATTGCTGCAGCGCGCCGAGGAAGCGGCGCAGACGCTGACGAAGGTGCGCGAAGAACTGGATGCCGACCTGACGACGCTGGGCCAGCTGGTTCAGCAGTCAATCGATGCGCAACCGGCTATGCTGGAGGCTGGCCGCAAGCTCGGTGCGTCGGCCGCGCGCATCGAGGCGGCGATGCAGGGCAATTCCCTACCGCCGCCGAAGTTGCGCACTGCAGGCACCGCGCCTCGCCTGTGGAGCGCCTGCGCGATCAGTGCAGCGTTATCGGCGGTGCTAGTGAGCGGGGCGATCTGGCTCGGAACGCGCGACATCCTGGAACAGGCGCGCATCGGACGCGCGCTGATGTCCGTATGGCCATCCGTGGATGCCGCCACCCGCACCAAGGTTCACGAACGTCTGGGCAAGTCCTGAGGTTGTGTCCCTAATTCGGTTGAGAAATCAACTGTGGGCATGTCGGGCGCGACAGAAACTAAAAACTCGACCAGCTGTGCAAACGGCGCTAGTTGACAGCGAACGCTGGCCATAGAAAGCACGGCCGCTGCAAGAGAGTCAACTATTGGCCACTTCGCGGCAACAGCGATGCGGTTCGATGGGTAGTTCGATTCCCGCCTCAACGAACACGCAACGTGCTACCGAAAGGCGATCGAGCGCCGCAGGGAAGCCCGCGCATACAGCCCTTTGCATCAGTGTCTCGACGCCTTCCTCTGCGCTGCAGCCGTGCCTATGGCACCCAAGGTCGCGATCGTCGCGATCTTCCACTAGAGCCCGCGGGGCGAAGCGCGCTGCCGCCTGTTCCCCGGAAATTTAAAGAGCGAGCGATCAGCTTGACAGCTGAGCGATGTGTCACAGGTGGATTGAACCAGCAACTGCGAAGTGGCGGCATTCGCGAAATTCATGAATGATGCGTCCCGTACCTACCGAGAGTCCCGAAGGGCAAGGTCGATGAAGACCCGCTCTCTCACCCGCCTTTTTTGAACGCTTGGTTCAACATCCGCGAGAACGGGTTGGTACATGAAGCCATGGCGCTTCACAACCAGCGTTCTGTCTTCAATGAATTCAAGAGGCTCTCCACGGCCTAATTGTGCCGCGCCTCTTCAGCTCGGCTCATGCTGCCAAGCTCCCCGCGAGTCCCGATTTCGAGGCACGTTGAGGTCTCCTCACAACCCGTCATCGCATCACAAGACGCGGGCGTGTGCCTCCCACGTTCGGTGGATATCGCAAGCGGCTTCTGACCGTTAGTCTTGCCCACCGAGCGGACGGCTTTCATCCGCTCTGTTTTCGCCGGCAGCAAGGAGATCACATGAAGGTCATCAGCTTTTCTCTCGAGCAAGGGAACAAGTACTTCGGCAAGGTGGATGGTCAGCGGTTCTTCATCGGGCGGCGCGTTCCCTATGAAGGCGGCAAGGGCCTGATGAACATAGAAGGATCGCCGGCGCAGACCTACGACCGATCCGTCTTCAGACCCACCTTCGGCTTTTGGGCAGATTTCATCCATCCCACCGCGAAGGCCGAAGGCGCTCTCTTCCACACGCTGAATACGTACGATCGCGCGCTGTTCACGTTCTCCTTCCTCCAATTCGCCGCACACGTCCCTGATGGCGATTTCGTCCTCTATTTTCGCAAACTGCTCTCTCTTCCTCTGGCCGAGGAATACTTTCCAGATCTTCAACTGGTTGGCGGGCGGATATGTCGACATGCGGATGACGGTACGACTGTGCCTTTGGAGACCGCGTCCTCCACAGTCGGTCTGCTCGACTATCTCAATCCCACGCGCAACGAGGTCGAAGACACCGAAGTCATTCAGTCGGCAAAGTTCATTCATTGGGTTCAAAACGATCCGCTGCACCGCGATGCACAGGTTGCGATCGGCATTGAAAACTTCAAATCGAAGATGGCAGGATACGCAGCCCAGTACAAGCTGAATGGAGCTGAGGACACCATATGTGTTGTCGTGGCAGACATTCGGCATCAAGGTCGAGCAAAGAGCGTCGATATCGCCATGGCTTTGTCCTCTGCTAGCCCCCTGACTTCGCTGCTCAAGCTTGGTGAGCCCAAGTATCACGAGCGCCTTCTGACGCTCAAGCGCGAAATCGACAAGCTGAGATCTGACGGTACCTTCGGAAATCGCCACTACGACTTGGCACAACGTGACTTCGTCTGATGTCCTGAAGCTGCAGCTTAAGGCGATCGCGCAAAGAAGCGGTTAGACCTGTCCGTCATCCCTGAAGCTCAATTCCAACAGGAGGCTCTGTGCCAACACTATTTCAGAAGAAGCTGGCGACTATCGCTGTGCAGCAGTTCGAGAAGCATCACCTTCTGCGAGAGAACCAGGAACCGCTCGCGTCGCAGATCAAGGCCTACTGGCAGGATCTCGGCTTCGCCTTTCCTGGGACAGCGACGGCATGGTCGGCGGTGTTTGTCTCGTGGTGCGTTCAGAAGGCCGGCGCTACGGCATCCCAGTTCAAGTTTGCGCAGGCTCATTCTCAGTTCGTCTTCCAGGCGATTGCAAATGCCTCCAACAGCACAGGCGATTTCCGTGGGCATCCAGTGACCCGGTACTCACCAAAGGTCGGCGACATACTTCACAACAACCGCTCCGGCAATACATTCGATTTCGCATTCGCGTCGACGCACAAATCTTACGAGTCTCACTCGGCGGTTGTCATGGAAGTCGGCGTCGACACCAAAGGAAAGTACTTGAGAACTATTGGGGGCAACGAGTCCGACTCGGTCGGAATGAAGGAAGTGCGACTCAACCCGCAAGGACGGGTGATCAACAATTCCGGTCTGTTCATTTCAGTGATCGAGACCCTGCTGTGATCCTCCGATTCCCGTGCCAAGACGCGGTTGGGCGGCGAAAGACTGGGTCATTTGGAGATCGAAGGCATCCAGCGTCACGGTCGTGTGGAGCACGCAACGATTGACCTTTCCGAGATCCCCTCCCCCCTGACCGCCATCACACCCGATAGCCATCTGCCTACACAAAGTTGCTCGACCGTCGCCCGCAAGGCGGTACAAGGACGCCGCGTTCGGCATGCCGAACGCATGACGAGCGCCCGCAAAGAAAAGGCCGGCAAGGTCGCCCTCGCCGGCCCGCAAGACCCCACTCGACTCAATCGCCCGATGCCTCATCCTTCGGCACGCAGGGCGCATCACCTGACTTGCCCTTCACCCGCAGCGGTGACGGCAGCCACCGCGTTCCCTCCAGCTTGCTCGCGCAGTACGCCACGACCTCGGCCTTCTTCATGCCCGCGGTCGCCTGCGCCGCATCCACCCCGGTCGCATCCTTCACGGCTTCGAGTGCCTTGGCCTTGCTGACGCCGTTGAGGTAGCACGCAGCCGTCGGCATCCACCAGTCCGCCATGTCCACGCCGAGTGCCTCGGCCAGCGCGTCGCTGTGGTTGGCGGTGCGAGGCCGCGCGGTCACGGCATTGACGCTGCGCGCGGTGCAGTAGGCCAGCAGTTCGAGCAGCGTGCTTTGGGGTTGCGCCAGCAGCCACTGAAACAGCGCCGCCGGTGAACCCGGCAGGCGGTCGCCCCATTCCGTTTCCGCAGCGCCGAGCAGCGTCGCCGCGGGACTGGCTGCGTAGTCGCTCGCATCCTGCGCCAGCGCACTGTCGCCCATCGTGCGCACGGTCACCTTGACCACGTCGTCGCCGGCACCGTACAGCCCGAACACCGTCTCGGCCATCCGGTGCACCAGCGTCACGAGCGCAATGTGCGGGTTCTGCATGAGCGCCGCCTGTATCGCTGCTGTCCGATGAGACGTGAGGTCGCGCATGAGCTTCTCGCTGAACTCGGGGCGCGAAGTCGCAGACGTATCCCGCGGTGCCGATTCGTCGTCTTCGCCGAGGCCGCCCTCCGTGCCCGCGGCCATCGCCTTCCGGTCGGAGGGGCGAACTAGCCCGCGCTCGATCTGGACATTGCCGCGATGGTCGACCCGGATCAATGCGCCCGCAATGGCAAGCCGTTCCGGCCGCCATTGCCAGAGGCCTGCGCTGGCCGCTTCCAGCTTCTCCTCCACGGCTTCGAGCGCGTCGCCCAGCTGCTGCTCGACCTGATCGAAATCCTCGGCGTCCGGGACGCCTTCGTCCTGGTGAGCATCACAGGCATCCATGCAGGCGCGCTGCTCGACAGCCAGCGCCTCGAACACTTGCGCTTCGTCGGGTGTCGGTGCGCGCCGCTCCCTGTCCACCCGGCCGTGGGCGCGCAGCGCGGTCGTGTCCGTGTCGAGCGAACACTCCACCCACGACCAGCCCTCCTCCTTGATCGCTGCCGCGAGGCCGCGCAGCTTGTCCATCGCGAGCGTCTGCAGCAGCCCGGGATTGTCGAGGAAGATGCCGCCGAGGTCTTCCGGCGAGGAGAACAGGTCACGCCGCACCGTGCCGCCCTCGGCTTCGTAGCAATCCAGCCCGACGAACCGCGCGAGCCGGCTGTCGGCGCTACAGGCCTCGGCGGTGATGACGCTGCGGATGCGCCACGCGCTGCGGTCGTGGACACTCAGACCGTCCCAGACGGCCTCCTGCGCGGCCTCGTCCTCGACCAGCGCGAGCGCCTGCAGCTGATCGGGCTCGATCTCGTCGGCGCGGTACAGGTCGAGAAAGCGCGGTGCGAGACGCGCGAGCTTGAGGCGCCGTTCCACGGTGAGCGGCGAGACCTCGAAGCGATCCGCCACCTGGGCCGTCGTCAGCCCCTCATCGATCAAGCGCTTGAACGCGCCCATCTGGTCGGCCGGGTGCATGGCCTCGCGGCCCGAGTTCTCCGCGAGCGACACCTGCACAGCCTGGCCTTCCTCGTACAGCTTGCATTCGACGGGTTGCGCGGCGGGCCAGCGTCCGGCCTCGACCAGCATCTGCATGGCGCGCAGCCGCCTCCCACCCGCGACCACGGCGAAGCGCCCGTCCGGTTGCGATACCACACTGAGCCGGTGCAGCAGCCCCTGCGCCTCGATCAGCGCGGCCAGTTCGGCAAGGCCTGCCGCGTGGTGCACCTTGCGCACGTTGGCCTCGCTGATGAACAGCCTGTCCAGCGGCACAAGCACATCGCGCCCCGCGGGCTCGACAGCCGCCGGCGCAGTGACCTCGGCAACCGCCGACTTCTTCTCTGGCTTGTGCACGCGCGATGCAACGTTCTTCTTTGGCTTGGTGGGTTTGGTGGGCTTGGCAATGACAGTCATTTCGTATCCTTTGCAGTTGAAATTGAGTTGAAAGAGATGCCGGGTTCCTAGATTCAGAGCCCTTCCAGGAAGGGTTCCGGTACGCATCGGCCTCCTACCCGGAGCTGGCCGCCGTTTTCCTGAGTTCTTCGCCCGGTGAACGGCAGCGACGGCGGGGACGGGGGAGCAAGGGGGAAGCATTCGTAACGCGACCGCGTTATGAACACCCCCTTGCAGGCGCAGCCGGTCACCTGGCCACGCGGGCGCAGAGTCACCGGAGAAAGCGAAGGGCACAGGAAAACGGCAGCACCGCCCGAGGCCGACGCGCACCGGAACCGCCGCGCGGCGAGCGCCGCTACCTGCCGCAGGCAGGTCTGATCAAGAAAAGTTCAGGGGACGAAGTCCCCTTGTCTGCTTGTCCCTGCGCCAGGGATGCGCAAGGCGGGCCAGCAGGCCCGTCCCCGTGAGGGGATGAGCGCGAAGGCGCGAACCTGGAGCAGCCCGACAGCGGCGAAGCCGGTGGGGCGCCCGCGCTTGCGTGGCCCGGGCCAAGACGCCATGCGCCACGCTCACCCGGAGCGCAGCACCGACAAGCTCGTCAGTACGAGGCGAGGAGCTCCGGCATGCAGTCTTCGTACCCCGCATGAATCCGGTTCATCCGAGTCGCCAGCAAGTGATTGCCGGTGAGCACCGCAAGCACCATTCCGCTCATCGTCATCAAACCATTCGAAGACTGCAGCACCTGAAGCAGCATGACGACTGGACAGCCATCGCGATGGCGTTGCAGCGGATGGATGCCGCCGTGCACGAACGAGTTGAAGGCGTGAAGCTGCCTCGCCTTGAAGCGGTTGAGCATCGCAGTCGGCGCGGCAGCGCCCGCAGCCGGACAGGCGTCCAGGGCTCCGAGCATTTTGCTGACCATCGGAAGTTTTCTGGCGCTCTTCTCCGTCTCCGCCGAGAGGGGCGCCAGCACAAGTGCAATCTGGTCATCGTCCGCCACATGCAGCAGCCAGACCGCGCGGGTCAACGCCTCGAACTGCAGACGCATCAATGCGATGGCAGACGATGCAAGCGCATTGGCGATCAGCACGCGCAACGCGCGTGCATGCTCGAGCGAGACACCGGCAGCGACTGCGCTGGCGCCTGCCCTGACCGGTGTGGCCACGTGCCGATAGGCGTCGCCGCCGAGCAGCGCGACGACGGCATCGTCGAGTGCCTCCGATCGATTCAAGAGGTGTTCAATGGGCATCTGAGCTGCGTCGTCAACGTTGATGGAAGTGACATCGGCGGAATGTCAGGCGGTCGGGATCAGTGCGCCCGCGATGGCCAGCCGTTCCGGCCGCCATTGCCAGAGGCCCGCGCTGGCCGCTTCCAGCTTCTCGTCCACGGCTTCGAGCGCTTCGCCCAGCTGCTGCTCGACCTGATCGAAATCCTCGGAATCGAGGTCGCCCTCATCCTGTCGCTCGCCGACTGGAGGGCTTGGCTCAGATGCCGCCATTGCTTTCCGATTCCCTCGCGACAGAATCGCGCGCGAGTTCCACGAATCCAATCGAGATCTTTGGCGCGTCCGTGAGATAGGCCGCGGTGATGCTCAAGGGCGGAGCTCGAAACGGACGAAACACATTCGCGGCATGGGGGCGCTTTGGATTTCTGATCATCGAAGCCGGCACGAAGGTGCAGCCGATACCTATACCGCTCAACACGAGCATCGTCGAGCGGCTGAACACCAGCGCCCTGATGTTCGGCTGGATGCCCTGCAGCCGAAAGGCTTCGCGAATGATGTCATGACCATGGGACGACCACATGGGATCGCCCAGCAGGAGATCGTGATTGATGAAGTCCTGGCATTCCAGCACCTCTTTGTTCGCAAGCACGTGCCCGCTGGGCATTGCTGCCAACCATCCGTCAGCCCACAGCACCTCGGTCAGCAAAGACTCCGACAGGTCGACGACGGGCAGGATCAGGGCGAGATCAAGCTCCCGTCGCTGGAGTGCCGCGACCAATGCAGAGGACGAGTCTTCGACCAGGTGCACCTGGGTTGCGGGGTACCGCTCTTTGTGCATCGCAAGCAGCCGCGTGAGCCGGGTGGTGACTGCCTCCTCGCAGATCCCGAGCCTGAGCGCGCCTGCCTGGCCCCTGGCGGCGTCTGTTGCTTCCGTGACGGCCTCGTCGTGCATGTGAAGCAGGCGCTTGGCCGCCGCGAGATACTCTACACCCGCTGGCGTCAATCGAAGGATCCCGACGCGGTCCCGCTCGATGAGCCTTGTACCCAGATCTCGTTCGAGGGCTCCTGCATGGCTCTTGAAGTGGAGCCACGCCGATTTCGCATCGCCTGTCTCGAGGTTCTTCGCAAAGTCCACGAAGTACTGAAGCTGCCGCAAATTCATTGGGAAGAGAGCGGTATTTGCAGCGACGTCAGGCGGCCGCTGAGCAGCTCCACTGCCTCGTTCGGCGGCTGATCCTCAAGCCGAATCGGCGAGACGACCCCAATCTCGAGGTTGGGTGCCGAGAACGGCACCATGGTCAGGCCTGGCAGGTTGAGCAGCCCGAGTGACTGCGGCACGAATGCGATTCCTCTGCCAGTGGCGGCCAGCACCATCATCGTCGAGCGATGTTTGGCACGAACCACGCTGCGAACAGGTATGCCGCTTTGGCCGAAGGCCTGTTCGATGAGCTGGTGTCCGGAAGCGGCCTGATCCCGAGCGCCCAGAATGAGGAATTCGTTGGCCAGGTCAGCTGGTTCCAGGCTCGAGCGATTCGCCAGGTGATGCGCAGAGGGAAGAACCGCCAGCCAGGATTCGGACCAACGATGCATGACCCGCAGGCCCTGCACGTTCATCATCAGCGGTACGAACGCCAGATCAATGGCCCTCGCACGGGTGAACTCGACGAGTTCCACAGGCGGCAGCTCGACAAACCGTAGCATCAGGTGATCCACCTTTGCGCATGCTCCGAGCGCATGCCACACCTGGCTTCCCGTCGCCACGTCCTCACAAAGCCCGACCTTGACGACCGCCGTGTGTCCATCGGCGATGTCCAGAGCGGACTGCCGTGCAAGTCGCAGTTGGATGACCAGCTGTTGGGCGGCCGGCAAATAACAGGCGCCTGCGGCCGTCAGTCCAACGATTCGATTCTGATGGCGCTGCAGCAGTTCGAAACCGAGTTCCGTCTCCAGGATCTGCAGTTGCAAACTCACTGCGGGCTGAGTCACGCCGAGGCGTTTGGCGGCCAGCCGAACATTCAGCTCGCTAGCGACCACTACAAAAATCTCTAGGCGTCGAAGTTCCATCTGTCATCCAAATGGTAAGCCAGGAGCGGCCTTATCGAACCATAAGTATGCATGTGTTGCCCACGGACACCCGCTGCCATACGCTTGCCAGCACCTGTTGACGAACCGATGTCCGCTTCTGGCCTCGGTGAAAAGTCAGCATTGCGGTTAACCCCAACGAAAGGAAATCGAATGAGCCCCAAGGAGATCGTCGAAGCGTGGCACGTCACGTGGAGGAAGGATCCGGCCGAAGCCAACAAGCTGTACCTGGCCGACAACGTCAAGGTTCTGCTTCCGGGCGCGAAGGCCGTTGTCGGGTGGAAGGCGGCGAACGAGCACTTCCTGCGCGTCGCCGCAGGTTTGAAATCGGAGACCCTGATCATGGATCCGGCCTACATCGTCTTCGTCTGCGAGGACAACAAGGTGGCGCGCCGGTTCCGGTTGGACATCGAATCGAGCGACGGAGCGAAGTGCGAAATGTTCGTCTTCAACTTCTACATTGTCGAAAACGAAAAGATCGTTCATTTCGAGGAGCACTTTGACACGTACGCGCGTTCCCAGAGTACGGATCTGTCCCTGTATCGCAAGGACCATGACCCAAGAGCCTGGATCGTCAACTGACTTCTCATGGGCACTGCGCCACGCATCACCAGGCATTGAAGGCAAACATGAAGGCAGCACGCGAAGATCTGTCGGCAAGCCGGCAACCGATGGAATCTCCAGTTGAGGCAATCGCCCGTTCAGGCGCGGTTGAATTCCGCGGCGTGAGCAAGGTCTACGACGGCGTGCCGGCCGTGGAAGACGTCGACCTGAAGATCAATCCGGGTGAATTCGTTTCGCTTCTCGGGCCCAGCGGCTCAGGCAAGTCCACGCTTCTGATGATGCTGGCGGGTTTCACGGATGTGACCTCCGGAACCATCTGGGTCGATGGCAAGCGGTTGGATCGCGTGCCGCCCAATCGGCGCAATCAAGGCATCGTGTTCCAGAGCTACGCGTTGTTTCCTCACATGACGGTTCGCGAGAACGTCGAGTTCCCCCTGAAGGCGCGCGGCGTGGCCGCCGATTCCGCGAAGGCACTGGTGGACGCGGCGCTGGCGCGCGTGCGGATGTCCACGTTCGCCCATCGAAGGCCCGCCCAGTTGAGCGGGGGCCAGCAACAGCGTGTGGCCTTGGCACGAGCAACCGTCTTTGATCCTCCGCTCATTCTGATGGACGAGTCGCTCAGCGCGCTTGATCGCAAGTTGCGGGAGGAAATGCGCGTCGAGATCAAGGATCTCCATCTGGAACTCGGCAAGACCATCATCTACGTGACCCATGACCAGCAGGAAGCGCTCACCATGTCGGATCGCATCGTCGTGCTGCGAAACGGCAGGATCGCTCAGGTCGGCAAGCCGCTGGACATCTATGACTCGCCCAACGATTCGTATGTCGCCGGCTTTGTCGGCGATGCCAACTTCATCGACGGCGTGGTCAGCGTGAGCGATCGCGGTGTCGTCGACATCGTGACGCGATCGACGCGGATGCAAGTGCCGTCCAGCCTGAAGTGCGCGGCGGGGGACAAGGTCGTCGCCATGATCCGACCCGAAGCCATACAACTCGGCCCGCGCGGTATGCACGCTGGCGATCGAGAGAACATCACCCTGCCTGGAATCATTGGGCAAGTCGCATTTCTGGGAGATGCCAACGAGTACCACATCAAGGTTGATGACCAGGTGATCGTTGCCAAAATTCCCCGCTCCTTCAACAGCGTCCTGCACCAGCGAGGCGCTGCTGTCGAGCTGACCTTTGCCGTGGCCGATGTGCAGCTCTTCAACGTTTGATTTCCACCAACCAGGAGTTCGATATGAACACCACTGTCCGTCTTCCCTCGATGGTGATCGCACTTTTCGCCGCGGTCTTTTCATCCCAAGCGCTGGCTGCAGAACTGACCGTGGTGGTTGGCGGTGGCCTGCAGGGGGAAAGCGCGCTCAAGGCGTTTGTGGAGCCGTTCGAGAAGGAGACCGGCATCAAGGTGAATGTCGTGCGCGACCAGGCGACGACGGCGACGGTCAAGCTGAAGGCGCAGAGCGGCAATATGGACTTCGATGTTGCTGGCTTCTCGCCAGCCGGTGGGACGATGTTGTCGAGGAGTTCGCTGCTGGAACGCATCGACTACGCCCGCATCGACAAATCCCTGGTCGACAAGCTGAGTCCCGAGTCAAAGACACCGTGGGGAGTGCAGTTCATCTACTACTCCTGGGTGCTGGGACTGGACGCTGGCAAGTATCCCGAAGGCAGTCCGGCGCCGGCCAGCTGGGCCGATTTCTGGAACATCGAGAAGTTTCCGGGGACGCGCGTCCTTCAGAACGGTGAGCTGGGCAGCCAGGGGCCCTTCGAGGAGGCTCTGCTCGCCGATGGGGTCCCCATGGACAAGCTCTATCCGCTGGACGTGGACCGCGCGTTCCGCAGCCTGGACAAGATCAAGCCGCGTATCCGCAAGTACTGGAAGGTGGGAAGCGAACAGATGCAGATCTTCTCCAGTGGTGGAGCCGCATTGGGGATGGGCTTCGACGGCCGGTTCACTGCGTTGTCGCAAGCCGGCAAGCCGATGAGGATCGTCTGGAACCAGGCAAAGATGACTGGCCTGTACTGGATCATTCCCAAAGGCGCCAAGCACGTTGCAGAGGCCCACAAGTTCATTGAATACACGCTGCAGCCCCAGCGCCAGGCAGCGTACGTGACGTTGACCGGATACAGCCCCGTCCACCCGGACGCCTTCAATTTCATCAGCAAGGAACTGGCCGCCGGCATGGTGACGCATCCCGACAACCGCAAGCGCGCCTACATGGTGAACGATGCCTGGTATTCCGAAGTCGGCGCCGATGGAAAGACCAACGGCGAACGCCTGGCCCAGCGCTGGAACGAGTGGATCACCAAGTAATTCTCCACCCCTTCGAATCCGGACAAGCAAAATGCTGACGATCTCTCGAACTGCGATGCTTCGCCTGGCGGTTGCGCCCGCCGCCTTGCTGATGATGGGGTTCTTCTTCTATCCGCTGCTGCGCATTGCGGGATTGAGCGTTCACCTGCCCGGTTTTTCGCTGCGGGAGTACGCCGAGGCATTCAACCCGATCAACGTCGGCATTGCCATCAAGACGTTCAGCATCGCCGGCAGCGTCACGCTGGCATGCCTCTTCCTTGGGTATGCGCTCGCCGCTTGCCTCGCACAGACGCGGGGGCGGATGAAGCAGCTGTTCACGCTTTGCATCATCGTCCCGTTCCTCACCAGTTTTCTGGTTCGCAGCTATGCGTGGGTCGTGCTTCTGGGCGACCAAGGCGCCTTGAACGGTGCATTGCTCGGGTTGGGGTTGATCAAGGAACCATTCGAGTTGCTCTACAGCCGTACCGGCATGTACATCGGCATGATTCACGTCATGCTTCCGCTGATGGTGCTCCCGATCTATGCGGCGATGCAGGCAATCGACCCCATGCTGTGGCGCGCGGCACGTGGACTGGGGGGCGGCGGGCTGCGGACGTTCCTGACCGTCTATCTTCCGCAAACCATGCCTGGGGTTCGCAGCGGATGCATCCTTGTCTTCGTCCTTTCGCTAGGCTTCTACATAACGCCTGCAATGCTGGGCGCTTCGCGCGACCTGATGCTGGGAAACCTGATCGCCACCAACGTGGAGACGACCCTGAATTTCGGTTTCGCGGCTGCTCTGGCGTTGGTGCTGCTGGCGGCAACTTTGGTGGTCTATGCCTTCCTTCATTTCATCAGCGCGGGAGCGGCCACAACCGACGGCTCACGGCCCGCCTGGTCGCGGTGGCTGGACAGGAGCGGCAAGGCAATCGGCGCACAGTGGTTTGGCGGCCGCACCCCGGCCGTCGCATTGAGTGGAGCGGGCTGGCGGGTAAATTCCGGCCGGGCCGCGGGTCAGGGTAAGCGTGCCGGCCGCGTGGTTCTGTTCAGCTTCGGGTTCCTGGCTTGCGTCTACCTGGTAGCACCGAGCGTCATCGTCGCCGTCGTGTCATTCAATGATGGCGACAACCTCGCCTTTCCCCCGTCGAACTGGTCACTGCGCTGGTTCAGATTTCTGTTCGCAGATGCGCAATGGGCTGCAGCGGCGCTCACGAGTTTCAAGATCGCTGCGACCAGCGTGGTGTTCACACTGCTTCTGGGGACCGCAGCAGCGTACGGCATTGCGCGCATGAATCCGCGTAGAGAGGGGCGTGTCCTCTATGCGATGGCTTTGGCGCCCATGGTGGTTCCGGCCGTTGTCACTGCGCTGGGTGCTTTCGCCGTACTGTCCGACATGGGCTTGTATGGAACACTGACGGGCGTTATCGCCATGCACGTGTGCCTGAGCATTCCGCTGGTCATCGTCGTGATGGTGGCGTCGTTCTCGGGCTTCGATTCCAGACTGGAGATGGCGGCCCAAAGCCTGGGCGCCTCGCGCACCCTCACCTTCCGACGCGTGATGCTGCCCTTGCTGGCCCCTGGGCTGATGTCGGCTGCCCTGCTGGCGTTCCTGCACTCGTTCGACGACGTCGTCATGACCAGCTTCATTGCCGGCACCAAGGTGGTGACGATCCCCCTCAAGATGTGGGAGAACATCCGCAACCAGGTTGACCCGGCGGTGGCCGCCTTGTCCACGCTGCTCATTCTGCTGCCCTTTGTGGTGCTACTGGTGCGCCGCCGCACGCAGGCGACCGAGGATCGCACGAGTGGCGTCGAACCCAAGGCCGCCTGGGTGGCGCCATGAATCGCGCAGGGCGAGTGTTCCGTGCGCGTGCTGGGTTCGATCCGTCAACTGCGCACGCACTCCGCCGAGCCGCTGGTCGAAAAGACTAGCGCCGTCGTCGACGATGAAGGCCTCTTCCTCCACGGAGCAGCGATTTCCTTCCACCCTCAACATCCGTGTCTGCCATGACCTCCTCCATCACCGCCTCCCTTCTCGATCACTTTGGCATTGCCGCTGCCGCAAGCGGCGGCGAGTTACCGGTTGTCTCACCCATTGATGGCGCCGAGCTGGCCCGCCTCCGCACGCATTCTGCAGGCGAAGTCTCCGACGCCATCGCGCGTGCGCATGCTGCATTCATTGCGTGGCGCGACGTGCCTGCGCCGCAGCGCGGGGAACTCGTCCGCCTCTTGGGCGAAGAGCTGAGGGCGGAGAAGGAAGCGCTCGGAAAGCTCGTATCGATCGAGACCGGAAAGATCCTCTCGGAGGGTCTCGGCGAAGTTCAGGAGATGATCGACATCTGCGACTTCGCTGTTGGACTTTCGCGCCAGTTGTACGGCCTGACGATCGCATCCGAGCGGCCTGGACACAGGATGATGGAGACGTGGCACCCGCTCGGCGTCGTTGGCGTGATAAGCGCGTTCAACTTTCCCGCCGCTGTGTGGTCGTGGAATTCGGCGCTTGCGGTCGTTTGCGGCAACGCCGTCGTATGGAAACCCTCCGAGAAGACGCCTCTGACGGCGCTGGCGTGCCAAGCCATTTTTGAGAAGGCAGCCAAGCGGTTCGGCTCGACCCCATCGAACCTGTCGCAAGTGATCATCGGCGGACGGGACGTGGGCGAGACGCTGGTGGACGACGCGCGGGTAGCACTCGTCTCCGCCACGGGCAGCACCCGTATGGGCCGGGAGCTGGGCCCGCGTGTCGCCCGCCGCTTCGGCCGTTCGCTGCTGGAACTCGGCGGCAACAACGCGGTGGTCGTCACCCCGACCGCGGATCTGGACCTGGCGGTGCGCGGCATCGCCTTTGCTGCAGCCGGGACTTGCGGACAGCGCTGTACGACTACGCGCAGGCTCATCGTGCATGAGACTGTGATGGCTACGCTGGTGGCCCGCTTGAAGAAGGCGTACGCCGGCCTGCCCGTTGGCAACCCGCTGGAGAGCGGTACGCTGGTTGGGCCACTGATCGACGCCGCCAGCTTCGAAGGCATGCAAAGCGCGCTGCGAGCCGCCCGGGACGAGGGTGGTCTAGTCACCGGCGGTGAGCGCCTGCTGCAGGAGCAACACCCCACCGCCTTCTATGTGCGTCCCGCCATCGTCGAAATGCCCGCACAGACCGAGACCGTCCGGCGCGAGACATTTGCTCCCATCCTGTATGTCATGGGCTACCACGAGTTCGAGGATGCACTTCGCCTGCAGAACGACGTCCCGCAAGGCCTGTCCTCTTCCATCTTCACCAATGACGTGCGTGAGTCCGAGGTTTTCCTGTCCGTCCGAGGATCAGACTGCGGGATCGCCAACGTGAACATTGGCACCTCAGGCGCCGAGATTGGCGGCGCATTCGGGGGTGAGAAGGAAACCGGCGGAGGGCGCGAGTCGGGCTCCGACTCGTGGCGAAACTACATGCGCCGTGCGACGAACACCATCAATTTCTCTGGCGAGTTGCCTCTTGCGCAGGGCGTGCGGTTCGACGTCTGAGGCGGGTGCGGAAGGCGCCCTGGACATCGCGTACCCAATCGTACGCTTCGCGCCGGTCTTCTTGCACGCTCAAGGCCCGCGCCATTGATCTGAAAATTGGATTAATCGATCCGAACTTTCGATTGTACGAATCGAAAGCCCGGGAATACATTCAGCCGCATGGCCACACGATCAATGCGCTCCGAGCTCTCGTTCCAGCTACTGGGATCTGCCGATGGAGGTACCGGGAACGGTCTTGTTCTGGCTGGCGGGCCCTCCTGAAATCCGAGTTGAAAAGACCCCTGCATGACGCAACTCAATGCCACTCACGATCCAGCGCGTCGCAGTTGGGTAGAAGCCGCGAACGTTCCAGCCCACGACTTTCCGCTGCAGAACTTGCCGCTCGGCGTTTACGCTGCGCCAGGAAGGACTCCGCGCGTCGGTATCGCGATCGGCGATCAGCTGCTCGACATCGCCGAGGCAAACAGGGCGGGGTTCTTTACGGGGCTTGCCAAAGGAGCTGCGCAGGCTGCCGCAGGTGGTTCGCTCAACGAACTCATGGCGCTGGGTTCGCCCGCCAGCTCGGCGTTGCGAATGCAAGTCTTCGAGATGCTCGCGATCGGCGGTGGTGCCGCATCCGCGCGCGCCCATGCACACGCTGACCAACTCTTGCTTCCCAGCGATGCAGTTGAGATGCAATTGCCCTGCGCGATCGGAGGCTTCACCGATTTCCTCACCTCGTCCGATCATCTGTCACGCGCACGGCGCAGCACGCACCCGGACAACCCGGTT
The DNA here is from genome assembly GCF_051216545.1 of Variovorax nitratireducens. Taxonomy (NCBI): domain Bacteria; kingdom Pseudomonadati; phylum Pseudomonadota; class Betaproteobacteria; order Burkholderiales; family Comamonadaceae; genus Variovorax; species Variovorax nitratireducens. The sequence continues at coordinate 109,174 of NZ_JBPJZO010000012.1, forward strand.
CCTGAGGCCTTCTATCACCTGCCTCTTGCGTACAACAGTCGTGCGAGTTCGGTGCGGGTCAGTGGCCACAACGTGCTTCGGCCCCATGGGCAATCCAAAGGTGTCGACGGCGCCATGTACTTCGGCCCGGCAAAGGCGCTCGATTTCGAACTGGAACTGGGTGCGTTCGTCGGCCCGGGAAACGCGCTCGGCAGCCCAATTCCTCTACGCACGGCCCAAACGCACCTGTTCGGATACTGCCTGCTCAACGATTGGTCAGCACGCGACATCCAGCGATGGGAAACGACCCCGCTCGGCCCGTTTCTCGGAAAGAGTTTTTGCTCGGTCGTCTCGCCTTGGGTCGTATCTGCGGAAGCGCTCGCGCCCTTTCATGTACCAGCGCGCACCAGGGCGGCAGATGAACCCGCGGTTCTGCCACATCTCCACCACGCTGACGACATTGCAAGCGGCGGGCTCGACCTGCAGTTGGAGGCTTGGCTGACGAGCGCGCGCATGCGCGCTGACGGCATGCCGCCGTTGAACGTCACGCAGACAAACTCCAGATACCTGTATTGGACCTTCGCGCAGATGGTCACACACCACACCTCGAATGGCTGCAATCTGAGGCCCGGCGATCTGCTTGGCAGTGGAACCGCTTCGGGTCCCGATCCGGCCAGCCGGGGCTGTCTCGCCGAGTTCCACGAGCCACTGCTCTTGCCCGACGGAACGACCCGGCAGTGGCTCATCGACGGTGATGAGCTCGTCTTCAAGGCGCGTGCCAGCAAGGAGGGGCACGTATCGATCGGATTCGGCGAATGCCGCTCGAGGGTCTTGCCCGCGGCACCCTGGCCAACCGGCAACTAGCCCCCAAAAGTTTCGCTTTCAACACAAATTCACAGGAGACAAAGAGATGAAATCAACGATCGTACTTATTGCGCTTTGCGCAAGCGCGCTTCACGCTGGCGCGCAGAACTACCCAGCGCAACAACCGATCCAGGTGATCGTGCCGTTCTCGGCCGGAGGTGCGGTGGACGGCATGGCGCGTGTTTTTGCGCGGTCGATCGCAACGCAACTCGGCGCCCAGGTGGTCGTCATCAACAAGGAGGGCGCGGGCGGGACGATCGGCTTCTGGCAGGTCGCCAGAGCGGCGCCGAACGGCTACACCTTGGCTTTCGGTCCGTCGACGCCGGTGACCAGCGGCTCCATCCTGTTGAAGGGCCCCAAGTACGACACGCTGACGCCGGTCTGCCAGACGCATGAGAACGTCATGACGGTGGTCGTCAGCGCCGATTCGCCAATCAAGTCCATTCAGCAGTTGATGCAGCTGGCCAAGGCCGATCCAGGAAAGATCGCCTACGGCACTGCCGGACAGGGCACCGTGCCCCATCTCTCCGCCGAGCATTTCGCGCAAGCGGCAGGCTTGAAATTCAACTCGATCGCATATCGCGGGGATAGCCCCATGCTGGTGGACCTGATCGGCGGTGCCATCCAGTTCGGCGTGTCCTCTGCCGCAGCTGCCGCAGCCAATGACAAGCTGCGGGTGCTTGCAGTCTTCGCTGAGCAGCGGCAAGCCCGCTATCCCGATGCGCCGTCCTTCAAGGAACTGGGCATTGCCTCGCTGGCGCCAGGCCTGAATGGTCTGTGGGCGCCGAAGGGGATCAGTCCGGCCATCGTGGACACGCTCGCCAAGGCTTGTGAAGTCGCCGTGCAGTCCACGGAATTTCGCGATGCCGCCAAGACACAGTCGCAGCATCCCGCATATCTGGGCAGTCAGCAGTACCTTCAGCGAGTCGGCGCCGATTTTCAGACGCTGGAGAAAACGATTCGATCGCTGAATCTCAAAGCCGAATGACAACCTGCCCAGGAGGAACAACCAAATGAGCAGCCCCCACCATCCCATACGCCGCGTCGTCACCGGACATGACGCTGAAGGCCGATCCTGCATCGCAGAAGACGCTTCAGCACTCAATGTGCGAACCGTGGAATCAAGGCCAGGGTTTCAGGCCGTCAACATATGGTGTACGACATCGTCGCCCGCCTCCGTCGAAGCCGCAGACGGATTGGAAAGCTTGCAGGGCATAGCACCCCCACCCCACGGAACCATACTTAGAATCATTGACCTACCGCCCGAATCGAAGGATCCGGAAGAGACACGCCGACGGATTCAAGCGACCTTCGGCAGCATGTTTCACGATGCGCATCGCGACGACGCCGGTACGAAAAAACATCCCGGCATGCACCGCACGGCCACGGTGGACTACGCGTTGATCCTTCAAGGCGAGGTTGTCGCGGTCTTGGATACCCAGGAAGTCACGCTTCGCGCGGGCGATGTCCTCATCCAGCGCGGCACAAACCATGCGTGGGCCAATCGATCGGATGCGCTGGCGCGCATTGCCTTCATTCTCATCGACGGAGCCGACGACGTGCGATAGCGCCGGACTTTGCAATGACTCCCGCCGTCGGCTGCGGACGTTGCGAAGTCGGAACCGACGAATATCCTGAGGAGCTCACGATGTCGAGAACCTTGTTCAGAACCATCGCGGCAACGGCGAGCGTCATCGTGATGAGGGGGAGCAAGGGGGAAGCATTCGTAACGCGCAAGCGTTATGAACACCCCCTTGCAGGCGCAACCGATCACCTGGCCCCGCGGGCGCAGAGTCACCGGAGAAAGCGAAGAGCACAGGAAAACGTCAGCACGCCCGAGGCCGACGCGCACCGGAACCGCCGCGCGGCGAGCGCCTCTACCTGCCGCAGGCAGGTCTGATCAAGGCAAGTCCAGGGGACGCAGTCCCCTTTTCCTCCCCCTGCCCCTGCCCCCGCGCCAGGGATGCGCAAGGCGGGCCAGCAGGCCCGTCACCGCCAGGGGATGAGCGCGAAGGCGCGAACCTGGAGCAGCCCGACAGCGGCGAAGCCGGTGGGGCGCCCGGATCAGGGCCCGCACCACGCACCACGCACCATGCACCACGATCCCCTGCCGATGGCACCGGCAATGACCCATAGCGACTCACGCCGACCGGCGAGGAAGCGCCGGCCGACAACACACATGCACCGTTGCTGACCGCGGTGGCCTGCCGCTGGCGCATAACCAGCTCACGACGCGGGTACGCCATTTGCATAAGGAGCCAGTCATGCTCACCACCGACCAGAAAGAGACCATCCTTCGCCGGGCGGGCATTGCCATCCCTGGCATTCCGGCGCCTGGCGGGGACGCCCAGCTCCAGCAAGCCGATGGTGAGTTGCTCGTGAAGGGCAACTTGCAGGCCGATAGCCGCGCTAGTGCCTCCGAGCAGCGAACGCGCGCCATCGATGCCCTGTTTGCCGACTATTCGGCGCGCCGCGCGGCGAAGAGCCTGGATGATGCGGAGGCCGCACGGCGCACCGGCGGACGCGGCATCGGCTGGGGTGGTTTCGTCGCCTGAGCGCCGGCTTGCAGTGCCCCTCGATCGGGGAGCGACGCGCGTGCCGCGCGGTCAGGACGTCGCCACTACGAGTGGCTTCGTCGAAGAATCCATTGCGCCTCGCTGCACTTGCGCTCCACATGAATGCTGTCGGTCAAACCTCGATCCTTTGGGTCTCGATGCCCGCAACGCGTCCACCATGGTTGAGGCCGAGAGCAGGAGCACGTGCAACTATTTGATGCGGAGTTTTCGCAGTAGCTTTTTCAGCCTAGGCATCGACGGCATCTTGCGCCTTCTGCACGCTGGCAAGAACCTCATCCAATGCAGGGATCGGCCCGAAAATCATCCCCGTCATCGCGGCATAGTCACGCTGCAAGGCTTCCATCATGGCCGGGGCCGGAAGCAGCGTGAAGCTGCCCGCCTTGGCCGTCTCAAGTCCCAAATCAGGACTTCCGAAGAAAAGGCGCGCGTGGCGAGCGCAATCTTCCGCCAGCGCTTTGTCTGCGAGCCATTGCGGCGCTTCTTCCGTTTGCATCAGGCGATGCACGTCGTAGTAGTGACGCGAGACACGCTGGCCACCATGGCGCAAGACACCCCGGCGCTCGTGCCACTGGTAGAGACCGTGGAGGATCGTGATCTTGTCCCAGAAGGTTCGCTCCGGATTCACGGTCACGACGTTGGAAACCTCCAGCCCCTGGTCTGGAAGGTCATCGTCTACGTAGGGACGCACCGTTGCCGGTGTGTGCGGATCCAGCGCCGATTTCGCGCCGGATTCAATCTTGACCGCTGACCGTATGTAATCGCCCTCACGCGCCGTGACCGCCGGATACCAAAGGAGCAAACTTTGCCCGTCTGCATCGTCCGGGTCTCTCTCAAGCCTGAAACGACCACCCGGAATGCTCGCCGCTGCACGCGCCTGCAATTGAGAAAAGAAGGGGCCGTCGACATAGGCCCGGCAGGCATTGCGGATTTCATCGAGTCGCGCACGGCGCTTCTTGCCGCTCATGGCATCAAGCTGCGCCACGTCTACGTCCTGGTTCAAGTCTTCACGGAACACCGTGATATCGATATCCTCGGAGAAGCGCGAAACCAGGCCGAAGGCTTTCGAGAGCGATGTCCCGCCTTTGAAGAGAAAACGCGGGCCGCCTGGCTCCAGCCCGTTGAAGAGCGCATCGAGCGTCCAGCAAACCCAGAAATCCTTCTCGACGTTCTGGACGGCGGTGCCAAGGCGGGCCGCCGTGCCAAGGAACAGATCGCGGCGCTCTTCGTCGCTGGCGGTGATGACCGCCTGATAGGCCTCGTTCATTTCGCGCCTGCCGGTAGGTCGTGGTGCAGTTTTGGTTTGGCAGGCGTTGACTTGTCGCCTGCTTTGGCATCCGGCGAGAGGTCAAGAAGGGGGCGCAGGTAGTCCTGCATCCAGATCGGGAGCGCGCTGAATCCTTGTATCAGGTCATCGCGGATGGCAGCGCCTTGCTTCTTGTCGATCAGAAGCCTGCCGATTTTTTGCCGGAGAGGGCCGCTGTCCGAAGGCAGCGTGTCTTTCAGCCAGTGCAAGGCTTGCACCAGGCGCATGGCCGGGCGGCCTGCCCAATACAACCGGCTTGGCGCACACAGCCTGAACTCGATCGGCAGATTGTCGAGCTGGATGGCGCGGCGACGGGTGTCGGTGTAGATGATGACGTGAGCAGGGACAGCATCGGTCAGGCCCAGATCGTTCGCAGCAGTCATGCCGTCAACCAGGATGCGCAGATTGTCGCGACGGGCAATCGCGTCAATGATGGCCCGGTAATCCGGAGTCGTCGTGCGCTGGGTGAGCCTGTTCGTGACGGGCTTGTCGTAGAGCCCCCGGTCAATGCGGCGGAGTTGGTCGCGCAGGGTCATGCGCTGCAACGTCTTGTCGATGACATCCCGAGAGCCAAGCTGCGCGAAGTCGGCCGGAACCCAGACATGGCCGGGGCCGGAAGCGTCGATCAGCGATGAGATGCGGGCCGCAATGTCGGACATAACCAACTCCTGTCCGAAAAATATATACATATTTCGGACAAGAGTCAAATTCAAATGTCCGAAACTCACATACATTTTTCGGACATTTCAGGGATGCTTGAACCGTTCGCAACCTCCGCCCGGCGCGTTCCCGCACCGCGGCCATGCTCGGTCATCGTCTCGGCGACGCCGCCGGTGAAGTTTCGAGCACAGGCATTTCCCTGGCCAGAATGAAGTCGAACGCCGCACCCGCATGCCGCGCAGCCGTGAAGATCGCCGTCCGATCGTTCCGCAGCACCTGCAGCCAGCTGTCCAGGTACGCGGCATGCCCTTCGAGGGTCGCGTCGACCAGCCCGCAGTGGCCCATCAGGAAGGCCGAGCCGAGCTCGGCCACCAGTTCCTCGAACGCATAGGCCGCATCCCCGAAACGCGCACCGAACTGCCGATCGAGCCGGCTCGGATGGCCCGTCCAGTGCACCAGCTCGTGCAGCGACGTGGCGCAACGCGCCTCGGCACTCGTGAAGCGATCGGGCCAGGGCAACCGGATCTCGTCGAGCTCGGGCAGGTAGGCCGCCCGGTCGAAGCCATGCCGGATCGTCGCACCGCATCCGGCCAGCAGCCGGAAGGCACCTTCCACCGGCCCGAGCGGCGAAGGCGCGGGTGCGGCGCAATGCTCGAGCACCTCGGCGGGCAGCCCATCGATCTGCGCGACATTGAACACCCAGAACGGCACGCACACCAGGTAGCCGTGGGCCGACGCGGCCTCCGCCCTGCCCTCCCTGCCCTCCCTGCCCTCCTCTTCCTCACCGTCTCGCTCAGCGTTGTCGTGTTCGACCGCGCCACCCTTGCGGGCCCTGCGCTCGAAATGCGCGCACATCACTGCGCGTTCTCCCTTCCTCACCTGCGCGCCCAGGCTGGCCGCCTGCTTGTAGGTCAGCCAGACATTGGCGGCATAGCCCTGCTCGATCGCCGCATCCCAGAGCAGTAGCACATTGGCCCCGTGGTACGGCGCGCCGGTCTTGCCATTGCGCGGCATGCCGCGCGAGGCCGCCCGCGTCCAGCGCGCGCGGAACACGTTGCCGCCCTGCGCGAGCATTGCGATGAGGCGATCCGTGATGACCTGCCGCACGTCGACGTGACTACCGCCGGACCCCATGGCGTTCCTGCCTTTGCCAGCACCTGCTTTGGGTGAGTCCTCGGGGGGTACGGGGGGAACGCCCGTGGCGGTCTGGCTGTTGGCGCTGCGCGCAACGCGCGGACGGGTGAATGAAGTTGCATGCATGGCGAAGCCTTTCTGCGGGGTGTGCCGCGGTGGTTGAACATCTGCTTTCGGAGCCGCCTCGACGCATGAAGAGCGAGCGGAAAGGGCCGATGTCCGGCAACCGCCCGGAGGCCGCAGCCGAGCGGAGGCGAGGAACGGGTGAGGACGGTGGCGCAGCCCGCAGTGCTGGACAGCGGCCCGCGCGAGCTATGCGTCGGTCAAGAGGTGGCCCGGAAAGCAGATCCGCCGCGGCACGCCCCGCACCCAAGGCGCATGCACCCGCCCATCGGCGCGCAGCGGCCGCAGGCCGCAGCAAAACTTCTCTGCAACGCAGAGCAAGCGATCTTTCTCAAGCGGTGGATCGCCATGCGGCAGCGCATGGCCTGGCCAACGTCATCGCGCTCGCGCGACACGCGGACGACGGCGCCCACGATGGTGGACGGCGATGCGCCCGCATGAAGCCAGCAGGATCCGCGCAAGCTCATCGCAATGCACGCAAGAGCCACCGGCGAGGACGGCGGCGCGGCTGAAGAAGCGGCTCTGCGGTTCTTTCTCGCAGAGGAATCCGCGCCCGCTACTTGACCGTGTTGCGCCGAGCCCACTGGTTGAAGAACTCGATCATGATCGAGAACCCGATGGCGGCGTACAGGTAGCCCTTCGGCAGATGGAAGCCCAGGCCTTCGGCGAGAAGGCTCAAGCCACTCATCAACAGGAAGCTCAGGCACGGCACGACCACGGGGGGATGTGCATTGACGAAGCGGGTCAAGGGTTTTGACGCAAGTGACATGATGGCGATGGAGATCACCACGGCTGCCATCATGATGGGAAGGTCGTTCACCATGCCGACTGCGGTGATCACTGCGTCCAGCGAAAAGACCGCATCCAGCACAACGATCTGCGCCACGACCAAAGAGAAGCTCGCGTACAGGGAGTTTGCCGGCCCTTGAGGCGCTTCGTCTACACCCTCGCAACGGCAGAAGGACTTTCGACCGAGAAGCAACTCAGCCCATGCGCTGCGGCGCGTCGTGCTTGTCCTTGTAGATGCGGCGGCTCTGGCGGTTCTCCACGCGATTGACTTGCGATTGCTGATGCGCATCGATGTGTCCGTTGCGGGCCGCGACGCTCTCCTTGTGGTCCACATGCGCCTGACCGCGCTCCAGGCTGCCGACTTGCCGGTTGCTCAGCGAGCCGTTCTGAATTCCGCCTTCGATGCGCTTGTCTTGCGTGATGTTGCGCTGAACATCGGCTTGAAGTCGTTTGGAAGAGCCTGAATCGGGGTTGGCGACCACCCCATTCGCCCTGTCGGCCCAGATGTCGGCGCTGACCTTATTTTGCGCAGCTCGAAGGTGGGCTCGGTCCGCACTGGAGAGTCGCCCGTCCTTGAGATCCTGTGCCTGCATCTTGTCGATCTTGGATTCCTCGTGCTCGAGCTTGCCCGCCTCGCGAACCGTCAGCTGTCCGTTTTGCAAGCCCTGCTCGATGCGTTGCTGCTGGCTCACGTCGCGCTGCACGGTGGATGCCGTCGTTTGGGCAAAGCCTGTGACGCCGGCGCTCACGAAGAGCGCGGCAACGAGAATTCGAATCTTGGTTTTCATGGGTCTTTCCTTGGTTGGCGGCGTAAAAATTTGGGATGTCAGATCGGCGAACTCGCAAGCACCGAACTCAACGGGACAAAGGCCGCGCTGCAATCGACGGGCGTCGACGTGCCGATGATCGTGCTGACGGTGAGGTCGCTGACGCTCGATGGCGAGATCGATGGCGCAAAGCTCACTGCACCGGGGCCGAACACGAAGTGGGTTGCCCCCGGCCCGGTGGGCCCGGTGCTGGGATCGCCATTGCGTCCCCGCCCGAAGGTCGGCTGCGGACCGTCGAAGACCACGTTGTCCAGGGTGATCGACAACGGATTGCGCTGGCCGGCGGCGTTGAAGCCGGCGAATGTCATTTGTCCGCCGCCGTACTTGCGACTGCCAAAAGAGTGAAGCCCGCTCACCTTGATGTTGGTGAAAAGCGGATAGCGCGTGCCCGCATCGGCAGGCCTGTAGTACGAGTCGAAGATCAGCGGCTGCCTGACGTTGCGCATGCAGATGCCGCGATAGGTCACCCCGTCCACCTTGCCGCCGCGCGAAGCGTCCGACTTGATGCGCAGGCCGATGCCGCCGGTGCTGTCGAACCCGTCGATCGCGAGATCGGTCACCACCATGTTGCGCAGTCCGGCGTCTGTTTCGCTGCCGATCGACATGCCGTGGCCATAGTAGAAATGGTTGTCGGTGAATGCGAGGTCTGTCGAGGGCCGCTTGCCGTGGGACTTGACCGCGACGTTGTCGTCGCCAACGCTCACGTACGAATGAGCCAGCAGCACGTGATCCGAGCGGCCGGGATCGAAGCCGTCGGTGTTCTTCACGGTCTCCGGCGTGAAGCAGGTCGCGGGCGTTGTCTTGTCGGGGGTCGAGTCGGCGGGGCAGGCATAGCCCGGCTTCGTGTACTCCAGGCTGGGCGACAGAATCTTGATGCCCCAGGCGGTGATGCCGCTCACATCGCCCGTCACGATGTGAAAGTTCGGCGCATTGAGCACTGCGGCCCGGTACAGCGTGAAGTCGCTGCCCCCCTGAATCTGGATGAGCAAGGGGTTCTGTTGAGACAACTGCTCGGTCTTGTTCTGGAAGGCAACGTCCCACCACGATCGCCTGCCGGCGTTCGCACCGCTCGTCAGTACGCTGCCGCCGCGACCGTCGATGGCACCGTCGCCGACGATGCCGCTGCCCACGGTGGCGGCGGCCAGGATGAAGGGATTGCAGGATCGTCGACGCGAAGCCGTCGCCGTGCCGCAGGTGCCGACGCCGTTGTCATAGTCTCTCGGGTTGCGCGACGCGAAGAGCGTGACGCCGCCGTCGATCCAGAGCTTGACGCCCGACCTGAGCTTCAACGGACCGCTGATGAACCCGGATGCACCCGAAGCGCCGCGGACCAACTTGACCGCTTGGCCCGAAGGGCACGCATCGATCGCACGCTGAATGCGCTGCAAGTCGGGCTGTGAGTTCGACGGATCGCCGTCGGCCATGTCGATCGAGCCGTTGACCGGGGTCATGGCTGCAGTCAAGGTGGCGCAGACAGTGCCGGGCAGCGCAGGCTCGCTGACCGAGCCCCACTGCGTCTGCACAGACTGCGCTGGCGCGGCTTGCGCGCTAGGCACCGCGACACTCCCGCAAGCCGAAATGATCGCGCCGAGAACGATGGCGTGACGCATCGCAACCTTACTCACGGTGCTCTTCCTTCCGATGGGGTTCGGTGTGTTCGCGAGGCGCTGGCCGGGGTTCTGCATGTGCGTGTGGCGGAGCAGCCGGCCGTACTCTTGACGTCGGCTCCTGCTTGAGCGAATGCGAGGTCTCTTGCTCGCTCGCGATACGTTGCGCACTGGCCTGGCGTGCTCGCCCACGCAATTCAGGATCGGCTCGCGGTGGGCGCGGCTCGTCGATCGCAGGCATTGCCTTTTTGGGCGGCTCGGCATTCGGCCTTGCAGGTGCTGCGAGCCGCCCAGGCTCCGCTTGCTTGGCGCTTGCGAATGACAAGGCCGCCTGAGGGCGTGCTTGAGCCTGAGCTGCCGAGACCGGCGGCGTTGGGGTGGGCGCAGCATGCACGGCCTCTGGAGGCCGGGGGGCGGTGGGTTGCTGATGCACTGGCACGAACGCGGCAATCGGCTTCACGCTGGCCGGCACCGGTGCCATGGCGCGCACGACCGGCGGCAGTGCTGCAGCAAGATGCGCGATTGCAGGTACCGCCACCTCGAACGGTCGGCCGCTGGCGGTCGCGCTGGCGGGCGCCACCACTGTCACGGTGCGCGTGTTGTTGATGTTCGTGACGTTGGTGACGTTCGTTGTATTCGACACGTTGTTGATCGTCGTGTTCTGTACCCGCATGCCGACATTGGTGACTGGTGGAGCGCTCACGACGACGGCCGGTGGCGTTCCGATCGGTGCCGGCACGATCAGCCCGAGTCGTGAGCCGGGCGGCGCGGGAACGAACACGCCCTGCGGTCCGATCGGCGCAAGGCCGGCGACCACGCCGACCGTGGCGGCGGCAACCGTGAGGCTCAGGCCCAGCGGCGGCGGAACGAAAGCGATCCCCGGTGGTGACCAATGGCCCGTGATGAAAACCACCGCGCCGTCGCGATGCTCGTAGTAGGGCTGCACCCAACCGTAGCCCGGCTGCGGCGGTGCGGCCCAACGGCCAGCGGCCCATACCCAGTTGCCTTGCCATGTCCAATAGCCGCCGGTCCAGATCGCATCGGCGAATGGCAAGGGCGGTGGCGTTTCCACCAGCATGGGCGGGGGCGCCCACGCCACCGCGATCGGTGGGGGTTGATACAGCGGCGGTTCCACGTACACGCTCACGACGGGTGGCGCGGCGGGGGCAACATGCACCGGTCGAACAGTGGCATAGCGCACTGGGGGCGGTGGCTGAACGACGCAGCCGGCCGTCAGGAACGTCAGGACCGTTCCCGCGAGTTGAACGATGGAGAGAGGGGATCGTTTGCTCATTCAATGTTTCAGGTCGCGTGCATTGCCGCACAGGCAAGACCTAACGGGCGCCAAAAAATCGGCGATGACAGGAATGAGGAGAATTTGTCGCCGTGACGAGTTTTCCTGTTCGAGGCCTGGTATGTCAGGGCGCATTCAGTTTCTCTCGTGCATGCGCCGTTCGCGGATGAAAGGATGGACACCCGAAACCTTCCAAGACGTCCGATTCGATGGATGTTTCTCCTTCAAATGCCAGGGAAACGCTCGAAACGGTTTCCTGGGTCGAGCTCGACGGAGAGGACGTCGTCGTTCTGCAGAATATTCCCAGTGCGCACATCGTTGCCATCAATCTCCCGGTGGGCAGCCGGTTTCCTGCGCTCACTTCGCCCTCCGGGCAGGTGCTGCTATCGAGTGCGCCGGAGCGGCAACTCCTGGAAATGCTCGATGCGCTAGCACCGGAGGTGCGAGCTCGCTTTGGCATGCGCAACCGGGCCGATGTGCTTGCCATCTTCCGAAAGACCGCCGAGCCGAGTGGGTGGCGCCGCCGCCCGCTGTCCGAGGCGCTGTCCGCCGGGCATCGCGCTCAGGCAGGGCGTGCCCAGTTGTGGCTGCGCCGCCGTCAGAGCTCTGGCGCCACCGAGTGGCAGAAGGGTGTTCCCAGGCCACGGCCGACTGCTCGAGGATCTCGGACTCGATCTCCTGGGTTGAGACGGTAGTCCGAGCCGGCATAGCCGTGGTCGGTGACGGCGCGTTCGCGGTGACCGAGATGCTGGGCTAGCGCGAACAAGGCGGAGCCGTCGCGCAGCGCCGCGAAGCGGGCGAAGGTCTTGCGGCCCTGATGCGTCGCGAGCCGCCAAGCCTTGCCCTGATGGTCAGGCAAGCCAAGCCACGCAGCGAAACGCTGCAGCAGCGCGCGCATGCGCATCGCCGATGGAATTCCCAGCGGACCAGGGCACACCAATCTCCGCACCGGCGCGCCCGCCCAGGCCCGGTGCGGCGAGCATGGTGCCGTCGCCACGCTGCTGTACGCAGCCCGCTTCCAAGTGCAGGATCTCGCTCGCCCTGGGCCCCACCAGGTAGGAGATGACGACAAAGCACGCGGCGTAGAGCATGTCGATCAGTTGCGCGAGGTCATCGACTGTCGCAAAGCGTCCGCGTTTCAGAGGCGCTCGGCTCAAGCAGGACCTCAAGAGCTATGCGCGCTTGCTGGTGGACGCCGGCCTCGTGCTCGGCGTGTGCGACTGGGGGTTCTGCGTCTACAGGGAAGAGCACAGCGCTTGCTTGGGCAACGCCATCGGCCCCAACCCGGCGCGGCGTGAGCCCTCGACCTGCGCGCGATGCAGGAACTTCGCCGTGTCCACCCAGCATCGGCCCTATTGGGCCGAACAAGTCCACCGCCACGAGGCGCTACTCAACGAACCGGCGCTGCCGCTGCAGACGCTGCGCATCGTGCGCGAACGTCTCAACGAGGCGCGCTCGCTGATTCGTGTGATCGATGCGGATGCGAACAAGGAGCCCAAGCATGGGTACCAAGCCGACCGGTGATCCTTCCCGCCGATCACCGGCCAATCGGCTCCGCGACGCACTGGCAGAGATGGTCCGACAGCAGGCCTCGGGCAGCGCGCCCCAAGAGCTGACCGCGACAACGCTGTGTCAACTCGCCGGGGTCTCGCGCAACGCGCTGTACCGGTACCACCCTGAAGTGCTGCGTGCACTGCACAAGGTTCAACGGCCGCGCCGTCGCGATCCAGGCCCCGCCAAGCGTGCCGTCCTCGAATTGCGTGGCGAGAACGACGCATTGCGCGAGCAGGTGACCAAACTCGTTGCTCTGGTCGACCACTACTACGCAGCCTGGCAGGAGAACGGTACGCTGCTTGAGCGGCGGGAACGCGAACTTGCCGAACTGCGCCGGAACATCAAACCGCAGGTGACGTCCATCCGGAACTGACCATGCGTATTTTGGATGTTCGTAAACGGGCAATCTGGTGGGACTTGATCTATCGAACCGGTTGGTGCTCCCCGAGCCACTGGCAGTTCTCAATATGCTCTCGTGAATCCGCCGTCGTGAAGGACGTTGAGTCCGGTCATGTGATCGGAGAACGCGGACAGCAATCCTTCGACCGCAGCGGCCACCTCATCGGGTGTGCCATATTTCCTCAGGGGAACGTTCGACGTTTCTTCCGCAAGGCGCTCCTCAACCGTTGTCCCGGCCTTGGCAGCGCGCTTCTGAAGAGAAGCTGTATACCCTGGCGTGAGCGTGCCCCCTAGGGACAGCGTATTCACGTGAATCCCTTGGTCACCCAATGCGAATGCCAGCGTCTTGGCTTCGGCCAGCCAGGCGCAACGAATCACATTGCTTGAAGCGTAGTGGCCCAAGACCTGCGCCGATGAGATTCCAGAGATGATGACGATCTTGGATCTCCTGTCATTTGCAGGATCAGGCCTCATGGTCGCAATTGCCGCCTTGAGCAGCGACAGCGGGCCCACAAAACTGTTCTGAAATATCTCGCGCCACTTGTCGCTGCTTGGGAGAGGGTCGTTCGTTGGCGGATCCTGGGGCGGCATCAAGACTGCTCCGTCCAGGAGCACGTTCCTTGCGGTCAGTTCCTCGGCAAATTTCTTGATCGAGTCATCCCGCGTCATGTCCACGGAGATCCATGAGTAAATGCCGGGACAGGTGTTCGACAGTTCAGCGCAGAGTGACTGAAGTTTGGCGGAATCGCGTGCTGCAAGAACGAGGGAATTTCCAGCTTTCGCCAGCCTGTTGCAGACGGCCAAGCCGATACCACCGGTCGCTCCTGTCACAAGAATCGTTTTGGACATTCCGGGCACATTCCCCTCCTTGCACAAGGCTCAAGCTAGACGCTAGGCGCTCATGTAACCGGTCCGGTTGATCACCTCCGCCGGTACACGTAGACCACCAACAGGGTGACAGACATTCCGCGTTGACACAAGGAAATCAACATAAGGGATGGTTGTGCGCCTTATGTGGCCTGAATCGTTATGTGCCCGAGCCCTCCGCGTGCCTGGGTGGAACAGAGCACATCGCCGTCGCCGGGCACATAACTGCGCCGTCAGGCCCAGCATGACATCTCCCTCAACTTGGAAGACAGGAGATTGTTTATGCTGGAACGCTACTTGCACCGGCCCGTCACCGCAGACCGCATCCGGGCGTTCTGGCTGGGTCCGCAGATCGACCGCTACGTCGGCTGGCTCGAAGCTCGACGGGCATCGAGTGCCTCGGTCTTGCGGCACGTGAGCACGCTGCGCCACTTCAACCAATTCGTCTGCGCCCGCGGCGTCACCTCGTGTGAGCAGGTACCCGCGCATGTGCAGCCGTTCATCGACGAGTGGATGCGCGCCAAGGCTCCAAGCTGCCTCAGTAGGGCGGCGAGTGGCACCGTGCTCGCCAATGCTCAGGTTCCAGTCGAGCAACTGCTCGAGCTCACCGTGCCGGGGTTTGCGAGGGTTCGGCACCGCGTCGCGAAGCTATTCCTGGCGAGCGTGCCAGGCTTCTTCGCGTACCTGTGCGACAAGAAGGGACTGCGGCCCGGGACCTGCGATGGCCATGCCGTCGAACTGCGCAAGTTCGAAGCGTTTCTCCAACAAGGCGCCGTCGGTCTGCCCGACCTCTCGCCGTCGCTGCTGGGCAGCTACGTCGCCGAACGCGCGAAGTCGCTTGCCCCACCAGCCTTCATGACTGCACCGGCGCCTTGCGCGTCTTCCTGCGCTACCTGCATCGGGAGAACATCACCCCGGCCGACATCACCCGTGCACTGCCTCGAGGGCGCCTTGCGCTGCTGGCCGGGCTCGGCCTGCGTATCGGTGAGGTCGCGCGCTTGCAGTGCGGCGATGTCGATCTGGAACGTGAGGCATTGCAGATCCGCGACACCAAGTTCGGCAAAAGCCGCCTGGTGCCTTTCGGCCCGAAGCTGTCGGCACGGTTGCACGGCCTCGCCCTGTCGGCCAGAAGGCGACCTTCGATCGATCGGAACATAGCTGACGGTCAGCCATCTCTCCAACCGCCGACTTGGCGCTTAACCCAACCAGACCTTGATCCGCTGCGCCAACGCCTCCCGGCTGATCCCGTACCGGTCGTGCAGCGTCGGCAGCGCACCGGCATCGAGATAGGTGTCGGGGAGCCCCGCCAGTTGGAAGCTCGCAGGCTGCACACGATTCCGGAGCAGCGCACTCGCCACTGCCTCGCCCAGTCCGCCAATGACGGAATGATTTTCCGCGACGACGACCAGTCGATTCTTGTACTTGACGGCATCGATGATTGCAGCCTCGTCCAAAGGCTTGATCGTCGGGCAGTGCAACACGGCCACGCCGATGTTGTCGGCCTGGAGTGACTGCGCGACTTCCAGCGCGCGCATCGTCATGAAGCCGCTGGAGACCACCAGCACTTCGTTGCCCTCACGCAGCACCTTGGCCTTGCCCAGTTCGAATTTGTAGTCGTATTCGTCCAGCACCAGCGGCACGTTGCCACGCGCCAGGCGCAAGTAGACCGGGCCCTTGTGCGCAGCGATCTGCGGCACCGCCTGTTCCAGGTCCAGCGCGTCGCAGGGGTCGACGATGGTCATGCCGGGAATGCCGCGCATCATCGCGATGTCCTCGGTCGCCTGGTGGCTGGGCCCGTAGCCGGTGGTCAGACCCGGCAGCGCGCAGCAGATCTTGACGTTCAGGTTCTCCTCGGCGATCACCTGGTGGATAAAGTCGTAGGCGCGCCGCGTGCCGAACACGGCATAAGTCGTCGCAAACGGGATCAAGCCTTCCTTGGCCATGCCGCCAGCAGCGGCCATCAGCAATTGCTCGGCCATGCCCATCTGGTAGAAGCGTTCTGGGTAGGCTTGGGCAAACAGGTGCAGGTCGGTGTACTTGGCCAGGTCGGCCGTCATGCCGACGATCTCGGGCCGGTTGGCGGCCAGTTCGACCAGGGCCTTGCCGAACGGCGCGGCCTTCACGCGCTGCCCTTCGGCGGCAATGGAGGCGATCATGGCCGACGTGGTGAGGCGCGGCTTCTTCTCGGGAACTGTCGCGGTAACGGGGGCGTTCATGCCAATGCTCCTTCAGCTTGCTGGGTTGACCAGTCGTTGTCCAGGATCTGGAGGGCCTGCTGCCACTCCGGCGGATCGACTCGGATGAAGTGGTTCTTCTCGCGTTTCTCCAGGAAGGGCACGCCCTTGCCCATCAGCGTGTCGAACAGGATCACGCGCGGCTTGCTTTCGGTGAGGGCACGTGCGGCGTCGAAGGCTTTCAGCACAGCCGGCAACTCATTGCCGTCGACGCGCTGGACGTGCCAACCGAACGATGCCCACTTGTCGGTCAGCGGCTCGAAGCCCATCACTTTCGACGACTGGCCGTCGGCCTGCTGGTTGTTGATGTCGACCAGGCAGATTAGATTGCCGAGACCGTGGTGTGCCGCGCCCATCGCCGCCTCCCAGGTCGAGCCTTCATCCAGTTCGCCATCGGACATCGAGTTGTAGACGAAGGCCGGGTTCTTCTTCTGCCTCAGCCCCAGCGCCATACCCACCGCGATCGGCAGGCCGTGGCCCAGCGAGCCGCCGGAGATCTCCATGCCCGGCGTGTAGGTCGCCATCCCGGACATCGGCAGGCGGCTGTCGTCGCTGCCGTAGGTCTCGAGTTCGCTCTCGGGAATGATGCCGGTCTCGATCAGTGCGGCGTAGAAGGCAATCGCGTAGTGGCCGTGTGACAGCAGGAAGCGGTCACGGCCCTCCCACTCGGGTTCATCAGGGCGCAGGTTCAGCGCGTGGCTATAGGCCACCGCCAGCACGTCGGCCCAGCCGAGAGCCTGTCCGATGTAGCCCTGGCCTTGCACTTCGCCCATCCGAAGCGCGTAGCGCCGGATACGGTAAGCCGATTGCTTCAGTTCCTTTAGCCCGGCGAGTTCAGCCGGCGCAGCGATCGTCGTACTCATGGGAATCTCCTTGGGGAAAGTTGAAAGGTGGGTCAGCGTAGGATGCTGGCTGGCACATAGGACACGAGTGCCAGGACGCCGAACGCGACCAGGTAGAACGGTCCGAGTTCGCGCACTGTCTGGCCGACCTTGACCTTGGCCAGCGCACTGGTGATGAACAGCGTGGTTCCGACTGGCGGCGTGTACAGGCCAATTGCGAGGTTCACGACCATCATGATTCCGAGCTGCGTCATGTCCATGCCGATGCTCTGGGCCATCGGGACGAAGACGGGCGTCAGCAGCAGCACGGCAGCCGGCAGGTCGATGAACATGCCAAGGAACAGCATCAGCAGGTTCATCAACAGGATCACTAGCCACTTGCTGTGCACGTTGGACTGGACCCATTGCGCGATGCCCTGCGGCATCTGATCGAAGGTCAACAGCCAGCCGATCGCGGCTGAGGTCATGATGACCAGCAGCACGACGCCAGTGGCCAGGCCAGCCTGCACGACCGCGTGGTGCAAGCGCTGGAGACTCAGGTCTCGGTAGATGAGCATCGACACCACGCCGGCGTAAAGGGTCGACAGCACCGCCACCTCGGTCGGCGTGGCAATGCCGAAGCGCAGGAATATGATGATCAGCACCGGCAGCACCACGGCCGGGGCGGCGTACAACAGGTGCTTGCGGAACGCGGCGCCGTCGAAGGGCGTGGTGTCGCGCGGAAAGTTGCGACGCCTTCCGACCCACCAGCATGCCGCCATGAAGCCACCGCACATCAGAATGCCTGGCATCACGCCGGCCACGAACAGCTCGGCGATCGACGCGTTCGAACTCAGCGCGAACAGGATCATCGGGATCGACGGCGGGATCAGGATGTCGATCGTTGCCGCCGCAGCCAAGGTCGCCGCCGAGAACGCGGCCGGGTAGCCGAGCCGCTTGTGCCAGGGAATCAGCAGCGAACCGATCGCCGAGGCATCGGCCACCGCCGAGCCGGAGACGCCGCCGAACAAGGTCGACGACAGCACGCCGACCTGGGCCGGGCCACCGTGGAAGCGGCCGATCAGCGCAGACAACACGCCCACCAGCGCCTGGCCGAGCTTGCCGCCCATCATCAACGAGCCGGTCAACATGAAGAACGGAATCGCGATCAAGGGGAAGCTCTGCACCTGCGCCACCATCTGCTGCACGAGCAGATCCAGGGGCACGCGGTCCGAGGTCGCGGCAGCGGCCATTGCGGCAAGCAGCAGCGCATGGGCGATCGGCATGGCGGCCACCGCTGCACCGAGAAAGACAAGCAGGATGAGTGCACTCATGGTGTTCTCCAGTTAATTCGGGGGCTACCAGTGCGCCGTCGGCACTTGGGGTTCGGCGTCGTGTGCAGGCTCAGGCTGGGTGCGCGAGGCCTGCCAGGCGGACTGCAGCGCCAGCAGTGCGAGCAGGGCCATGCCCACCATCACGCAGCTGTAGGTCAGCGAACCAGGAACTTGCAGGATCGGAGACTTTTCGTCGTGCACGACATCGAGCATGCGAAAAGTCGCCCAGGCCAACGTGCCGTACAGCCCTGCGACGACCAGCCAGCTCAGCACGCTGACCACGCGCCGCGCCGCGGCGGGTATGGCCTCCATCAGGAAGGTGGTCGCGATGTGTGCGCTGTGGACGGCAGCCAGCACCACGCCGGCCATCACCATCCACGGAAACAGCAACTCCGGCACCTCGTTCGCCCACTGCAGGCTGGACCCTCTGGCATACCGAAGCACGGTGTTGGCCACCAGGATCACGAAGATCGCGACCGTGCTGAGCCACAGCACCACCTGACACAGGCCCACCACGCCGCGTTCGACCGCGTTGCGTTCGACAACATTCATGAAAGTCTCCTCAGTGCGGATCCGAGGGCGCCGGTGGCGCCGTGAAGCCGCTCAAACCAGGGTTATTTGGAGCGTGCTGCCGCGATTACCTTCTTGACGTACGGGCCGATGGGAGTAGCCAGCCACTTGTCGTCGACCGGTGCGGTGGCCTTCTCGAAGGCGACCTTGTCGACCGTGGTGACCTGCACGCCCTTGGCCTTGAGTTCAGCCAGCAACTTGTCGTCCGACTCTTGCGACAGCTTGCGTTGCAGCGCCGTGGCTTCGGCAGCTGCTTCGATGACGGCCTTTCTGTCGGCTTCCGACAGCCGGTCCCAGCTGCGCTTGCCCATCAGGAAGGGCGTCATCTGGAACATGTGGCTGGTCAGCGCCAGGTGCTTCTGTACCTCGTAGAGCTTGCTGGCGTGGATGTTCACCAGCGGGTTCTCCTGGCCATCAACCACGCCTTGCTGCAGGGCCACGTAGAGCTCGGCGAACTTGATCTGCTGGGCCTCGGCGCCGAGCGACTGCATGATGTCTACCAACACCGTGTCGGGCGGGGTGCGCATCTTCAGGCCCTTCATGTCCTCGACCTTGGTGATCGGGCGCTTGCTGTTGGTCATGTGGCGGATGCCGTTGTCCCAATAGCCGAGCAGGATCAGGCCCTTTTCAGCGGACTTGTCGGAGAGTTCCTTGCCGAGCGGACCGTCCAGCACCTTGAAGGCCTGGGCGGCACTGGAGAACAGGAACGGCATGCCGAACGCGGCGTACTCGGGCACGGCGTTGGCGACCGCGCCTTGCGAGTTGGCCGACATGTCCAGCGCGCCGGTTCGCATTGCCGTCACCATGGCCGCGTCGTCGCCAAGCTGAGCCGACGGCGCGACCTGCACTTCGATGCGGCCGCCGGACTTTGCCTTGACCACCTCGGCGAACTTCACCGCGGCTTCGTGGCGTGGGTTGCCTGGGGCGGCGCCATGGCCGAGCGTCAGCTTGACGGCCTGCGCTTGTGCGGCGAGCGGGAACATAAGGCTGCCGGCCGCCAGGGCCAGCAGGGTGTGGGTGAATGTCTTGCGTTGCATGGTCTTTTGTCTCCAGGTGTGTTGTGTCGCGGTATGGCGCTTTGGGGCGCCGGTCAGTGGATCAACATGCCGCCGTTCACGTCGAGCGTGATACCGGTGCAGTACAGCGAAAGGTCGCTGGCAAGAAAGACGCAGGCGCCGCCAATGTCATCGGGGCGGCCCAGGCGGGCCAGCGGGATCGTCTCGGCGATCTCGGCCTTCTTCTCTTCGGTGAGCTTGCCCTTGATAATGTCGGTGCCGATCAGGCCCGGGGTGATGCAGTTGACGCGAATACCCTCTGGGCCAAACTCGCGCGCCATCGCGCGGGCAAGGCCGAGCACGCCGGCTTTGGCCGCTGAGTAGTGCGGGCCGCCGAGGATGCCGCCACCGCGCTGTGCCGAAACCGACGAGATGCACACAATCGAGCCGCTCTGCTGCGCCTGCATCGCCGGCAGCACCGCCTGCGACATGTACAGCGTGCCGCGCAAGCTCACGTCGAGGATGCGGTCGTAGTCGGCGCCGGTGATGTCGCAGGTCTTCGCCGGCTGCGTGATGCCGGCGTTGTTGACCAGTACGTCGATGCGGCCGAAGGCCTTCAGCACCGCCGCTGCGGCGGCGTCGCATGAGGCCTTGTCGGTCACGTCGGCAACAAGACCCAAGTGCGGGCCGAGGTGACCGGTGCCAAGCTGCGTTGCAGCGGCGGCCGGCTCGGCGCGGGCGAGATCGAGCACGACGACGCGGGCACCGTGCGATGCCATCAATCGAGCGGTGGCGAAGCCGAGGCCGTTGAGGCCGGCACCGCCGGTGATGACGGCAACTTTGTCCTTGAGCAGCATTGTCGTGGGTCTCCAGCAAATAAAGGTTCGGGGCGAACTCTGGAGACAGCAGGCGTTCCGGACCCTGGGGTCTGTGACCCTCTGCGGGTGCCTCGGCTGGTGTGCCGCGGCTTGTCTCCCGTGTTCGTGAAGCGAATATTCGGCGCTGAGCTGCATGACGACAAGCGAAGTGTTTTCAGTCTAAGATGACGTTCCGTCACTCAACGGCAGGGTTGACCCCATGGCTTCGCTTCCTCCGGTCATCAACCTCCAGGCCTTCGAGGCCGTGGCGCGCCGGCGCAGTTTTGCGCTCGCTGCGGCAGAACTGCACCTCACGGCCTCTGCAGTCAGCCACCAGGTCGCACGACTCGAATCGCACCTGGGGGTACGCCTGTTCGAGCGCAGCGCACACGGGGTACGCATCAGCGTTGCCGGAGAAACCTACCTGTCGCGTGTGGGCGGTGCGTTGTCCGCCATTGCGACTGCGACGGAAGACCTGCGGCAGGGGGTCAGCAACAGCCTTTACGTCCATTCGGCACCCAGCTTCGCAAGCCAGTGGCTGATGTCGAGGTTGCAGGGGTTTGCGCAGGCTTACCCCGACATTTCGCTGAACCTGTCGGCGGCGCACACGCCGAGCGACTTCGAACTGGGCCAGTCGGACATCGACATCCGCTACGGTGTGCCGAACTGGCCAGGGCTGGTGGTCGAGCCGCTGTTCGAGGAACGCGTTTTGCCGCTCGCGAGTCCGGCGTTCATTCAGGCGCACCGCCTGAAGCGGCCCGAGCATCTGCTCGGGATCAAGCTCATCCAGAGCAACGTCAGCGTCGTTCAGTGGTCCGACTGGTTCGGAGCGTTCACCGACCTGCGCGCTCCTGATCGGTTCTCGGTGCGGTTTGATCGGGCCCAGATGTCATTGGACGCGGCCACGCAAGGGCTCGGCGTTGCGCTCGAAAGCGCGACGATCGCGGGCAGGCATATCGCCGAGCGCAAGCTCCGGCCCGTGTTCGGGCTCGACAAGGCCGTCAAGGTCAAGGCGCATTTCGCGGTGTATCCAGCCAGGCACGGAAAACGACCACCGGTGGAAGCCTTTCTTTCTTGGCTGCACGGTGAGGCGTCCAAAACCTAGACTCCGTTTAGCGCGAGCACGTTCCGGTTCGGCCGTGTCCGACCGCTTTCGATGCGATCGAACTTCGCCTTTGGGTGGCGGATTCAACCGGTCGATGCAACAGATTCGCTGAACATCTCAGCGGGCGTCTGGAAGCCGAGCGTCTTACGCGGCCTTCTCATTCAATTGTCGCGCGATCGCCCCACTTCTCGCTACATCCCGGGCAAGGTTTCCGCTCTCGCAGGTGACCACTGCTGGCGTCGATCAATAAGTAAAAAACAGAGCGGCGCACTACACTAGGAGGCCGCCGGGGCTTGGCTTTCAAGGCAACCACCCGTCGACATCAATACCGACGACGGTGATGCCAGATGCCACGTCTGCTTATGTGGCCTGCAATGCTGCCGACTCGACGGAAGCCGCAGGCTCCGTCACGGCACGGCACATAACGATTCGGGGAACATAAGGCGCATTCTGTCGCGCGCCACAGAATGCGCCAGGATCACGGCGGCCGCGTTGTGATGCAGCGCGCGCTTGAGCACCTCGCGCGGATAGACGCTGGTCTGCGTCAAGGTGCCCCGGAACACGTCTTCGAACGCGATCAGCGCATGCCGCGCATCGAGGAACAGGATCGCAAAGCTCTCGTGCGGCTGGCCCGCGAAGTGCAGCTTCAGGTAGTCGGCCACCGCCGTCGGCGCATCGAACACCGGCGCGGCGATCAGCTCCTCGACGAGCAGTTCCTGCGCCAGCGCGAGGCTCGTCACCAGACGCCGGCAGCCCGGCAAGGAGGAGTCGCGCGCAAAGCCGGCCAGCTTTTGCAGCGAGCGGCCATGCGCTTCGTAGAGTGCCTCGGCTTGGGCACCGAGGATCGGACGCAGTGCGTCGAGGACGCGGATTTGATGATGGGACAGAGCGGAAGCTGCGGTCATGAGGAACTCCTGTGGACGACACAGGCGGGATTGCCTGCGTGACCCCAAGGCACCCCGCCGCAGCGCAGCGCTCCAGGCCGCCGCAGGCGCGCGGCACGCGCCGAGCACGCGCAGCGCGCGCAGGGCCTTGAACGCGAGAACGGTGGGGTAACGTCGGGGCACACAGGCAAGCCCACCCCGCCCTCCACTGACAACCGGAGGTCTTCGGATCCCGCGCCCGCGTCAGGGGTGCGCAAGGCGGCCGAAGGCCGTCCCGAAGGATGAGCGCCCAGCGCGAACCTGGAGCGGCCCGACCGGCGCAGCCGGGGACGCCCGCCCTGCGAAACACTGTCTTCAGGCCTCGCCGCGAACTGAGATCCGCGAAGAGGGCTCGCGCGACATCCAGCAACTCTCCAATATCCTGAGGGCACCGGCCTCAGCGGGCAACGAGCGCCTGCCGTCCGGATCGATAGCGGACCTCAAAACAACGCGCGGCGACACTGAAAAAGAGCTTGACCCTCTCGCCACGGCACGGTCTAGGATGCCTTCAACTTGAGAGGGAAGGCATGTTTTTGAAGATTGGTGAACTCGCTCGGCGCACCGGGCTGACAGTGCGCGCATTGCGGCACTACGACGACATCGCCCTGCTGGTGCCGTCCGAAAGGTCCAGTGGCGGCTACCGCCTGTACGACCGGAAAGACGTGGCGCGGCTCTACCGCATTCAGGCATTGCGGCGACTAGACCTGTCGCTCGCTGAAATACAAGGCCTGCTCGACAACGCGGCCGGCGGGATTTCGGAAGTCGTGGCCCAGCAGGTGGCGCAACTCGACCGCGAAATCCTGCAGGCATCGGCGCTGCGCACCCACCTGCTCACGGTGCAGAGCCAGTTGCAGGCCAGCGAAGAACCCCGCATCGACGACTGGCTCCTGGCGCTCGAATGCATGGTCGCGGGCTCGAAGTACCTCAGCGACGACGAGCAGCGCACACTCAAGACGCAACGCGAGGGTTTCGCTGACGCCGTGGCGCCCGAGCGCGCCGAGCTGTCGGCGTCGCTACAACACCTGGTTGCGGCCGGCGTTTCGCCCGAGAACCCGGAGGCACAGGCCCTGGCGCAGCGTTGGATAGAACTGTTGCTCGAAGAAGCCGGTGGCGACGAAGGCCTGCTGATGAAGCTCTACACGATGCACTGGAACGAGCCATCGCTCCACGCGCTGACCGGTGTGGATCGCAGGTGCATCCGGTACATCTCGCACGCGATGGCCTTCGCGCGCCTGCAGCTCTACGCGCCTTACTGCAGCGCCGACGACATGGTCAAGCTGCGCCAGCACTACGTTGCGCAGACCGATGCGTGGCCGCCGCTCATTGCCGAGGCGCGGCAACAGATGCTGGCGGGCGCTCCTGCCAACGGCGCAGCCATGCGCGCTCTGGCGCTGCGTTGGCAGTCGCTCTCGCTCGCCAAGGCCGGCGGCGACGCCGCGTTGCACGCGAAGCTGCAACGCGCGTTCCGCCACGACGCGGCTCTGCGGGCCGGCTCGGGCATCGACGTGACATTGGCTGCCTATGTCGGGCAAGCGATCGCCCGGCTGGACGGCGCATCGACCTCCTGAATGAACCCCAAAGAACCCCACGTGAACGCCCAGATGCAGAGCAACCCTCACTTCTTCACCGGCAACTACGCGCCGCTCACCGAGGAACACGATATCCCGACGCTCCACATCGAAGGCAGGCTGCCCCCCGAGCTGTCGGGCAGTTTGTACCGCGTCGGCCCAAGCCCGCAATACGCACCGCGCGACAACAGCTACCACTGGTTCTCCGGCGACGGCATGGTGCATGCTTTCCACATCGACAAGGGCGGGGTGTCGTACAGCAACCGCTGGGCGCGCACGCCGAAATGGCAGCTCGAGCATGCAGCTGGACGCGCGCTCTTCGGCACCTTCGGCAACCCTGCCACCAGCGACCCGCTGGTGCAGGGCCGAAACGGTGGCACGGCTAACACCAGCATGCTGTGGCATGGTGAGCGGCTGTTCGCGCTCGAAGAATCGCATCAGCCCTTTGAGCTCGACGCCCATACGCTGGCTTCCAAAGGCCACCAGAGCTTCGGCGACCGCGTGACCTCGCGCTGTACCGCGCACCCGAAGGTGGACCCCGAGAGCGGCGACCTGCACTTCTTCGCGTACTCACCCGATGGCCCCTGCTCGCCGACCATGCTCTATGGCGTGATGGACAGGCACTGCGAGGTCACCAGGCTCCAGTCATTCACAGCGCCGTATGCCAGCATGGCGCATGACTTCATGGTGACGCGCGGGCATGTTCTCTTTCCCGTCACGCCGCTGACGCTCAGCGTGGAACGCGCCATGCGCGGTAAGCCACTGCTGGCCTGGGAGGCCGGCCTGCGAACCCATGTTGGCGTGATGCAGCACGGCGGTGCGGCGGACACGCTGCGCTGGTTCGACGCCGACGCCTGCCACGTGTTCCATGTGATGAATGCCTGGGACGACGGCGCCACCATCGTGGCCTATGTGATGCAGTCGGACACGGCACCGGGCCTGCCCGATGCCGAGGGCCGTCCCGGTGAACCCGAGGCGATGGCCGCGCGCCTGTGCCGCTGGACCTTCAATCTGGGCGGCACGGACACCGGGTTCCAGCGCGAGTACCTCGACGACCTGGTGGCGGAGTTTCCACGCATTGACGAGCGTTACACGGGCCGGCGCAACCGCTACGGCTTCTACACCTGTCATGCGACATCGCGCGCGCGGGACGACTCGGAAAGCGTGCGCTATGACAGCCTCGCCCGTTTCGACTTTGATACGTGCGAACGTAGCATGCACACGCTGCCGCATGGAGACGTGGTGTCCGAACCGGTCTTCGTGCCGCGCGCGACCGGCGCAGCCGAAGGTGACGGCTGGCTGCTTGCCGTGGCCTGGCGTGAAAAGGAAAAGCGCAGCGACCTCCTGGTGTTCGATGCCATGGACCTGGCCACAGGACCTGTTGCGGTCGCCCGTTTGCCGCACCGCGTGCCGTTCGGTTTTCACGGGACTTGGCGACCTGGCCTGTAACGCGCCAGTGTGGCCAACAGCGGCTAGCGAGTGCTCAGTTGACCTCGTAAGGCCATCAGCAGTGTCCGTTGCCGAGAGTGTTGAGTGACAGGATGGATCCGAAACCGTGAACCATGAGCGGCTGCGTTGGGCCCCAAGTGCCCTACCGGCGCAAGGTTTCGATCCCTAAACTGCACAGGAGATCGACATGGACGTTCTCACCGTCTCAGCACCACGGCCCCCGTGGAACAAAGACAAACTCATCGGGCAGAAGCGGCCTTTCAAGCTCAAGGAAATTTGGGCGATCCGTACTCGGCTCCAGCTGTCCCGAAGGCGGTGGAGGCAGTGAGTGCGGTAGAGGTGGCGCAGGCGCTGCCTTGCCACCGCACAGCATGGACAATCCCAAGCAACGGTGCCGTCCCGGCGCACAGTTCGAGGCGCCGTGCTCACGCGCCCGCCAGCGCAGCCGAACAGCCGCATTGATGAACTGCTTCCGCACCGATGGGAGCGCCTGTCAGTGGCAGCATAGGGCCCTGCGGGCGTTGGTGCGGGTGTGGCACGATGTCGCCAAAAGGGGCCATTCAATTCGTCCTTCGAGATTTTGACCGTCCCCGTCTTCCCAGATGCTGCTCATGAAACGCTTTTTCATACTCCTGGCCGCATGTCTGGTGGTTTCGATTTCTTCGGCCCAGCAGCGACCTACATTTGTCTTCGTGAAGATCGCGGAACCCATCATGCCGCTTGAGCGCGAAAGCAAATATGAAGACCCGCTCGATGAGGCTCTCAAGAAGGCGCGGTTGGGTGAAGTCACCGGAGGGGGAAGCTCGTTGTCCAAGGAAAAGAAGATTGAATGGGTTGGGTTGGACGTCGAACTCACAGATGTGCCAAGGGGAATTCCACTTCTGCGGAAGAAACTCATTGAGCTTGGCGCTCCCAAGGGGAGCACGATGGAATATGAGCTCGATGGGGCCAAGCGCAGCGTGTTGATTCATACAGGCCAGTAGCCGGCGTTCGAGAACGTCGTCCCAAAGCGGCCGGCCGCGAGTGCTCTTGGGGCGTCGCGGAGGCAGGCGCATTCCATCTATCGCGATCAATTTGAAAACCGGCAGTCACACCGGCACCTGCAGGCGCGTTGCAGTCAATGCGCCGCGATGAAAGTCATGACGGCAGTATTGAAGCCCTGCGGGTTCGCTCGAGGTGTCCCGTGCGACGAGTTCTTTACGACGCCTCGCGTGTTGCGGGGCAGGCAAGCCTGAACGTTGTCCAGGGTAGCTTTGAAGGTTCCTGGCGTCGACTCCCCTTCCAACAGCAGGACTGGCACATTCAGCCGCCTGGCATCCTCGCAGGTGTACGGCGCCCACGTCGGGGTGTCAATCTCAGCGGCGGCAAGCGTCCAGGCGTTGGCGCGAAGGGAGTTCTTGGTGCCGTCAGAGGTGGTCTTCCAGGCGCCCGGGCCGCTCACGTAGTCCATGAAGATTTCAAGCCCCGCCTCGGTTTCACCCTTCTTGAGCTTCTCAGTCATCGCACGCAGGGCGATGCCGCGGCGCTCCGCCAGCACAGGATCGGTGGGGAAAAAGGCAGGCATGCCGGTTCCGCCCTCGGCGAAAGTGAGGGTCCGGACCATGCGGGGAATCTTGCTCGTGGTGTAAAGCGCGACCGAACCCCCACGAGAGTGCCCGACAAGATGCACCGGCCCGGCGTTGAGCTGCCTGATGAACGCCTCGAGATCTGCAACCTGCTGATTGAGGCTGAAGTCACCGTCACCGCGCCACGGCTCGGGGTAGTAGCGGCGGAGGCTGACGGCGATCGTGCGGAACTTCGCCGAAAACGGCTCCATCTGTGCCGCCCAATAGCGGTAATCCACACCAGCGCCATGAACAAAGATTACGGGATCGCCCGACCCCCTCTCCACGTAGGCCATGTCATAGCCATTGACCTGCATCGTCTTGACGCCGGCAGGCAGCTCCCACGTGCGCGCAACCGGCTGAGGGGTCGATTGACATCCGAGGATCAGAGCTACTACTGGCAGGAATTTCAGGGCTCGCATACGTACCTCCAATGGCTGGGCCGCATTGGTTCGTGGTGCACTGGAGCGTGGTGCGGCCCTCACGCGCCAGGCCGTAGGCTTTCCGGCGACGGGGTATTGTTGCGCTGTCTGCTATGACTGGGAAAGTATCGACAAAGTTTTTTGCTGCGATGCCTGAGCAGGCTTTTGAAGTTCGCCTGCCGTGTGCTCGCCGTGCCCTAGGTCCGCTTCTCTGCGTCTGACTTCCGCTATGGACCCATTGCTCCAATCGCTGAACCGGCTTCAGTCGGCCAAAAACAGCCATTCGCAGAGCCGGCCAAATTCATGGCTCCACTGCCGCGGAGCTACTCAAACCGTATTACGGCCACCGTTGGCGCATCTGTTTCATTGGAGCTCGTGTTCGCCACCGTATCGCCCTTCTTGAACCAATAGCGGCAGCCGGTTCGTGAAACCATCGTGACGCACATCAGGCCGCCCTCGTGAATGACCCACGTGCCGGACGCACTGCCTGGGCCACTCTGGTTGACGAAAGAGACGCGGCCGTCGGATCGGAATTCCCAGTGGGAGAGCATTCCGCTCGCAAGATTTCTTGAAACGATGCCCTTGCCGATCACGGTCTGCTCGATCTCGGCCTTGGTCAGATACACGCGCTGCTGAGCATGCAACGGCTGCTCGAAGACCACGAGGCTCACGGCGACGCACATCAGCGTGCGGATGACGCAGCGGGTGGACATGACGGCCCCTTTTTCATCGCGGCTGAAAGTTGTGCTGCACCACCCAGCGCCCGACATTGACGCCCAGTTGATCCCCGCTCAGCAGTGCGCTGCGGAAATGCATGCCGCCGAAGATGCGCGCCTCGCGAGTTTCCTGAACCAGCGCGGCGGTCGAATCGAAGACGTGGGTGCTGCCGGTCACCGTGCTGTCGAAGCTGAATGCAATCTGGTCTGTGGCGTAGTACGCCTTCAGCGCTTCGGTCAGGGCGCCCGTCACGCACGCATGGGCCGCCGGATACTCCGGGTGGTTGGGCGTCGGCACCACCGGCTTCCACGCCGGGTCGGCCGTGGTGGCTGCGTTGCCGTCGGTTTCGCCCAGCGGAATCGCGCTCTGCGGTCGCCAGAACTCGTAGAAGTACTTCGACTCGAAGCAGGCGATCTCCGCGTCGGCCTGGGCCACGAACAACATGGCCATCAGGCGCGCATGGTCGGCCAGCCGGCCGTCGGTCATGGCGAACCGGCGCAGGTTGCGCGGCCAGAAGCGCGGCGGCGGCTCAGTGTGGAACTTTGCGACTTCCAGTTGAGCGTCCGTGCGCGTACTGCTCACGGCGTCACCCAGAGTGCGCGTTTCATTGAAGTCCTGCGCGTAGAGCGCGCTGTCGAGCGCAGGCGGTGCCGGCACGCGGAACTGGGCCGCGCTGGTCAGCGAGAACGGCTTGATGAACGGCGCGTAGCGATTGACCGGGTTGCTGCCCCGAAAGCGCCCGGCGGTTGTGCCGGGCACGTAGGGCGCCAGTGCCACCGACCGCCCGTCGTTGGCGCGCAGCGCCAGAATGCCGCGCGCTACTTCGGCACCGAGCACGAGCCCGCGGGCCTTGGCATCGCCGTTGGCAATGCCGGCCGTATAGCTGTCGTAGGCCGCTTGGTACTGCGCCGTCCGGTTCGGGAACAGGCCGATGAGCACGCCGTAGGCAGCGGCGCCGATGGCCGCTTCTTGCGAGGCCTCATCGCTGCCCGAGGCGGTGACGGTAGTCACGGCATAGGGCCGGTGCGTGCCCGTGATCGCCATCGCGGCGTCGTAGATCGCCACGTGCACCGTCGCCAGGTCGACCGAGCTTGTCGGCCGCTGCTCGGCCGGAGAGCCGGTGGATGCGGCCGGCACATTGATGGTGTTGGCGGCCACCTCGTTCCAGTAGGACACCGGACTAGGCCCGGTAACGGTGATCTTCACGGGCGGCGCCACCGCAGCCGAGCTGCCGAGTCCGCCCAGTCCGACCACGCCGGCGCCCCCACCACTCCCACCTCCGCCGCAGGCTGGCAGCAGGCCCAGCATTGCGATGAGCCCGCCGCCCAACGCGTATTTCCACTGTCTTGCGTTCATGTCGTTGCCCTCCTGAGGGTCGGGCGATTGCAGTCGCCCACTGCGCTCCCGTCGCACTCTGCTCGGAAACGACCTCAAGTTAGGCGGATCAGTCCTGGCGCGGAAGGGCGATGCGACCGGCGCGCAGAAGAGCCGACGAAACGCCTTCCTGGCGGCGCGAAGCTGCGTGGATTCGGCTCTGGAACTTCACATCTGCCGGAACAGATGCACGTTGGCGTCGCTCACCGGAAGCTTTTCGCTGCGCGACTTGAGCCTGATCGACACCCGCCCGCGGAAGTCACGTGTCACGCCCGCGATGGCGTTGGCATTGACGATGGTCGAACGATGGATCGGCCAGAAATTCGCCGGATCCAGCACTTCCTGCAGTTCTTTGAGGGAACGGCGGATCAGGGCCTCGCTGTCGGCGGTGACGACTCGCGTGTACTTGGTATCGGACTGGAAGTAGCAAACCTCGTCGACCATGATCAGCTTGACCTCGTTGCCGATCGAGGCGTTGATCCAGCGCAGTTGCTGGCGTTGCGGCGCTGCGGCGGCGAGCTCGCGCAGCACGCTGCTGAGCGAGACCGGCGCTGTATCCAGTCGCTGGCGCACCCGGCGCACGGTGGACGCAAGGCGTGCCGCGTCGTAAGGCTTTAGAACATAGTCGATGGCACCCTGCTCGAACGCCGCCACCGCGTAGGCGTCATAGGCCGTGACAAATACTGCATGACAGCGCCCCTCGCACTGCCTGGCCACCTCCAGACCGGTGAGGCCCGGCATGTCGATGTCCAGGAACGCGACGTCGGGCTGATGCCGCTCGATCAGCCGCAGCGCCTCGATGCCGTTTTGGGCCAGCGCGGCAATCTCGAGCTCGGGCCACAGTGTGGCCAGATGCGCGCGAAGTTCCTCGCGCAGCACAGTTTCGTCTTCGGCGATCAGGGCAGTGGTCGGGCGCATGGCAATCAGCTGCGGCCGGCCGGCGCCTTGAGCTCGACCAGCAGGGCGCGCATGTCCTTGCCCGAGATGTTCTCGACCTCGTGTGTCTCGGCCTCGCTCCAGAACACGTCGCCAAGTTTGTTCTCGCCGATGAACTCCTTGCCGTCGGGCGTCTTGACGCGTGCCTTGCCCGCGCTCAGGGTCACGGTCAGGTGGGCCGGATGCGAATGCATGCCGACACCGCACACCCCGAGGCCAGGTCGGCTGCGGAACTCCAGCACGCGGACGCGATCGTTCTCGAATGCCACCCGGTAGGCTCCGGGCTGCACCTTGGTAGCGTCCTGAGCCAGGGCGTCGGCGCCTAGCGTGAGCGCCGGCAGCAAGGTCAGCAGCATGCGACGCAGCTCGTCGGCGTTGTGATCGGGAAGCTTGTCATCCATAGTGCACCTCCTGGGGAAATGATGTTTGAGCCGGCGATGGCACCGGCGCTTTCGCCGCGCCCAAGAGCGGGAGCCGAAGCACCAGGGCAGGCGCGTCAGGCAGCCCGGCGCGGTTGATCCATAGCGAACAGGCATCGCCGAAAGTCGCCCGCAGCGCAACCCGAATCCGGTACACCAACGGCTCCTCCAGGCGAGCCGCCCGGCCTGCATGGTGGATCGTGAGGCTCAACTCGCCCTGCGTCGTTGCCAACCTCAGTTCGCCGGAACCCCCGCCGACATGCGCGGGCGTCAACTGGTCGAGCAAGGGCAGCAGCAGCCGCGGCGGAAATGCAATGTCGGGCGGCGTCTCCGCCAGGTGGAATCGCCAGCGGCAGCGCAGAGGGTCGATCTGTTCGCACAGTTGTGCATAGGCCTGCGCCAGCCGCAGTTCCGCCCCGAGGGTCGAGCTGCCGCCTCGCACTCCAGGCATCGCGTGGCGCAGGAACGCGACGAGCTGATCGAGCAGGCTGTCGGCGCCCGGAGCGTCCTGCGCATAGCGCCGCTGGACCTCGGCCATGGCGCGCAGCAGGAACGCGGGATCGATGCGCGCGCGCAAGGCATCGAACTGGGCGTCCGCGAGCAATGCCTCGCTCTTGCCACGTGCAATCTGTGAATCCCCTAGCAAATGCCGTGTGCGCTCGGTGCGCATCGCGAGCATGCAGCCGGCGGTGAACAAGGCACCGTGGAACAGGGTCATCCAGAGGTTGTAGAAAAAGTTGGTCCACGATGGCAATGGATCACCGAGTGCCCGTGCGGCCGCGAGTGGCATTTGCAACTCGGCGCACAACCACCAAAACGCACTGTTGATCGCGCTCAGCGCCACCGCGAGCAGCACCATCAACAGCGCCGTCATCCAGGTCTGCAGCTGGTCGTGTTCGGCTCTGAAGGCGACCCAGGCGATCGCGATACCCGAGATGCCCCACATCGGGAGGAGTGAACCGATTGCCATCGCATGCTCGGATCCACTCAAGTGGCCGAACGGCAGGCTCAACGCCTCGCCGGCCGTGATCGTGACGCCCCACAACAGCCCATAGACCAAGCCGCGCTGCCACATCGGCGTCGCCGCACCGAGGCTCCAACGACGACCGTGCCGCCGGCCAATGGTCATTGCAGATGTCCGGACCGAACGAGTGGCATGCGGATCGAAGCGCGCACTCCACAGGGGTGGTTGGCGGCGAGCAGCAGCGTGCCGTCGCGGCCGTAGAGGGTCAGCAGGCGGGCACGGATGTTTGCCAGGCCGATGCCCGAACCGCCCATGCCGGCGCTGGAGAAGCCGATACCCGTATCGGCGACGACCACTTCGAGCGAGAAGCCGACGCTGCGCGCCTGCACCAGGATGGAACCCCCCTGCGGCGCGGGGCCGACGCCGTGCTTGACTGCGTTCTCTACCAGCGTGGCAACTGCGAGCGGCGGGAACTCGCAGTCAAGCAGTGATGAGGGCACGTCGAAGGCGACGTCGAGCCGGTCATCCATCCGCACCGACACCACGGCGAGGTAGGCCCGCACCAGGTCAATCTCCTGGCGCAGCGTACTTCCTTCGCGCTGAATCTCGGGCAGCGTGCAGCGCAGGTAGTCGAGAAAATGGGCGAGCAAATGCGCGCCCTGGCCTTGTTCGGTATGGTGCAGTCGACGCACCGTTGCCAAGGTGTTGAACAGAAAGTGCGGCTCGATCTGGCTGCGCAGCGCCTGCAGGCGGGCCTGGGCGATCTGGCGCTCGTTCTGTACCTGCCGCAGTTCGAGGGCCTGCGCCTCGGCCTGCAGTGCGCTCGCGCGCCGCCACAGGAAGAACAGGCCGGCGATGCTGGCCGACAGCATGCCCCACTGGATCACGCGCGTCAGCAGCGCAACGGCATCCGGGGGAGCCTCGAGCGAACCAGCGGCAATCAGTGCGAACTCGCCCGCGACAGCGCCGACCACGATGGCGACGGCAAGCACGGCGGCGCGTGCCAGCGGTGAGCGATACGGAAGTCGGCAGGCCAGAGCCGCCGTCAGCGCGATGGCCACCGCGACCGCAAGGCGATTGCCTGCCAGTTCGATCCATGCGGTCATCACCTCGTCCCACGGCCAGTTGCGCCACACGAAGGGTTGGAACAATAGCTGCGCCGACATCGCCAGGGCGACCAGCACGGCCCACCCGGCGAACATGGCAAGCGGCGGCCGAGCGGGCGTCGCGGGCGGATTCAGGGCGACGTGCGGATCGCGAACAACATGTTTCATCGCAGGAACCTGCCTTCCATTCGTTCGCCGATGCCCTTGCCGATCGCCATGGCTGGCAGTAACAGTGTTACCAGAAATCTGTCCGACCCGCCATCCGCCCTATTGCCGAAGTCCAAAAGTTGGGCCAACTCGACTCCCGATGCGATGGAATGGCTGCTCAAGGCCAACCGTAGCCCACTGCCTGGCGGTTGCCTAGCCCCATGCGATGGATGCTGCCCGGCTGCGACGAGACCGCGCTCGAATGGATTGGGAGGCCGACAACGGGCCGGGAGCGGTCGTTCAAGCAAAGGAGGCACATAGGGACCGAATCACGGCCTCGTCTCAAAGGCACGAAGCCAGATGCTTTCCAGACGAAAAGCCGTCGACAACGACGCGGGCCGCCCCGTAAAGACGCCTCCGGTTGATTCCCTCTTGCAGGCCGTGCGGTAGGTGCTGTCGGGCCGGCGGCATGCAGCAGCATCGAATCCCGCCCCGACAACAGCGCCGCGAGCGTGCCCAACAACATCGAGCGACGCCAGCAGGTTTAGCCGCGACTAGGGAAACAAGCCGCCCATCGGCTCCCACCGTCAGACGGTGCCGTTGCTATGTGCAGGCACGGACGCGAAACGTGTTTCGACCCGCGTACTTGGCGTCGTACAACGCTGCATCGGCGGCGGCCATGAGCTCGCCCGGGGGACGAGGCTTCGTCGTCGTCGCGCAACAGGCCCACGCCAATGCTGGCCGTGGAGGTCACGGTGCCTCTCGCCAACACAATCGGTGCCTGCATGGCCGCAACGATCTTGCTTGCAATCAGCTCGGCCTCCTCGTTGTTGTGCAACTGTTCGAGCACCACGACGAACTCGTCGCCGCCCAGGCGCGCGACCGTGTCGCTGATTCGCACCGCGCCCTTCAGTCGATCCGCGAACTCTTTGAGTACCGTGTCGCCGGTGGCAGGCCCTGGGTGTCGTTGATCGTCTTGAAGTGGTCGATGTCGATGAATGGATGCACCGGAGGCCGGCAGTGGATGCGGCGGTAGTGATTGATGGGCGCCAAAGTCAATGCGCGAGGGCGGATTCAACCGGTCGATGCAACAGATTCGCTGAACATCTCAGCGGGCGTCTGGAAGCCGAGCGTCTTACGCGGCCTCGCATTCAATTGTCGCGCGATCGCGTTGAGCTGAGCCTGGGAGTAGCCCGAGATATCGATGCCCTTCGGCATGTACTGCCTGAGCAGTCCGTTCGTGTTTTCGTTGCTTCCGCGTTGCCAAGGGCTGCGTGGGTCGCAGAAGTAGACCTGGATGTCGGTGGCCATCGTGAATTGCTTGTGCCCGTGCATCTCCGTGCCTCTGTCCCAAGTCAGTGATTTGTAGAGCTCCTGCGGCAACTTGCGAGCATTCTTGATGAGCGCGTTCACGACCGTCTGCGTGTCTTTGCCTTCCAGCTTCACCAACATCACATATCGCGTTTGGCGCTCAACCAGCGTCGCGATTTGGCTGTTTGCGCTGCCGAACACCAAGTCTCCTTCCCAATGACCAGGCACTGCCCGATCCTCGACTGAGGCGGGTCGCTCGCTGATCGAAACGGCATCGACGATCTGCCCATGAATTGCCGTCTTCTGCGTGTAGTGACGAGAGCGACGCATGCCGCGAGTACGTCTCAGGTGCTCCAGCAGCTCCTTCTTCAACGCGCCACGCGCTTGGATGAACAGGCTACGGTATATGGTCTCGTGTGACACGTGGAAGGTCTCGTCGCACGGATAAGTATGCTTGAGCCACCCCGCGATTTGCTCCGGCGACCACAGCAGGCGCAGCTTATCGGTCACGACGCGCGCCAATGCGCGGTTCTCAGCCAGTTTGCAGCGCTTGGGACGATATGCACGATCCCAAGCGGCGCTGTCGGCCTGGTTCGCCCGATAGCCAACTCGCCCGCCATTGCGCTCGATCTCGCGGCTGACCGTGGAGGGCGCTCGTCAGAGCCAGGATGCCTCGTACGGATCCGTGCGATCGATCAAACAGGGCAATCAGATGGAGAGTCCAGCCGGCCTTCCAGCGCTCCCACATCAGTGCCTTCTGGCTGTCCGTGTAGAAGGTTCTTGTCCGGTACTTCATCTGCAACACTCCGTCTGCCTACGCAGTTATTAGTGTGTTGCATCGACCGGTTGAATCCGCCGCCATGAGCCGTCGGTCGCGAAGGTCTGCTTTCAGGTTGTTCAAGGAGGGGGAGCCGAACCGGCAAGAAGAAGTCGGTCGGCGTCCCAGCAGGCCATCGCGGTCGCAGCGGCGCGCGTCGGGTGACCCTCGCTGTCATGCCTTCAGACCGGCAGCCGTATTAAGTGGACGCCGGACTGCGGGCTCAGTTCGTACTGCACGAGCCGCTCGCTGCCGTCCAGCCAGATGCTGAACGTGTAATTGCCGGCCGGCCCGTCGATGGAAACCCGGCCGGCAGCGTCCGCCACGTACCCCAAGTCTGGCACCGGAACCGGAGCACCGGCGACGGACAGAAGTGCATCGGCGGCGGGCGTGCCGTTAGCACGCACGACCTGCAACTTGAAGGACGGCATGCGATCCGCTGGCCTCAAGCGCCTTCGTTCTTCCACGCCATCATGCGGTTGAACACGTCCGTGTTGATGCGCGTGGCCGAGTTACCGCTGCTGGCGCCGTTAGTGTGCACTCCCACGCCAAAACGCTGGCCGCTCTGCAGAATCCACACCGGCGATCCGCTCTGACCACCCATGGTGTCGATATCGTACGTAATCACGCGCGCTGACACGCTCTTCGTGCGCTGCGCCATGAACCATTGTTGGTTGCCGCCCTTGTCGCCAGGGTAACCCGACAGGTTCAGGCTAGCCGCACGTAGGAAAGCGTCGTCGCGCACCGCGAGGCCGAACCAGCCAGTGCGATCGCCCAAGCGCGCATTGCCGGGCAGGATGATGGCGCCGTAGTCGAACTCGCGGTTGCGCGACTGGGTCCAGCCCGTCACACTGCGCAGGGCACCGCTGGACGCGCTGCCATAGGGCCGTGCGGCGTCGTTCAGCCCCGGCACAACCTCGATCGACCGCGCCCAGCCGCCTTCGTTGTGCATAAACACGCAGTGACCGGCGGTGATGACGGTGCGTGGTGCGATCAACCAGCCGGTGCCGATGAAACGGCTGCCGTTGGCCGCGGTGATCTTCAGCCCACAGATTGCACGCCAGGGGTACACGGTCGTGTTGCCCACGCGCACGCGGTCATCGGTGCCGATGATGACCTCAGGACGCAGCGAGATCTCGCTCGCGTCATAGCTGCCCAGCAGCGCGTCCGGTGCCGCTGCGGCCAGTGCCTCGTCGCCGCGCCCGCCGCCGACCGAGCCTTCGTACTCGGTGGCTCCAAGGGCGGACTCGGCGTCGACCCCGTTACTCGACTCGGCGTTGGGGTCCTGTACGTTGAAGTTCAGCCCAGGCAGGCTCTCGTACTGCGTAGATTCGGCGAGCGGCGCCGCCTCACCTTCGTTGCCTGACGTCAATACACGTGTGTCAATAGACTTACCCATGTGAATATCTCCATTTGCGTGGTTGAGCAGTCGCGGCGCTGCTAGCTTTCAAACACGCGCCGTGCCGGTGCGAATGCAGCCGGGCCACCATTGTGGTAGTGGGTACGGGCCTGTCGCATCCACAACATGCATGATGCGGGCGCCGGCAGACGGCAAGTTCTTCGGTGCGGCCTCGACCCAGCCGACATCGGTTTCGAGGGCGAGCGCGACTTGACGGCTAGGCCGGTATCGCGATTGCCGCTGACGAATGAGTCCGGGTCGCCGCCGTCCTTCTCGTTCAGCGGAATGCTGCTATTCGAGTAGTTGCCGCGCTGGATGCGCGCGGCCTCCGGCTCCCGAGATTGGCCGCCCATGATGCGGCCACGGGCAAGCGGCGGCTGCGCCCCGCAAAGGCTCAGCAGGATCGCCGCCAGCAGCACCATCGCCAATGACGGTGGGCAAGGGACATCTCCCGCAGCCGCCTACGCGAGCGACTGGTCTGCACAGCTCAACACCGCCTGGGGAACGTCGCCCTTGGGCCCGAAGCTCCGGGTAGCCGACCGGCTACAGTCGGCCGATTGTGTTGAAAAACTCTGGTGAATGCTAAGAGTTGGCTCGCTGTTTGCATGCCCTTCGTCATCGATGGAGGTACGCATCATGATGGGTCAGGGCACAGTCCACGATCAGCTCTTCTACGCATTCAACCTCGAAGATCACGTCCCGCGTGATCACCTGCTTCGGGGCGTTGATCGATTCCTCGACCTCGGTGCGCTGCGCCAACATCTGGCACCGTTCTACAGCCACACCGGCCGGCCCTCGATCGATCCCGAACTCATGGTTCGTATGCTCGTGATCGGCTACTGCCTGGGCATTCGCTCCGAGCGCCGGCTGTGTGAGGAAGTCCACCTCAACCTGGCTTATCGCTGGTTCTGTCGTCTGGGCCTTGAAGACAGGGTGCCCGATCACTCGACCTTCTCCAAGAACCGTCACGGCCGCTTCCGCCAGAGCGATGCATTGCGCTTTGTCTTTGAGGCCGTGCTGCGCCGCTGCATGACCGAGGGGCTGGTTCAAGGCGAAGGATTCGCCATTGATGCCAGCATCATCAAGGCCGACGCCAACCGTGCGCGCAACGTCCCAAATTCCGAGATCGCGCAGTGGCGCCAAGGCACTCAGTGCAGCCGCGCTGTGCGCGAGTACCTTGATGCACTCGACGTCACCAATCCAGTCGCTGACGATACGCCCGAAGAGACGCGCGACACAGAGGCTGCACCCCGAAACATCTCCCCGACCGATCCCGCTGCACGCTGGACGGCAGCGCCCGGTGGGCCGGCGTTCTACGCTTACTCAACCAACTACCTGATCGATTTGTCAGCAGGGATCGTCATGGACGTCGAGGCCACGCCGGCGCACCGCACGCGGGAGGTGGACTCCACCCGCACGATGATCGAGCGCGTCGAGCAGCGCTTCGACATGAAGCCCCGACGGCTCGTGGGCGACACCGCCTACGGCACCGCACCACTGCTCGGCTGGATGGTCGAGGACAAGCAGATCGAACCTCACGTACCCGTGTGGGACAAGACGGTCCGCAAGGATGGCAGCCTATCGATCGGCGAGTTCCAGTGGGTGCCCGAGCGCCATGCGTACGTTTGCCCTGAAGGGCATCCGCTGCGCAACGACCGACGCCAGTTCACAACGCCGCGCAGTCGTATCACCAAGGCCGACACCATCATCTATCGGGCGAGTCAGGCAGATTGCAACGACTGTGCGATGAAGGATCGCTGCTGCCCGAACACGCCGTACCGCAAGATTGCCCGCAGCATTCACGAGGGTGCGCGTGACGTTGCACGTTCCATCGCACAGACACCGCAGTACACACAGTCGCGCAGGGATCGCAAGAAGGTGGAGATGCTGTTCGCGCACCTCAAGCGCATCATGAAGCTAGATCGACTCAGGCTTCGCGGTCTCAGTGGTGCCCAGGACGAGTTCCTGATGGCGGCCACAGCACAGAACCTCCGGCGGATGGCCAAGTGGTTGATGCCGACCGAAGCAGGTGCTGCAATGAGGAATGCGTGAGACGGGCCGCGAGGCTTGTTGCGTGTTCTTGCGTCACCAACTCGATTGCGAATCCTCTGCGATCGCCTGTGTAGGCAACATTCCAGACGAGTTTTTCAACACAATCGGCCAGAAGCGGACCCTGGTGTCACGAATACGTTCACATATGAGAGCCACGGATGAGTTTGGACGCTACACGACCCTTCAAACGAGATTTCGATTCAGTTGGCGACTACCACGATTTTTGGGTGGCGGTTTATAGCAATGCCCCGGACGATTTTCACTACAGTTTCTTGCCAAAGCGGGTTGACCAGAAGCAAGCGTTGAAGGACGCCTTTGACTCACTTGAGCGCGGCCTCGCACTTGTCAGGTCGAAAGTGGCTGATGAGCGGACGCTTGGTGTGATTTCCGCATTGCTAACAATGAGCTTGGGCTACTTTCGGGCAAACGAGCGAAAGAGCGGAATACGATGCATGCAGGAAGCGGAAGGGATGATTTGGCCCAGTCGAGCAATCCGACTAGAGCGCGCGGCGGATGCTGAAAGGCTCGCATTCGGGGATGTTCAGCTATTCAAGGACTTACCAGCCAGACGCTTTGACGGAGAAGGCTCCATCAGCAGCCTTGGAGCTTTTCAACGAATCCTTTTCGACGAGGCCCAACGACGGGCGTTGGTTTTTCTGAAGGACCGGCAATCGTTCAAGCCTTTCACTCTTGCAGCCAAGGGCTCGGGCGAAGTCTTTGAGATTAAGAAGCCATCGCAAAAGAAGACCACAGATGAGCTTCGAAGATTGGTCGAGGTTGGGGAAATCGATGCTTTCTGTCGGAGCGAGCTTGTGCTGGTCGGCATCCTGATTCACGACATCGAAGAGCGCGGCAAGCCGCACATTTCCGCCAGAGCTCCAGTAGAAGATTTCAAAGTACAGAGCTTTCGCTTCTTCCTGGACGACCCGTCAATTTTCAGTCTGTAGGGTCACGGAACTCCCAAGTCCGCGATACCCTTGCGCCGTCCCCGACCGCGTCGTAGGGCAAGCCAGAGCCCGCTGCAGCCGAATGGCTGCTTTCTGCTGAGCCCAATGACCGGAGTGAGCCCGAAGCTCCTGGTAGCCGACAGGCTACAGTCGGCCAGGATCAGACGTTCGCAGCGCCTATACCAGGCGGTCGAGAACAAGTCCCTTCCACGGCCACTGCCGCGAGACAACCCGACCATGCACTCGACCGGAACCCTGCGCGGCATCGCCGCGATGCTGTTGGCTTGCGCCTTCTTTGCCTGCATGGACGCACTGCTCAAGAACCTGGCTGGGTACTACCCGCCGGTGCAGGTGATGGCACTGCGCGGTCTCACGGCGCTGCCCCTGGTGTGCCTGTACATCGCCTGGCGGCGCGAGGCAGCCGGCGTTTTCAGCCGCCGGCTGCGTTGGCGTCTGCACCTGCTGCGCACCGCGCTGAACATGACGATGCTCGTGCTCTTCGTCTATGGCCTGAAGACCCTGGGCTTGGCAGAGGCCTACACACTCACTTTCATCGCTCCGCTGTTGATGGTGCTCATCGCCGTGCCGATGTTGGGCGAGTCGGTCCAGCCGCGACACTGGATCGCCATCGGGCTGGGCTTCATTGGCGTCGTCATCGCACTGCGGCCCGAGCAGGGAGCCTTCCTCTCGGTGGGCGCTCTGGCGATTCTGGTGGCCGCAGTCTGCTATGCGCTGTCGAACATGCTGGGCCGGCTCATCAGCCGCACCGAATCGAGCGCCGCGCTGGTCTTCTGGACCACGGCCGGCATGGCTGTAGGCGGTGGCCTGCTATCGGCGCCGCAATGGGTGCCAATCCAGGCTCAGCACACCTGGGTGCTTGCGGGTTTGGCCATCAGCGGCTTTCTGGGCCAGATGGCTATCGCCGAGGCCTTCCGTCACGGCCAGGCCGCCACCATCGCCCCCTTTGAATACAGCGCCCTCGCCTGGGCGCTTGTGCTGGACTGGGTGTTCTGGCAGGCCGTGCCCGATGCGTGGACGCTGGGCGGCGGGGCGTTGATCGTTGCGAGCGGACTGTGGCTGGCGCGCAGCGAGGCGCCAAGATCCGCACGGCCAAAGCGGCAGGCCACCTGAGCCGCTGCGAAGCGCGCGTGTGAAGCCACATGCTATTGCGGCAAGTTCAAGCGAGAACCTTGTATGGCGGCACGACGGCTTGGGCCGCAAGGCTCCGGAGGCAGCGACCGGCTACATTCGGCCAGCAGCCGGCGTTGGCCATCGGCTGCTCTAGGGAACTCCGATCCTGCGAGTGATCATCAGCTACTGCCCAACTTTGAACCCTCTCATCAAGGAACCGCTGACTGCCTCGAAGAACTGCATGCGGTTCCTTTCCATCCCGGTGTGCGTCCCCTCCCCGATCTGCACGTAGCGTTTGTAGGGGTGATCGTACCTTCGGTGCAAAATGACACGTCGGCGCGCAAAATCGCCTTTGAAATCAACAGCTTGCATTCAACGATATGGAAAGCCGTTTGCCCAAGTCGTTGATACAGAACGGCTTTTTTGCCTGAACCGTGTCAATCCGCACCGAAAGTACGATCACCCCAAGATCTGGCAGCCCGGATCTTGGAGGAAAGCCACACCTGTTACCTCGGCGATCGAAGTCAGCGTCATACCTGGAGCTACGGTTGCGGCCAAGGTCCCCGCGTGCGAACTGCTTCGCATCGGCTTTAAGGGCCCGCAGCGCATGACCTACAGCGTCAAAGAAATCTTCTATACCCTGCAAGGCGAAGGGCTGCGGGCGGGCCGACCGGCGGTCTTCTGCCGGTTTGCTGGCTGCAACCTTTGGAGCGGTCGCGAGGAAGATCGGCCCCAGGCCGTGTGCCAGTTCTGCGACACCGATTTCGTGGGGACTGAAGGCACTCTAGGCGGCAAATTCAAGACGGCCGATGCCCTTGTGGAACTGATCGCCGCGCAGTGGCCGGCGGGCCATGCGCACCGCTATGTCGTGCTCACGGGTGGTGAACCACTGCTGCAGGTCGACGCGGCGCTGATCGACGCCCTACATGCCCGGAGCTTCGAGATAGCAGTTGAAACAAACGGCACCGTCCAGGCCCCGGCAGGCATCGACTGGATTTGCGTTAGTCCGAAGGCCGGCGCCGAGTGGGTGCAGCGCAGCGGCGATGAACTGAAACTCGTCTATCCGCAGCCAGACCTGCTGCCAGAGGCGATAACGGCCGGAGACTTCAAGTACTACCTTCTGCAGCCGATGGATGGCCCGTTGCAGCGGCAGCACACCCGCGCTGCCATCGCTTATTGCCAGGCCCACCCGCAGTGGCGCCTGTCTGTCCAAACCCACAAGATCCTGGAAATCCGCTGATGTCCGCCCTCGCTGCCGCCCTCGAGACCCATATGTCTGGCGCCGCCGTTAAGAGCGCCCCGGCCTGCGTGACCGTGTACGAGTTGTCGCAACGGTTCTTCTTTGAGGCTGCGCACACCCTGCATCGAACCGTCGAGACCGAGGGAAGCCTGCGCATCCACGGGCATACTTACGAGGCGGAGGTGACGGTTCGTGGCCGCCCTGATGCGAACTCCGGCATGGTGGTCGATTTGGCCTTCCTACGTAGCGAGATCGCTCGGGTGCGCGAGATGCTGGATCACCGGTTCCTGGACGAAGTTCGGGGCTTAGGACCCGCCACGCTGGAGAACCTATGCACTTTCATCCGCTCACAACTGGAGGACGCGGTACCTGGGCTGTGCGCTGTGATGGTTGAGCGCCGTGCCAGCGGCGATCGGTGCGTGCTGAAGTGGGGCCAGAGT
The DNA here is from genome assembly GCF_051216545.1 of Variovorax nitratireducens. Lineage (NCBI taxonomy): Bacteria > Pseudomonadati > Pseudomonadota > Betaproteobacteria > Burkholderiales > Comamonadaceae > Variovorax > Variovorax nitratireducens. Next base: position 152,032 of record NZ_JBPJZO010000012.1, read on the forward strand.
GCTGCGTAAGCGTCTCGCGAGACCACCCTGACGGGCTCAGATGCGCAGCCTCCGGATTGCAGAGTTGACGGCATTGACGTCGAAGCCGGCGGGGTCGAACGGCCCGCCGCAGCGGCACATGGTGATGTGCTCCTCGTGCATCGGATCGCGCATCGCGTCGAGGAACTCCGCCTGCTCCGAACGCCCCGAGTGCCCTGAGAGAGAGATGATTTGATGACAGACCCTGTGATCGTGGGATCGGTGTTGAGTGCTGGCAGCTTGCTCGTGCTCTCCATTTGGAGAAGGCGTTACCCGCGGTGGATTGCAATCATTCTCCTGGTTGTGACACTTGGTTGGATATGGGCACGGAGCGGATGAAGGCATCGCTGATCGTTTGGCAGCGCGGTCCCTTCGTGGGAAGGCGGGTCAGCTTCTGAGCGACACGGGGCGAACACCGCCCAGCCGGTCACTTTCGCTTTCGTCCGGTCACCGTCGCCGCCGGGAGATTCTCCCGCCACCGCCAACTCATCACGCCCGCCGCAGAATATGGACAAAAGCAGCGACCATAAGGGCCTTGGGAGGCATGCGTGGATCGCTTGCACGCATTCATCTGCGGGTACCTGCCCGGATTGTCGAGCCTAACCGAAGCCTAACCGCGATGCTCAGATTGTCGAGAACGGCCGCTTTGCGCCGTTCAATCTCGTCAGCTCAATGTCGGTTCAGGGCCCGAAGCTCCTGGTAGCCGACAGGCTACAGTCGGCCACAAGGAGCCCTTGGCGAACGGCCGCTATGCGGCGGCCCGACCGCACTAGCAGCGGGACCGCCGTATTCACTGTGCCCCTTCGGAGCTTCGATAGCCTGTTTGACGGGGCCTCAATCGTCGCGGTCGTCCCAATCCCGACGGCCGTGATCACGATAGCGATAGCCGCTCCTGTAGTCAGGCCCGTAATAGACCGGCGGCGGCGGTCCGTAATACACCGGCGGCGGACGGTAATACACCGGCGGCGGAGGACGGTAGTACACGCGGGGTTCAGGCTGATAGTAGACCGGCGGCGGCGCCGTATAGACGGGTGCTGGCTGGTAATACACGGGGCCACCGATGCCGATGGACCAACTCACCTCGGCACGGGCCGAAGCAGCAGCGAATAACGAGCCAGCAGCCAAGGCAGCTACCACAGCCCATTTGGCGGAACGATCGAAGTTCACGATGGGTTCTCCGAAAAGATGGCAAAATCGCCAATGCTGTATCAACGTTTCGCCGCGAAAGGCGTGCACTCGTTGACGCTCTGTAACAAGTCAAGCGTGTAGCGGGTAGCCGAAACCCGCTCCGCGCGTTACGCAAGAGCCGCTCGAATTGAGCGTTCCACAAGGAGCACATCCATGGAATCAGGCATTCGACCCCTACAACGTAGGACCAAGCAACGCTTGAAGGCAGCTTCGTTTCTGTTTACTGTGGCTCTTGTCTTGACGGCAAGCATCGCAATGTCGCGGACGAGCGACGCCGCCGAGGTCAAGCTCTCAGGCAGTGGCACGTTCAAACCGCCAAAGGCCGAGCAGCTCGCAGCCCTTCCGGCCGATCTGGGTTTCTCTCAAAGCGACCTCGCGTCAGGTAACTGGTCGTTTTCAGTGCGTTATGAGGACAGCGCTCCTGACGCCGAGCCCGACCCCTATGTTGGGCGTTATGCCGGAGCGATCCGTTCGTTCCGCCTGGTAATTGGCAGCACCACTCTGGACCTACCCGTTGATCAAGCGGCCATCGTCGTGAGCGATGGAGGAGGCGGCTTCCCAAATCGCGAGTCGATTCGGGTAGAGGCCAAGGCGTTAATGCCCTCCGGGCTCCTGCGCCTTAGCTGGGTTCAGGTGAATCAGCAGCCAAAGGGGACAGATTTGCGCGGCCCCGCTGGAGTGTTGCCGGGCGATGCCATGGCGCCTTACTCGATGGTCGCCAACTTGGCCACCGCGAATCCGTTCGATAGATTCCTGGAACTGCGCATCGAACGCCCGGGTGGCGATCCGCGACCGCTGCTCTACCTCAGTTCGTCCAAGCTAACTGTGACGGCTGGCCCCGCCACAGCGCCCTGAGGAGATTTAAAATGTCATCCATGATCGCATTCACGCGCAGTTTTCTGTTGCGGAGCGCAGTAGCAGCGATTGCCTTGGGAGGTCTCGCCGGGTGTGGCGGTGGCGGGGGTGGCGGCGGGGGTGGTGGCGGCTTTGTGGCCGTTTCTGTCCAGCAGCCTGTAGTTGTAGTTGCGCCGCTCGCCCTTGCGCTGACGCGTGTCGGTCCGGAAGCAGTTGAAGTGGAATGGAGCGACGATCTTCTAGCTGCCAGTTTCCTGGTGCTGCGCGATGGGTTCGCCTTAGCCAGGGTCACCTCAACGTCCCTGATCGACGCCTCGGTCGTCTTCAACAACACCTACTGCTATCAGGTGGAGGGGCACAACGCAACAGGGCAACTGGTCGCAGCGAGTAGCACCGGCTGCATCACGATCTTTTGAGCGGACCACGCTGCATCCGCCACAACGCAGCGTGGGCGTGAGCTGATCTCCGGCTCGGCGAGATTTTCAGCTTTGGAGCCGGCGAACCGCGCGTTCGCGAGTGGTGCTCGAAATCGCGGTTGTGGCTCCGAGCCATCTAATGTGGCTGTCGTTTTGCGTCTGCTTTGCGGTCGTGAATTCGGGCTTATGAAAGTCAGCAGTGGGCCCGTTGCTGTCTTACGAGGCCATGCTCTCAACGTCGCGTATGAGGCCGACAGCAGTCGTTGATGCGGGCGCAAGCTGCCGGGCAGGAGCTCAAGGAACGCAAGGATCGCGCATCCATCGTCGCCGACGCCACGTTGCTTTGGCGGCCGCCGGGAGCTGGGAGCTGGGCCGAGGACGCTTGTGTTCAGTCGGCCTTAATGCCGCGCTCTTTGATGAGCTTGCCCCATTGCGGTAGTTCTTTCTCGAGCCTGGCACTTGCTTGCTCAGGGGTCGATGGAATCGGATCGAAGCCTTCATTGGTCATGCGCGCGGCGGCTGCGGGGGAACTGAGCGCTTCGTTCAAACTGGCGTTCAACTTGTCGATGATGGCTTTGGGCGTGGCGGCGGGTGCGAAAACCATGAACCACGTCTCGAACCTGTAGTTGGGCAGACCTGCTTCAGCGAGCGTCGGTACGTTGGGCATCAACGGTGATCGTTTGGTGCCGGTGACGCCAAGGGCACGAAGCTTTCCGCCTTGCACTTGCGGCAGGGCCGCCGACAGAACGGGGAAACTCAGGCTGACCTGGCCCCCGATGGTGTCTACAAGTGCCGGTCCACCGCCACGGTAGGGAATGTGGACAAGCGGAACATCTGCGTTCGCCTTAAACAGTTCAGCGGCCATGTGAAAGGTGCTGCCCCCTCCCGCGGAAGCGTAGTTGTGCTTGCCGGGCTCGGCCTTGAGAAGCGCAATCAGGGATTTCACGTCCGTGGCTGGCAAGTTGTTGGTCACGACGAGCACGTGCTGCGAGCTCGCGACCATTCCGATCGGCGCCAGATCTTTCAACGTGTCATATGGCATCTTGGGCGTCAGCGCAGGGTTGATCGCCAGCGAGACGGTCTGGAGGCCGATGGTGTAGCCGTCGGGTGCGGCCTTTGCAACGGCATCAACGCCCAGAGTGCCGCCTGCCCCGGCCCGGTTGTCGACCACCATGACGCCGCCGAGCTTCTTGGCCCATTCATCGGTGACAAGCCGCGCTGCGATGTCGGCGCTCCCGCCGGGGGCGTAGGGAACGATCAGCTTGATCGGCCGCTGCGGCCAAGTCTGGGCGTTTGCCCCGAGTGATGCGCCAATGGAAAGAGCAAGCGAGAGTAGTACGTGACGACGATGCATGAGTTTGTCTCCTGGGGGGTTGTCGAATCGCAATGCGCACGAGGGCGCTGCGTTTGTTGCCGGCTGGGTCTCAGTGCGCGTCGAGACGCGCCTTCGTGCGTCCCGCCACGTCTTTCACCCATGGCTGGGCTGCCCAATGTCGAGAAGCGAATGCCTCGATCTCGGCCCTGTGGCTCAAGGAAGCGCCAATCATGTCCAGGCCTTGCAGGAACATCGTGCGATGGCGCACGCTCATCGTGAACGCAAAGGTGTGCTGCGGGGACTTGACCGTCGTGGTCTCCACATCGATCGACACGCGCAGTGGCATTGGGTTCTGCCGTGACTCGCTGAGCAATGCTTGCACTTCCTCCTCTGCGAGCATGACGGCCAGCAAGCGATTGTTCATGGCGTTCGAATAGAAGATTTCACCGTAGGCGGAAGCAATGACCGCCTGGATGCCGAACTGCTGAAGTCCCCACACCGCATGCTCCCGGCTCGAGCCGCATCCGAAGTTCGGGCCCGCCATGAGAACGCGAGTGTCGGCGTACGCTGGGCTGTTCAGGATGAAGTCCTGCTTCACCTGCCCGTCGCCGGTGAAGCGGTGATCCCACAACAGCCCCCGATCGAGCCCCGCCTTGTCGATGCCGTGCAGGAACTGCTTCGGCATGATTTGATCGGTGTCGAGGTTGGCAATTTCAATGGGGGCGGCGATGCCCTCGATACGATTGGCAAGTTCAGTCATACGGCGCTTTCAGCGGTTTCAACGCCGATGTGGCGAACGTCGGTGATGTGGCCGGTGATCGCGGCTGCGGCGGCCATGGCGGGGCTCATCAAGTGGGTGACGGCGCCGCGTCCCTGGCGCCCTTCGAAGTTTCGATTGGTGGTCGACGCGCATCGTTGACCCGGGGAAAGAATGTCGTCGTTCATTGCAAGGCACATTGAGCAGCCTGGTTGGCGCCATTCAAAGCCAGCGTCGATGAGAATCTTGGCGATCCCCTCGGCTTCCGCTTGAACCTTGACCGCGCCTGAGCCGGGAACAACCATCGCCCGGAGCGTTGGCGATACGCGCCGCCCCTCCACTACTTTCGCAACGGCTCGCAGATCCTCGATCCGTGCGTTCGTGCATGACCCGATGAAAACGTGATCCACCTTCAGTCCTTCGAGAGACATGCCAGCCTCGAGGCCGGTGTAGCGCAGGGCCTGCTCTGTGCTGAGCCGCTGCGGGCCTTCTGGTGCTGGCACGCTGCCAGTGATGGGGATCGCCTGATCGGGGCTGGTACCCCAGGTCACATAGGGCGCCACGTCGCTGGCGTCGAAGCGATGCTCGATGTGAAACACGGCGTCGTCGTCGCTATAGAGCGTTGCCCAGCGGGCCAGTGCACGATCGCGAATGTCGCCGGTGATGTCCGGCGCGCGCGCCAGGACGTAGTCGATGGCCGCTTGATCCGGCGCGATGAGCGCCCCGCGGGCACCGGCCTCGACGGCCATGTTGCACAGCGTGAATCGCGCTTCGACGGAAAGCGCGTTGATTGCACTGCCGCAGAACTCGACTGCGTGGCCGCGCGCACCCTGTGCACTGATGCGGCTGATGATCATGAGGATCAGATCCTTCGAGGTCGTGCCGATCGGCAGTTGCCCGTCGACTCGAATCCGCATGTCGTTCGCCGTGCGATAGACCAGGGTTTGGGTGGCGAGCACATGCTCCACCTCGGACGTGCCGATGCCGAAGCCAAGCGCCCCCAGCGCGCCGTAGGTCGTGGTGTGGCTGTCTCCGCAGATCACCACCATCCCAGGCCGGATCATTCCGTGCTCGGGCGCAATAATGTGCTCGATCCCCTGAAGTGCATCGTTGGTGTCGAACAGGGGGATCCCATGGCGCACACAGTTGCGCTTGAGGTTGCTCGCTTGCAGGGCAGCAGCCGGGTTCTGGATGATGCGATTCGCGACAGGGTGGGTCGGAATGACGTGGCTCACTGTCGAGACGTTTTGTGCAGGCATCAGGACGTCGCGATCCTGTTCGTGCAGCCCCGCGAAAGCCTGAGGGCTGGTGTACTCGTTCATCAAGTGAAGATCGCAAAACAGCAGAACGTTTTGTTCGTCGAGCCTCGTCACGGTGTGTGTGTCGACGAGCTTTTGGTACAGGGTACGAGACGTCATTGAGACTCTCCTGGAAGATTGATTTGACGGTGAAACCTGCGCGGACTTCCGGGCGCAGGCTGGGTAGATCGGGCCTGAAGAACGATGCTCCGGCGCCCGATGACCCATCCATGAAGTGAATAGTAGAAGTATCCTCTGGCAACATAAATGGCTCAAAAGACACTTCATACTTGCGCTCAAAGAACGAATAGAAACCATGGACACCTACTCTGATCTCGCGTTCTTCACGCTGGTGATCAAGTCGGGCACGCTTGCCGCTGCAGCCCAGCAGATGGGCGTGACGCCTCCGTCGGCCAGCAAGCGCCTGGCAATGCTGGAGGCGAGATTGGGGGTGCGCCTGCTCAACCGGACTACGCGTCGAATCAGTCTCACGCCCGAGGGCGAGATCTACGTCAGCGAAGGTGCGCGGGTGTTGGCGGATATGGATGAACTGGAACGCAAGGTGGCCGGCGCGAAGGCTGTCCCGCGAGGCCAGATCAAGCTCAGCGCCACCTTGGGTTTTGGCCGCCGTCACATCGCGCCCGCCCTGTCGAAGTTCGCTCGCGCCTATCCGGAGGTCGAAGTGCAACTCAGCCTGACCGATCGCCCGGTCAATCTGGTCGAGCAGGGCTTCGACGCCTCCATTCGCTTCGGGGAACTTCCAGATGCCCGACTGACCGCGCGACTGCTGGCGTCGAACAAGCGCATCCTCTGCGCTGCGCCGTCTTACCTCAAGCGAGGCGGCGAGCCGACCCAGCCTGGCGAACTGCAGCGGCACCCCTGCCTTTTCATCCGTGAAAGTGACGACACCTTCGGAACCTGGCACCTGCGCTCCGGCACTCGAAACGAGAGTGTCAAGGTCAGGGGACCCCTGAGCAGCAATGATGGCGACTGCGCGCTCACCTGGGCACTGGATGGCCACGGCATCCTCATGCGATCGATGTGGGATACGGCGCCGTATCTCCGATCCGGCCGTCTGCGTCTTGTCTTGACCGACTGGTCGCTGCCGCCGGCCGACATCTATCTTGTTTTCCCAAGCAAAGCCAACATGTCCGCCAAAACGCGTGTGTTCGTAGACTTCATGCTGGGCCGCTTCGAAGACCACCGCAGCGCTGCTGACGACAGCGGCGGTTGGTAAGGCGTAGCGCATTTTCCCAGCGCATGGTGGCGTACTACGAGAGCCCGACGGCCACGCCACCGGCGAACCTGTTGCCGGCGATTGCGCAGACGCCGGACACTTCGATCGATGACTTGTACGCGCGCAGCGCGCGAAGAAGCGGCTGCTCGATGTGGCTGCTAACGGCCACGCCAACCACCTGTTGGTGAACAACGCTGGGACCAGGCCAGCGTGTTGGTGCAGGTGGGCCTGCTCGACCCCAATCTGCTGCCAGTGGCCGGCGTCGAGACGGCGCGCAAACTCCTGGACGAGACGCTGCCGTCCAACATACTCATGCGTCTGCACGAAAAAATTTGACACGCAAACTTCTTGCTGGTCGCACCCCGGACGGGACCCAGAGGAGAAGCCGAGGAAGTCTGTCTCCTAGATCGGCGTGAGCACTGTCACCACCGCCTGCTGGACGATCTTGTCTTTCAGCGCGGCATGCCCTGCGGACGTTGCTTGCCATCCGCCTTGACGGACACACCCGCCGGGATGGCAAGGCACGGTAGCGGCCCGATGGCACAGCCGCCCACAGCCTACCGCTCCGCTCGGCCATCCCGATCAGACAGGATGCACGTTCCTTCCCAGCTCCCCAGCAGCAGGCGCGGCTTGACCGGAAAGTATGTTGCACCCGACCCGCGGCTTTTTGTTTGGAGCAATGCCTGGCGCCGTACCTGGCTTCCGCGCGGTGCCGCACCCCCCATGCAAGCGCAGAGTGGTCAACCCTATCTACCAGAACCGTAGTGTCGGATGAAGATGCGCGTTCCCGCGCTCGGCTCGAACTGCTGCCAGGCCAGGACTGCATTCCCCAGTTCGTTCATGCCGATGTCGGGCGTTTCAGCCGCCTCATCGGTGCGCTCCTGCAGCGTCGGCGCGCCCCAACCTCCGGCCAGCGTGTGGCGGGCAGCGTAGAGGTCGCCGGTCCTTGCGCCATTGGCCTGAGTCCACGCTGCCAGCGCATTCGTCGCGTCGTCCACGCCCAGCGCGGGCAGACTCGTCAACGCCTGAGAAGCGGCCGGCCGGAGCACGGTGTCCGCGCCGAATGCCGCGCCCGGTGGCGCCGTTGCGGCCATGAGCGCGTTGTCCAGCCGCCCCCAGCTCACGACCGCCGCACCGGCCGCGTTCATGCGCAGCACGGGCGTGCTCAACAAGGCCTGCGTCGACATGAACGGCGCGCCCACCCGTGCGGTCCCGCCCTGCCAGGCGCCCCCCGAGAACCGCTTGAACCACACGGCACTCTCCCATTGGTTGCTTCCACCGGGCAGGTCGACCTGGCCCCAGGCCAGCAGCGCATTGCCGCCGGCGTCGATCGCCAGATCGTGCGCGCCGATCGACTGCGCGGTGCCCGCGTCCGGCACGAGTTCGGCCGCTGCGGCCCAGTTGCCGCTCGCATCGGCACGATTGGTCCAGAGCGAGGCGCTGCTGCCGGTGGAGCGCTTCCACACGGCCAGCGATTCGCCCGAGCCCGCCACCACGACCGCCGGATCGCCATCCACGGTGCCCACGACCTCATTGGTCTCGATCAATGCGGCCGTGCCCCAGCCACCCGCCGGCGTGTAGCGGTTGGCATAGATGCTGAAGCGCGTGGTGGGCCCGATCTGCGACCACACGGCCACCGCGTTGCCGTTGGTGTCAATGCCTGCGCTCGCGAACCCGACCGTACCGCTGCCTGTCTCCAGCAGCGCCGGCGTGGCCCAGCCGGTCGACGGGTCGACCTGCAGCGCCCACAGGTCGTAGCCCGTCACCGAACTCAGCTGCGTCCACACCACGACGGCGCGACCGCTGGCCTTGTCGATGGCGACGCGGACGTCGCGCACCCCACCGCTGTTGGCCTCCAGACGCTGCGGCGTGCTCCAGCCGCTGCCCGGTCGGTAGAGGCTGCCCCACAGCCGGTCAGTCAGCTGGTCGGCCTCGAGTTGGCGCCACACGAGCAGTGCACGCCCTTGCGCGTCGACTGCCACCTTCGGCTGGCTGGCGCCGCCGGCGGACAGCGTGACCGCATCGCCCCAACCGACCACCGGCGGTGCGGCGACGAACGCAGCCGTCACGGCGAGCGCGGCGTCCATCCGCACGGTACAAGTGCTGGCATTGCTGCTGCATGCGCCGCCCCAACTGCCGAGCACCCGCCCCGCCGCCGGTGTGGCCGTGAGCGTGACCTGCGTGCCCGATGCGAAATCTGCGCCGCAGTTGTCGGCGCAGTCGATGCCCGCGGGCTGCGACGCGACACGACCGGCACCGGTGATGCCGACGTCCAGCCGATGCGTCACCGCAACGGGCGGAGGAAAGCCGATGGGTGGAAGCAAGCTGCCACCGGACCCTCCACCGCCGCCGCCTCCGCAGGCTGTCAACAAGGCCAGGCTCCACGCACAAGCCATCCATCGCCTGCAGGCGCTCTTCTTCGTCATAACTGCCATTCCTCGTTAGCTGACACCGGGGCCCGGCGCCTTCTGTGCTCGTTCAAGAGGGTCGGATCGTAGAAAGGAGGTTCGGCGCGGGCCATAGCACCATCGGGCACCTGCCCGAAGGTGCTGTTTCCGGGCGCGCAGTGTTTGGCTAGGCTGGGGGTTCCAGTGCGGGTTCGCTCGCATCCCTGAACTTCCCGGCGTTGCATGACACCTTCACCCACCTCCCTCTTCTTCGCGCTTCTCGCTGCCACCGTCCTCGTGGGCGGGTGCGCATCGCATGCCGTGACCGACGACGCGATCGTCACCAACACGTCGCGTGCGCTGGGCCTGCCGCCCTCTGCGTTCACCATCTCGAACCGGGCCGACAGCGGGGTGCAGACGACCTTCCTGGCCAAGACCGACGGTGGCCGCACGTACAACTGCTACGTGGAAGGTTCGGTGTCGGTGGTCGGCCGGGTGGTCAGCGATGCGATCTGCCAGGAGATGCGCCAGAGCGATGCGCCCGCATCCGCGCGCCGCTCCAATGCCAGGCCGGCGACCAGCTCGACACCGGCACCGGCTTGCAACGCGCTGCTGCGCGCTGCCGGTCGTTGCAACTGAGGCGCGGGCTCGCACCACACCCACCGGTGTGGACAATGGCGTCCTACGAGGAGATTGCGCGGCCTGCCGGGCTCGCGCCGAGGATCACGGCACCATGAAACTCCTGCTTGTCGACGATCACCCGCTGTTCGGTGTCGGCTTTGCGCATGCACTGACGCACGCGCGGCCCGACTTCGAGGTGGAGACCGCCCTGTCGCTGGGGCAGGGCGTGGAACGCGCCTCGCAGTGCCCGCCGGACATCGTGCTGATCGACTACCGCCTGGGCGGCGAAGACGGCCTCGAAGGGCTGCGCCTGTTCGGCGCCCGGCACCCGCTCGTGTCCCGCCTGATGATCTCGGGCGACGAGGAACCGGCACTCGCAGCGCGCGCACGCGCCGCGGGCGCGGCCGGCTTCGTCGGCAAGTCGCAGTCGGTGGCGCGCATCGCCGCCGCTCTAGACGAAGTGGCGGCGGGCGGCGAGGCTTTCGATGTGCTGCAGCCGCGCGCCTGCCTGCCTGCTTCCAACCTGACCCCGCGGCAGCTCGAAGTGCTGCTGCTGGTCGCCCAAGGTCGGCAGAACAAGCAGATCGCCGCCGAGCTGAACATCGCGGAACGCACGGTCAAGCTGCACATCACGGCCCTGCTCGACACCATGGACGCGCGCAACCGCACCCACCTGCTGGTGCAAGCGCGGCGCGCGGGGCTGATGCTGGATTTGCGATGAAGTCCGCGCCCTCCTCTTCCGACTCTTTTTCTCCCGCGCAAGCGCCGCGCGCACGCGGCTTTATCGCCTCGCGCCTGTCCTTCTCGGATCTCCAGTTCCAGCAACTGGAGCAGATGATCCGCTCCACGCCCTGGGCGTGGATCCTGGCCGCTGCCGCGGGGTTTCTGTGCTACCTCGAATACAAGGACGGCGTGGACGGCCAGCGCGTGAAGGCATGGTTCGCCGTCTACTGCGTCATCGTCGCCGCACGCATGGGCATCTGGCTGGCTTGGGCGTTGCGGCCGGGGCTTCGCGCGAACCTGCCGGCGATGGTGCTGCCCATCATGGCCACCAACCAGCTCATGGCCTTCTCGTTCGGTGTGCTGTGCGTGCTGCTGCAGAGCGACGGGCCTGCGCAGGCCGAGGCCATTCTTCACATCACCATGGTCACGGTCTCGCTGGGCGGAGCGATCCGGCTCGCGACGATGGGGCGCGCGGCCATCGTCTATGTGGTGCTCATTCTCGGGCCGCTGGTATTGCGCGACATCTGGTTCGGCGGCAGCTATCACCTGGCCATGGCGTCGATCGTGTCGCTCATCGGCGTCTACACGTTGCTCAGCGCCAGGGAGCTGTCCTCCGCGCTTCACGAGATCCAGGCGCAGCGCAAGCGCAATGCCGAACTGGTGATCGCGCTGCGCGCCGAGAACGAGCGCAGCAGCTCGGCGCGGCGAACCGCCGAAGAAGCGGTGGCCGCGCGCATGCGCTTCTTCGCCTCGGCCAACCACGACCTGCGCCAGCCGCTCAACGCGATGGCGCTGCTGGCGCAGACGGTGCACACCGTGAGCACGGAGCGCCACGTGAAGGAGATGTCGGAACAGCTGGTGGCCTGCGCCGACGGCATGACCGACGTGGTGGACGACCTGCTCGACATCACGCGCGCCGACGCCGGATCGCTCAGCCCGCAGTGGTCGACCTTTGCCATCGACGAACTGCTGGGCCACTGCTGCCGGCCGCACCAGGCGGTGGCCATCGCGAAGGGGCTGCGCTTCGAGATCGCCGCCGGCCACGTGGTCGTACGCAGCGACCGGGCCCTATTGGCCAGGGTCGTCACCAACCTGCTGGCGAATGCCATCCGCTACACGCGGGAGGGACAGGTGCGCATCAGCAGCCGGATCGACAGCGGCCAGCTGAGGCTGGCCATCGAGGACACGGGCATTGGCATTTCTTCCGATCATCTGCCGCACGTTTTCGAAGAGTTCTACCAGGTCGACAATCCGGCGCGCGACCGGCGGCTGGGCTACGGCCTGGGGCTGTCCACCGTCAAGCGGTTGAGCGAACTGCTCGACCTGCGGGTGACTGCGCACTCGGTACAAGGGCAAGGCAGCGTGTTCGAGCTTCACCTCCCCTTGGCCGATGCCGCCATGAGCGAACCGCCGGAGGATGTCGAACGGCCCGCCGCATCGTCCTCAGCAACCGCATTGGCGATGCGAATACTGGTGGTCGACGATGACCCGAGTTCGTTGCAGGCGCTTGATGGGCTGCTCGCTTCATGGGGAATGGACGTTCGATCCGCGATCGACGTGGAGGGCGCACTGGGCATGCTCCACGCCGGCTTCAGACCCCATGCGCTGGTGGTGGACCTGCGGCTGGGGCCGCAGGTGAGCGGCATCCAGGCCATCGAGGATCTGCGTTCGGCGCTGAACGAGGCCGTACTGCCCGCGTTGATCGTCACCGGCGATGTGGGGGGCGACTATCTGATGGCGGCGCGCGCGGCTGGCCTGCCCGTGATCATCAAGCCGGTACGACCTCCTCAGCTGCGCGCCTTTCTCGGCCATGCCCAGGCACGCATCGGGAAAGCGTTCCCGAATGATGCAACCTCGGTCACGTCACGCTGACAGATCTATCAGAACTCATCTAGCCGTGCCATTCGCGCTCGATCTCGGCTACGTCCGGCGGGATGTATCGGGTGCACATGGATCGGATGCTACCGGCGAAAGCCACTCGCCAGCGGCCTTGTCGGGCGCCATCGATCGAAAGCGCGGGTCGCGCCAGATTTCTCCGGCAACCACTTCCAGCTCGCCTGGATCGACCGTGCGCCAGTGCTGCTGCAGCCGGTGGGCGCACGCCGCAATCCAGACTGCCGTCGGTTCCTGTTCCATGAGATCAATCGTAGCCATATACTGTTTATTTGTACAGTATCGCCATGTACGCAATCGTCTACAGATGTCGCCGCCAGGGCGTTCTGGTCGACCAGGCGATGGTCAAGGCCGACCCTGCAAGCGGCGAGCTGCGAATCCGCCGGCATGGCTTCAACAGCCGCATTGCGGTGCTGCTCGGGCCGGACGGCGAGCGCTACAAGCTGCCCGTCCTGACGAAGATCAGGGTGCTGGAGTTGAACGACCGCGGCCTGCTGCTGTCAGGCTACGAGGTCTACCCGCCGCGCGGCGCCAAGGGCAGCGGGACAGTGTTCCCGCAGACCTGGTGGTGCGTGTTGCGCGAGGCGCCCGAATTCGCCCCGGCGTCGGTCGAGCGAGCCCGAGCGCTGGTGCGGTCGCGTAAGGCTTCGGAGATTGGCCGGACGATGGCGGCGCACGACAGACGCCGCAAATGACCACGGTTCTGCCAGAGTCCGGGCGGCCACGGCGGATCGACACGGCGAAGGCGCGGGGGGTCGCCGCCACAGCAGCCGTCCTCGGAAGGCGGCTCAGCCTTCGCAGTCTTCGAACCAGCGAGGCCCGGCTTGATCGTCGTCGGCCAACCATTTGAGTGCCACCACACCGGCATCCAGGGCGGCTGCCCAGCTCGTGAAGGCGCATGGCGAGAGATCCCGCTCCACAATCAGGGGGACGGTTCCCAGTCCCTTGAGGATGACCCAGCGGAACTCGCCGGGCACCTCCTCGACAACCGAAACGCCAATGAAACGCAGATCAGACGACATGGCACAAGGATAGCTGCATCCGCCGCTTTCCCTGTGGCACAACCCGGCATTGCTCGGCATTTGAGCGCCCGATCCGGCGGGCGCGGACACCTGCCCGAGCCCCGCTTGATGGTTGCCACCCGCTCGGCGCTCGAAATCGAAGACGGCCTCGCCGGCGCACCGAGCGCTTGGGGCTGTTCTGCACCTTGCTGGGGTCGCGAACTGATCCGCGGGAAGCGCGCAAGGTCTCCTCGCATGGACTGGGGGCAGAATATTCAACAAAGCGCCCCAAGCTTCCATCGCCAATCGTTGCGAAAGCCCGCACTGCTGTTTCCGACCGAGGGCATTCATGGGCTCAGGGAAATTTGCGCGTAGGCGGCTCCGCGCGCCGGGGCGCGGCGCCGGCTGCGCACTGCACCCAGGCCGCCAACTGAATATTTCACGCGAACGAGCAAACCACCTTCGCGTCATGGCACTGCAAACACAAGACATCACGATCCAGAGCGGAGGCGAACGGCTGGAAGGCGATCTGGTCGGGGGAGCGATCGATCAGCCTGGCGTACTTTTCGTGCACGGGTGGGACAGCGACCAACTGCACTACCAGGATCTTTCCAAGAAAGTCGCTGCGGTGTCGGTGGAAGCTTAGTGGCGAGCAATCTCCCGAAGGTCCAGCTCCTTTTCCCATTCTTGGAACCAGACGTCCTGGGCGACTTCACCGAAGTCGAGACCGCTTTGGCCAGCCTGCCGCAGCCGGTATGCCACCGAGCCAGGCGGTACAGGCGTGCGCGGTGGAATCCAGGCGCGCGCCTGGCGTAGGGGCGTGGAGCGCGCGGCGCGCCGCAGGTCAACTACTGGGTGCCGGTGACCCACGCCCGGCTGCGTATTGTCAAGGCACCCCTGGCGCCAGGACCTGCTGCATCGCCAGGCGGATCTGCGGCAGACGCTCCAGCGCCGTGCGCCGGCCACAGTCGACCATGGCCTCGGCCGCCGCAAAGTTGAAGCCTTCGCCGACCGGGATCGGAACGGTCAGCGACAGGTCGGCGCGATCGGCCTGGGCGGCGGCGTCCCACCAGCCCTGCAAGCGCCAGGCACCGCCCATCGCGGCGCGCAGGCCGAACGGGCGACGCAGTCGCTGTTCGAAGCGATCGGCGGCGCGCGCAGCATCGGGGGGCGCCTCGGGATAGGTGGGTCGGACCAGCGCGGCGAGCCTGAAGCCGCAGCCGCGCGCAGCGAGCAGATCGACCGGCAGGCGCGACACGACCGCACCGTCGACGAGTACCGAGTCGCCGAGCCGGACCGCGGCGAACACCCCCGGGATCGCCGCCGTGGCCCGTGCCGCCGGCGCCACGGCGCCGCTGTCGAGCACGGCACGCTTGCCCATCGTCAGGTCGGCCGCGACGACCGCGACCGGCAACCGCAACTGCGCAAACGTGGCATCGCCATACAGCTCGCGGGTGAGCGTCGTCATGCGCGATGCGGAGAAGAGCGAGGCGCGTGGCAGCCATTGCATGCCCCTGGCGCGCGCGAAGTCCGCGACCACGCGCAGGACGTTCTCGGTCGCCGCGCGCGCGCTGCCGAATCGGGCAAAGGCCAGTGCCACGGCACCCCCCATGCTCGAGCCACAAAGGAAGTCGATCGGCAGCCCGTCGCCTTCCAGGACCTCGAGCACCCCCAGGTGCGCCAGCCCGGCAGCCGCGCCCACGCTCATGGCCACGCCCACCTCCCGGCCGCAAAGCCGCCGCACGAGGTGATCGAGCGCCGGCTGGCGCGCCCGCGACCAGTCGCCGCCCGATGCCGCAGCGTCGATCTCGTCGCGCGGCACCGCGTGGCACCAGCGCTGCAGTGCCGCCGCCCCGGAGAGCGCACCCGGGCGCCAGACGACGGGGGCGGCGTGCGTATCCGGGAGCCGGCGCAGATCGTCTGCGGTGACCAGCAACGCGTCATCGGCATCGAGTTCCGCCAGCAACGCCGCGCTGCCGGCCTGGCCGGTACCGAGCAGCAGCACTGCGTCGCTCGGCCCAACGTCCCGCCAGCGGCGAATGCGCTGCGCGCCGCTTGCCGCGTCGTCGCGCGACTCGTCGTGCTCGGAGCCGGGCGCGTAGTGCTGCAAACCGCGGGCAAGCGCCGCCAACAGGATCGGGTCGCCTTCCTCCCCCGTCGGCACCAGCACGACGCGCGGCCGCGCCGCCGGCGCACGGCGCGTCCGCTCGCGAAGGCGCAGCCCCAGCAAGGTCGCGACGTTGCGGAAGAACGCGACCTCCTGCGACATCGCCTCCAAGAGAACGGGGGCCGAGAGGACCCAGGTTCGCACATCGCGCTGGGCGACGACGGTGGCCGAGACCGGATCGCCGGTCAACGCCGACAGCTCGCCGAAGCACTGGGGCGGCAACAGCAGCAGCCGCCGGCCACCCCCGTCCAGCTCGACGCGCACAGCGCCGTCGATCAGCCCGAACAGCTCGGCCGACGGCACGCCGGCGCGCAGGATGATGTCGCCCGCTTCGAAGCGACGCGTTTGCAGGTGTCGTTCAAGGGAGGCGAGCGCCTCGGACGAAATGCCGGCGAACAGCGGGTGCAGGGCGAGCGCAGGCGTCATCGCGCCAGGCCGGGCACCAGGGCGTCCCGGCGCGCGACGTTCTCGATCGGCAGGGCAATTGGTGCGGCGAGCACGCCGAGCACGCCGAGCAGCAGGAACCCGCAACCTTCGGCGAGGACTGCGAGCGCCTCGGCCGGATGCGTCCGGCGGTTGCAAAGGGGCGGCGGTTCGGCGAGCATGGCCGTCAGTATGCCGCCACGCGTGCCACCCGCAGGCCTTCGGATTTCCGGCGGTTCGACGGGTGGTCCGCAGCGAGCCCGACACCCATGCCGAAGATCGCCAAATCCGCCATCGTCGTCCCGAGCAAGCTCGACCCCGCCGCGCGGCAAGAGTTCATCGATGCGCTCTACAAGGTCCATTGCGAGGTGTTCGACGGCGTCAGCCGCGACTCGTTCGCGAAGTACGTGGTCGAGTCCCCGGCCGAGCACACCTGGATCAACGTGCACCGCAACCACGCAGGCGAGATCGTCGGCTACTTCGCGCTGCACATCTTCGAGCGTGAACTGGCCGGCAAGGCGAGCGCCATCTTTCGTGCCGAGGCCGGTTCGCTGCGCGCTTACCGGGGTGGCAATACCAACACGCGCTTCGGCCTCAAGCTCGGCGTGCCTTACCTGCTGCGCTACCCCGGGCGGCGCGTCTACTACCTCGGCTCGCTGGTGCACCCTTCGAGCTATTGCCTGTTTGCCAAGCACTTCGACGTGGTCTGGCCGAGCACCCGGCATCCGCCGCCGCCGGCCGTGGTCGACGTCATGGACGAGTTGGCGAACTCGTTCGGCCTCGAGCGCGTGACCTCCGACAACCCGCTTACTCGCCAGGTGCACTGGATCACGCGCGACTCCGAGGTCGAGCGCTACTACTGGCGCCAATGCGACAAGCCCGCGGCGCGCTTTTTCATCGAGGCCAACCCCGGCTACGGCAAAGGCGACGGACTCGTCACCCTCGCCAGGATCGACCCGCACAACCTCTGGCACATGATCTCGACCTTCTTCGCCGAGCGCTACGCACGGCGCAGGGAGGGATTCACGGCGATGCTGTACCGCCTGCCCATCGGCGGCCAGTTGCTGCGCCCGGCCGAGGTCGTCCGGCGCCTCGAGGCGACCGCACTGTTCGGCTCATTCGGCGCACCCAGCCTGGCCACGCTGGCACGCAGCGCGCAAATCGTTGCGCTTCCTGCGGGAAGGATCGTCTTTCGTGCCGGCGACCCCGGCGACGAGCTCTACGTGATTGCGCGCGGCGCCGTCTATGTGCTGGCCGATCGCGAGGGCGCAGGCGAAGATGAAGGCGAAGACGCCATCATCGACGAGTTGGCCAGCGGCGACATGTTCGGCGAGATCGCCATGCTCAGCGGCGAACGGCGCAGTGCCTCGCTGCGCACCGCCACCGCCACGCTGCTCATCCAGATTTCGCGCGCGGCGTTGTTCTCCATCCTCGAAGCGCACCCGAAACTGAGCGAGATCCTCTGGAAGAACTTCGCGGCGCGGCGCTTCGACGACTGCGTGCGTGGCCTGCCGACGTGGAAGACGATGGAGCGCGCGGCGCGGCTGGCGGTCGTCCACGCGGGGCAGCACCGGCCGCTGGCCGCCGGCGAGCGCGCCGAGGTGAGCGCCGGCGAGCTCTTGCTCGTGCTGCTGGGCAGCGTGCAGGTCGAGCAGGTTGGCACATCGACCGTCGTGCGCGCGCCCGCCTTCTTCGATACGAAGCAGGCGATGGCAGTGACGGCCATTGGCGCGGCGCGCATCGTGCGCATCGCGCGTTGATGAACCTCGGATTCAAGGGACCCTGGCCGGGGCCGGCTACAAGTCGTTCTCGGACACGAGCAACGATTGCAGCCACTGCGAAATGCCTTGCCACAGGCTCGCGTGCGGCTCGTCGTGCCGCACCTGCGTCTTGCCGCTGTCGTCGCGCAGATGCCATTCGACCGTCTGGCCGTCTTCACCAAGCTGGAGCCGGTACATGCTGGCGAAGGCATCGGCGCGCAGCAGGCCGAGCGCCTGAAGCGTGAGCGCCGCGCAGTCGATGGTGACGCCCAACTCGGTGTTCAGCACCGCCGAGCGAAGATCGAGGTTGACCGAGCCCACCACCATCCAGCGCCGGTCCACGCCCACCACCTTGGCGTGCAGGCGCGGCGTGGACTTGCCGAAGGCTCCGAATCTGTCCGACCGCCGCACCAGTTCGGGACCGAACTCGTACAGCTCTACGCCCAGTTTCAGCATCTCGGGGCGGTAGCGCGAGTAGGCGCGGTACACAAGCGGCTCGTCGGTGGAGCCCAGTGAGTTGGTGACGATGAGCACCCGCGTGCCGCGCTGCTGGGCCTCCCGCATCATGCGCAGGCCGACCGGGCCGGGCAGAAAATATGGATTGACGACGACCACCTCCTCGCGCGCGCCGGCGATCACGTCGAGCTTGGCGCGCATCGCCCGGGTGGCCTTGTTCGTGTCCACCGGGCCGACCAACTTGTCGGGCGGGTCGTCGTGCACGCGGGCCGTGCCGGGCAGCAACTGCAAGCGGCCCTGCGCGATCTGCGCGCGCACCGTGCTCTGGCCCAGGTGGTCGCGCGGCGGCACGTTCGGCGGAGGGCCGGCGATCTCGTTCAGCCGCATGTCGAAGTCGGCGCGCCGCTCGGCGGGTTCCATGACGCGTTCCAACGCATGCAGCCGCTGCTCCAGCGCCCACACCTGTTCGCTGTTCCAGTAGCGGTCGAAGCTCGCCGACAGCTCGCGCACGACCGCGCCGGCGGAGAGCACGTCGAGGTCGATGAAGTTGGCTTGGCCGTGGCGCGTGAAGTATTCGTCGGCGATGTTGCGCCCGCCGTAGACGGCAAACTGGTTGTCGGCGACGAAGAGCTTGTTGTGCATGCGGTGGTTGACACGCGCGTATTCGTGCAGCGACATCAGCATGCGACCGATCGACGTGCCGTAGCGCGCCGGCAGCGGGTTGAACAGGCGCACCTCGACGTTCGGAAACGCGGCCAGCCCGCGCAGCAGGAGGTAGAGTTCGCCGGCGTGGTAGTCGTCCACCAGCAGCCGCACGCGCACGCCGCGCAGCGCGGCATCCCGCAGCGCCGCGAGGAACGCGGCGCCGGCGGTATCGGCATGGATGTGGTAGTACTGCGCATCGATGGAGCGTGTGGCCGCCTCGGCCAGCGCAAGGCGTGCATCGAAGGCCATCTCGCCGCTGGGTAGCAGCCTGAAGCCCGTGTCGCCTCCGGGTGCATCGGCCAGACTCGCCGCAGCGATGCGCCCGAGGTACGTGACGTCGGTAACGGCGATGGCGCTGCTGGCAGGCTGCGCGATGCGCGCCGGCAGCGTTGTGCAGCCGCCGAGCAGCAGCACGAAGAGGGCGGTCAACCAGCGTCTCATGGCCTCGGTTCCGAACCGCATCGCCTGGAAGCGAGCGTTCGCCGCATTCTGACCCCTTCCACAGGGCAGCGGAAGGTCCTGCTTGTCCAAGCAGCCGGCACGCACCTCATGCCGCCCGCGATCTCGAACCCGCGCGCGTCGATTGCCGCACCTATCCTGCGCCTGGCGGCGGCCGCAGAATTGCTGCGGCGCCAAACGGGTGCCGGATCCGCCAAACCATGTTCTCCTCAACCTTGACCCGCGGTGCCCGCATTCGGAGCTTGGCCGTGCTCGGCACGTTAGTTGCCGCGATCTTCTTCTTTGGCAGCGAACGTCTGATGCGCGACGAACTGCCGCGCCTGATTCCAGGAGGCGAACTGAGCGCTACGCGCATGCTCGTGGCATTCCTGCTGCTCGGGTTGCTGCCGCCAAATCGGGTCCGTCGGTCTGGCGATGTGGACGCTGCAGGTTGGAGCTCGCTCTGCTGGCGGATTTCGGTGACGGTCGCGTCCCATCGCGCGGTGTATGTCCACGGCACCGTCGATACAGCGATCCACTATCGTCCTGCAGGTCAAGACTGATAGCGGTCCATAAGCCGCGACGCCTGACCGTCGCAATCTGGCCCACTGCAGACGATCGTGATTCAAGACAGGGCACCATAAAGCAGCCGATCAAAGAGCGCGGCGCCAGCGCGCTGTGATGCCTACCGTTGGATGCCGTTCACCGCCGCGGCGATGCCCCTTTGGAGCAGCGACCAGTCAAAGCCCAGAGCGATCATTCGGTAGCCTGCGTCGATCATTCGATTGGCGTGCTCCGGGGAAAACGCAACGCCACCCAACGCGATGTTGCTGGCAAGAATGCCGCGCTCCGCCTCGCGCATGGCAGCCTGGACTTCCGGGTGATCGACCTGGCCGTGATGGCCGAAGCTTGTGGCGAGATCGCCGGGGCCGATGATCGCAACATCTACGCCTTGGGCTTCGGCGATCTCGTCGATACGCTTTACCGCATCGACGTGCTCGATCGTGATAATCGAAAGCAGCTCTTTATCTGCTGCAACCATGTAGTCGCGCATCGGCGTGTCCCAGCGCATCGGCGCGTAGAACGGCCCCCACATGCGCTCGCCTGCCGGCGGATAGCGGAGCGCCCTGCCTGCCGCCTCGGCTTCGGCCCTGCTGCACACCATGGGTACCGCGATGCCCAATGCGCCCGCATCGATCAGCGGCTTTGCCAGCCAGGGTACGTTGGCGGCAATCCGCGCCATCGGCACCGCCGGTGTGCCGGTCGTGGCAAGAATCATGGAATGTGCGGACGCAAGGTCGATCGGGCCGTGCTCCATGTCGATCAGCAACCAGTCGAATCCAGCGCGCGCCATGACCTGCGTGACCTGGGGACTCGGCATCGTGACGATGGCGCCCAACGCTGTCTTGCCTTCTTGCAAGAGCGCCTTGATTCGATTCATCATCATGGTTCCTTTGACGGGGATCTTGATGTAACCGGGTCGCACGGTCAACCAGCGTGCGCTCTTGGGATCGGCGCGCGATGGGCGCAGTGGCGTCGTCACTCCTTCTCAAAGCCGTCATTCACGAAAGTCAGGAGTTGGCCGAACTCGGAAGTCTAGCGTCGACCGACGACAGTCCGCTTCCGCTGGCGGATTCAACCGGTCGCTGCAACACACTAACCACCGCGTAGGCGGAAGGAGTGTTGCAGATGAAAAGGCGGCCACGGATCTACTATTCGGAAAGCCAGAAGGCGCTGATGTGGGA